>NZ_BAKG01000009.1 GCF_000614065.1 Prevotella dentasini JCM 15908 | reverse complement strand
ATGTAGGGACAGACCGCGTGTCTGTCCGATGAGCGTGTGGCGGACAGGCACGAGGCCTGTCCCTACAGGTTGGTTGCGCACCTCCTATAGCGCAGACAGAATCCGCATAAAGGACAGATTTCAGGCACGAATCCCCTGTTTGTGGCAAGCGGAAATGTAGGGACAGACCGCGTGTCTGTCCGATGCGAGTGTGGCGGACAAGCACGGGGCCTGTCCCTACATTTCGCCTGCGATTCGCTGCACATTATCAGTCGCACATCACAAACAGCATTTCGCCTTGCCCAGCCTGCTGTCTCCATAAAACGAAAGTGCCGTTTTCGCATGACGAAAACGGCACTTTGACTATGCGAAAACGGCACTTTCATTTTCTCAGAAAGGCACTGCCCCTCCCATTCCGGGCGGAGGCGGAGGCAGCGGCTCGTCGTTCATGCGGCTTCCGATAATCTCTCCGCCTGTACCGCCGTCCGGCAGCGGTGCACGGAAATCGTTGTCCTCGGGATTGGCAAACCGCGTAAACTCGCCGCGGAAATTCAGGAGCACGTCGCCCGTGGCACCCTTGCGGTGCTTGGCAATGATAATCTGCGCCATGCCGTGCAGGTCGTTCCCCTTTTCGTCCATATAGATATGATAGTACTCGGGACGGTGAACAAAGAGCACCATGTCGGCATCCTGCTCAATGGCTCCCGACTCGCGGAGGTCGCTCAACTGCGGACGCTTGCCCTCAAGACCCTCGCGCGCCTCGACGGTACGGTTGAGCTGCGACAGGGCTATGACGGGAATGTTCAGCTCCTTGGCCAGTCCCTTCAGCGAGCGCGATATGGTCGAGACCTCCTCCTGACGGCTGTTGAAGCGCGCCCCGTTGGCATTCATCAGCTGAAGGTAGTCTATCATCAGCAGCTTGATGCCGTGCTCGCGGGCCAGACGACGGGCTTGGTGCGCAGCTCGAAGATGGACAGGCCGGGAGTGTCGTCGACATAGATGGGCGCACCGTCGAGGCGGCGCAGGTTGGAGTCGAATCGTTCCCACTCGTCGGGCGTCAGCTGACCGTTGAGAATCTTGTTTCCCGGTACGGAACAGACGTTGGAGATGAGCCGGTTGACGAGCTGCACGTTGTTCATCTCGAGCGAGAAGAAGGCGATAGGCTCCCGGTAGTCCACTGCAATGTTCTTGGCGATGCTCAGGGCGAACGACGTCTTGCCCATCGCAGGGCGTCCGGCAATGATGATAAGGTCGGAGGCCTGCCATCCGGCCGTGATCTTGTCGAGCTGGTGAAATCCGCTCGGGACTCCCGTCAGTCCGCCGTTCTCCTTGTTTCGGGCCGCTTTGACGAGAAGGTCGTGCGCCTGTCTGACGATGGGGTCTATCTGCGTGTAGTCCTGCGCCATGTTCTTCTGCGACAGTTCGAAGAGCGAACTCTCCGCCTTCTGCATCAGTTCGTCTACGTCGACGGTCTCGTCGAAGGCGTCGGTCTCCACCATCGAGGCGAACTGTATGAGCTGGCGGGCAAGAAATTTCTGTGCAAGGATGCGCGCGTGGTACTCTATGTGGGCCGACGAAGCGACGTGCGAGCTTAGCTCCACGATGTAGCCCGGGCCGCCGATGTCCTCAAGGTCGCCCTTCCGCTTGAGCTCTTCGGCAACGGTCATGATGTCGACGGGCTTCTCGTGGAGGTTGAGCGACTGGATGGCATCGTATATCTTCTGGTGGCGGCTCTCGTAGAACGTCTCGGGACGGATAATCTCCGATACGACCGTGAAGGCATCCTTGTCTATCATCAGTGCGCCAAGCACAACGCGTTCTATTTCAGGTGCTTGCGGCTGCAAGTGTCCGTAGGTGTTGTCTATCGGTGCCTGCGTCCTGCGCCGGTTGGTTCTGGGTGTATTGCTTTTGGTTTCTGGCATAATGCGCAAAAGTACACAAAATAATTCATAATCCATAATTCATAATTCAAAATTATCCCCGCCTATTCGTCGGTACCTCTTGCCGATTATGAAATATTATTGCTACCTTTGCACCACACATTATATATAATAATACATGATTACCTTTCCCTGCTGCAAAATCAACCTCGGACTGAACGTCGTCAGCCGCCGTCCGGACGGCTATCACAACATAGAGACCGTCTTCTATCCCGTTCCCCTGTGCGACGCTTTGGAGATAAAGACGATGGACGACGGCTTCCCGTCCGACACCGACTGCGACCTCAAGCTGACCGGCGACGCCATCGGGGGCAGCGAGGCCGACAACCTCGTCGTGCGCGCCTACCGTCTCCTCGCTGCCGGCTACACCCTGCCGCGCGTCCATGCCCACCTCTTCAAGCGCATACCCTCTCAGGCCGGACTCGGAGGAGGCTCGTCCGATGCCGCCGGAATGATCCGGCTGCTCAACGAGCGGTTCAGGCTCAACATGGGAAAAGCCGAAATGGAACGCCATGCAGCACGGCTCGGGGCCGACTGCGCCTTCTTCATAGCCTCCGAGACCGCCTATGCAACGGGCATCGGAGACCAGTTTGCCCCTGCCGGTATGGAGAAAGGAAAACTCAGCGGATACTACATCGCCATCGTAAAGCCCCGCATCGCCGTCTCCACGGCCGATGCCTACCGCGCCATCACACCCCGGCAGCCGGCAAAATGCTGCCGCGACATTGTCCGGCAACCTATAGGAACATGGCGCAGCGAACTGACCAACGATTTCGAGCAGCCTGCCTTTGCCGCCCATCCGCGTCTGGCAGACATCAAGCAGCGGCTCTACGGACTCGGCGCACTCTATGCCCAGATGTCCGGCAGCGGCAGCGCGCTCTTCGGAATCTTCGGCCACAATCCGGGGCAGATAGCCGGGACATTCCCCGACGATTTCACCTTCGTCTGCCGCCTGTAGCCCCGCGGCAGTCCGGCTACAGCAGGAAAACAGGGGCAAAACCCCATACGGCATTTGGCGGATGAGCCAAAATATATTGCAATAAATTTCATTATACGCGAGTTTTTCATTAACTTTGCCCCGATATTCCCCCGTTGTCTTCCTGCGGAGATGCCGTGGGCGCACCATACAAACGAAAATAACAAAAAACAATAAAGAAAAAAATGGCAAACAAAAAAGCAGAAGGGACATACGAAGAAACCCTCAACAATTCTGAAGCCTTCTTCCTGAAGTACAAGAAACAATTCATTATCGCCGTGGCGGCAGTGGTCATTGTCGTTGCAGGCATATTGTGCTACACCACGTTCGTGTCGGGTCCGCGCGAGGCAGAAGCCAGTACCGAACTGGCAAAGAGCCAAGCCCTCTTCAACGCACAGCAGTATGATCAGGCCATCAAGGGATTCGAGAAGATCCAGAGCGACTACAGCGGAACCGAAGCAGGAAACCTTGCTAACCTCTACACTGCTCTCTGCTATGCGCATCAGCCAAGCCGAACTGGGCAAAGGCCATGGAGAACGCCGAGAAGTTCAGCACCGGCAAGGACATGGTAATCAGCCCGGCATCCCAGATGGCCCTTGGCGACATCTATGCCAACAACAATCAGAACGACAAGGCACTGAGCGCGTTCAAGAAGGCAGCCGATCTCGCCAATAGTCAGGCCCTCGACAACGTGAACACAACCATTGCCCCACTCGCCCTCAAGAAGGCAGGAATCCTCCTCGAAAGCCAAGGCAAGAAGGCAGAAGCACTCGAAATATACAAGAACATCAAGAAGACATACGTCAATTCTCCTGCTTTTCAGGACATAGACAAGTATATCGAGCGCGCATCCAACTAAATACAGACGCCTGAGACTTGAGGCTTGAGGACCTTTCCCTACCGTGGAAGCAGACCCCAAGCCTCAATTCTACACGTCCGGGCCCCCATCCTCAAATCACCGAATCCCAACATGGCAACAGCCTTACACAACCTATCTTCCTACGATACCGCCACCGTTCCCGATGCAAGCAACATGTGCTTTGGCATCGTAGTGTCGGAATGGAATCCGGAAGTAACGGGTGCGCTCCTCGACGGAGCCGTGAAGACTCTCGAAAAGCACGGCACCATACCCGAGAACATCCACATCAAGACCGTGCCCGGCAGCTTCGAGCTGATATACGGCGCACAGCAGCTGACCAAGAACGACGGTTTCGATGCCGTCATCATCCTCGGCAGCGTCATCCGTGGCGAAACCCCGCACTTCGATTACATCTGCGAGGGAGTTACCTACGGCATTGCCCACCTCAACGCCACGCAGAACATCCCCGTCATCTACGGACTTCTGACCACCGACAACCTCCAGCAGGCTCTTGACCGCTGCGGAGGAAAGCTCGGAAACAAGGGCGACGAGTGTGCCATAGACGCCATCAAGATGGCCAAGTTCTAAGGCGACGGGCACCGCGCATTGTGGGAAATGACGCCGAACGACGCCCTTCCCCTGCCAATACGCGGCAACATAGCCGTTCGCCAACACCCGGCACCCGTTACCAAACACCCAATATCACCCAGCAATGAAACTTCAAGAATACTTTCAGGCTTACGATTTTGAAGAGATATTCCCCTATGTCGGACTGATGTTTCCAAAGGGCAGAAAGCTCCGCGAGCCGTTTCAGGCCGCATACGGTCTTCTTCTCGCCATGACGCCCGTCCCCTCCAAGAAACAGATACACTACCAGCTAATGGAAGACCCCGACTCGGGCGAAATGTTCTTCGGGGCAGACGACAGCAACTTCAACGGCCCGTGGGAGGTGCTGCTCGGCAAGAACGTCAGGAAAGACGGCAAGGTTCAGCTGACCAACGAGGAGATTGTCGCCAACTGCCTCGTCAACGTCATCCTCATCGGACGCCATCCCAAGGCCTTCGAGAAGGAGTACGCGCGCATCGTCCGATAGCCTGCAAACATATCCAGCCGCCTGTCCGACCCACCGGGCAGGCGGTTTTGCATATCCGCATCCGCAGCATCCGGCATACGGGGACTGCCGGTGCATACGCAGGGCGGAGCATCTTCCTCCCGCAATTCCGGGACAGGGACGAGGCTGATGCCCAACGGCCAATTACCCAATAATAGGCGAAAAGATGTTAAAAAGTTATGCCTTACCAATAAATTATGCTACTTTTGCAGCACGAACAGGAAATATTGGAATTATTACAAATACACCTTGACGATTCCATCACGGAAGAATAAAGGCGGAATCAAGCTAAAAGAGAACGTCCAATACAGGAACATTAGGAAACAAACAAGATTATATCATTTCAAATTAAGACAGAAACATTATGAAGAAGAAATTCATTTGCACCATTTGCGGCTACATGCACGAGGGCACAGAGGCTCCGGCAGAGTGCCCCGTTTGCCACGCTAAGGCAGACAAGTTTCAGGAGTTCGACGGCGAGGCCCTGAAAGGCAGCAAGACCGAGAAGAACCTTCAGGATGCCTTTGCAGGCGAAAGTCAGGCACGCGGCAAGTACACCTACTTTGCTTCCAAGGCCAAGAAGGAAGGCTATCAGCAGATTGCAGCCATCTTCGAGGAAACTGCGCTCAACGAGCAGGAGCACGCAAAGCTCTGGTTCAAGTTCCTTCACGGTGCCGAAATCCCCTCAACGGACGAGAATCTGAAGCTGCCGCCGAGGGCGAGAACTACGAATGGACCGACATGTACGACCGTATGGCCAAGGAGGCTGAAGAAGAGGGCTTCCTCGGTATTGCAGCCAAGTTCCGCAAGGTAGCTGCCATCGAGAAGAAGCACGAGGAGCGTTATCTGAAGCTCTTGAAGAACGTAAACGACAAGCTCGTCTTTGCAAAAGACGGAAGTGCCGTATGGCAGTGCCGCAACTGCGGCCATATCGTAGTGGGCAAGGCTGCCCCGGTAGTATGTCCGGTTTGTGAGCATCCACAGAGCTTCTTCCAAGTAGCTCCAGAAAACTATTAATCCTTTGTTACTTCCGCTCAGGCGGTAGTATAGCCGACACTTCAAGACCCCTGTCTGTTCCCTTCCGAGGGCAGACAGGGGCTTTGCCGTGCATGCAGACAGAAGGGAACAGGCACGGCAGGGTGCTGATGGGTATATTGTTCTTTCAGGCAGAAGATGTGCGTGGAGAGATTTCAAAAGTGAGAAAGACAGAATGAATAGATAAGGATTTAGACAAAAAGGTACAGAAGGAGCAGAATCCAAACGCGAATACCCTTTTTATTGCATGTGAAATGTAGGGACAGACCCTGTGTCTGTCCGAAACGAGCGGAGCGGACAGGCACAGGGCCTGTCCCTACAAGTCGCTTGTTCTTCGCCTGTAATGCCGTCAGACAATACATAAAGGACAGATTCCAAGCGCGAATATCCTTTTAATAGCAGGTGAAAATGTAGGGACAGACCCCGTGTCTGTACGAAACAGGCGGTGCGGACAGGCACAGGGCCTGTCCCTACGGGTCGCTTGTGCTCCGCCTGTAATGCCGTCAGACAATACATAAAGGACAGATTCCAAGCGCGAAAACCCTTTTAATAGCAGGTGAAAATGTAGGGACAGACCGCGTGTCTGTCCGAAACAAGCGGTGCGGACAGGCCACTTGCTGACTGTTGCACATTGTCCGCTGCTCGTCTCAAGCTCTGTATTGACAATCCGTTCAGCCGTCTCCATGAAATGAAAGTGCCGTTTTCGTCGTGTGAAAACGGCACTTTGGCTACACGAAAACGATACTTTCGTTTTCCCAATCACATACCGCTGGTTATCAATGTTTTCAGGATACATATTTCTTTCCCACAATATAGAAACATGACGGAGAGAAAATAAACAGATTAGCCCATGAAAAAAAGGTAGATAATGCACAGATTTCAGACACGAATACCCTTTTAATAGCAAGCGGAAATGTAGGGACAGACCCCGTGTCTGTCCGAAACAAGCGGAGCGGACAAGCACAGGGCCTGTCCCTACAGGTCGCTTGCTGACTGCTGCCCATTATCATCCGACTGGCTCAAGCCCCGTGGCAGCATATCCGCATTGTTTCTGTTGCCGTCTCGATTCCCCACAGCGGAATATCGGGAAACAGACACCGAACAGGCGACTGACTGAATCTAATACGACTCCTCCACGCCCGGGAACGAACTGTCCTTCACCGTCCGTACATACTCCTCAACGCCTTCGGTCATACATCTGTTGACATCGGCAAAATGGCGGAGGAATTTCGGCTTGAAGCCCTTGGTCATCCCGAGCGCGTCGGCATAGACCAGCACCTGCCCGTCGGTCGCGTTGCCTGCCCCGATGCCAATCGTAACCGCACGGACGCAGCGCGTAACCTCTGCCGCAAGGCTGGCAGGAACCTTCTCGAGCGTAATGGCGAAGACACCGGCCTCGTCGAGGGCCTTGGCGTCGGCAAGGAGCTTGGCGGCCTCCGCCTCTTCCTTGGCACGCAGACCGTACCCCCCGAAGACGTGGATGCTCTGGGGAGTCAGCCCGAGATGCCCCACGACGGGTACTCCTGCCTGCACGATGCCGCGCACGGTATCGGCTATCTCCTGTCCGCCCTCCATCTTCACAGCGTCCACCCCCGTCTCCTTCACGATGCGGATGGCGTTGCGGATGCCCTCCTCGCGGCTCGCCTGATAGCTGCCGAAGGGCATGTCGCAGACCACGAGGGCATGTTTGCACGCCCGGGCCACCGCACGCGCGTGGTAAATCATCTGGTCGACGGTGATGGGGAGCGTGTCCTCGTTGCCTGCCATGACGTTGGAGGCTGAGTCGCCTACGAGTATGCTGTCAATCCCGGCAGCGTCGAGGATGCCTGCCGTCGTGAAGTCGTAGGCGGTCATCTGCGCTATCTTTTCGCCTGCTGCCTTCATTTCGGCAAAGGTCTTGGTCGTTATCTTCTTCTTGTCTGTCGTTAAATATCCCATTGGTAGTGAGTTTCGAGTAATGAATGTTGAGTGATGAATGGGGAGATTCCCCGGCTTCGGGTGCTGAATGTCGGGAGAGAGGTTTCCTGATTGCGGATGTCGAACGGTGAATTTCCTCAATTCCGGGCACTGAATGTCGGATTAGGCACGCAGGAATCAGGGGCAATCGTAATTTTGGATTACGAACTTTGAATCTAAATAGTTCTCCCTCGTCTCGTCGCAAAGCCCTGCAATCGCCTCCGCGCTGTTCGTGCTGGTTATCCCGACGACGTATGCGCCCGATTCCCTTCCCGACCGCAGTCCGTTGAAACTGTCCTCAAAGACTATGCAGTCTTTCGGTTCAAGGCCGAAACGTGCGGCAGCACGCTCGTAGCACTGGGGCGACGGCTTGCTCTCGGTGAAGTCCTCGGACGTGAGGATGGCATCGAAATAGCCGCGGAACTCGGGGTGGCGGCGGTAGATGTTCTCCATCTTCTCGCGGTTAGAGCTGGTAACGACGGCCGTCTTGATGCCCCCGCTGCGCAGTCTCTCCACAAACGCCTCGAAGCCCGGCAGGTAGCTGTATGCCAGCTCGTTGCGCTCATAGTCGTTCAGGCGGTCGGTGATGGTCTGCTGCGTAGCAGTGTCGCCCCCGAAGTACCGGTCGTAAATCTCTACGAGCGTCTGTCCCTTTATCAGATGTTCCATATCGGACACGTCGGGGCGGAACTCGCGCGCTATCTTTGCCCAGAAGAGCGTGTACTGTGGCTCGGTATCGAATACCACACCGTCGAGGTCGAACAGGCAAGCCTTTGCTTTCATAGTCTTTTGTCCTTTCGTTGGCAGCGGCAGATGGGTTGCGGCAGTGTCGCAACATACAGGGCCGCGCTGCTGTTTATTTTCTTTAATGTTCCTTTACTGACCTGCAAAGTTACAAAACTTTTTCGTAACTTTGTCCCGATTATGGTCAAGAAACTATATACGGCAGCCTTTGCGCTCGCCGCCGGCCTCGTCCTCGCCGCCTGCGGAGGTGGGGATAAAAAGCCGAAAGCCCTCACCGTGCCCGTGGCGCATGCCGTGGCCGACACCGTGCTCACCCTCGGCCACTACGGGCGGCTGCGCGTACACGTCGACTTTGCCTACCTCCGCGGCAAGGAGTATGCCGCAGTCAACGACTCGCTGCTCCGCATGGGACTCCTGCAACCCGACTATTCGGGCATCAGCTACCAACGGCTGCAGCCCGTGCCTGCCGTCCGCGACTTCGTCAGACGCTATGCCGACGACTACGTGGAGATGGCCCGGCTCATCAGACAGCACGAGAAAAAGGCGGCGCGGCTCGACTGGCAGCTCGACATCCGCACACGCTTCGCCGCAGGACAGGGCAGCGACATCGTCTGCCTCGCCGACATTGCAAACAAGACGGGCGATGCCGTTGTCCGGTACACCCTCGTCCGCAATTTCAACCCGAAGACCGGGCGCATCACAACCCTCGCCGATGCTTTCGGCGACGACTACCGCGAGAGTCTCACCCACGAGATTGTCTCCGCCCTTGCCGGACGCCTCGGATTAGAAAATGCCGACTCCACCGCCCTGCGTACCAAGGGCTACTTCGTAGGAACGTCGCCCTACCCCACTGACAACTGCATCCTCACCGACGATTCCGCCACCTTTATATATACGCCGGGCGAGATTGCAGCCAAGGAAGTGCGCGTCAGCATAGAGCGGTAGGCAGGAACAACAACCCGGCATGCCCCATCCTGCATCTTGAAAAAGCCCCTCCGGCTCCCTCGGAGTATCTGAAAGAAAGCTCCCACCGCCCCTGATAGTGCTCACAAATACCCACCATCCGACAACCAACACCCGAATATGACAGAACTCATCACCCAATACTTCCCCGACATCACCGAGCGTCAGCGCGGCCAGTTCGAGGCCCTCGACGCGCTCTACCGCGACTGGAACGCGAAAATCAACGTCATTTCCAGAAAAGACATCGACAATCTCTACGAACGGCACATCCTCCATTCCCTCGCCATCGCGAAGATGATACGCTTCGTCGACGGCACCAACGTGCTCGACTTCGGCACAGGGGGCGGTTTTCCGGGCATCCCCCTCGCCATTCTCTTCCCCGAGGCAAACTTCAAGCTCATTGACGGGACAGGCAAGAAAATACGTGTCGCCACCGAGGTTGCCAATGCTATCGGACTGGAAAACGTACTGCCGCAGCACCTCCGCGGCGAGGAGGAGAAGGGAAAGTTCGACTTCGTCGTCTCGCGTGCCGTCATGCCGCTGCCCGACCTCGTGAAGATTGTCCGCAAGAACATCGCACGCGACCAACACAACGCCCTTCCCAACGGCATCATCGTCCTCAAGGGAGGAGACCTCTCGGCCGAGACAGCCCCCTTCCGGCGCATCGTTCAGCAGGAAGACATCAGCCACTGGTTTGACGGAGAATGGTTCCGGGAGAAGCATGTAGTCTATCTGCCGGTATAGGAAAGCCTCCCCAAGCCCCCGGAAGGGAGGGGATGCCGGATACCGGAGGCTCGCCTGCACCGTCGCTGCACTCCAGCCTGTGCTCCGAGACACTGCCGACGCCTTGCCCGTCAGCTCCTCGCCCCTCCGCAGCCTTCACCCTCTACGTCGCGGCTCTGCCGCAGCCATCCCCCCAAAAAGTACAAACAACTCCAAAAACAACGCCCCACCCGTACCCGTCAGCTCCGCGGAAAGAGCGGAAGCACGACAGAACCTCCCCGTCGCAGCCTTCCGGGCGTTCCCTCCCGGCAGCAGAAAGCCGGGGAGAGACCGACGGGAAAGGGACTACATACAGATATGCTCAACATTCAGAAATTCCCCTGCAACATGCTCTCCGAGAACTGCTACGTGGTTTCCGACGAGACTTCGGAGTGCGTCATCATCGACTGCGGTGCCTACTACGAGGAGGAACGCCGCGCCGTCACCGACTATATCCGCACCCGGAACCTCCGTCCCGTCCATCTCCTCTGCACCCACGGGCATCTCGACCACAACTTCGGCAACAACACAATATACGAAGCCTTCGGACTCAGACCCGAGGCCGCACCCGGCGACGACGTGCTCATGGAGAACATGAAGGCACAGGCAAGAGAGATGTTTCAGATAGAAACCGACTACGACTTCCCTGCCGTAGACCACTACTTTGCCGAGGGCGAGACCGTCAGCTTCGGAAGCCACAAGATGGACATCCTGCGCACGCCGGGCCACACTCCCGGCTCGGTGGTCTTCCACTGCCCGTCCGAGCACGCCGCCTTCACGGGCGACACGCTCTTCAAGGGCAGTATCGGGCGCACCGACTTCCCCGGAGGCAGCATGTTCCAGATAATCAGCTCCCTGCGGCAGCTCTGCATGCTCCCCGACGAGACCGCAGTCTATCCCGGACACGGCCCGAAGACCGACATAGGATTCGAGCTGGCACACAATCCCTACATGGACCGATGAGCGGAAGGACGGAAACGGAACCGAAGATTATCCTCGGAATAGACCCGGGCACGAACGTCATGGGCTACGGGGTGCTCCGTGTCGTGGGCAGCAAGGCGCAGCTCGTCGTCATGGGCGTCATAGACATGCGGCGCGAAAAGGACGCCTACCTGCGGCTGGGCAAGATATTCGACCGCGTTACGGGCATCATCGACGAGTACCTGCCCGACGAACTGGCCATCGAAGCCCCCTTCTTCGGCAAGAACGTCCAGTCGATGCTGAAGCTCGGCCGCGCCCAAGGAGTCGCCATCGCCGCCGCCATCCACCACTCCGTCCCCATCCACGAGTATGCCCCCTGAAGATAAAGATGGCCATAACCGGCAACGGCGCAGCTCGAAAGAGCAGGTTGCAGGCATGCTGCAGCGGCTGCTCTGCCTCCGCGACGACCAGATGCCCCACTTCATGGATGCCACCGACGCCACCGCTGCCGCCTACTGCCACTTCCTGCAGATGAACCGGCCCGAGCCAGCCGACCGGCACTTCTCCTCGTGGAAGGACTTCGCCAACAAGAACAAGGAACGAATCAGATAACACAAAGCCCACACCATCACCCACAACCGCCGCCGCATCTCTCCTTGCCGGAGGAAGCGGACAGGCCAACAAGCAAGAATTATGAAAAGAACAGTATTATTCCTCACCCTCGCCTTCCTCGCTGCAATCGGCGCAAAGGCACAGACCAACACCCACGTCTATCAGCAAATCTACGACGCCGCCTACAAGGTGGCCACCGACACCCGTGAAGACGCTGCCGTCCGAAAGGTAGCATCGTTCAAGGTCGATGCCATCTCGTACCTGAAGACGCGCACCCTCATCGCCCTCTCCGACACTGCGCGGCAGTACACCAACACGGAGGTGGCCCACCTGAGCAACCAGCTCGACTCAATGGCCTACTACATGTACGACTATGTCAACCTCTTCACCAAGGAATATCAGCGCGCACAGACCATCGACCGCGCACGCGTCCTGAAGATTTTCCGCGAGGCGAGCATCAACCATCCCCTCTACAACGACCCCGACCGCGAACTGGTGCTCTCCTATTACAACCGCGAGGACTACCTTACCCAGTTCTCTCTCGATACCGACTGGGTGGCCGCACTCGCCGACGTGAGACGCAAGCTCCGGTAGCCTTCCGGGCTGCCCGAAAGGCCAAGTCTTGCCGACAAAACGAAAGTGCCGCTTTGACCACGCGAAAGTGCCGTTTTCACCATGCGAAAACGGCACTTTCGTTTTCCCGTCCCGACACCTTCTCCACGACGCCGCGCCACCTCCTTTCACGATGCCCCCGGCAACGGCTTTCCGCCCCCAAATGCCGGGGAAATGAAGACGGAAATGCCGCAATACGGGCCTTTTTGTCCCTTTTCTCGGTCTCATTATTGAAATTTTTCCATATTTTCTTTGCCACCTCAGATTAAATACCTACATTTGCCACGTCAGCCGACGGCTTCCGGCCCAATCAGGCAGCAGCCGGCTTACCTACCCGTCGGAAATACCAAATCAGACAGCGGAGAAAACATCCGCACAACAGAAATTATCGCGAACAGAAAACAAGCTGCCAAATCACAAAAATACTAACAATATGGGAAATGAAACCTAAGACAATCCTCCGTTTGCAAACTTCACATTGCAAAACGCGACCTTAGCGGACAAGGCAATACCTAATAATAATGATTGAAAAATAAGAAAGAAACCATAGCTGCACAAAGAAACGGACATGTGCAACGTTTTTTACTTACAAATAAGTATTGCCCAAAGCGGCAAAAGCACGTAACTTTGCATACGTAAAAACAAGGCCGCAGACGGACTGCAGCGATGCCCCTGCACGCAGGGACGCCACCGTACTGCACCGCCCACGGGACGCCCGTCCCACCTTGCAGCGCATCCGTGCTCCCGTTGCCGATGCCTGTATGCCGCCCCACCTACCCAAAACACCAGACAGAAAAAAGTATTCACATTTATATTTCCACAGTCATGAGAAAAGAATGGAGAGGCTTCACTGGCACCAAGTGGCTTGATGAAGTCAACATACGCGAGTTTATTCAGAACAACTACACCTGCTACGACGGCGACGAGTCGTTCCTCACCGGTCCGACCGATGCCACCGACAAGCTCTGGGGCATGCTCAAGGAGCTTCAGAAGCAGGAGCGCGCCAAGGGCGGAGTGCTTGACATGGAGACAGAGGTTGTCTCCAGCATGACCGCCTACGGACCGGGCTACATCAGCGAGGGTACAAAGGAGCTTGAGAAGGTGGTCGGCCTCCAGACAGACAAGCCCCTCAAGCGTGCCTTCATGCCCTACGGCGGCATCAAGATGGCAGAGCAGGCCTGCACGACCTACGGCTATCAGCCTCTGAAAAACTGCACGAAATCTTCACAAAATACTGCAAGACGCACAACGACGGAGTATTCGACGCCTACACCGACGAGATGAAGCTCGTCCGCCACAACCATATCCTCACAGGTCTGCCCGACACCTACGGACGCGGACGAATCGTGGGCGACTACCGCCGTGTGGCTCTCTACGGAATAGACTTCCTCATCGAGGAGAAGAAGAAGGACCTGCGCAACTGCGGCGACGGCACGATGACCGACTATACCATCCGCCTGCGCGAGGAAATCTCCATGCAGATAAAGGCCCTCAACGAGATGAAGGAGATGGCGAAGATTTACGGCTACGACATTTCACAGCCTGCATCCAACGCACGCGAGGCTGTGCAGTGGCTCTACTTCGGCTACCTCGCTGCCATCAAGACGCAGAACGGTGCCGCCATGTCCGTCGGCCGCATCTCCACCTTCCTCGACATCTACATCCAACGCGACATACAGGAAGGCACGCTCACCGAGGCCGGGGCACAGGAGCTGATAGACCACTTGGTAATGAAGTTCCGCATGGTGAAGTTCGCACGCATCCCGTCCTACAACCAGCTCTTCTCCGGCGACCCCGTATGGGCTACGCTCGAAGTGGCAGGCATGGGCATGGACGGCCGCTCGATGGTTACGAAGAACGACTTCCGCTTCCTCCACACACTGGAGAACATGGGACCGTCGCCCGAGCCTAACCTCACCGTACTCTACTGCTCCCGTCTGCCCGAGGGATTCAAGCGTTACGCTGCCAAGATTTCAGTCATTACAAGCTCCATCCAGTACGAGAACGACGACGTGATGCGTCCGGTCTGGGGCGACGACTACTCCATCTGCTGCTGCGTCTCGGCTACGCAGACGGGCAAGGAGATGCAGTTCTTCGGTGCACGCGCCAACCTCGCCAAGTGTCTCACCTACGCCATCAGCGGCGGTATTGACGAGAAGACACGCGAACAGTGCTCCCCGGCTTTCCGTCCGATTGAGGGCGACGTAGTGAAGTACGACGAGTTCATGCCGCGCTTCATGGACATGATGGAATGGCTCGCTGGTGTTTACGTCAACACCCTGAACCTTATCCACTACATGCACGACAAGTATTTCTACGAGGCAGCCGAGCTGGCACTCATCGACACCGACGTGCGCCGCACCTTCGCTACGGGCATAGCCGGCTTCAGCCACGTTGTCGACTCCATAAGTGCCATCAAGTACGCCAAGGTCAACATTATCCGCGACGAGACGGGCTTCCCCGTTGAGTTCAAGACCGAGGGCGACTTCCCGCGCTACGGCAACGACGACGACCGCGCCGACGATATTGCAGTATGGCTGCTGAAGACCTTCATCGGCATGGTGAAGAAGCACCACACTTACCGCGACTCCGAGCCGACGACAAGCATCCTCACCATCACTTCCAACGTGGTTTACGGCAAGTACACCGGCAACATGCCCGACGGACGTCCTGCAGGTGCACCGCTCGCCCCGGGTGCCAATCCGTCGTACGGCGCAGAGAAGAACGGCCTTCTGGCTTCGCTCAACTCTACGGCCAAGCTGCCTTACAAGTATGCGCTTGACGGCATCTCCAACACTCAGACCATCAGCCCCGACACGCTCGGACACAACGACGAGGAGCGCACCAACACGCTCGTAGGCGTAATGGACGGCTACTTCGACCGTGGCGCACACCACCTGAACGTCAACGTATTCGGTGTCGACAAGCTCATCGACTGCATGGAGCATCCCGAGAAGGAGGAGTATGCCAACTTCACCATCCGTGTCAGCGGATACGCAGTGAAGTTCATCGACCTCACCCGTGAGCAGCAGATGGACGTTATCGCCCGTCAGGCACACGGAAAGATGTAATATCCCTCTCCCTGAATCCACCCTCTCTCCCAACGGAGGGGTAAACTGACAGCAACACCCCCCTTGCCCACGACGGCAGGGGGCTTGTTTTCCTGTCTTATTCCTCCGCCCTCATCACTCTTTCCCCGTCCTGCCGGTCTTTCCTTTCATTCTTCCCACTCCTGCGACCGCCCTCCCGGCCTGTCTGCTGCCGTTGTGTTGCAGCCCCGGCGATTCCCTTTCGGACAGGATTTCCGCGAGACAAGCCCCTTCTTGTGAGGCTTCGGGGAAGGTTCTTTATCACTATCATGCAACCAATCAACCAACAACAGCAACCCTCCGCCGAGTCTGCACAGCCCCTTTCCTCCTTCCCGAAAGGAGGAAACAACGATGGGCATGAATCTCTTCTGGTCCATTCCGTCGAGTCTTTCGGCTCCGTCGACGGGCCCGGCATCCGCTTCGTCATCTTCCTGAAAGGCTGTGCCATGCGCTGCCGGTACTGCCACAATCCCGACACGTGGGAACAGACAGGCGGCGAGCTGCGCACCGTAGACGAGCTTCTCGCTCAGGCCGTCCGCTACCGCAGCTATTGGGGCAGGCAGGGAGGCATTACCGTCAGCGGCGGCGAGGCTCTCTTACAGATAAAACCGCTTATCCGGCTCTTCCGCAAGGCAAAGGAAATGGGCATCCACACCTGCCTCGACACGGCAGCGCAGCCTTTCCGGCGCGATTCTGCCGGCTTCCGCCTTTTCGAGGAGCTGATGCAGTACACCGACCTCATCCTTCTCGACATCAAGCACATCGATTCCGAAGCCCACAAGTCGCTCACCGGCTGGGCGAACGAGAATATTCTTGACTGTGCGCGCTATCTTTCCGACATCCGCAAGCCCGTATGGGTTCGCCACGTCCTTGTTCCCGGCATCACCGACGACGACTCCGCCCTCCGCCATCTCCGCAGTTTTCTCGACACCTTATATAATATAGAGAAGGTCGAAGTGCTGCCCTACCATTCGCTCGGGACGTACAAGTGGGAGAAACTCGGTATCCCCTACACCCTCAAGGACGTGCCTGCCCCCACCTCCGAACGTATCGAGAACGCCAAACGAATACTCAAGGCACAATAACAGGCCTCTCCGCTTCAGTTTCCTCCGCTGTCTCCGTCCTGCATGCTGCCATACGGGCGCAGCCTTTCCTCCACCGTCGAGGCAGGACTCCCGGTAATCTTTCACCACGGACGGGGAGCAGAGGCGAGGGCCTTCAACACCATCATTATGCAAAACCTCCTTTTCATTTGTCTCGGCAACATTTGCCGGTCTCCGGCCGCCCACGCCGTCATGCAGCGGTTCGTCGACGATGCCGGACTCACCTCCCAGTACTTCATCGACTCCGCAGGCATGGGCGGATGGCATGTCGGACAACTTCCCGACAAGCGCATGCGGCAGCACGGCCTCCGCCGCGGCTACCACATCGACCACATCGCCCGTCAGTTCGATGCCGCTGCGGACTTCCGCCGCTTCGACCGCATCATCGTCATGGACGAGGATAACTACCGTGCCGTTACCGCCCTTGCCCCCTCGCCCGAGGCCCGTGCCAAGGTGCTGCGCATGGCAGACTATTTCACCGCCCATCCCGGTGCAGCCTCAGTTCCAGACCCCTACTATGGGGGGCCTGAAGACTTTGAGCTTGCCCTCGACCTCGTTGAAGACGGTTGTCGCGGACTTCTAAGCGAGTAGCTCATTAACAACAAACAGCACCACCGTTCCGGCTCCCTCCCTTGGCGGAGAAGCCGGATTGGGTATCAGATATGCACATCCTCCTTGCCTCTGCCAAGATTATGCGCGACCTCTCCGCGCCCGGCCTGACTGCCACCTCTCCCCGTTTTGCAGACGAAGCCCGACGCTTCGCCCTTGAGATGTCGTCGCGCAGCCCTGAACAGCTCGCCTCCGACCTTCACTGCAATCCGCAAATTGCCCTTGAGAATCTCCTGCGCTATCAGGACTTCTTCAACGATTCAGCCAATCGCCCTGCCATTCTCGCCTATCACGGACAGGCATACAAATGTCTGAAAGCCGAGAATTTCTCCGCCGAAGACCTCGGTTTCGCCCAGCAGCACCTGACCATTCTGAGTTTCCTCTACGGCATGCTGCGCCCTCTCGACCTTATCCACGCCTATCGGATGGAAGCCAAAATTACGACCGAAGCAGCCGGAGGAAAGAACATGTTCGCCTTCTGGAAACCCCGGCTCACCGACCTCCTCCTCCAAACCGTACATGCCGACGACGGCATCCTCCTGCATCTTGCCACCGCAGAGTATCAGAACCTCTTCGACTGGAGGCGCATCAATTGTGAGACGATGCTCATTCAGCCGCATTTCCTCGTCCGTCAGCCGGACGGAACTCTCAAGAACGTTACCGTCTATGCCAAGAGTTGCCGTGGTGCCATGACTCGTTTCATCATTCAAAACCGCCTCACCTCCCCATCCGGCCTTGCCGCCTTCTCCTACGAAGGCTTTGCCTACGACAGCCGCCTCGGAGACGACAGGCATCCGCACTTCGTAAAATAGCTGCTGAGCACATCGCTATTAAATCTTTTTCTTGTCCATTCCAAGGATTTTCCGTATATTTGCAACAAATAAATCTAAAACAATGCGTAAACTTGCAACTACTTTCCTACTGCTTCTCCTCGGCCTTACCATGCAGGCGCAGGACTTCGACAAGTATTTCACCAACGCCACCCTCCGCCTCGACTATGTCTTCTCCGGCAACCGCAGCCGGCAGTTCATAGCCGTCGACGAGCTATGCCGACTGCCCCGATGGGACGGAAAGCGGCAGCGGCTGTCGGAAGTTCCCGTCGAGGGTAACGGACAAGTCATCGTCCGCGACCACCGTTCGCACGAGGTTATCTACCGCAATTCCTTCTCCACTCTCTTTCAGGAGTGGCTCTCTTACGATGCTGCCAAGACCGAGACAAGGTCGTTTGAGAACGTCTTTCTCGTACCTTTCCCGAAAGACAGCGTAGACATCACGCTCGAACTTTACAACAACCGGCGCACCGTCATGACGTCCCTAACCCACACCGTCGACCCCAACGATATTCTTATCCGCCGGATTGGCAGCAAGCCCACGCCCTACCAGACCCTTCAGCAGGCTGCCGACACTACACGCTGCATACACATCGCCTATATTGCCGAGGGATATACCAAGGCAGAGATGCCGACCTTCCTTGCTGATTGCCGGACGGCCATGGAAGCCCTCTTCGCCCACGAACCGTTCAAGTCGCTCCGCCCGCGTTTCCATGTCGTTGCCGTGAAGTCGCCGTCGCAGGAAAGCGGAACATCCGAACCGGGAAAGGGAATCTGGAAAAACACCGCCCTCCACTCCAACTTCGATACCTTTCACAGCGACCGCTACCTGACCACGCTCCACCTCAAGGACCTTCACAACTGGCTGGCAGGCACGCCTTACGAACACATTATAGTACTCGTAAACACCGAGAAATACGGTGGCGGAGGCATCCTCAACTCCTATAATCTCTCCATGACCCATCATTCTTACTTCAAGCCCGTCGTCGTGCACGAGTTCGGACACTCCTTCGGCGGACTTGGTGACGAGTATTCCTACGGCAACGAGCAGATACCCATGTATCCGCACGACGTGGAGCCATGGGAACCCAACCTTACCACCCTCGCCAACTTCCACGGGAAATGGGAAAATCTCATCGAGAAGGGAACGCCGCTGCCCACACCGCAGCCGTCCGACCTTGACAAGCCCAGTGCCGATATGTCCAAATGGCGTGTCGGAGCCTACGAGCCGGCAGGCTACTCCGAGCATGGAGTATATCGCGCCTTCCCCGACTGCCGCATGCGCACCAATGCCAATCCGGAGTTCTGCCCTGCCTGCCGGAAAGCCCTCGTGCAGCTCATAGACTTCTATACCAAATAGTCAGTATGCCGGCACAGACGGCCTGCTCCCACAGCTCCGCCTGACTCCAAAGACAGACAAAGCCTACACGGACCGGCAGCAAGCCGGCCTGCCGGCACAAGACAAATTCCCCGGATGGGCGTTGATGAGAGTCAACGCCCATCATCGTTTACCATCCACCCCTCCATATACCTCCCCGGCCTGCTTCCTCTCCTCTTTCAAAACTGCGAACACTGCCTTCCGGCATAGTGCTGATGAAGAATTGACACCGTCAGACCCACCTTTCTGTTAACTCATGTTATTTTCTTGAATAATTTCCACGGGAAATTTGTTAGATTAAACTTATATATCTATCTTTGCAATGTTTTCCAACGGAAACTACAAAAACGCCGCTCCTATATGGCAATCACAATGTAAAGAAAAGAAAGGACAAGCAAAATGAACGCACGACCCATCTCACAGGAAGAGTTCAAGACACTCGTAGGAACAGGAAATCAAGGCAACTTCCAGTTTGCCGCCAACCGTCCCGTCATCGTAGACTTCTCGGCCCTTGAATGGTGCAGCCACTGCCGTACCCTCGCACCCATCTTCGAGGAACTCGCAGGAAAGTATGCCGACCGCGCAGACTTCTATACCGTCAACGTGGACGAGAACGAGGAACTCACGCGCAACTTCAATATCAGAATGGTGCCCACCCTCCTCTTTGCGCAGCCGGGGAAAGCCCCGGAGCTTCTCCTCGGAACTCTCAACCGTCCACAGCTCGAAGAAAAAATAAAGGAAATATTCTCATTTTAATACAACAATGGCGGTTCAGACCTGCAAGCGGCTCACACACCTCCCCCTTACGGGCCGCCACCGCCCTTCATAACCAACACACGACTATGACAAAGAAACTTCTGGCAGCCTGCCTTGCAGCCTTTGCCCTCACCATGGGCAGCTGCGCACAGACAACAAAGAAAGAGACTCAGCCAACCAACACAGAACAACAAAATAAAGAGAACAAGAAAATGAACGGAGTAACAGAACTAACAGCAGCCATGTTCCGCGAGCGCGTCATGGACTACGAGAAGAATCCCAACCAGTGGAACTACAAAGGCACGAAGCCGGCCATCATTGATTTCTACGCCACTTGGTGCGGCCCCTGCAAGGCCACAGCCCCTATCGTGGAGCAGGTAGCCGAGGAATATGCCGGGAAAGTGGACGTTTACAAGGTAGACGTAGACAAGCAGCCCGAACTGGCTGCACTCTTCGGAGTACAGTCTATCCCCACTATCCTCTTCATTCCTACCGACAGCCTTCCCAAGAAATCGGTCGGAGCGATGATGAAGCCGCAATTCGACGAAATCATCAAGGCCGACTTGCTCAAGTAAGCTGACAAGCCGACTGGCTAACAGGCCGACAAGTTGATTGCAGCCAAGGCGATTTCGTACCCATACAAACCCGCCTCCCCCACCCTAAGCGTCAAGTTTGGGGAGGGGGAGGCTTTACGAGCTGACGCTTAAGACATCACCATCATAGCTTATGAACCAATCCTGCATTTCCCGAATACGCGACATATACCGCGCCATTTCCTCATTTGAACATCAGCTCGAAGCCACCTTCGCGCTCAATATCAACGAAACCATGCTGCTATGCCTGCTCACCGAGAGGGAGAACCTGCTCGCCAGCGAAATAGCCGGCGAACTCGGGCTTACACGCTCCAACGCCTCGAAGGTGATAGCATCCCTCGAAAGAAAGTCGCTTATCCGGCGACAGGCATGCAAGCACGACAGCAGATGCCAGCGGTTCCACATCACAAAGAAGGGCACGGAACTGCTCTCACACATCAACTGCCCCAGCTTCTGCCTCCCCGACGGACTCAGCCGGCTCATCGGACCTGACGCTCCGGCAACAGACCCCGAAGCCGACGACGGGCCATCTCCCTTGTCCGAAAACTCCTGAACACCGCCGGCGCAGCACCCAGCCGCCACTCCCCGGCAGCGAAACCGACGGAAGAGGGACGGGAGCTTCGCACACCGGCAGCCCTTAGTCAAAGAGTTTCTTCCAAATCCACAGCACCGCCACTGCCCCAAAGAGGCAGAACACGAAGTTGGCAAGATAGCCCCTGCCGAACAACTCTATGTTCAGCAGATGGCTGATGAACGCTCCGGCATAGCTGCCGGCTATTCCCACGACAAGGTTCAGGCAACATCCCTTGCCCTCACCGCTCATAATCCGATTGGCAATGTAGCCGACAAAGATACCTGTCAGTATCGGCCAAGCCGTAAATTCTGCAATATGTCCTAACATTTCCAATATTTTTCTGCGACGTCCTCCCGGCTTCGGAAACCGTTTCCCGAAACTGCGGCAACGCCCTTCCGCCCTGTCGGCGGCTACTTCCGGCTTATCTGCCGAGATATTCGTCGTCCCTTACGAGAATCTTCTCAATCTTTCCGACATACATTGTGTGAAAATCTTTCTCGGGATAGCTCTCCCCGACGGTTTCCCGGCTCATGAATCCGCTCTCCTTCAGTTCGGCCGCATACATCTTCTTGCAGACTATCACCATCTTGGCTTCGGCAAAATAGACGCTGCCGTCGGCAAACACCTTGGTCAGCCCGGCCTTGGCAATCTTGTCCTCGTCCCTGCCCGACACGCTGCCCAAGTAGGCCATCTGCCGTTTGAACGACTTGTCCATCACCGAGAGCGTGAACCGCTCCTCCCTGTCTACGAACTTCTTCGTATGGCGCGTGGGACGCACGTAGATGACAGCCGTAGGGTCGTTGTTGCCCCACAGGCAGCCGAAGTGCCCCCAGCTGATGGTCATCGTGTTGCATCCCTCCTGTTCGTTGCCGGCAGACGCCAGCATCCACTCTCCGCCCAGCAGGTTGAACGGGTTGAACCTAAGTTCCTTGTAACTTACCCCTTTCATTTCTTTTCGCGTTTTATCTGTTTTCTGAATATTTCCATACGGCAGCCGTTTAGCCACGGCTTCCGTTGCCGGTATGCGGCCGGCTGCCCGAAGTCAGCCCCCGGCCTCCCTACTCCTCCAGTCTCCATCCATGCTCGCCATGATAAACCATCTGGCGCGTCATGCCGCCGTCGATGCAGAGGTTCTCGCCCGTGATGAAGCCCGACCGCGAGGAACAGAGGAAGAGCACCGCATGGGCGATGTCAATCGGACGGCCCACCCTGCCCACCGGCTGCTGCGCGGCATCCGGCCCTTCGTACCGGGTGCCGGAAGTGTCTATCCAACCCGGCGAGATGCTGTTGACGCGCGCCTTTCCGCGGAGGCTCACCGCAAGCGCGTGGGTCAGGGCAGCTATGCCGCCCTTGGCAGCCGTATAGCTCTCGGTCTGCGGCATGCTCATGCGGTCGCGCGACGACGATATATTGACGATGGCAGCTCCCGGGACAAGATGCGCGGAAAGGAGCTTCACGAGGTAGAACGGAGCCGTTACGCCCACGCTCATGGCATACTGGAAGTCCTCGTAAGAGCAGTCGTCGATGCCCTTCATTACCGGCAGCGCATTGTTGACGACGAAGTCTACCCTGCCATATCGTGCCGCCACCTCTCCGGCAAATGCCTCGAGCACCTCCTTCCGGGCGATGTCGCCCACAAAGTGGCTGCCCTCCTGCCTGTCGATGATGCAGACCTGCGCCCCTGCTTTCCTGAACTCGTCGGCCACACACTTGCCGATGCCCTGCGCACCGCCCGTTACCACGGCTACCTTGTCCTTAAATTCATTCATACGTTTTCGGTTTATTTCAGTGCAAATATACGATTTTCTTTTGGTAAGACGTAACTGCACGCGACGAAAATTTTCCTCAGCCGTCCTGCCGTTTCCGCTGTCTCCGAAACATCCCGGGGCATCTCTGCCCTCCTCCTCGATTCACAGGCTGAGCGCAAACAGTCTGTCCGCCGTGCCTACCGGCATCACAGGTGAATCGCAGGCAACTTGTAGGGACAGGCCCCGTGCCTGTCCGCCAAACACGCAAATCGGACAGACACGAGGTCTGTCCCTACACTTCCGCTTGCAACAAATAGGGTGTTTGCACATGGATTTTTTCTTTTTGCACATTCTGTCTGCATCACAGGCGAAGCGCAGGCAACTTGTAGGGACAGGCCCCGTGCCTGTCCGAAACACGAGAATCGGACAGACACACGGTCTGTCCCTACATATTAATTGGCATCAGTGGCAAATTCCTGACGGAGACATGCTTCCTCCATGCCACCACATCGCCCGGAACCGATTCTGCGGAAACAGAGGCGCAAAGAAAAATGTAAACATCTGATAATCAATTGGGTCAGTTGTGTAAAACGAAAGTGGCACTTTGACCTGATGAAACAGCCTTGTTCGCATGGCGAAAACGGCACTTTCGATTCATGGAAACAGCGGAATGGATATGCAGCCACCGGGATGTAGGAAGAAAAAAGGAAACAGAACGCGAGGCGCAACTAACTTGTAGGGACAGGCCCCGTGCCTGTCCGCCACAAGCGCATCGGACAGACACGAGGTCTGTCCCTACACTTTCAACTGCTACAAAAAGGATATTCGCACCCGAAAACTATATATTCCGCCTACTGCACAGGCAGAAATCCGCTTCAGAAGACGGGTAACCGTCAGCTGCGGACGAACTCTGCCAACAACTGACCGCCAAGGACTGCAAGGAAGCCGACGGCGAGACTGCCGACGATATAGGCCGCAAGAACAGGCATGTTGCCGTCTTTCAGCAATGCCGCGCCCTCATTCATAAACGTGGAAAAGGTGGTGAAGCCACCGCAGAAACCCGTGGTGAGAACCAGTCTGGAGGCAGGCGACAACGCTCCGCCCGACGGCAGGCCGGAGAGGAAGCCTATCAGCAGGCAGCCCAGTACGTTGACGGCAAACGTGCCCAGCGGAAACGGAGTGGTCATCCACTGCGACATCAGCCTCGAAACCAAAAGACGAGAGCCGCCACCAAGGAAGCTGCCCAGTCCGACGAGTAGGAAGTCTTTCAACATGCTTTCTGTATTTTCCTGCAAAGGTAAGAACTTTCGACGGCAATTTCTTCGTATTCTCTCCTTTTATCAGTACTTTTGCATGGAAGTAATCCCGAATATCATCATCCAAGACCAATAACATGAGGAAAACATTGCTATTATCGGCCCTTGCGCTCTCGGCTGCAAGTGCTGTCGGACAAGACATCAAGTATCCCCCTGCACCGCAGGACGGACGGTAGACGAATACTACGGAGAGAAGGTGGCAGACCCCTTCCGCCCCTTGGAAAACGACACCAGCGCGGCAACCAAGGCATGGGTAGAGGCCGAGAACGCCGTAACGGCGGCCTATCTCGCCAAGATTCCCTTCCGCGAGAAGCTCCTCAAGCGGCTCAAGGCAGTATCTGACTACGAGCGGACGAGCGTCCCCTTCGAGCAGAACGGGAAGTGGTATGTCTACCGCAACGACGGACTGCAAAACCAGAGCGTGCTCTACCAGATGGACAGGCTGGGCGGCGAGCAGCGCGTCTTCCTCGACCCGAACAAGCTGAGCAGCGACGGCACGGTGGCACTGCAAGGCACCAGCTTTTCCAACAACGGCAAATACATGGCCTATGTCATCTCGCGCTCGGGCAGCGACTGGCAGGAAATATACGTCCGCGACGTGAAGACGGGAGAGCAGCTCGCCGACCACATATTGTGGGCGAAGTTCGGCGGTGCCGTCTGGTACGGCGACGGATTCTACTACAGTGCCTACGACGCACCCGAGAAGGGCAAGGAGTTCAGCAGCAAGAATGAGGTTCACAAGGTCTACTATCACAAGATGGGCACGCCGCAGTCGGAAGACGTGCTCTTCTATCAGAACCCGACGCAGCCCCTGCGCTTCTACAGCGTCAGCGTGAACAAGGAGGAGACGGTCATGTTCCTGCACGAGTCCGGCGCAGGCGCGGGCAACAACCTCTACGTGCGCGACCTCCGCGTGCCGGGCTCGCAGTTCGTGCAGATTACCAACAACATGGACTTGCAGTATTTGCCCGTCCAAGTCGTAGGCGACAAGATATACATCTACACCAACGACGGTGCCCCGCGCAACCGGCTGATGGTAGCCGACGTGCGCAATCCGGCCATGTCGGAATGGCGCGAGCTGATACCCGAGTCGCCGGACGTGCTCACCGACGTTACCTTCACCAACGGGCGGATGATACTGGAGTACAGCAAGGACGCTTCCACACACGCCTATCTCTACACGATGGAGGGCAGGCGCATCCGCGAGATAACCCTGCCGTCGGCAGGAAGTGCCGGATTCTCGGGCCGTCGCGACCAGAAAGAGTGCTTCTACACCTTCACCTCGTTCACCGTTCCGGGCACGGTCTACAGCTACGATGCCGAGACGGACAAGAGTACGGTGTACGGTCAGCCGAAGGTTAACTTCCGTCAGGACGACTTCGTTACCGAGCAGATATTCTACACGAGCAAGGACGGTACGCGCGTGCCGATGTTCCTGACCTACAAGAAGGGTCTGAAGCGCAACGGCAACAACCCTGTCTACCTCTACGCCTACGGCGGCTTCAACATTGCCCTGCCTCCGTCGTTCTCGGCAAGGCGCATCCCCTTCCTCGAAGCCGGGGGCATCTATGCACAAGCCAGCCTGCGCGGCGGAAGCGAATACGGAGAGGAATGGCACGTGGCAGGCACGAAGATGCAGAAGCAGAACGTCTTCGACGACTTCATCGCCGCGGCCGAATGGCTCATCAGCAACAAGTACACGTCCAAGAACAAGATTGCCATCGTCGGGGGAAGCAACGGCGGACTGCTCGTCGGTGCGTGCATGACGCAGCGTCCCGACCTCTTCAAGGTCTGCATACCGCAGGTAGGCGTGATGGACATGCTCCGCTACCATAAGTTTACCATCGGATGGAACTGGGCACCCGACTACGGCACGAGCGAGGACAGCAGGGAGATGTACCGGTATCTGCGTGCCTACTCGCCCCTGCACAACCTGCGGCCCGGCACTTCCTACCCGGCCACGCTGGTAACTACGGCCGACCACGACGACCGCGTGGTTCCGGCACACTCCTTCAAGTTCGCCGCCACGCTGCAACAATGTCAGGCAGGCCCTGCCCCCGTGCTCATACGCATTGACAGCAAGGCCGGGCACGGTTCGGGAAAACCGCTCAGCAAGCAGCTCGAAGAGTCGGCCGACGTATACGGATTCATCATGTATCACCTCGGAATGAAGTACTGACAATCCTCCCCCTGCCTCCCTCGCAGAAAGGGAAACGCCTCACGAAACCCAGTCAGACGGGTCTCCGTGAGGCGTTTTTCCGTGTAAGTGTGTTGTGAACAGGCTTTTCCGAGTGCCATGCTTATGAAACGGCAGAGCGGAAGGCCGGGATTCTCCCTACAGCTCTACCACCGTGATGCCGGCACCGCCGAACTGCACGTGCTCGTCGCGGTAGGAAGAGACATTGGGTACGGCAGAGAGGTACTGCCGTATCATCTGCCGGAGGATGCCGTTGCCCTTTCCGTGAAGGATGCGAACCTGCGACGCACCCACGAGAATGGCGTCGTCGATGAAGTACTGCACCTGTGCGAGGGCCTCGTCGGCACGCATCCCGCGCACGTCTATTTCCTGTCGGAAATGGCTGCGGTGCTGGTCGATGGTCTCGCGCGTCTCCCGACTGTAGTTGAAAGCCTGAAACTGCTTCTGCTCGCTTTGCAGCGCGGCAGCGTCGACATGCTCGAGCCGCCCTACCTGCATCTTCGTGCGGACGGTTCCGAAGATGACTATCGCCTGCTTGCCCTCAAGAGATTCTACCCTGCCTACGGAGGTCAGGCCCTTGATGCGCACGTTGTCGCCCACCCTGACGAGACCTTCCGACCGTTGCTTTTCGGCTGCGGCACGCAGCTGTTCAGCGGCAGCCTGCTGCCGGTCTGCCTTGTTGCGCTGGTGCAGCTCGTGGCGTTCCTTGCGGCTGCGTATCTTGTCAATCTTCTTTTGGAAGTCCTCATCGCTAAGGAGTCCGGCCGAGTGGAGGGTCTGTTTGTCCGTCTTGCCTCGCTTGCCGGCCTTATCCCCCTTGCCGGGCAGGCCGTCTTCGCCCATCAGCCCGGCCTCGTAGGCAGCCAGTTCCTGCCTTATCCGCTTCGTCTCCTCTTTCTCCGCCTGCTTCTCGCGTATCTCGCGGATGGTGTTTTCTACCCTTCGGTTGCTCTCGCGGATGATTTCCTCAGCCTCCCTCTTGGCCTTGGCAATGATTTCCCTGCGGCTCTGCCTGAGTTCGGTTATCTCCTGCTCATAGCGTGCGAGGGTCTTTTCGAGTTCCTTTTCCTGCCCGTGTATGGTCTGGCGTTTGCCCTCCCAGTAGCGTTTGTCGCGCACGATGTCTTGCAGATACTTGTCGCTCTGTATGTAGTCCGAGCCTACTATCTCCGACGCGTCGCGTATGACGGCCTCGGGAAGTCCCGTCTTCCGCGCAATCTCTATGGCAAACGAGCTGCCCGGCCGTCCGATGGCGAGCTGGAAGAGAGGCCGCATCTCGTGGCGGTCGTAGAGCATCGCCCCGTTGACCACGCCGTCGTGGCCGTCGGCAAAGTGCTTCAGATTCTGGTAGTGGGTCGTGATGACCGCCCAAGCATGCTTCTCCCAGAACTGCTTCAAGACCGATTCGGCTATCGCACCGCCTATCTGCGGCTCGGTACCCGTACCGAACTCGTCGATGAGAATGAGTGTCCGGCCGTCGGCATGGCGCATCATCAGCTTCATGTTCCGCAGGTGCGACGAGTAGGTACTAAGGTCGTTCTCTATGCTCTGTTCGTCTCCGATGTCTATCATCAGGTTATCGAACACGCCTGTCTGCGACCGTTCGCCCACGGGAATGGAGAGACCGCACTGCAGCATGTACTGAAGCAGGCCTGCGGTCTTCAGGCAGACCGACTTGCCGCCGGCGTTCGGACCCGAGATAATGAGGATGCGCTTCTCCGCGGTCAGCCGTATGTCGAGCGGAACGACGCTTGCAGGCAGCTGCTGCCGGGCCTGCCGGTCGGCTGCATCGTCCTCGTCGTCGGCGAAATCATACCGCGGCAGGGCAGCCTTTTTGGCGAGCGAGCGTTGCAGCAGCGGATGAATGGCACGAATCCAATCCATCTGCGGACCGTCCGCCACCTCCGGCTCAAATGCCTGAAAGGCTTTGGCAAGCTCTGCCTTGGCGCGCACGAAGTCTATCTGTCCGAGGAAATGATAGGAGTCGAGCAGCTCGCGCACATGGGGGCGGAGCTTCTTTGCAAACTCGGTGAGGATGCGTACAATCTCCCGCCGCTCCTCGTTCTCAAGCTCGCGCACCTTGTTGTTCGCCTCCACCACCTCGGCCGGCTCTATGTAGACCGTCCGTCCCGTGGCACTCTCGTCGTGTACAATGCCCGATATTCTGCGCTTCAGGCCCGGTGCGACAGGTATGACGAGGCGGCCGTCACGCAGGGTCGGCGTAACGTCCTTCTCTACCACGCCCTCGCTCTGTGCCGAGCGGAGTATATTATATAAGGTGCGCGATATGCTGCCCTCTACGCGCGCGAGTTCCCGGCGTATCTGCAACAGGTCGGGAGAAGCCGTATCGCGCATCTTGCCGAACTTGTCTATCATCTGCGAGATGCGCTGCACGAGCACGGGAAAGGTCGCCACTCCGTCGGCAAGACCGTAGAGGGCAGGATATTCGCGGCGCACTTCGCCCAGACCGTTCTCCTCGCCCCGCGACAGGAAGGCGACGATGGCGATAATCGTCTCCATCGAGCGTTTGAGGTCGAAAAGCTCGTCCACCTCCATGTATGTGCCTTCGAGGCGGAGCCGTCGGACGCTCTCGCGCACGTCGAAGAAGTTGTCGAGCGGAAAGTCCTCGGCTCCCTCCTGTATACGGCGGAACTCCCGGGTCTGCTCCAACCACAGGTTGATTTCCCCGGCATCGGCAGAGAAGGTCATCTTCTCCACCTCCTCCTTGCCCAAGGTGGACAGGCAGCGTGCAGCAAGCAGGCTGCGCACTTCGGCGAATCCTATTTTCTGTTCAAAATTATGCGGATATATCATTGATTGACTGACAAGTTTACGAATTGACAAACAGACGGGTCCGTGGCCCGGCCGGTTACTGGCGGTGAAAGGAGTTCCCTGCCCCGACCCGGCCTCCCGGGAGACTTCTTGCGGCCGGACTTCCTCCCTGCCTTCCCTTTCCCTTGGGGGAGGAGGTTCGGAGAAACTTTCCCTGCAAAGGTACGGAAGTTTCGTCTGCCTGCCAAATTTTCGCCTGCAAAGTCGCCCGAGACCGTAACCGAAGCACAGCTCCATCATGGCGGACGAGAAAAGCAGCATTGTTCATCATATTGTATTTCCCGTCCGGGCATATTTTCAAGATATTGTCGTAACTTTGCAGCACCGCCCCGGACCGTCGCCTGCGTGCCTCCGTCCGCCGGCCGAAACAACACGACCGTATGAAAAGAATACTATCCATCAGCCTCCTTACCGCCGTCATGGCCTGCGGATGCTCCAACGGGAAGACGGAAACGCCGCCCAAGGCTGCCGACACCGCTGCCGCCGTACCGGCCAACGAGACCGTCGACATGGGCGACCAGCGCGTCAGGTCGGCCAATGTCCGCAATGCCGGCTTCCGGGCCAGCAGCCCTTCCAACGCCACCGTAACCGAACCGTGCTTCGGCACACGCATGCCCGAGACGCTCGACATGCTTCCCAGTCCGTCGCGTGCGTCGGCCCGGGACTCCGTTCTCATCCGTCAGCTCAACTCGGGAGAGGTCTTCCTCCTGCAGCCCGGGGAGAAAGGGAGCATTGAGACCGACGGGGGCAACAAGCTCCTCATCCGCTTTCAGGCTGCCGAGCTGTGGGTCTGGAAGAGTCAGGTGGCCACGAAATAACCGTCAGAATACTGCCATGAACCGAATATCTCTCATCGCCTTCGATGCCGACGACACGCTCTGGGACTGCCAGACATTCTTCAGCTCTGTAGAAAAGGACTACTGCCGGCTGCTCGCCCACTATGCCTCGCCCGACGAGACGGCCGAGGCTCTCTTTGCCACCGAAACCGCCAACATGCCCCTGCTCGGCTATGGCTGCAAGGCCTTTGTGCTCTCGCTGATAGAAAATGCCGTGCGCGTGAGCGACGGACGCCTGACGGCCGAAGAGACGGCCCGTATTCTCGAACTCGGAAAGACGCTCCTCCGCCTGCCCGGCACTCCCCTGCCCCATGTCGGGGAGACGCTCGCGCGCCTGCGTGCCCTCGGCCGCTACCGCCTCGTGGTCTTCACCAAGGGCGAGCTGCTCGATCAGGAGAACAAGCTCGCCCGTTCGGGACTGGCGACGCTCTTCGACGACGTCGTCATTGTGTCCGACAAGACGCCTGATGCCTACCGACGGCTCTGCCGGCGTTTCTCTACGGACACCGACCGTTTCCTGATGGTCGGCAATTCCTTCCGTTCCGACATTGCCCCGGTCCTCGAACTGGGTGGCTGGGCGGTGCATATCCCCTACCACATAGAGTGGCAGCACGAGGTTACGGCAGAATATGCGCACCCGCGGCTGGTCAGGCTCGACCGCTTTGCCGAACTCGCCGACCTGATGGAAGGGTGGGCAGGATGACGCCCCACCGCCCTACAGGGCAGCAGACCGCAGAACTATGGAAAGAAAAAAGACCGATGCCGGGACATTCCCTGCATCGGTCTGATGTTTCTGCCGCCCAGTCCGGGCCGTTAGTTTACCTTTACAATCCTCGTCGGAGCCTGCTCCTTGTTGCGGCGGTTGACCACCGTTACCACAGCCTGCGCCAGAGACAGGAACGCCTGTCCCGTAACGCTGTCTACCCGCGTGGCCGAGGGCGCGCCTCCGTCACCGCTCTCGCAGATGCTCTGCACGAGCGGTATCTGCGCCAGCAGCGGACAATTCATCTCCTTGGCAAGATTCTTGCAGCCGTCCTTGCCGAAGATGTAATACTTGTTCTCCGGCAGTTCGGCAGGCGTAAACCATGCCATATTCTCCACCAGACCGAGGATGGGAACGTTCACCTTGTCGTTGCTGTACATGTCGATACCCTTGCGCGCATCCGCCAGAGCCACGGCCTGCGGTGTCGACACGATGATGGCACCCGTGATGGCAAGCGTCTGCAGGAGCGTCAGGTGGATGTCGCTCGTCCCCGGGGGAGTATCGAGTATGAAGTAGTCAAGCTCGCCCCAGTCGGCATCGGCAATGAGCTGCTTCAGCGCCGACGTCGCCATGCCTCCGCGCCAGAGCGTCGCCGTGTCGGGCTTGACGAAGAATCCGATGGACAGCAGCTTCACGCCGTACTTCTCTATCGGCTCTATGAGCTGTCGCCCGTCCTTCTGCACGCCATACGGCCGCTCCTCCTCCACGCCGAACATCTTCGGCATCGACGGCCCGAATATGTCGGTATCGAGCAGCCCCACCTTGTAGCCCAGCCGCGCGAGGGCTATGGCGAGATTGGCAGAGACGGTGCTCTTGCCCACGCCGCCCTTGCCCGAGCTGACGGCAATGACGTTCTTCACCTGCGGCAGCAGCTTGCCCACCTCGGGACGGGGCGCGCTCTTGAACTCGGGGGTAATCTCCACCTCCACGTCCTTGCCCACGGAATAGTGTATCTGCGCCTCGGCAGCCTTGATGGTCGACTTCATGAACGGGTCGGTCTCGCGTGGGAAGATGAGCGAGAAACTGACCTTCATGCCGTCTATGTGCAGGTTGTCGGCCACCATGCCGCTCTCTACGAGATTCTTCTTCGTACCGGCGTAGACTACCTGCGCCAGTGCGTCGGTGATAAGTTTCGGATATAGTGTCATTATTCTTCTTGTTTTTGTATGGTTTCCCCTTATGGTGATGGCGTGCCGACCGTCAGGCGGACACTGTGCAGGGACTTTCGTGCAGACAGGCATCAGGCAGATGCCGGCGCGACATCTCCGCTACGGAGAGGCTGCGCCCTGCCGGTGCCGGGCCGACAAACGGAAGTTCTGCCGGAAAATCCTGCAATTCTTTTGCAAAGATAACAAATTTTCTTCTTTCTTTCCCCCTTTTTTGCTAATTTTGCCCCAAAACAACAAGTTATGAAGAAAATCCTCCTCCTTTCGCTGCTCTGCCTTCTGGCAACAGCCCTCCACGCCCAGCCGGCCGACACGCTGCGCAGGGAAGTAGTATTGGAAACCGACAGCGGCACCATCCGCATACGGCTCTACAACGAGACGCCGGGACACCGCGACAACTTCCTCCGCCTTGTCGGCAGCGGTGCCTACGACGGCGTGCTCTTCCACCGCGTCATCCGCGACTTCATGGTGCAGACAGGCGACCTCGGCTCCAAGACCGCCACGGCAGGACAGCAACTCGGCGACACGCCCGAAAGCTACTCGCAGCCTGCCGAAATCCACTATCCGCAGCTCCTCCACAAGCGCGGTGCCGTCGCCGCCGCACGCGAGCCGGACAGCGTCAACCCCGAGCGGCGGTCATCGGCCACGCAGTTCTACATCGTCTGGGGCCGCCAGTTCAACGACGAACAGCTCGACCGGGTGCAGCAACGCCTCGACACCAATACGGGAGGCAGCGTAACCCTTACGCCCGAAGTGCGCGAGCTCTACCGCACGCAGGGGGGAACGCCCCACCTCGACGGCCAGTACACCGTCTTCGGAGAGGTGGTAGAGGGTCTTGAGGTGGTCGACCGCATACAGCGCACAGCCACCGACGGCAACGACCGCCCCACGGCCGACATACGCATCGTGCGCGCCTACTGCCCCTGATGCAGCTTCGGGCAGGCATCCGCCTGTCCTCCGGCTGACAGGAAAGTGCCACTCTCGTCTTGCGAGAGTGGCACTTTCGCATGGTCAAAACGATACTTTCGCATGGTGAAAGCGGCACTTTCATAACTCGTTGATAGTCAATGCCCCGTGCAAAGAAGCAGCCAACCCCATACAAAACGGACAAACACGGGATGTACCCCTACAGGATTCCCACACCAAAGAAGAGTAACAATGTAGGGACAGACCGCGTGTCTGTCCGCTCCGCATGCTTCGGACAGGCACAGGGCCTGTCCCTACAGGCAGCCTGCTCTTCGCCTGCAAGCCAAACAAAATGTACATAAAGGACAGATTACAGGCGCGAAGACCCTGTTTACAGCAAGCAATAATGTGCGGACAAACCCCGTGTCTGTCCACAAAACCGAACGGCAAGAAGCAGGGCATACGGAAACAGGTTCACCGCCCACCGCAGCGGACAGGGCCGCAACAGACCCGGCAGGATGGAAAAAGGCGGCATGAAAACGCCTCTGGATGGTTTTCCAACAGATTCCCGACAATTTCCGAAAAGCAGAAAACACGCTGTAAGCCACTGAATACCAAAGAGAAACGACATCATATAGAATTTATCTATACGCGTATAGATTTTATCTGTTGTGCGATATGCGGCAAACCGCTACCTTTGCATCAAGAAAAGATAACAAAAACATTAATAGAAAGGAAAAAGATTATGAAGACTTTAGATTATTTAGGTTTAGACGAGAAGAAAGTTCAGGACGTAGTTAGCAACCTCTCGGTACTGCTGGCCGACCTTCAGGTTTATTATACCAACCTCCGCGGATTCCACTGGAACGTGAAGGGACACAGCTTCTTCATCATGCACGCCAAATATGAGGAACTGTATAACGACACTGCCGAGAAGGTAGACGAAGTAGCTGAGCGTATCCTGCAGCTGGGTGCTGTGCCCGAGAGCCGCTACAGTGCTTATCTCCAGACTTCGGAAGTGAGCGAGGCAGGCGAGATTCACAATGGGCAGGAGGCTTTCGCAAATCTCTTGGAAACCTACAAGACACTCATTGCACGCGAACGTAAAATCATTGAGGTGGCAAACGAAGCCAAGGACGACACCACCGTGGCCATCATGAGCGACTTCCTCCGCGAACAGGAGAAGACAGTGTGGATGCTGACCGCTGTACGCGCCAACCACGCTGAATAACTTTGCCGGAAGCAAAGAAAGAGAGAGGCCTTGCAACGCTACATGCGCTGCAAGGCTGTTTCGTATATATGACATTACGTGCGTCCGGCACAAGCAAAATGCCTGTACGACGGCCGTTGTGCCGGGATTCGCTCCCATGCCCCCTGTCTGCACCACAAACGAAGTGCGGGCAGCCTGTAGGGACAGGCCCCGTGCCTGTCCGCCATACCCGCATCGGACAGACACGAGGTCTGTCCCTACATATCCGCTTGCAACAGGCAGGGTGTTTGCGTCAAGAATCTGTCATTTATGCACCTCCTGTCTGCACCACAAACAAGGTGCAGGCAGCCTGTCTGCTCTGTCTATTTCCTCCGCTCGGCTATCCGGAACAGCGTGCCGGTAGGGCAGACAAAGCGGCAATAGGGGCGCGGAACGAAGAAGGAAAGCAGGAGGACGACTGCCCCGAGGACGAGGACGACGCTGCTCGCCGAGGTGAAGACGAAGGCCGAGAAGACCTCGTAGTCCATCCACTCCGAGCCGATGCCGCAGAGCATCAGGCCGAGGAGGACGGCAAAGAGGCTCTGGCGGAAAAGGCCGAGCCGCCTGACGGTGTTGCTGCCCATCTGCCATCTGTGCCGCCTGTTGGCCATAGAGGCAAGGTCTTGCAGCGAACCGCAGGGGCAGACATTGGTACAATAGTAGTTTTTCTTTCCGAAAAGCGGATAGCCGAACGCCACGACGAGCATGACTACGGGGACGATAGAGTTCCAAAAGCTGATGCCGTTGGACATATAGTTGACGAAGAGCGACCACGACAGGAACTCTCCGCACCAAAATCCGAGTACGGCAACATTGAGCACGAGCTGGGCAATGCGGTAGCGACGGCTTTTCAGGAAGAGCGGGACGAGGGCGGACAGCAGTACGACGACAGTGCCGATGATGGTCTTCAGTCCGGGGTCTGCCTTGCCGGCCGCGTTAATTTTCCCGGAGTTGTGGGCCGCGTAGGCGAGTCCGCGGTGCAGGTTGCCGATGATGCCGCGCGAGGAGTAGGTGGCTCCGCTGACGGCGTCGACTTTCAGCTGCTGCGCCTCTTCGGGCGTCTTTCCGTTCCACGAGCGCAGGAGGGGCTTGGCGAGACCGAAAAACTCGGGCGTCTCGTTGTTTCTGAGTGCGCGAACTTCCGTAATCCTGTTGTCCTTGATGTATATTTTCAGCGGCACAGGGCCTCCGAAGCCGGATATGTCCTTTGCCAGCGGTGTGGTGTTGACCACCGCCGTCCCGTCGTCGAGCAGGGTTATCGTGTCGGCAGCCGCCTTTGCGGTCGCCGTGGTGTCGTTGAGCTTGTGTCCGAGTATCTTCCCGTCGCGTCGGACGGCTGCGGCTGCTATCACCGCAAGGCAGGTGATGAGCATGAGAACTTGCTGTGCTTTCTTCATAATTACTTCTGAGATAGTATTTCAACGTCCCTTTCCTACTCCTTTTCGGGCAAGGCGGAACGGGTCTTTGGCTCTGCAAAAGTAAGAAGAAAAAGACGAAGGTATCGTCTGCCCAAGCCTTTCTTATTGGTTTTTAACTTATCCGGTCGGCAGTGTGCCCCGGCTTTGCGGCCGCATGTCGCTGTATCGCGGAGTGTACCTTCCTGCATTTCACTTGCTGTAAAAAGGATATCCGCGTGTAAGACCTATTCTTTCGTATTTTCTGCCTGCACCACAGGTGGAGCGGACAGGCACGAGGCCTGTCCCTACAGGCTGCCTGTGCTCCACGTGCAATGCAGGCTGAATATACGGAATAAACATTTTCAGGATGCCAATATACGGCAGACAACAATTGAAAATGTAGGGACAGACCGCGTGTCTGTACGATATGAGAAATGCGGACAGGCACAGGGCCTGTCCCTACAAGCTGCTTGCGCTCCGCATGCAATGCAGGATGAATATACAGAATAAACATTTTCAGGATGCAAATATGCGGCAGACCACAATCGAAAATGTAGGGACAGACCGCGTGTCTGTCCGATACGAGAAATGCGGACAGGCACAGGGCCTGTCCCTACAATCCGCTTGCGCTCCACGTGCAATGCAGGATGAATATACAGAATAAACATTTTCAGGATGCCAATATACGGCAGACCACAATCGAAAATGTAGGGACAGACCGCGTGTCTGTACGTTCCGCATGTTTCGGACAGGCACAGGGCCTGTCCCTACAATTCGCCTGCACTCCACGTGCAATGCAGGCTGAATGTAGAACAGGAATCCAGCATGCGGCATTTCGCCACCCGTTGTCATCCGAAACACGGCAATGATATATCCATCCTGTTGCCTCCAAAAACGAAAGTGCCGTTTTCATTCAGTGAAAACGGCACTTTGACACAGCGAAACGGGCTTGCCCGCATGGCGAAAGCGGCACTTTCGCTTTTCCCTTCCGGGACGGACAGGACGGAATCAGCGGTTGCTGCTGTTCAGCACCTGCGTCTTCTCCACCTTCTTCCCCTCTGCCACCCAAGCGAGGTAGCCGCCTTCCAGATTGGTTACGCGGTAGCCCTCCGACGAGAGCAGGCGGGCCGCTATCATCGAACGGCGGCCCGAACGGCAGTAGACGGCGATTCGGAAAGAGGGGTCGAGCACCCCGAGGGCAATGCCGACAAACGACGAGTCGAGCACGTTGATGTTGCAGGCACCGGGAATATGCCCCTCGGCATACTCGCCTGCCGTCCGCACGTCAACTACCCTGACCGAATCGGTCGCGGCCAGTGCCTCAAAGGCCCCTGCGCCCACATTGTCTATCGCTGTCTGTGCGCCTGCCACGGTAGCCGAACCGAGCAGGGCCATCAGCAGTCCCAGTATTTTTCCCATATTTTCTGTCTTCGCTGTATGTTTCCGCCGTGACAGGACCGGCATCCGCCCCTGCTACGGCCAGACTCCTAAGAGTTGGTTATCGTCTCTACCTTGCAGTGGTTTCGGTCGAGTCCGCACTCTGCCAGATAGGTCTTGGCAGCATAGTAGACGGCATTGTCGCCGTTCTCCGGCGAATAGGCCAGCAGCAGATGGCACTGCTGGCTCTGCCCTTCGGTGTAGCTGCTCTCTACGACGGGCATGCCGTGGTCGTCGAGATAGCTGACGAGGTCTTCTATGTGGCGGTTCAGCCATTGCTGTCTTGCGTCGTTTTCGGTAATTCGGAGATAGTGGACTCCGGCTGCCGGAATGGTCTGTTTCATTGTCTTAGGATTGTGTATTTTGTTTTGCGGTGCAAATATAAGAAAAAGATACGAACATTGCCCTGCCTGTCCCGTCCTTTCGCAGGATTATTAAAACATATTAACGAATAACTTTTTACTATTCCTTGCAGCTGATTGAGTGCCAACGCATTAGCCTGCAAACATACAGCAATGCTCTAACCGACATGCCCAACCATTCTGTCTGCCGCAGTCTTGTCGGCACGATGCCGCGGGGAAGCTGCTTTCCGGGAGAAATCTTCGCTGCTTCCAGATTTTTTCAGTACTTTTGCATCAACGGCAGCACAAGGCCCGACTACGACCCGAGGCAGCCACGACGACAACGAGAGGGCCGTGGCCCGGACAACAAGCAAGAAGAGAATGACCGAAGCGGAAGAACAGTTTTTCACGGACTTGCCCCAACAGGGGCCGGGCTCCGACTACGAGACGCTCAAGGCTCTCGCCTACGTCAGGCAGGGCCTGCAACGCGACTCGCACATCCTCAACATCGGCTGCGGAACGGGGCGCGACACCTTCTGCCTTGCCGACCACACCGACGCCGCCATCACGGCCGTAGACCGCTCGGCCCGCTTCATAGAGAAGCTCAAGTCGCTACGCGGCAAACGCTCCGTAACCGCCCTCTGCGCCGACTGCCGCGAGGCCGGACTGCAGGCCGGGAGCTACGACGCGGTATGGTCGGAAGGGGCTGCACGGCACTTGGGCTTTGCCGAAGCCGTCAGGCAGTGGCATCCACTCGTCAGACCGAAGGGCTTCCTCGTGCTGACCGACTTGGTCTTCATGGGACGTCATTATCCCTACGAGGTGGGCTACTTCAAGAAGATTTATCCGCAGATGTCCGCCCTTTCCGCGTCCGTCGCCATCCTCGAGGCCGAGGACTTCCGCCCCATTGCCACCTTCCCTCTCTCGGAGCAGGCTTGGATGCCCTGCTTCTACGACATCATAGAGCGCAGGCTGCCGCAGTTTGAGCGCAAGTATCCCGAGGAGAAGACGTTCGTCAGGACGCTCCGCAAGGAGATACAGCTCCGCCGCGACTTTGCCGAATATTATAACATGGTGTTTTTCGTGGCGCAGAAGATTTAGTCCCGTGGCGTAAAACGGCTGCCGCTGCTCCGCCGGACTACCGCGTCAGCCAGCTGACTGCCACGGAGCTGGGGCGCGCCCTACCCCTGCCGGCAGGGCTGAAAAAACAAGTAAAGGTTCCGAATCCGGGCAAGCCGGATAATCGGAACCTTTACTTTATCATTCCTCCATACTGCACTGACAAACAGCGCAGTATGGCTTCTATCTAAGTTCTTCCCTATACGCCATAATAGCCTTGATGGCAATCTGCTCCGCCTCCGCGATACTGCAATGCAGCTTACCGCCCGATGCGTCGGCATGTCCGCCACCATTGAAGAACTTCACCGCCATCGGCTGGCAGTGGAAGCCGTTGCAGGAGCGCAGGCTGACAAGCACCTGATTGGGGTGCTCGGTGTCTTCGCGGAGCGAGATGCTCAGCTTCAGCCCCTTTATCTGCTGCGGAATGTTGACCAGACCCTCCATGTCGCCCTTGATGAAGTGGAAGCGGCGCATCTCCTGCTTCGTAACCGCATAGTAGGAGGCGTGCAGCTCTTCAATGACATTGAGCTTGTTGAGAATGATATGGGCGCGGAGCTTCAGCGCGCTGACCGAATAGTTGTGGAAAACACGGTTGTATATGCTGTCCTTGTCGACACCCTTGGTGAGCAGTTGACTGATGACGAAATAGATTTCGGGGCGCGTGGAATTGTAGGTGAACCCTCCCGTGTCGGTCATCATGCCGCAGTAGATGCACTGCGCGCACTGCTTGGTCATGGCGTCGAAGCCTCCGAGCTGGCAGATGAGGTTGAAGATGATTTCCGAAGTGCTCGACATCTCGGGGTGAGAGACCGAAAGGCGGCAGGGAAGGTCGGGGTCGAGGTGGTGGTCGATAAGCAGGCGCGGCGCGGCGCAACCGTCGAGGACGGGCTGCATGGCCTCCACGCGCCGGGCACTGTTGAAGTCGAGGCAGCAGACGAGGTCGGCCCCGGCGAAGGCTTCTTCCACCTCCTTCCTGCGCTTGTCGTAGCGCAGAATGGTGTCAAAGCCCGGCATCCATTGCAGGAAGTCGGGGGCGGCATCAGGCAGGCAGACCTTTACGTCGGTCTTCCCGGCCTGTACGAGGAAGTGTTTCCATGCCAGCGCAGAGCCGACTGCGTCGCCGTCGGGCGACTTATGGGCGCAGACGACGATGTGCTCTGCCGTTTCGAGCAGGGCGCGCAGGTCATTGAGCTGGCTTTCGTTCAGTAGATTGAAATTCATTGTAGTATGTACCCTCCCCCGTTCCTTTCCTGTGGGGAAGGGAACGTGCGGAACTTATCCGGGGAGGATTCTGTTTTTGTAAGATGATGATGCCTTTTTAGAACAGCTTTCCGGGATATACCCCCTCGTCGACAAGCCTCTGTATGCGCTCCACTACGCCGGGGCGGTCTTCGGCATAGGTTACGCCGAACCACTTGCTCGTCGTATCGAGCACCTTCACGGTGGCCGTTCCGTCGCCGATGAGCTTGTTCACCATCATCGGTATGAAGTATTCGGACTTCTTGTTCGCCATGTTCGCCTCGTCGGAGAGGAACTCGCGGAAGTAGGCATCGCTGTACTCGAAGTAGTCGGGGGTGAAACCCCACACGTTCATGGACACGGGCGTATTGTCGTCGGTGGCCGTCCATTCGCCGTCGTCGCCGATATACTGCACCTTCCCGTCCCTGCGCTCTATCTTGGTGCGCTCTACGACGTTGGCAAGGTGGCCTTCGGCATCGGTCGTGCAGATGCCGCGCGATACCGTTCCGTTCTCGCTCAGCGTGTTGCCTACGCGGAATCCTACCATGGCATACCTGCCCCGGGCATCTTCGGGAAGCGTGGCGAGGAAGTTGCCGATGACCTTAAAGCAGTCGCGGTTGTAGAAATCGTCGCAGTTGATGACGCAGAACGGCTCGCGGATAACGTCCTTCGCCATCAGCACCGCGTGGTTCGTACCCCACGGCTTCTCGCGCCCCTCGGGCACGCTGAATCCCTCCGGCAGCGCGTCGACGCTCTGGAAGACAAGCTCTACGGGCACATGGCCCTCGTATTTGGAGAGAACCTGTTCGCGGAACTGCTGCTCGAAGTCCCTGCGGATGACGAAGACAATCTTCCCGAACCCTGCCTCAATGGCATCGTAGATGGAATAATCCATGATGGTTTCCCCGTTGGGGCCTACTCCGTCGAGCTGTTTCAGGCCTCCGTATCGGCTGCCCATTCCGGCAGCAAGAAGCAATAATGTTGGTTTCATTATCTGTTTGTTTTTTGATATTATCCTTACGAATGGGGCATGCCGCCCCGAAACGATGTGCAAAAGTACATAAAAAAAACGAGTAACGGGACAGAAGGCACGAAGAATATCCAACTTTCAGTCACCGATGCCGCCCGTCCGCCTGCCTGTTTCCTTCCTGCCGATGCCGTTCCGGGGCACGCATGACGGGCTGAAAACAGCCTGTCTACCCGTCAGCCTGTCCGTCCGTCAGCTCTCCAAGGCGTTTCCGAAAGAACCAATAGTACAGCACGCCTGCCGTGGTAAGGCCGAACGGGAAGGCGTACCAGATGCCGAGAAGGCCGTAGCCAAGGCGGATGCCGAAGAGATAGCCCAGCGGAAGCGAGACGACGAAGTAGGCAAGGAAGGCGACAAACATCAGCGGGCGGACGTGGGAAAGCCCACGGAGCGCGTTGCTGTAGGCACACTGGAGTCCGTCGCCGAACTGATAGACTATCAGCGGAGTAATAACCTCCGCCACAAGCAGGCTCACCTCGCGGCTGTCAGTGAAGATGCCGCCAAGGCTGCTACGGAAAATCACGACGGGAACGGACACCACCAAGGCTATCGCAAGTATCAGTCCGAAGCCCACACTGGCCGAACGGCCGACCGCACCGTAGTTGCGCTGCCCGGCAAACAGGCTCACGCGCACCGCCACGGCAGCCGCCATGCCGTAGTAGACCATGAAGAAGAACTGCGAGATGGTCAGCATCACCTGATGGGCGGCCAATGCTGCCGTGCCTATCCAGCCCACCATGACGGAGCTGAGACTGAAGGCGGCCGTCTCCATGCCCATTTGCAGGCTGAGCGGAAAGCCGAGCCGGCAGAGGTGGACGAGCGGTTCGCGACGGAAGCGGCCCGCCATGAAGCCCCGGCGATAGGGACGGTAACGGTCCGAAAGGCAAAAGACGGCCACAAAGGCAAGTGCCATCACCATACGGGAAAGCATCGTAGAGACTCCTGCACCGAGAAGTCCGAGTTCGGGCAGGCCGAGCTTACCGTATATGAGGAGGTAGTTGCCTATGATATTGAGTAGGTTTCCGCCTACGAGAATCCACATTCCCGTGCGCGTATCGGTCGTTCCGTCAGACAGTTGCTTGAAGGTGTTGAAGCAGGCAACGAACGGCAGCGACGCCAGATTGACCAGAAAGTAGGGCCGCATGAGCGGAAGCAGCTCGTCAGGCTGTCCGAGGCGGCCGAGCGACAGGTAGAGCAGGAGCAGCGCGCCCGTCAGCACGACTGCCAGAGCAAGGTTGGCAAGCAGCGCATTGCGGAGCATGTCGCCTGCCCGCCACCGCCTGCCCTGCCCGTAAAGAGTACCGACAATGGGTGTCAGGCCATACGAGAAGCCCAGTCCGAAGATAAGGACGAGCACGAACATGTTGTTCACAAACGATGCCGCTGCGAGTTCGTCGGTGCTGTGCCGGCCTATCATCAGCGTGTCGGCAAAGCCCAGCACGATAGTCCCTATCTGTCCGACGACGATGGACACTCCGAGCGCGACGAGCGCGCCCGACTCGCGGGCCGTCCGCCTTGCCCCCGGCCCCTGCCAGAATGAGGATTGAAAGATATTTGATGACATGGTTATCCGTTTGTGGAATGTGCCCGTTGCCCTGCCCTGTTCCTTGCCCGGAGTCAGGGGAAACCTTTCGGCGACCGTGCGTCAGGGCGTCCCCCGGCAGTGCCGCTGCCTGTCTTCACTTGCCTGCGCCCCGTTGTCCCCTCCCCTCTTGGGAAGAACCGGGAGACGCTGCCGCCCTCATCCGCACCTCGCCCCGGAACAGACTCTTCAGCAGTTTCTCCACCTCGCGGTGCGCGTTTTCCTCGGCGGCGTGCAGGTTCTCCTTGGTCATGCAGCGTGCAAGCATCTTCCTGTAGGCCCGCTGGTAGAGCTGCTCGCGGTCAGCAGCCGTCCAGTCGCCCTTTTCAAAGAACGACCGCGTGCGCGCCTCGTCTATGAAGTCGGTGTCGAGCAGCCTTACGGGCGGCAGCTGCGCCACGACCACCGAGTCGCCCTCGACGCGGAACCAGTGGCGGCTGGCCTTGCTGAAGTCTATGCCCAGCCGCAGCGTACCGTAATAGATGCGCACCAGTTCGGCATCGGAGAGGAAACCGCGGCGCACGGTGTCCACCAGCTCCTCGTCGCTGACGGCCAGAAACTCCCACTGCCCGATGTCGCGGATTTGTTGCAGCTGTGTGGGGGTGATGTCAATGCGCTGTTCCACGGTAACGCCTGCGTGGTTGTCGCGGTTCAGCCATACGAGGATGCCGATGCCCACACCGAGCAGCACCACGGCCGCAACGACGGCCCAGACCATTCTGCCGAAGCTCCCGAAGAGGTCGGCCAGACTATTGTACGTCTTCTTCATATCGTTTCTCTATCGTCTGATTGTCAATGAGGCTGCGTATGTCGTTCAATGAGAACTTACGGCGGAACGTTACCGTGATGTCCTCCTCGCGGTAGCCGAGTGCCTTGACGAGGGGCACAATCTGCCGTGCCGCGCTCGCCCGTGCCGTCTCTATGAGGTTCATCTGCGGTATGCTGCCGATTATCTGCTCCCTGCCCTGCCGTCCGTAGCCGGTCAGCTCGGCATCGGAGAAGTTCCGGCGCGTCAGTGCCACATACTGGCGGACGCCCTTGTGGTCAATCTTCGTGGCGGTGAGGACAAAGCGCGGGTCGGGCAGGAGGATGGTAATCTTCCGTCCCTGTCGCCGGACGTTGTCTTCGGAGAATCCGCCCAAGTCGACGTATGCCTTCAGCACGGCCGTCATGGGGATGGCGATGCGCCGTTCGCCCACGGGCAGATTGACGCTGAAGCTGTGCCGCATGACCGTACCCTCCAGCTTCATCTGGTCCGAATGGGTAACGATTTTGTGTATGCGGTACTCCGATGTATAGAGCCTTGAGCACTGGCGGACGTCCGACACCAACACAGGAATGGTGTCGAGGGCCGCGGGGGCAGGCTCGGCGGTCTTCTCCCTGCCGCACGAGGCGGAGAGGAAGAGCAATGCTGCAAGCAGCAGGAGGGTGATATGGGGATTTTTCTTCATACTTTACGTTGTTTGGAAGCGGGGCGGAGACACGGCCGCAGCGCACGGCGGCGACGGGGCTAATACACTCTCAGGTCGGCAATGACCATTCCGCCCACCTTGGCGTTGAGCTTCCTGACCAGCTCGCTGCGCATCATGGCAAGGTCGGCACGCAGCGCGGGATTGACAATCTTGACGAAGAGCGTCTGGTTGCGTATCGCTTTCTCGGCCGTATAGCATGCCACGGTGCTGCCTGCCACCTCGTCCCAAGCGTCAATGAGCCGCTTCTGCTGCAGCGGCATCTCCAGTCCCTGCTGACGGAGGAGCTTTCCCATGACCTCGCTCAGAGGCTGTACTTTGCGTCGAAACATATTACTTGTATTTTAGGATGAAACATCCGGGTGTCCGCAGACGGTCTGACAACACGGCCGCGGCGTCAGTCTGCCCTGCCTGCCAGCTCGCTCACCTCGCCCCCCCTCACCTCGAAGAGCTTGTAGGGAGAGCTGCTCGCCTGAAGTATCCGGTCGAGATGGTCGCGGTTGGTATCGGTGATGAATATCTGCCCGAAGCCCTCGCCCGAGACCAGACGCACTATCTGCTCCACGCGGCGCGAGTCGAGCTTGTCGAAAATGTCGTCGAGCAGCAGTATGGGCGTGTTGCCCGGGGAACGCCGGCAGAGGAACCTGAACTGCGCGAGCTTCAGGGCCAGCACGAAAGTCTTGCTCTGCCCCTGACTTCCCTCCCGGCGGATGGGATAGCCGCCCAGCTCCATCAGGAGGTCGTCGCGGTGGATGCCGTGGAGCGAGAAGCCCATGATGCGGTCCTTGGCGCGGTCGCGGCGGATGACATCGAGCAGCTTTCCGCGCTGACAATGAGATACATACGAGAGCGAGACCTCCTCGTGTCCCTCCGAGATGGTGGAATAGATTTCCTGAAAGAAGGGCTGCAGCTCCTCGACGAAGGCTGCCCGGCGGCGGTAGATTTCCTCGCCGTGCTCCGCCATCTGCATCTCGAGCAGCTCCATCAGCGTCGGGTCCGGCTCCGTCTCCTGCTTCAGAAGCGTGTTGCGCTGCTGCAACACCTTATTATATAGCTGCAGCTCGCGGATGAAGGGGCGGTCGTACTGCGCTATCACCACGTCCATAAGCCTCCGGCGTTCCTCGCTGCCCCCGTCGATGACCGCAGCGTCGGCAGGCGAGACGAACGTCAGCGGCACCATTCCGATGTGTTCCGCCAGCCGCTTGTACTCCTTCTTGTTGCGCCTGAAATGCTTTTTCTGTCCGCGCTTCATGCCGCAATAGACCTGTTCCGGCTCTCCGCCGTCGCCGGTGTAGTCGCCCTCGACGACGAAATAGTCCGCCCCGTGGCACATCACCTCGGAGTCTTTCGGGTTGAACGCGCTCTTGCAGAACGAGAGATAGTAGACCGCGTCGAGCAGATTGGTCTTCCCCTCCCCGTTATGTCCTATGAAGCAGTTCATCTTCGGCGACAGCACGAGCGACGCTGCGCGGATGTTCTTATAGTTGATAATGGATAGCCTGTCTAATAGCATAGCTGCAAAGGTAAATAATTTTATCTGAAAAACAAAGCCAGAGGGCCGGAGAAACGGCCTCGACATTCTTTATGCCGCACGGAGAGCGTTTTTCTCCGCCGTGCAGAATGTTCTCCCGTCCGTTCCCGTGCCGGTGCCGGCAGGCCGGGCGCGGGTCCGCGGCAGCCGGCAGGCAGTCCGTCCGCATTGCCCGTTCGGGCATACGGAGTGTCCGTACCTGCATTTCTATCATCGCATAAGAACATTCTGCACCCTCCGTCGACACCACCGACGAAGTGCAGGCGACTTGTAGGGACAGGCCCTGTGCCTGTCCGCCAAACACCCATCGGACAGACACGCGGTCTGTCCCTACATTTTCGATTGCTATAAAAAAGGATTTTGGGGGACGGAATATGGCCACCATACACCCCCTGCACCGCAGGCGCACTGCCCGTCCAAAACAACGGGAAAACGAAAGGGCCGCTTTCGCAAGGCGAACAAGCCCGTTTCGCTGTGTCGGAACGGCACTTTCACCGTGTCAAAGTGCCGCTTTCGCAAGGCCGGGACGGAAAGGGGGACAGGCGTATAAAAACGAAAAAAGCGATGACCTTCACAGGGAACCGCTTAATTCTTAAATAGGCATTAGTACCTTCTAAGGTAAAAAGATTGTTTTCAGGATAACGATTGCAAAGTTAATGCTTTTTGAATAAATCACCAAAAGAAAAGACCGTTATTTTGTACACGGCACGCATATTAGCAGACACAAGGGGCGCGCAGCACGCCGGGAACGGGGCTGGACGCCCGGAAGAACGGCAGGATGCGGCCGGAAAACGGAGACGGAAAGCACGGGACGGCCGATTTCCGGCACCAAAGCGACGGGTAATGGCATTATTTTCGTAACTTTGCATCCGTAAAACCAAAGACAGCAACGACCATTCATGGGAAGAAACAAATACTCGCAGGGAGAAATCAGGGACATAGCACGGCTGCTGCGCCAGAAGAATGCCGCCAACCGGGCCGGACAGAAACTTATCAGGCACCGGCTGCGGGTAGACTATGAGTTCAACATCTCCGACTTCAACGAGCCGGGAAAGGCGTTCGGGGAGGACGAGCTCCGGCAGGCCATAGACAGGCGTGCCATCCTCATACTCGACGACGACACCATTGCCGGCATGAAAGCCAAGCGCGCACGCGACCGGGAGCGCGACCAAGCCGCCCGGCAACAGACCCCGGACGGGGAGCAGGCCACCGACTGGCAGGAGGCCATGAGAAAATGGGACGAATATTATAGGGAGAACCCCGACACATAATGCCGCAACGACTATGAAACTACTGCTCAGACTGTGGCTGCTCAGGCAGCGGAGAGAATTTAAGTGGAGCAAGCTCTTCGGGGCGGTGTACGTCTACAGCTTCATGGCCATGGGGACGGTGCTGTCCGTCATGACTTCGGGCGACGACCTCGGCAGCGCGACCGCCAAGGCCGACTGGGCCGTGGCGGCGGCCGTCATGGCGGTGGCGATGATTCCTGCGGACACGATGGTAAAGCTGTTTATGAAGCACGACACGGCCGTCATGGACGACTGCCTGCGCACGAAGCCCGTCGGCGAGACAACGTGGAACCGCTTCATCGCCGTCACCAACCTCTTCAACTTCTGGAATTTCGCCCTCCTCATCATCCTCGTGCCCCTGTCGTTCTGGCTGATGCCGCCTGCCGTGGCAGCCCTTGCCTCGGTGGCGTTCTACGCCCTCTCCTACACCGACGGGCTGGCCGTTACCGCCCTGCGCAAGGCAAGGGGGTGGGAGTACCGCCTGCCCGTCGTCATGGGATGGATGTTCTGGGGAGGAGTGCTGACGCTCTACGCCATCAACCTCTTCCGCATACCTTGGGCCGCTCACCTCGCAGGCTTTGCCGTGCTCTCGGCCGTGGCGTCCCTCGCCGTATATCTGTATATGTGCCGCCTGCACACCTACCACGAAGACCGGCGGCGGACGCACCGCGTGATGGGCCTCGGGTGGCTCTCGGTGTTCAGGATGGAGATGGCAGGCATACTGCGCGCCCGCCGGCTGCGCATGACGGTGCTCGTCATGCTCGTCGTGATGCCTCTGGAGGTGTACTATCTCGCCCTGCTCGACAACGGCAGCGGCGACATGGCCCTGCTGATACCCCTCGTCCTCTACATGGCCGTGGAGGGAGCGTCCATGGCGATGGGCGGAATGATGTTCGGAGTGGAAGCCAACTACTTCGACGGACTGATGACCAAGCCCTACGCCGTCGGCACGATGCTGCAGCGTAAATACTACGCCTTCGCCCTGCTCAACGCCGTGGGAATGACGATTCTGCTGCCCCTGACCTTCCTCACCGACCTCGTCGGCACGTGGCATCTGCTCGCCCTGTGGCTGTTCGCCTCGGGAGCGGGCAACCTCACCTACCTGCCCACCTGCCTGAAATCTAACAGGATAGACATCTTCGCCTCGGCTTTCTTCAACTATCAGGGGGCGAGCTGGTCGCCCTTGGGCTTCCTCTCCCTGATTCCCTTTGCCGGATACGTCGCCTGCGCGGTATTCCTGCCGCCCGTATGGTGCACGCTCGTCCTTGCCACGGTCGGTCTGGCAGGGCTTGCCCTCCATAGGAGAGTCATCGGCACGGTGGAGGCAGCCTTCATGGCAAGGAGATACGAACGCATGGAGAGCTACCGAAACTGACGAAAACCTAAGTTCCACCCACCGGCAGCGGACGGACAAACCGCCCTCCGCGCCCACAGACAGCCTCCCCCGGGGAGACTATAACAGACAAACAGCATGATAAGCATCAACCAACTCACCAAGGTGTACGGCAGCCAGACTGCCCTCAACATTCCCGAACTGACCATAGGCCGGGGCGAGATTGTCGGACTCGTAGGCAACAACGGGGCAGGCAAGACCACCCTGCTGCGGATTCTGCTCGACATACTCCAACCCACCACCGGCCATGCCGCCATAGACGGACAGCGGGTAGACCAGAGCACGGAGTGGAAGGAGTTTACGGGTTCGTTCATCGACGACCGCTTCCTCATCGACTTCTACACGCCCGAGGAGTACTTCGACCTCATCGCCCAGCTCTACCACCTGCCGCCCGGCGAGCTTTCGGCCCGTCTCGCCGACTTCGACCAGCTCATGCACGGCGAGATACTCGCCACGGGGAAGTATCTCCGCAACTTCTCGCAGGGCAACCGGCAGAAGACCGGCATCATCGGTGCAATGATGATACATCCGCAACTGCTCATACTCGACGAGCCGTTCAACTACCTCGACCCCTCCTCGCAGATGATTGTGGCACGCAGGATATGCAGGCTCAATGCCGAACTGGGCACGACCGTCCTCCTCTCGAGCCACAACCTCGAGTTCGTCTCCGAGATTTCCACGCGCATACTCCTCCTTGAGAGAGGGGAGATAGCAAAGGACCTGCGGAACGCCAACGGCGAGGCGATTGCCGAACTGAAAGAGTATTTCGCACTGGAGGAATAGGCAAATAACCGCGCACGCCCACTGCCGGAGGAGGACAAACAGCAAATCAACAGACTTTAACAACTGTTTTTCCCCCCGAAACTTGCATATCTTGAAGATTATGCGTACATTTGCACATAGCGTTTACATTGTGCAAACGCACTCATAAAAGAAAAAAGAAAAGATGTCCATTTCAAAGACAAGACAAAAACTGGTAGACGTGGCAAGGCAGCTGTTTGCCAAGAACGGCATTGCCAACACTACGATGAACGACATTGCGCAGGCCTCGGGCAAGGGCCGCCGCACGCTCTACACCTATTTCAAGAGCAAGGACGACGTCTACTATGCCGTCATAGAGGCGGAACTGGAACGCTTGTCCGACAAGCTCGACGAGGTGGCATCCAAGAAAATCTCCCCTCAGGACAAGATTATCGAACTGATATACACCCACCTGAGCATGATCAAGGAGACGGTCATGCGGAACGGCAACCTCAGGGCAGAGTTCTTCCGCAACATCTGGATGGTGGAGAAGGTGCGCAAGAACTTCGACGAGGACGAGATAGAACTATTCAGAAAGGTGTATGCCGACGCGAAGGCAGACGGAGAGTTCGACATTGACAACGTGGAACTCGTGGCCGACATCACCCACTACTGCATCAAGGGACTCGAAGTGCCCTTCATCTACGGACGGCTCGGGCACGGGCTGACCGAGGAGACATCGCGTCCGCTCGTGGCAAAGGTGGTCTACGGAGCACTGGGCAACAGAACCACGAAGTAGAAACCTCCCACCCCCGACGCCACACCCCGGCCGAAAAAGACCAACAACAGCCTGCAGGGACAGCCTGCAGGCCACAAAAAACAATAAAGCAAAATGAAACTATTAGAAGGAAAGACAGCCCTCGTTACAGGAGCTGCACGCGGAATCGGAAAAGCCATCGCGCTGAAGTTTGCACAGGAAGGTGCCAACATCGCCTTTACCGACCTCGTCATTGACGAGAACGGAAAGGCTACCGAAGCTGAAATAGCCGCCCTCGGCGTGAAAGTAAGAGGATATGCCAGCAACGCCGCCGACTTCGCACAGTCGGAAGAGGTGGTAAGACAGGTGAAGGAAGAGTTCGGGTCGGTAGACATACTCGTCAACAACGCCGGAATCACCAAGGACGGGCTCATGCTCCGAATGACCGAGCAGCAGTGGGACGCCGTCATAGCAGTCAACCTCAAGAGTGCCTTCAACTTCATCCACGCCTGCGTCCCCGTCATGATGCGGCAGCGCGGCGGCAGCATCATCAACATGGCCAGCGTCGTAGGCGTTCACGGAAATGCCGGACAAGCCAACTACGCTGCCTCCAAGGCCGGACTCATAGCCCTTGCCAAGAGCATCGGACAGGAGATGGGTCCCAAGGGCATACGCGCCAACGCCATCGCGCCGGGCTTCATCGACACGGCCATGACACAGGCCCTGCCCGACGACATCCGCAAGGAGTGGATTTCAAAGATTCCGCTGCGCCGCGGCGGTACCGTAGACGACATCGCCAACACGGCCGTGTACCTCGCATCAGACCTCTCGAGCTACGTTTCGGGACAGGTAATTCAGGTAGACGGCGGCATGAACATGTAATAACCAACTGACCGACGGCCTCCCCAAGCCTTCCTTTCCGGGAGGGCTTGGGGAGGCCTCTTACTACAATGAAGGTACTCTACGAAGACAACCACGTCATCATCGTCTACAAGGAGGCAGGCGAGATAGTGCAGGCCGACAAGTCGGGAGACGAGCCTCTCTCCGAGACCGTCAAGCGGTGGATAAAGGAAAAGTATCAGAAGCCCGGCAATGTGTTCTTGGGCGTCGTACACAGGCTTGACCGTCCCGTGGCAGGACTTGTCGTCTTTGCCCGGACCTCCAAGGCACTCACCCGGCTGAACAGCATGTTCCGCAACGGCGAGGTGCACAAGACCTATTGGGCCATCGTGCAGACGGCACCCTACCGCGACGAGGACACGCTGACAGACTGGCTCGTGCGCAACGAGCGGCAGAACAAGAGCTATGCCTACAACCGCGAGATGCCCACGTCGAAGAAGTCCATACTCCACTACAGGGTCATAGGCGGAACAGACCGCTACACGCTGCTCGAAGTCAATCTGCTGACGGGCAGACATCACCAGATACGGTGCCAGCTCTCCAACATGGGATGCCCCATCAGGGGCGACCTCAAGTACGGTGCGCGACGCTCCAACCCCGACGGCAGCATCTCGCTGCTCAGCCACCGCGTAGAGTTCGTCCACCCCGTCTCGAAGCTCGGCATCAGCGTAGAGTCGCCCCTCCCCGACGACCCTCTCTGGCAGGCAATAGCACCCGGAGAGCAGGGTACGGGCCGGCCACAGTCGGATTCCGAAGAGCCATGCACCCCGTAGCCGCCGCACGACGACGCACCGACGCACACACGCGGCAGCCTTAAGCGGGGCATATTGCCGGCTTTCCGCCGCACGTGCCGTCCGCCCCCACCCTTCCTTTTTCCCATTTTCCACTCTCGCCCATGCGCCCGTCATCCATCCTCCCCCTCCTGTTCCTTCCCCTACTCCTTGCCGCCTGCGGCCCACGACGCCACACCCCGTCGCTCCGCCGCCCTGCAGGCAGGGCCGAAATACCCCTGCCACAGCCCACCCCCTCCGGCAAGGATGCTGCCGCGACTGCCCCCGACAGCCCCGGACCGGCAATCAGCCTGCTTCCTGTAGGAGGAAAGGCGGCAGGAATCATCCTGCACCGCACCGCCTATGACCTGTCCTACAACCCCGAACTGCGCATACCCAACTGGGTGGCGTGGCATCTGACGGCAGAGCATCTCCGCGGCAAGGCATCGCGCAAGGACATTCCCTTCCACGAAGACGAGGACGTGCCCATGCCGCGCGCCACCACCTACGACTACATCCAGTCGGGCTACGACCGCGGACACCTCTGCCCGGCAGGCGACAACAAGTGGGACCGCCGGGCTATGGAGGAGTCGTTCCTCCTGACGAACGTCTGTCCGCAGAACCCGAACCTCAACCGCGGCGACTGGAACGAACTCGAAATGCAATGCCGCGACTGGGCGCGACGCTACGGCGACCTGCACATCGTCTGCGGACCTATCCTCCTCAACCGGCGGCACAAGACCATCGGACGCAACCGCATCACCGTGCCCGAAGCCTTCTTCAAGGTCATTCTCTGCACGGGCCGGAAGCCAAAGGCCATCGGATTCGTCTACCGAAACACCGACGGCAACCGCCCCAAGGACTCCTACGTCAACACCGTAGACCAAGTAGAGCGCATCACAGGGCTTGACTTCTTCTCCGGCCTGCCAGACGACGTAGAGACCGAGGTAGAGGCATCGGCCAGCCTTGCCGACTGGTAGCACCGCCCGGCACGCCCGGTCAGCGCACTGCCGTCTCCGCACCGCTGTACCCGTCAGGCCAAAGTGCCGTTCCGACTATGCGAAAGTGCCGTTTTCACAGGGCGAAAACGGCACTTTCGTTTTCCCACCCTCACCGGGCCGGAACCGCGCCACACACCCCTCACCGACGACAGACAGAGAACAGCCGAATGACATTTATCCAGACTATCCGTCAAAAACATGACAAAAATCTTGGCCATCACCCCATAAATGCCTAACTTTGCAACAGATTCAGAATAAAAACAGGATATATGAACCCACGTCCGCGCACCGCCCGGATGTGGAAAAAACAGCATTATGAACATATTAATCGTTTCCGGCCACACCGACCTCAACGACTCGGTAGCCAACAAAATCATTCTCGACGAACTGCGCAAGGCCTTCCCCGATGCAGAGTTTTCCATCCTCAGCGAGCTGTACCCCGACTTCCGCATCGACGTCAAGGCAGAGCAGGATAAGCTCGTCCGCGCCGACGTCATCGTCTGGCAGTTCCCCGTATTCTGGTACAGCATGCCCTCCCTCCTCCGCCGGTGGATAGAGCAGGTAGTCGTACACGGATTCGCCTACGGCTCCACGGGCCACGCCCTCGAAGGCAAGAAGCTCATCCCCTCGTTCACCACGGGCGCGCCTGCCGAGGCCTACAGCCACGAAGCCGTGGGCTACACCATCGACGAGATTCTCCTCTCGCAGATTAAGGCCACCTGCGCCCTCTGCAAGCTCGACCTTCAGGACTATGTCTACACGGGCAGCGTCTCCTACGCCATGCGCACCGATGATGCCCTGCTCGAACAAATAAGGGAAGTCAGCCGTCAGCACGCCCAAAAACTCATAGAACAGGTAAAAAAAGTGTAAAAAAACAGGCGCAAAAGCGGCAAAATACATTTTTTAACGTTAAAATTCGATATTCAATGATGGTGTTTCAGAAAAAATCACTATCTTTGTAGCAGTTTTTTTAGTGGTTAATTTAGTTTTAGTATTGGAACCTTGGGTGATGCGAATCAGCCAAGGCTTTTTTTTGCCCTCACCGTTCCCGACAACCCGTAACCGGTATATGCAAAACCGCTGCATCAGAATTGCAGGAAAGCTGCGGTTCGCCCATGACTTCAGACAGAACATACAAATGAACAGGGCTTCAGGTACGGATACCCATCATTCCGCAATCAAAAATGTAGGGACAGGCCCTGTGCCCGTCCGCATCAAAACCAACCAGACATTGGGGAACAAACCGCACAACCCAACGCGTCGGACAGGCACGGGGCCTGTCCCTACAGGTTGGTTGCCCATCGTCAATGGCTTCAGACAGAACACACAAACGAACAGGGCTTCAGGCACGAATACCCGTTATTCTGCAATCAAAAATGTAGGGACAGGCCCTGTGCTTGTCTGCATTATTGCACCTGTGCATCAATACGCCAGTTCGGGATAATTACATCCATATCAGGGAAATTCGGCCCTTAAGAACGGAAAAAGTGCACAACCATCGGGAAAGACCCGATTGCTGTGCACTTCTCGCTGTCGACAGACAGCCATGGTGTTTTCTTGAAAAATCAATCTAATAACCCTAACGGTTTTACTCGCCTTCACAGGCTCGCGGCTTTCGTCCTTTCCACTTCCGGCCAAGGCCAAAAGGGATTTCGGACTCTGCCTGACTACAAACCTAAATCTATAATTACTAACCTAAACAATCTTATTACTCTTTTCTTTTGATGGTGCAAAGATAAGGAGAACAGGCGGAACTGCAAAGACTTTTGTAGGAGAATGGCAGAAAAAGTCTGCTTTTTTGATGCAAATCAAAATATAGCAGAATGTTACCATTGGGTGAAAACGGCAGTTGTTCTCATTAGGGATAATGATTCCCATAGGTAGATAGCGTCTCGCCTGTGGTGCAGACAGAAGATGCAGAAAAGACAGATTCCGGCCGCGAACACCCTGTTTGCAGCAAGCGGAAATGTAGGGACAGACCGCGTGTCTGTCCGATGCGAGTGTGGCGGACAGGCACAGGGCCTGTCCCTACGGGTTGATTGCTGACCGCTGCACATTATCCGCTGTTCGTCTCATACTCCGTGTTGGCAATCCATTCTGCCGTTTCCACGAACCGAAAGTGCCGTTTTCGTCCTGCCGCTCCGGCCATCCCACTTAGAACGGCAGGCCGATGGCGAGGTGGAGGGTCTGGGCATCGCGGAAAGAATCGACGTTGTAGAAGCCTGTCCGACCCGTCTCGTAGGGCACGTGCAGACCCACTCCCCAGTCGACGCGAATCATGAAGAAGCCCAAATCGTAGCGAAGCCCTACGCCCGTGCCAGTGCCATCTGCCGCAGAAAGCCGGATGCGGAGAACTTGCTCCCCGAACGCTCATTGTCGTCGTGCATCGTCCAGACATTGCCGGCATCGAGGAAGACTGCCCCGTAGAGGCTTCCCATGAGATGGGGGCGGTACTCGAGGTTCAGCTGCACCTTGATGTCGCCCGTCTGTTCTACGTAGGAGCGCACACGGGAGGCGGAACGGTAGCGTCCCGGGCCTATCTCGCGCGCATTGAAGGCACGCACGCTGTTGGCACCTCCGACATAGAACTGCTCCGTGTAAGGGGCGATGGTGCTGTTTCCGTAAGTCCACACCGCTCCGGCGTTGGCGTGGGCCGCCACGCTGCTCTTGCCGCCCACGGCCCACAGCTTGGTGAAATTGGTCTCTATCTTGACGAACTGCGCGAAGGGATTCTTGAACATCTCCTTGTCGCGCTCGCTCCATTTCCTTCCGGCACAGACAAATCCCAAGGAGAGGAGGTTGGAGGCCTCGCTGACGGTGGTCTGCCACTTAATGGGGCTGCGGTAGCTTGCCGGACTCTGATAGGTGTAGGCGAAACTCGCCTTGGGGATGAACTGGTCCGCCATAGAGACGCGCAGGTAGGGCATGCTGTCCGCCAGCTCGTCGTAGCGGGCCGTAATCTGGTGCATGTACTCGTAGGTCAGGCTGAGCGGTGTGAGGGTGAACTCGCTCCGCTCGCTCGTCTTCCAGTTGTAGGACAGCTCGCCCGAGACGACATGCCGCTTGAAGTAGTTGGCACGGTTGACGACGTCGGCCGAGGCGCGGAGCGTCGTCGTCGGCGTGTCGTAGAACTCCCTCCGCCTGAAGGGGGCAGGCTGCTCGCCCCTCGCCAGTGCCTCGGCCCGCTGCCGCTGAATACGTGCCCACCGCTTCCGCGGAGGCGTCTGAAAGGGATTGACGATACGGGGGAACCGTAGGCTTGCCTCGGCACCGTAGGCATAGTCGTTGACGCGGTCGGGATTGTAGGCATCGGTACGGCGCGACGACCACTCGTAGGAACCGTGCAGGCGGATGTTGAGCAGCTCTCCGCCACGGAAGGCATTGCGCTTGGCAAGGCCGACTATCAGCTCCGGCCCGTACTTTCCGCTTGTCTTCCCCTTTCCGTAGGCTTCGACGTAGAAGTCGTAGGGGCGGTCGAACATGCAGTTGAGCGTCATGTCGAGTATCCGGCAGGTGTCCGAGCTGTCGCGCGGCGTGAAAGTGAAGTTGGTAGAGGAGAAGATGCCCGTGGCGTTGAGCTTGTTCTGCGACTCCTCATGCCGGGCATAGCTGTAGAGGTCGCCCCTCCTGAGCCGGAGCGAATTGGCGAGGGCGCGCAGCCTGACAGGCGGGCGCGAACCGTTGAAGCGTATGAGCATCGGGCCGAAACGCTGTTCGTTGGAAAGGGTCTCGAGGAAACTGCGCTGAAAGTTGACCGTCAGGTTGCCGATGGTCCACTTCCGCAGCTTCTCTGGCTTCACCGAGTCGGCAAGCTGAAGCTGCACGACGGCCTTTCCGCTCATGAGGGTCGTGTCGGCCAGATAGCTGGCGTCGCTGTTCTGATAGTAGTAGTAGCCGTTGTCGCGCAGCAGAGTGGTGATGCGCTGCCGCTCCTGTTCGAGGGTGGCGACGTCGAAGGCATCGCCCTCCCTGATGACAGCCCTTGCCGAGTCGGCCGTTATCAGGCTGTCGGCCTCGGGGGGAAAGCCCGTGTGGCGGATGCTGCCGAGCGTCCAGAGATGTCCCATGTCCACGGAGTATCGGAGCTTCATCTTCTTCGGGTTCTTCTGAGGAACCTGCTGGTAGGATATTTTCCCGTTGAAGTAGCCACGCTTGGAAAGGAGGTTCTCGCCGACGCTGACGCGCAGGTCGGGCGTGGTGGAGCTCATCAGCACGGGAGCCGACCCGAAGGCGCGCACCAGAAAGCGGCCGAGGCTGCTGCTGTCTGCCACAAAGGCGTTCCAGACCCACAGACCGACGGGGAAGGGCGAGCGTACCGACGGACTCCCGAAGAGGGCGGCATTGGGCTTGGTGGCAAGGACGACGTCGAGTTCCTCGCGCGTGGCTGCATAGTGCTCGCCCGGCTTGTAGTTGCTGTAGCGGGTCGTCTCCATGCCCGTATAGAGCTGCTCTCCCTCGGGAATGGCCGAGGTGGTGGAGCAGGCAACGAGAGCAAGGGCAAGGAGGGCTATGAGTAGATGTTTCATTGGCTATTGCTTTTTATGAATGGGAAAGGCCGCGGGCCGACGGCAGGGGGCTACCGCTTCGTGCTGTCGGCAGGAACGGCGAGAGGCTGCCTGCTCCTGAAGCGGAAGATGTCGCGGAAGTGGGCGAGCTTGCGCTTCCACATGAAGCCGGCACCAAACTCGCTCAGACTGCCCTCAAGATAGTCGTAGGCCTCGCGCTCATAGTATAGCTTGAGGTATTTGGTCTCCTTCTTGTTCATGCGGTACTCGAGCGAGAAGTTGTCGAAGTAGGCCCCGTTCTCCTGCGAATAGTTGGAGCCTGTGGAGACGCGCGCACCCATGTTGATGCGGAGGCGGTTGTCCCAGAGCCGTTTCGAGAACTTGAAGGTATAGTCGGTATGGAGCGAGCCGTTGACGTCGGCTGCACTCTCCATGTTGGCCGTAATATCCAGTCCCATGGTGTTGAGGGCCTTGCCCGTGATGTTGTTGACCTGACTTTGCAGGAAGCTCGCCAGAGCACCGTTCATGGCGGTGTTCGTGCTCGACGTGTTGGTAGCGTCGAAATACATTCCCGAGGCAAGCATCGTTACGGCGAGCTTCGACCGCTCCTCGGTACTCTTGGTATTGAGCGTGTTCTGCATCTCCTGATCGTCGGGAGCATTGATGATAAACTCCACGCCCGGCTTGGGGAAACGCTTCGAGAGGGCTACGCCGCACTGGAAGCCGACGAGCCTTCCCTCGCCCAGTCCTTCGGAGACGCTGGTCTTCACCTCCTCGGTCGCGACAATGCTGAGGATGGGCTGCATCGGGTCGCCGGTAAACTCGAGGTAGCTGCCGTCGTGTATGGTGAACGTGCGCAGCGGAATGACGGGCAGCGAATACTTCATTTCTCCGTTGGAGAGCGTATAGCGTCCGCGGAGCTGCACGCTGTTGGCAGGGTCGTAGCTGAGGAGGAGGCTGCCGCCGCCGAAGAGGTCGATATAGTTGGAGTGGTCGGCATTGAGCGAACAGATGATGTGGGCCTGCTCGTCGATGCCTATGGAGAGTGCCATGGAGAAGCCCGTGAGGTCGGGACGCGCCACGATGTCGGGCGTAGAGTCGTTGAGTTGGGTGAACCTGACGAGGTCTTTCAGCTCGGAGTCGGTCGTAAGCGTACCGTCGCGCATCACGTAGGTCATGTCGGTATTGCCGAGCACGTCGAGCTGCCCCGTCAGCCGCAGGTTGCTCAGCAGGCCGCTCATCCTTCCGTCAAAGTCTACAAACGCCTTTCCATAGACCTCCGAGCGCGGATTCTCCCGGGCATCGATGAGCTGGAAGTTGCGTGCTCGCATCCTCACGTCCATCTGCATGCGTGCAGGATTGGCAAAGTCGAGATAACCTGCCAGATTGAGCGGAGAGTCGTTGTTGGCGAACATCTCGAAGTTCTCGAACTCTATGCGGCTGTTCCTGATGAGTACGGGGTCGTTGGCAAAGCGCATTTCTACGCCGTAGGGGACGCTGACGATATAGGAAGAGTCGAGATATACCTCGCCGTTGATGTCGAGTTGGTCGAGCGGGCCCTTCACGGAGAGCGAGCCTTCGCCGTAGCCGCGCAGGCCGACGAGCTGATCGGGCACGAAGCCGTTGACGTAGCCGAGGGGCAGGCGGTCCATGTCGAGCACGGCATCGAGCCGTCCACGGCCCTCGCTGCTGTAGGTTCCCGTAAGCGAGCCTACCTCCCGGTCGTCTTGAGTGATGATTCCGTCGACATAGTGGGTTCCGTCTTCCTTTGGCATATAAACGAGCTGCGTGCCCACATTTCCCATCGGGCAGTTCTCGTAGACGAAGTTGCGGATGGTCATGTCGCTCGAGACGGTCATGTCTTCCGCCGTCTGCACCACGTGGTAATCGCCGTTGAGCGTACCCTGCATGTTGGGCGCGAAAGGTAGCATGGCAAGGAGCTTGCCCAGCTCGAAGCGGTTCATGGAGACGGTGAAGTTCTGAAGCGATGTCGTGTCGGCATCCTCGGTAGACAGCTGCACGCCCGCACCGTCGTCGGCAAGCAGGCGCATGTCGGCAGAGAGACGGCGGTCGCGGCCTATATAGACGTAGTTGGAATCGTTGACGGAGAACTCCTTGTAGCCGAGGACGGCCTTGTCTGACGTGATGCCCATCCGTATGCCCTTGTCGGCCATGGCAGCCTGCAGGGAGAGGGCAACTCCTGCGCGGTCGTACTGGTCGAGGATGGAAACGTCGGAGCGGATGCCGTGCTCGTAGAATGTACCTTTCAGGTAGCCTCTGTAGGGATATTCGTTGGCAGGGCCGTTAAGTACGGCAATGTCGTAGACGAGCTGGTCGGAGTGGGTGGCGAGTTGCATGCGCATGCTGTCAATCCGCACGTTGTCCGAACTGACGAGAGAGTCTATCCGGGCACTGCCGTTGATGCCCCCGGAGCGAACAGGAGAGGTCGAGGTCGGCCGACCTGAAGATGTAGCCCTGCTCGGCAAGGAGATGGCTGAAGAGGTTTCCCTCTCCGCTGCGGAGCACGAGATGGCCCGTGGGGAGCCTCCGGCGAAGGGCCGACTGGTCGATGCGCTTGTTGGCTATCTGTGCGGTCAGGTCAGCATAGAGCTTTTCGCCTGCCGAGAGTGCCGCGCGGTAACTGCCGGCAAGGTCAGTATTGAGGTGGAAATCGCCTCCGTCTACAACTGCATGCGTGGTGTCGCGACGGCTGAGGATATCGATTGACACGTCGCCCGGTGCATACTCGCGCTGCCGCGTCGCTACGGTGAGTCCCCCTACAAGTCCGCGCACCATCAGGTCGTCGGCTCCGTCGGCAGAGAAATTGAGGCTGGCGGTAAACCGTGGGGTGAACGGCTGACTGGTCATGCCGAGCTGATAGAGGTCGGCACGGGCGACAGAGCCGTCGAATCTTCCGCCCACTGCTTTGCCCTTCATGGCGGCATCGATGTCAAAGTCGCCTTCCACGAGGGGAATGATGTCCTTGCCACGTCGTTCGCTGAGGGCGAGGCTGCCAATGTGTCCGGCTATATTATAATAGGTAGAGGAGTTGGAACGGAAGTCGAGGTCGGCATCGGCAGCAAGGTGATAGTTCTTGTCTACGAGTCCGAGGGCCTGCAGGCCGGCGTCGGAGAGGCGTCCGCGCAGGTGGGAGTCGATGTTCCTGCCATTGACGGTGGCCCGGAGGTTGAACGTTCCGGCAAGGAGCTGCCGTCTGCCGCGGTGCGTCTCGGAGTGGAGACGGAACTGCCGGAGCAGGCCGCTCGCATAATGGCGGTCTTTCATGTCGGTACGCACGTCGAGGTCGGCCCATGCCGAGACAACGTAAGGGTCCGTCATTATGCCCAGCCGGCGCAGGTCTACCCGGTGAAGCCATCCGCGAAGATGTCCGTCAACAAGGCGGTCGGTCAGCCGTCCCGAATAGGTGAAGCTGCCGCCGAGCATCGGGTTCGTGCTGTTGACGCGTGCAAGGGTCTTACCATGATTCATGCTGATGTTTCCGCGGATTCCGTCGAGCACATAACTGCCATACTGGAAGCGGTCTATCCGTGCGCTCATTCTGAGACTGGAGCGCGGACTGAGGAAGTCGGTCCCCCGTCCTTCAAGGGCTATCCGCCCTGTAAAGGGGCGGAGCGGCTGCCGGGGAAGGAAATGTCCGAGCCGCAGCGCATTTGCCCGGAGCTGCAGGCGGTAGGCTTCGGTAGCAGTGTCGTAGAATCCCGATGCTACGGCAGTTCCGCCGCCCTCGCTGAGCCGCACCCTTCCCGAGTATCTTTCGGGTCGCAGGCGCAGGTTGAGGTTCAGTCCGATACCGCGCGGGATAGCTATTGTCCGGGCTACGCTGCGCGGCAGGAGTCTCGCTACAAAGCGGAGGTCGTCGGCGCGTCCTGCCATCCGCAAGTCGGAACGGAAACTGCAGTGGCCCGTCATGCCCGACGCCCATCCCGTTGCCGTGAAGTCGAAATGACGGGGCATTGCCAGCCGCAGGCTGCGGAAGGCAGCATATTGCAGGTTGCCCTCCAAGCGGCCCTGAACCGTCAGCGGCACGGAGGGGACAGCCGCATAGACACGCTGCGGCAACGAGGTGAGGAAAGGACGGAGATCTGACTTCGACACATGGCCGTCGGCACGGACGGAAAAGCGTCCGGGATGGCTGTCGGCAAAGGCATTAAGGTCCATATCGAAGCGGCCGGAAAGCTCCGTTCCGGGCATTTTCAGATAGAGAGAGGAAAGGGAAAGACGCGTGGAATCGAGGAGCAGCGGTCCGCGCAGGTCGTCGATGGCAAGTCCGCTCTTTTCGCGCAGGTTGGCCGTCCTCATGTGCAGGTAGATGCGTGGGGCGGCATATAGAAACGAGTCAAGCCCGACATTAACGTCCGTCATGGCGATGTGGGCAGCGTCAAAGCCCCGTCGGGCGTGCGGCTCGTAGTTGAGATTATAGTCGAAAGCTCCTTTCTGCCAGTCGAGCGAGCCGATGGAGTAGATGTTATCGTGCAGAAGGAGGCGCGTTCTCCGTGCCACGGCATTTCCGAAGCGTGCCTTTACGCTCATGGTGTCGCCCGGCAGATGGAAGTGCAAGTCGGTTTGAGCGAGCTGCAGCCGGTCGATGTCTATCTTCCATAGCGGACGTTCTTTAGTGGTATCGTCGGGAACGGTGTCGCCCAGTGCTATATCAAGCCATCCGCCACGGATGTCGGCGACATTGATACGGATGGAATCGCCCACGGTGTGTATGGCATGGCTCTCGAGATGAAGCCTGTCGAGACGGGCGCGGATGCGGAGGTCGCCGATAAAATTGGTGGTATTGGCATGCAGACCGCTGAATGTCAGCTCGTCCACCTCTATGTCGCCGTCCATGAGGGGCAGCAGCTGCACTTTCGCAACAAGCCGCGCCACATCTGCAACGGTATCGGTGCGGTGCGCAATGGAATCGTTGACACGCAGCGCGCGCAGGCTGTCTATCTGCAGGTCGAGCGGAAACGACAGCCCGACCCTGCCGACGCTTATCTCCATTCCCGTCTTCTCGGAGGCATACGATGCCACGCGCCTTGCCGCCCAGTTCTGTACGGACGGACAATAGAGCAGCATCGTCAGGATGAGAAACAACAGAATGGGGACAGCAACGATGCCCACCAACCATTTCAGTACCTTTTTCATACCATTACTTTGTGGAGAAAGCCTCCGTGGGAAATAATCTCTGCAAAGTAAAGAAAAAAAAACGAGAAACGAGAAGGAAAGGATAAAAGTTTTGGAATGTAAGCAAACAAGGGATACGGGTATTCCGTATCTCTCTCGTTTCGGTCAGAAGAGAGGATGATTATCCCTCCACCGCGCTTCAAGTCCGCTGCCCCGGGCATTAAACGAAGGAGAGTCCGGCACGGAAAAATTCTGTGCCAAAAAGCACAGGACGGCACTTGCTGATGCTGTTTCATCCCTGCGGCAATCGGGCACGAAGAACCTGCCGGAACGGAAAGCAGTCCGACTCTCACGAATCGGACTGCCAAGATTAGTCAGTTTTGAGAAATTAATGTTTTTGGTATTTTATTTGGTATTCTTTCCGACGACGACCAACGATGCGGACAACCCTGTCTCTGTAAGTGGAACACCCTGCGAAAGCTCCACGCGGCAGAACAGCGGCAAGCGCAGCAAGAACCTTTAGAAATATACTTCCTGTATTCCGTTGATGGAAACGGAATCGGCAGAGTTGCAGGGGTCGAAGCTCTTGGGAATGTCGAAACGCGCATCGGGACGATAACCCAGACGCTTGTCGGCATAGACCTGTTCCATGTAATAGGCCCAGACGGGCAGTGCCATGGAAGAGCCCTGACCGAGCGACATGGTATCGAAATGGATGTCGCGGTCTTCGCCGCCCACCCAACAGCCGTTGACAAGCTGCGGCGTAAAGCCCATAAACCATCCGTCGGAGTGGTTGGTCGTCGTTCCCGTCTTTCCGCAGATGTCGCCGCGCAGGCCGTAGCCACGCAACCGGCTGGCGGTTCCGCCGTTGACGACGGCACGGAGCATGTCTATCATCTTGTAGGCACTCTCTTCTGAGATAACCTCGTTCATCAGTGGCTGGAACTTTGCTATCACATTGCCGTGGCTGTCCTCTATCTTCGTTACGAACAGTGGGGCGCAGCGGATGCCGTGGTTGGCGAAGGTGGTGTAGGCACTGGTCATTTCGCCTACCGACACTTCGCAGGGACCGAGGCAGAGCACAGGCCCTACGTTCTTCTCTATATCGGGATTATTCAGTCCGAAATCGTGGAGGATGCCCACAAACTGCTGTGGCCCGAGAAGGCTGATGAGGTAGGCAGAAATCCAGTTGTTGGACTGCTGAAGTCCCCAACGGAGGGGCACTTGCTGGCCGTACCGGGCACGCGACCCGTTGCGAGGCGTCCAGCCACCGTAGGTACGCTGTACGTTGGGGGCGGTGCTGCAAGGCGTCATGCCGTTCTGCATGGCGAGGGCGTAGAGGTAGGGCTTGATGGTGGAGCCGACCTGACGGCGTCCGCCCATTCCCATATCGTATTTGAAGTGCTCGTAGTCGATGCCGCCCACGTAGGCTTTCACCGCGCCTGTCCTCACCTCCATGCTCATGAAGGCCGAACGGAGGAACGACTTGTAGTAGCGGATGGAGTCTATCGGGGTCATCACCGTGTCAATGTCGCCATGATAGGTGAAGAGCGTCATCTCATGGGGCGTCCGGAAACTGCGCTTAATCTCTTCGGGCGTAGCTCCCTGCTCCTTCAGCTTCAGATAGCGCGTGGAGAGCTTGCACGAGCGGTTCAGTATGGCCTTGATGGTGTTGTGCGAGAGGTGCGACGAGAAGGGTGCGTTCTTCTTATAGCGGTTGGCTATGTTGAACTGCGCCTGCAAATAGCCTCCGACATGACGCCGCACGGCCTTCTCGGCGTACTGCTGCATGCGCGTATCAATAGTCGTATAGATGCGGAGTCCGTCGGTGTTCACGTTGTACGGCTCGCCGTTGCGCTTCAGGTTCTTGTTGCACCAGCCATAGAGGGGGTCTTGCTCCCATGCTATGGAGTCGAGCACGAACTCGCGGTTCTGCCACTCCTGATAATTCTCGCGCTCGGGCTTCTTCTCCATCATGTACTGGCGGAGGAACGACTGGAAGTAGTCTGCCGCTCCGTTGACGGGCTTCGCTTGGTATAGTGGATATTGAGCGGCCGCTCTATGAGTTCGTTGTATTCCTCGCGCGTAATATAGCCGGACTTGCGCATCTGCATCAGCACGATATTGCGCCGGCCGCGGCAACGCTCGGGATAGCGGAGAGGATTGAACATGGACGGATTCTTGCACAGACCCACCAGCGTGGCGGCCTCGGTAACATTGAGCCGGCGCGGCTCCTTGTCGAAATAGATGTTGGCAGCACGCTTGATGCCGACCGCATTGTGGAGAAAGTCGAAGTAGTTGAAGTACATCGCCAGTATTTCCTCCTTGGTGAAATACCGTTCGAGCTTCACGGCAATAATCCATTCTATGGGCTTCTGCAACAGACGCTCGATGGTGCTGTGAGCCTTCTCCGAGTAAACCTGCTTGGCAAGCTGCTGGGTTATGGTGGAGCCTCCGCCTGCACTGGCATGGCGGAGCACGCCTCTTTTTATGACAGCGCGCCCGAGGCTATGAAGTCTATGCCGGAATGTTCGTAGAAACGCTCGTCCTCCGTAGCCACGAGGGCGTGGACAAGGTGTGGGGAGAGGCCGTTGTAGTCGATGGCAACACGGTTGGCGTTGTCCTGATTCCACGTTCCCATCAGCTTCCCGTCAGCCGAATAGACCTGCGAGGCAAACTTGTCGATAGGATTGGAAAGCTCTTCCATGTCAGGCATATAGCCTACCCATCCGTTCCATACCGAAACGAAGAAAACGCAGACGAAGCCCACGACGGCAATCAATGTGCCCCAGAGGATGTGTACGAGATGTCTTCTCATTGATATAAATTCGGTGTTCAGGCTTCTTTGCGAGCCTTCCCTGTCTATGCGTGGGGAGGAGCAAGTACCCATAAAACCCGTCTACCCTCAACTCGTCTACTCGTAGACTTGCCCACGCGCCGGCCTGCAGACGGGAATATTCTGCAAAGATAATGCAAATCAGCGGATATGCAAAATTATTGATAGTTTTTTTCTCTTGCGGAAAATTTTCCATATCGGATAACTTGCCGTTCCGGATTATTTCCGTAACTTTACGGTCGGGTAAGGGTCTAAACGAACAGACGGGCTGACAGGCAGACGAGTCGCAGGCCGGCAGACACGCGGACCGCCCGCTACTTACCTTCCTCCCCGGAGGAACTTGGGAGGCTTCAAACATCAAGACATAAATGGAAAAGCATAACTTTGTGAACATCCAGTGCCTCAGTGGGGAGCAGTTGCTCTACCTTATTGAAATGGCACAGGAGTTCGAGAAGCATCCGAATCGGGAGCTTCTCAAGGGAAAGGTCGTCGCCACCCTGTTCTACGAACCCTCCACCCGCACCCGGCTCAGCTTCGAGACGGCCGCCAACCGCCTCGGGGCGCGCGTCATCGGATTCACCGATGCCAAGGTCTCGAGCGTCAGCAAGGGCGAGACCCTCAAGGACACTATCCTCATGGTCTCCAACTATGCCGACACCATCGTCATGCGCCACCACATAGAAGGTGCAGCGCAGTACGCCTCGGAGGTGGCTCCCGTCCCTATCGTCAATGCCGGCGACGGTGCCCACCAGCATCCCTCGCAGTGCCTGCTCGACCTCTATTCCATCCACCAGACGCAGGGCACGCTCGAGAACCTGAACATCTACTTGGTCGGCGACCTCAAGTACGGCCGTACCGTCCACTCCCTCATCATGGCCATGCGCCATTTCAACCCCACCTTCCACTTCATCGCGCCCAAGGAACTCGCCATGCCCGAGGAGTACAAGCTCTACTGCCACGAGCACGGCATCCGCTTCACGGAGCACGAGGACTTCACGCCCGAGATTATAGCAGGAGCAGACATCCTCTATATGACGCGCGTGCAGAAAGAGCGGTTTTCCGACCTGATGGAATACGAGCGCGTGAAGAACGTCTACATCCTCCACCGCGACATGCTCTCGATGGCCAAGCCGAACATGCGCGTCCTCCATCCCCTGCCCCGTGTCAACGAGATTGCCTACGACGTAGACGACAGCCCGCACGCCTACTACATACAGCAGGCACGGAACGGACTCTTCGCCCGTGAGGCCATCTTCTGCCACTGCCTCGGCATCTCGCTCGAAGAGGTCAGAAACGACAAGACCATCCTGTAGGCCATACCCACCCCACTACGCTCGCCGACGCCTGCGAGCCTTCACCTTAAACGCCGCCCACGCACGCTCCGTAGGCATTTCTTCCCTTGCCGGGAGGACGGAGCAGGGCCTTCCGACTATGTCAAAGAAAGAACGCTTGGTAGCCGCCATCGAGAACGGCACCGTCATCGACCATATCCCGTCTGAAAAAACCTTTCAGGTGGTCAACCTGTTACAGCTCCAGAAGCTCGCCACACCCGTTACCATCGGCTATAACTTCTCATCGAAGATGGTAGGCACAAAGGGAATCATCAAGGTGAGCGACAAGTTCTTCACCGATGCTGAAATCTCCCGTCTGTCGGTCGTGGCACCGAACGTGGTGCTCAACATCATTAAGGACTATGAAGTGGTAGAGAAGAAGAAGGTGGTAACGCCTGACGAGCTTCGGGGCATTGTACGGTGCAACAACCCCAAGTGCATCACCAACAACGAGCCGATGCCCACCATATTCAACGTAGTGGACAAGACCGAGGGAATACTCAAGTGCCACTACTGCGACAAGGAGCAGCATATAGATAAGGTGGAGCTTTGCTAAGCGCGGCACGGCGGACGCCTGTCCCGGCCACGATACTGCCGCCGCCCCTGCCGGACGCCGTCAGGCATCCTCACCCTCTTCCGGCCGCGACACGGCCACGGCCGAAAAAAAAGTCCCATTTTCTTTGGAGCTTTGCCTATAAATCAGTATATTTGCAGCAATTTAATTACTAATCGCCCTGTCAGGCTTATCATCCGAAAGAATAATGCCACGACAGGCAACCTTCTAATTTCAGAACAACATGAGAAGAGACCAAGAGATTTTCGATCTGATCGAACAGGAGCACCAGCGTCAGCTCAAGGGAATGGAGCTGATAGCATCCGAGAACTTTGTCAGCGACGAGGTTATGAACGCCATGGGTTCATACCTTACAAACAAGTATGCCGAAGGTTATCCCGGCAAGCGGTACTACGGTGGCTGTCAGGTAGTAGACCAAGTGGAGACACTTGCCATTGAGCGCATCAAGCAGGTGTTCGGTGCCGAATATGCCAACGTGCAGCCCCACTCCGGCGCACAGGCCAATCAGGCTGTTTTCCTCGCCGTACTCAAGCCGGGCGACACCTTCATGGGCATGGACCTCGACCACGGCGGGCACCTTTCTCATGGCAGCCCTGTCAACACATCGGGCATCCTCTACCACCCCGTAGGCTATACCCTCAACAAGGAGACGGGCCGCGTTGACTACGACAACATGGAGAAGCTCGCACGCGAGCACAAGCCTAAGCTCATCATCGGCGGTGGCTCTGCCTACAGCCGCGAGTGGGACTATGCACGCATGCGCAAGATTGCCGACGAGGTAGGCGCACTCTTCATGGTAGACATGGCACACCCGGCCGGTCTGATTGCTGCCGGACTGCTCGACAACCCGCTGAAGTACGCACACATCGTTACCACCACCACACACAAGACCCTCCGCGGTCCGCGCGGCGGCGTTATCCTCATGGGCAAGGACTTCGACAATCCTTGGGGCATTACCCTCAAGAACGGTTCGCTCAAGAAGATGTCGGCAGTTCTCAACTCTGCCGTCTTCCCCGGCAATCAGGGCGGTCCGCTGGAGCACGTCATCGCAGCCAAGGCAGTCGCTTTCGGCGAGAACCTGCTCCCAAGCTGGAAGGAATACGCACTGCAGGTGAAGAAGAACGCCGCCACCCTTGCACAGGCATTGGTAGACCGCGGTCTGAACATCGTCAGCGGCGGTACCGACAACCACTCCATGCTGCTCGACCTCCGCGGCAAGTATCCCGACCTGACTGGTAAGGTGGCAGAGAACGCACTCGTTGCTGCCGACATCACCGTCAACAAGAACATGGTTCCGTTCGACAGCCGTTCTGCTTTCCAGACCTCAGGCATCCGTCTCGGCACCGCTGCCATGACGACCCGCGGTGTAAAGGAAGACCTGATGCTGCTCGTTGCCGAGCTCGTTGACGAGGTACTCGCTTCGCCTGAGGACGAGAAGGTTATCGCACGCGTTCGCGAGAAGGTAAACGCTACGATGAAGGACTATCCTCTCTTCGCATATTAAAAGGAACAGGGAAACGGCCAACAGGCGGCCATTGCCCGAAAGGGTCTCATAATCTGTCCGCCTGCGCTTCGTAACCCTATCAATAACAAGCCATATCTGTGCTCCGCCTGCGGAGAATGGATATGGCTTTTTTCTTGCCCCGAACCGGCATGGAAATCTCTTCCGTCAGCCCGATACGGCAGAACAAAGCTGTCAACCCGTAGGGACAGACCGCGAGTCTGTCTTCTTTGCTTGTTTCGGACAGGCACAGGGCCTGTCCCGACAATTCGCCTGAACTCCGCCAGTAGCACGGAGAGAATGTATGACAGGCTGCCTGCATAACCGCATCTCGCCACCCATTACCGCCCGAAATCTGACAACGAAACATTCATCCTGCCATTTCCACAAAACGAAAATGCCGTTTTCACTGAATGAAAACGGCACTTTGACCATACGACAACGACACTTTCGTTTCGCTGTCCATACTTTATTGATTATCAGACGGTTGCACGCGACAATCCGCCACTGGGGAAACCACGCAGCACTACAGCCCGGCCTCCTCGGGAGAGAGCGTTACAGTGCCGTCCTCAAGCACGAAGCAGGGTATGCCGGCATACCCCTCGCGGCGCGCATCATCGAAGACGGCATGCGTGTCGCGCAGGTGCAGAAACTCCTTCAGGCGCAGCACGTGGCTGCCTATCTCTACTATCTCGTACCGAGGGTCGTCCTTCACCCGCTCGTAGACTGCCGTGCAGTCGGGACAGGTGTCCATACCGTAAATCCTTATCATTGCGATGGTGGGTGTTTCGTGGGCATGCAGCACCGATGCCACGCCCGGAAGACCGGGCCGGCAGACGCTGCACGCGGTTGGCTAATGGTTACATATCTTACTGCTGTCCACCGTAAAGTCTTCCGCCCCGGCAGGCATGAACTTGCCCTTCCCCTCAAGGAAGTCTACCAGTTCGGCAGCCGTCATTCCGTCTACAGAACAGGTGTGGAACCGCTCTTCCGTTCCGAATCTCTCTTCTATCGCCTCTACCAGTGCCTCTTTCGTCGCATAGCTGTTTCCCTCCATCATGTGGAGGACATCGTGTCCGTGTGCCATATTTCCTTTTCTTTATTGTTACTTATTCGTTTCAGGAAACAAAGTTAGGGCTTTTGCCACAATCGCAGGGTAACATTTGTGCCCCCTGCCGGACGATTTAAGGTAATTTAAGTAGAAACGAGCGACAAAGCCACTTTTCCCGACTACCTGACGACAGCCGGAAACGCCCGGCCCGGACGCCTGCACACAGAGCGGACGACAGGGGCGGACGAAGACGGCAGGAGCGTTATTTCCGCTTTACGACGCTTCCGCTCGCCTGATGGGTGGCGAGGACGAGCACCTCGGCTATCTGAACATGGGCCGGTGCGGAAGCGGCATAGAAGGCTACGTCGGCAATGTCGCCGCCCGTGAGGGGCTGTATGCCCTTGTAGACACCGTCGGCCCGCTCGTTGTCGCCATGAAAGCGCGTGGTGGAGAAGTTGGTCTGGACGAGTCCGGGCTTCACATTGGTTACGCGGACGGCCGTGTCGGCCACGTCTATGCGGAGTCCGTCGGTGAGCGTCTTCACCGCTGCCTTCGTGGCGCAGTACACGTTGCCCCCGGCGTAGGCGGCATCGCCTGCCACCGAACCGATGTTGATGACATGTCCCCGTCCGCGCGCTACCATTCCCGGCACGACGAGGCGCGTCATGGTCAGCAGGCCCTTGATGTTGGTGTCCACCATCGTGTCCCAGTCGTCGTACGAGCTTCATATTCCGGCTCCAGACCGAGGGCCAGTCCGGCGTTGTTGATGAGCACGTCGACCTCTGCCCACCGTCCCTCGAGCGAGTCGACGGCAGCCGTGGCAGCCGCCCTGTCGCGGACATCGAAGAGCAGCGTCAGCACCTTGGCCCCGTCGGCTTCGAGCTGTGCCTTGACCTCTGCGAGGCGGTCCTGTCTGCGTCCTGTAATGATGAGGTCGTATCCTCCTTGGGCAAACCTGCGTGCGCAGGCTTCGCCGATTCCACTGGTAGCACCCGTAACGAGCGCGATTTTCTTTTCCATAGTCTGGTTACTTTTATACGATTGTATGTGTCGGATGCAAAGATATGAAAAAATCGGCGTAATCGGGCATCGGTACGGCATTTTGACCATAACTTTTTTGTTTCTCCCCCACAGCCGCCGTTCCCCGGACAGGGGCAGATTGTGCGGAATTACTCTTGCAATCATTCGTTATTCTCGGAAAAGAATTATATCTTTGCAATTCGGGACGGGCGGAATGGTTCTGCCCGTCCGGCAAGCAAGAATAGCCATGAAGTATGCCATCATAGCTGCCGGAAACGGTTCGCGGCTCGCTCAGGAGGGAGTCGGCGTACCGAAGCCGTTGGTAAGAATAAACGGAGAGAGGCTGATAGACAGGCTGATACGCATCTTCGCGGAAAACGGGGCGACGGAAATAGCCGTCGTCTGCAACGAGGAAATGAGCGAGGTGAGCCGGCATCTGGCCGACATCGCGGAAAACGGACTCTGCGGACATCCCGTCCCGCTGCGCTTCGTCGTCCGCTCCACTCCCAGCTCCATGCACAGCTTCCATGCCCTGAGCGGCCTGATGGGCGGCGGGCCGTTCGTGCTGACCACCGTCGACACGGTGTTCCGCGAAGACGAGTTCAGCCGTTACGTCCGCGCCTTCTCCGAGGCTGCCGGGCACGGAACCGACGCCTGATGGGCGTTACCGACTATATCGACGACGAGAAACCGCTCTATGTCGGGACGACGGACGGCGGACGCGCCCACGGAGGGCCTTCCGCTGCCGCACCATTGCCGGGTCAGCTTGCGGTTACGGGCTTCTACGACCTGCCCGACCCGCCCTGCCGCTACATCTCTGCCGGCATCTACGGGCTGACAGCTCCCTGTCTTGACACGCTCCGCGCCTGCATCGGACGGGGCGAAAGCCGCATGCGCAACTTCCAGCGCGCCCTCCTGTCCGACGGACTGCGCGTTGCCGCCCATGCGTTCTCCAAGGTGATAGACATCGACCACGCAGGCGACATAGAGAAGGCCGAACGCCTCGTTCAGCCGCACAACGCCCCACACCACGCCGCAGACACGGCATGCCGCCCCCAAGAAGAGTAGACGAAGACCAAAGCGCGGCCATCTGCCACAACGCTGCAGCCCCTGTCCGCCCACAACCCCCACCCTGCCATCAATCCACTGCCGCCCATGCCCGTATCCGACACCCGACACCCACTGCACACCGCCACAGCCTCCGCAGGAGAAACACCGGCAGCGGGGCTTCTGCTCTTCCGCTCCGCCTGCTTCTCTCCCAACTCGGAGGCCAACGACGCAGCCATCCTCCGTGCCGTCGCCGACCGCCTCGCCGCGCCCGTGCAGCTCCTTTCCGAGGACGAGCTGCCGCTGTCTGCCGACCGACGCTACAAACTCATCCTCTCAATGGGCCGCCGCCCCGGGACGCTCGCATGGCTGAAGGAGCAGGAAACCAAGGCACGCGGGTGCTCAATCCCCCATTGGGCGTAGAACTCTGCTGCCACCGCAGCCGCCTTGCCGCACTGATGGCCGACAACGACATTCCACAGCCGCCCGCGACGGGCCGGCACGGCTACTGGCTGAAGCGGGCCGACACATCGGCACAGTCGGCAGGCGACATCCGCTTCTGTGCCGGCCAACGCGAGCTTGCCGCCGCCCTCGCCGACTTCGGCCGCCGGGGCATCGCCGACCATCTTGTGCAGGCCCACGTACAGGGCGACCTCGTGAAGTTCTACGGCGTGCTCGGCACAGGCTTCTTCCGCCATTACTACCCCGGCGACGACGGCATTACGAAGATGGGCGACGAGATGCGCAACGGGACGCCCCACCACTATACCTTCGCCCCGGCCGACCTGCAATCGGCTGCCGGCCGCCTCGCCGACCTCGCCGCCGTCCCCGTCTACGGGGGCGATGCCATCATAAGGCCCGACGGCACGTTTGTCATCATCGACTTCAACGACTGGCCGAGCTTCGCACGGTGCAGGGAAGCGGCAGCCGGGGCAATAGTAGACCTCGCCACCCACCGCTGAAAGTGCAGCGACGCCCTGCCGCCAACGCCGCAGGCCCGGCATCTGTAACCCGGCAGGCTGCAGCAGCACCGCAGGCTCACCAACAACAACCAACAGCAACATGAAAGAAAGACAACCGACAGACTCTGCCGCCCCCCTCGCCGCAGGAAAGCAACAAGGCAAGCGACCTCCTTTCAGGGAACTCCTTGCGGCCTCTCTCAAGTCGCGCGACACCGAGGAGTGGATAGACATCTACTTCACCCGTCCCATCGGACTCGCCTTCGCCCTCTTCTGGCACCGGATAGGCGTTACGCCGAACGCGATAACCATCCTCTCCATCTTCTTGGGCGTGTCGGCAGGCGTGATGTTCTACTTCACCGACATCACCTATAATATAATAGGTGTAGTCCTGCTGATGCTCGCAAACTTCTGCGATTCCACCGACGGCCAGCTCGCACGGCTCACCAACCAACGCTCCATGAAGGGGCGTTGCCTCGACGGATTTGCCGGCGACACGTGGTTTTTCGCCATCTATCTCGCCATTGTCCTCCGCCTGTGGCACCAGCCCATGCCCGGCACGATGGAGGTTTGGGGCTTCTGGGGGCTTGCCCTCGCTGCCATAGCCGGACTGCTCAGCCATTCGCATCAGAGTGCCATCAGCGACTACTACCGCCAGATACACCTCTTCTTCCTCAAGGGCAAGGAGGGGTCGGAGCTTGACTCATATACTGCCGAGCATGCCATCGCGGAGAGCCTGCGCGGCAAAAAGGGCGTGTTCTGGGAGCGGGCGTTCCACTACAACTACCAGCACTACTGCCACCGGCAGGAGAAGCGCACCCCGGCTTTCCAGAAACTGCGTGCCGCCCTCAAAGAGAAGTACGGGCAGGTGGAGAACATTCCGCAGGAGTGGAAGGACAAGTTCCTTAGCGGCAGCCGTCCGCTGATGCCGCTGACCAACTTCCTCACCTTCAATTCGCGCGCCATTCTCATCTACGCTACCTGTCTGACGGACTGCCCGTGGGTCTATCTCATTGCAGAGATAACGCTCTACAACGTCGTCTATATCTATATGCACAAGCGGCACGAAGACCTGTGCAGGAGCAGTCTCCCAAAGGCGGACTGACAGAAAGGCGGACATAAAGGCACTGTCCTCCGTCAACCAATATGCTGCGACGCTGCCGCAACACCGCCATAACAGCCGACAATCAACGAAAACATGAAACCATCTACAGAACATCCAGCCTCCACCGCTGCCCGGAAAGAGCCTGCAAGCGAGGCCTTCCTCTTCGATTTCGGAGGCACGCTCGACACACGGGGCTGCCACTGGGGGCGGTTTCTCTGGCATGCCTACCGGCGGCAGCAAGTGCCCGTCGGCGAGGAGGCGTTCCGTGCCGCATATATCCATGCCGAACGGACGCTGGGCAGGAATCCCATCATACAGCCCGGCTACACCTTCCGCCGCATGCTCGAAACAAAGCTGCGCATAGAATTTGAATACCTGACGCAGCACGGGCTTGCCGGCTCGGCACAATCCCCGTCCGACGACATGCAGGCCGCGGTGCTCGACGACGTATATGACAAGGTGAAGGCCATCGCTGCCGAAAGCCGCGGGGTGCTCCTCCGCCTGAAAGAGCGCAGCCGCCTCGCCCTCGTGAGCAACTTCTACGGCAATCTCCACACCGTTCTCGACGAGCTGAACCTTTCCGGCCTGTTCGAGACCGTAGTAGAAAGTGCCGTCTGCGGAGTCAGAAAGCCCGATCCGCGCATATTCAGCCTTGCCGTGGAGGCACTCGGGACAAATCCCGGGGACACGACAGTCGTCGGCGACAGCTACGACAAAGACATCGCCCCTGCCCATTCCCTCGGCTGCCGGACCGTCTGGTTGAAAGGCGAGGGATGGACCGACGACCAGCCCGACGGTACGGCTGCCGACCGCATCATAGGCCATCTTGCCGAATTATTGCCTCCACCGCAATAATCCGCAACAACTTACGTTATTATAAAATACAACGTCGGGAGAGAAGCGTTCTTTGAAGCCCGTCCGTGCTTATCATCCGTTCAGCAACGCCCATCCCGCCCAAGATAAACTCTAAGAATATGAAGAAAACAGAGGTAGCCCCCTCAGAGGGCAAGTTAGGAATCATGGTTGTAGGGTGCGGTGCAGTAGCCACGACCTTTATGACCGGAGTGTTAATGGCTCGCAAAGGTCTCGCAAAGCCCGTCGGCTCGATGACCCAATACGACAAAATACGTGTAGGACGCGGGGCAGAGAAGCAATATCTCCACTACAAGGACATTGTTCCGCTGGCTGACCTCAACGACATCGTATTCGGGACATGGGATGTCTATCCGCAGAACGCCTATCAGGCAGCAGTCTATGCCGAGGTGCTGAAAGCCAAGGACATCGAGCCTGTGCGCGACGAACTTGAGGCCATCCGCCCGATGAAGGCGGCTTTCGACAAGAACTACGCCAAGCGGCTCGACGGCGACAACGTCAAGACGTGTGCCACGCGGTGGGAAATGGCAGAGGAACTGCGCGAAGACATACGCCGTTTCAAGAAAGAGCAGGATTGCAGCCGCATCGTCGTCATCTGGGCGGCATCTACCGAGATATACGTTCCTTACGACGAAAAGGTCCACAAGACCCTCGAACAGCTCGAAACGGCCATGAAGGCCGACGACCGCGAGCATATCGCACCGTCCATGTGCTACGCCTACGCCGCACTGACCGAGGGCTGCCCCTTCATCATGGGCGCACCGAACACCACCGTGGACATTCCGGCCATGTGGGAACTCGCCGAAAAGACGCGCATGCCCATATCGGGAAAGGACTTCAAGACCGGGCAGACGCTCGTCAAGTCGGGATTTGCCCCCATCATCAAGACGCGCTGCCTCGGACTCGACGGATGGTTCTCTACCAATATACTCGGCAACAGGGACGGGCTCGTGCTCGACGAGCCTGCCAACTTCCACACCAAGGAGGTCAGCAAGCTATCCACGCTCGAGACCATCTGCAAGGCAGACGACCAGCCCGACCTATACGGCGACATCTACCACAAGGTGCGCATCAACTACTACCCACCCCGCAACGACAACAAGGAGGCTGGGACAACATCGACATCTTCGGATGGATGGGCTATCCGATGCAGATAAAAATCAATTTCCTTTGCCGCGACTCCATCCTTGCCGCTCCGCTGCTGCTCGACCTGACGCTACTCAGCGACCTTGCGGCCCGTGCCGGACGCTACGGCATACAGCGTTTCCTGAGCTTCTTCCTCAAAAGCCCGATGCACGACTATACGAAAGGCGAGGAGGCGGTCAACAATCTCTTCGAGCAATACACCATGCTCAAGAACGCCATCCGCGAGATGGGCGGCTACGAAGCAGACGAGGAGATAGACTAAGAAGGCAGACAGCCTGTCCTTCCCTCACGGGAGGGGGCTGTCCCTGTCCATGTCTCCTCCCCGTCCGGGGAGGGCGCACGAACGGCAACGCCGCCTGTGTGCCGGGGCAGACTGCTCCCGGCCGATTGCTGCCGCGTCGCAGCCATTCACCGGCAGCCGCCTCCCCTCCGCAAAAGAAAACTCAAAGAATATATGGCACAGACATCCAGTCTCAGAACACAACACACTCTCCTCCCCTCCCTATGGGGAAGGAGCCGGGGGAGAGCCAATCTCCCTCTTTTACTTGGCACGTCCCCTACAGGAAGACGCCCACGCTCCCATTGGAAGAGCTTCGGGGGGCTTCTTCTTCCGGGGAAAGCCGGGATAATGCTTCTCCTATTCTTCTTCACCCTCGCCGCCTCCGCACAGAACCTGCGGTGCTATGTCGTCGATTCCCAGACAGGAGACAGCATCCCCTACGCCAACGCCAACTACAAGTCGCTGAGACTCGGCGCATCGGCCGACGCGTCGGGACTGCTCGTCATTGCACGCAAGGCAGGACAGCAACTGACCGTTACCGCAGTCGGCTACAAGGCGAAGCGCGTCAGGATAACCACCTCCACCCCCGAGACAATAAAAGTAGCCCTCGCTGCCGACTCAAGACAACTCGAAGGCGTCGTCGTACAGGCGAAACGCCGGCACAAATATTCGCGCAAGGACAATCCGGCCGTAGAACTGATGCGGCGCGTCATTGCCGCCAAGAAAACGACAGACCTCTCCAACCACGACTACTATCAGTACGACAAGTATCAGAAGGTTACGATGGCCATCAACAACCTTACGCCCGACGAGCTGGAAGGCTCTCTCTTCGCGAAGTCGCCGTGGCTGCTCGATCAGGTGGAAGTCTGCGCGTACAACAACAAGCTCATCCTCCCCTTCTCCGTCGACGAGACGCTCACTCAGCACGTCTACCGCAAGTCGCCGCGCGACGAGAAGGACATCATCAAGGGCCAGTCTACCAAAGGCATCTCGAAGCTGATACAGACCGGGTCCGCCCTCAACACCGTGGTGAAGGACATCTTCAAGGACATCGACCTCTACGACGACCAAATCAATCTCCTTCAGTCGCGTTTCCCATCGCCCATCGGCTCCACCGCCATCTCCTTCTACCATTTCTACATAGACGACACTCTCTACATCGGAAAAGACAAGTGCATACGCCTGCAATTCATGCCTGCCAACCAGCAGGACTTCGGATTCCGGGGCGAACTCTACGTCCTTGCCGACAGCTCCCTGCACGTACGCAAGTGCGACATGCAGCTCCCTGCCAACACGGGCGTCAACTTCGTCGATGCAATGAAGTTCGGGCAGGAGTACGAACAGCAGCCCAACGGCGAATGGGTGCTGACCACGGACAACATGGTGGCCGAGCTGAAGCTGACAGACCTCTTCCAGCGCGTCATCGTCATCCGTACCACAGGCATGCGCAACTATGCCTTCGCCCCCATTCCCGACGCCCTCTTCAAGGGCAAGGCAAAACTGAAGTATGACGCCGGTGCCAAGATGCGCGACGACAGCTTCTGGAGCGAGCACCGGACGGCACAGCTCACCAAGAGCGAGAGCGGCATGGACGATTTCGTCAGCAAGATGGCCAAGACCCGACGATTCCGCTGGGTCATGTTCGGTGCGAAGGCCTGATAGAGAACTTCATCGAGACGGGCAACGGGAAGCATCCCAGCAAGATAGACATAGGACCGGTCAACACGTTCCTCTCCAAGAACTTCGTCGACGGCATACGCCTCCGTGCAGCAGCCCGCACCACGGCACACTTCAGTCCGCACTGGTTCTTCGACGGCTACTACGCCTACGGCACGAAGACAAAAAACAGCTACTACGGGGCAAAGGCAACCTATTCGTTCAACAAGCCCCAGTACCAGCCCATAGAGTTTCCCATCCGCACCATATCCATAGAGGCATACAAGGACGTGGAGTCGCCCTCCGACAAATATCTCATCCACAACAAGGACAACATCTTCATGGCCTTCCGGCCCGTCAAGGTAGAGAAAATGTACTTCTACAACCGCCAGCGGCTCACCTTCGACTGGGAGACAGACTACGGCCTCGCCACCCATTTCGCCTTCGAGATGGAGAAGACCGAGCCGACGGCAAAGCTCCTCTACGAGCACCTGAACGGCGACGTCGTAACGAAAATACGCCAGACCTCGCTGTCCCTCGGCTTCGACTACCGCCCCGGACAAAGCTATATCAACTCCAAGCAGCAGCGGATGGAAGTCAACCTCGACGCCCCCGAGTTCAAGCTCAGGCATACCATGGGCATACAGAGCCTCTTCGGCTCGCAGCTGAACTCCAACCTTACCGAGCTGTCAGCCTACAAGCGCATCTGGCTCGGCAGCTGGGGAAGATTCGACATCCGCCTCTCCGCAGGGGCACAATGGAACAAAGTCCCCTTCCCACTCCTTATCATGCCGCCCGTCAACACGTCGTACTTCGAACATCAGGGAACGTTCAACCTCATGGAGAACATGGAGTTCCTCAACGACCGCTACGCGCAGTTCAACCTTGCGTGGAACCTCGAGGGAAAGGTCTTCAACCGTATTCCGCTGCTGAAGCACCTGAAGTGGCGCGAGTACATCGCCTTCAAGGGAATGTGGGGACACCTGACCGACAAGAACAACCCCTACCTGCCGCAGAACGCCGCCGACCCCGACCTCTACCGATTCCCCGAGCACGCACGTGATGAACCACGAGCCTTACCTCGAGCTTGTCGTCGGCATACACAACATCTTCAAGTGCCTCGAAGTCGACTACGTGCGCCGCCTCACCTACACCGCCTACCCGGGCATATCGGTCGACGGCATCCGCTTCGGATTCAATCTAGTATTCTAACCCACCGCATACATCCCCTCTCCTCCCCGAGAGGGGATTTCTCGTTGCGCCTGCCCGAAGCAGGAAGACGTCAATTACCGACCCACATTCCTTATTCCCCGCCGGCCAGCCCCTTTCATCCGAATGTTTAACGTCTGAATGTTAATTTATAGTTAATTCCACAACAACTCAGCGTTAAACCCTTGATGAAAACCGCGTGGAGAAAACTTATTTTGTAAATTTGTAGCACTAAACAGGTTCTTCGCCCAAGAACCACAAAGCAAACGAACATGAAGAAGAATACAGCCCCCTCCATTATCCGCCGGATGATGGAAGACAAAAAGGAAGTTCAGAACTATATTCGTGAGCACGGCACCCTGAAAGGCTTCAAGAATGACAGAATTAAATTCGCTCGTCCAGTTTGAAATAAAATACAATTATGAGACGTCGGCCTACGAATTTACCACAGACGACGGCATCCTGTACATAATAACGTTTCTCGACTACTCGGATGTCATCGGCACGGAATACCCGGTCTACGCCTTTGGCATAGAAAGATTTCCGCCCCATGGGAAGTGTAAGAGCAGCAATGCTGTCCGCAACACGATCCTGAATATCTTGGAAAGGTTCTTTCAGAGAAACGACAATGCGATGGTTGCCATTTACGACAGCAGCGACAAAAGGCAGATGTGCCGCAAAAGACTCTTCGATAAATGGTTTTCAGAGTTTGACGACGGTACGCTTTCTAAACTGGATGGGAGTTTCGATATAGACGGTGAGACCAATTTTGCAATGGCATTATACTCCTCTACCCACCCTTTCAGACAGGAACTTGAACACCATTTCAGGATGCTGTTGGATGTCAACTTCTACAACTAAGCAAGTCAAGCAGCTCCCCAAGGCCATCCCTCCATCCCTATTATGCTTCCGGCACGCACCGCTGCAAGCTTTATCCGACCCACAAACGATATGGAACAAGACCACATAGACCGCGCCCTCCAGTTCACGGAGAGCCTCGAAAAGCTCGGCAACCAGCTCCGTCAGGCCGACGCACAGCAGCAGCTCCTCCTCTCGCGCATGCTCGAGATGAGCCGCAACTCGCTGACCGACACCGCCGAATACCGCGAACTCGGGCAGCGCAGCCGCAATCTTCAGGCCATGATAGACAAGTGGCGTCCCGTCTACGAGAAACGCCTTGCCCTCGCGCGCAGCGCAAGGCGCGGCTGACAGCCGCCTGTCCTTCCCACCCCCTCGCCACGCCCGAAAAACGAAAACGGCACTCCGACCATGTCAGAGTGCCGTTTTCGCATCGTCAAACCGCCCCTTTCGTTTTCCCGTTGCGCAGGGCGCGTTCCGCCACCGTGTTCAGGAACGTGGAGGGGAAATAAAAATGTAGGGACAGGCCACGTGCCTGTCCGCATCAAAAACAATCCGACATTAACACAAATCGTGCGTTCCACCGTTTCGGAAAGGCACGGGGCCTGTCCGGCGTCGTTACCTACGTGCATATTTTTGTTTATCGGACAGACACGCGGTCTGTCCCTACGGGTTGCCTGCGAGTCGCCTAAGACTTCAGACAGAACGAATCAGTACTGCATGCGCTGCCTGCGCCTTCTTTCACTTCCTCGCAATCAGGCTGACAAGCAGCTCATGCCTGCCATGACGATACCGACAGCGCACACGCCCTGCCATCCGGCCGTCTTCCAGCCCCATCCGGCAAGGAAGGTGCCCAACGAACCACCGACGAAATAGATGGTCATGAAGATGGTGTTCACGCGGTTGCTTGCGGAGGGTATCTCTGCTATACTGGCACTCTGATTGCTGAGTTGCAGGCATTGCAGGCCGATGTCGAGCAGGATGATGCTGGCTGCCATGCCCACGTAGCTGTTGCCCAAGAACAGGGCCACGAGCCAGCCGGCAATCATTATACTGCCGCCTGCGACAGAGAAGCGGTACACGCCGAAACGGGGCACGTACCGCCCCAGACCGCTGGCCACCATTGCCCCTGCTATGCCACACAGCCCGAGCATGCCCACCATGTCCGAGCCGACGCCAAAGTCCTTGGCAAGGTGGAAGGCCAGACAGGCCCATACCGTCAGCAGACTGCCGAAGCCGAAGGCTGCCCGGACGGAGTTGACGCGTATGCCCGGATGGGCGATGAAGATTTGGAACACGGTCTTCATCAGCGAGGCGTAGCTGCCGTGGAAATTGCGCTTCATGTCGGGCATCATCCGCAAGGTGATGATAAGGCACAGCAGCATGATGCCTGCCGCTATCAGGAACATCGACCGCCAGCCCAGCCACTCGCCTACCAGTCCGCCCACGACGCGTGCCCCCAATATGCCCACGAGCAGCCCGGAGAGCACGTAGCCCATGTTGCGCGCCTTGTTCCCGGGCCTTGAGAACTGGGTGGCTATCGGCAGGAAGAATTGCGGTACGACGGAAAACGCCCCCAAGAATACGGAGGCTGCCCATATCGTGTAGATGTCGGCGGCAAAGCCGATGACGACCGCCATGAGGGCGGCCATTGCCATGCTGACGATAATGAGCCGGCGGCGCGAATACAAATCGCCCGAGGGTATGAGGAAGCAAAGCCCCAAGGCATAGCCCGTCTGCGTAATCACCGTGATGAGATTTGCCGACACCTCGCTGACGCCAAGGTCGCGGCATATCTTCTCGAGCAAGGGCTGATTATAGTACAGATTGGCAACCGTCAGGCCTGCCATAGCCGCCATCATAATCATCATGGCGCGGGGGATTCCCCCGTCTTCCTTCAATCGTATCATCCTGCAAAGTCTGCCCTGCCGCACACAGCGACGGGAAGTTTTTCCTTATCTATTTCATAACCGCTATGCCAAGCCCTTGAGACAAAAGGGCAGGTTGCCGTGGCTGCGGTGATGTGCCACGCACTCACTGCACCGGCCGTGCCGGGGGCAGGCCTTCGGACAGGGACATTCCGTCTGCCGGGCTTGTCCGCACACCGGCTGCAAACTGTTTGTTTCTTCCATTCCTGTTACTTTCTAATCGTTTCGGATAACTCCGGCACCGACAGGCACTGGACGGCAAGTTCGTTTTCCCTTGCAGGGCACCATTGCCTACTCTCCGCGCCTCCTGTACTCGGTAGGGGTAACGCCGCACACGTTCTTGAACGCACGCACGAAATTGGGATAAGCGTCGAATCCGCACTGCTCTGCCACTTCCGCAAAGCTTACCTTGCTGTCCTTGTCCAGCAGACTGCATGCGCGCTTTATCTTCAGACGCTGGATATGGGCGGCAGGGGTATCGCCCACAAGGGCATTTATCTTCCGGTAGAACTGCCGCGGGCTCATGCCCATGCCGGAGGCGACGGCTGCCACGTCCACCATCCTGTTGCGGTCGAGATGCCTGCTGACCAGCCCCGACACCTTGGTGAGGAACCGCAGATCGGCCTCGTTCGCCCTGCCGCCTTCTTCCGTCTCTTCCCCGCGCTGCTGCATCATTCCGGCAAACTTCTTCTGCAACATCCGCCTGCCTTCCAAGAGCTTCTCCACCCTCGTCCGCAGCTCGTCGGCATTGAACGGCTTGGCGAGATAGGCGTCCGCCCCGGCCTCTATGCCCCTGATGCGCTCTTCGTCGGTAATCTTTGCCGTAACGACGATGACGGGAATGTGGTTGATGATTTCGTTGCCGCGCACCTGCCTGCACACCTCCAGTCCGTCCATGCCGGGCATCATCAGGTCGGTAATGATGAGGTCGGGCACCAGTTCCTCTGCCTTTTCCAGTCCGTCCTTACCGTTGCCGGCGTAGGAGACGGCGTAGCGGCCCACGAACTGCGAGCGATATAGGCGGCAATGTCGCGGTTGTCTTCAATGACGAGCAGCCGGCACTGGCTGTCGTCGCCCTCGCTGTCGTCAAGCTCAGGCCCGGCCTTGGGCAGCAGCGGAACGTTTCCGGCATCCGTAACGACGGACTTTGCATGACGGCCGGAGTTCCTCACGGGCACGCTGATGTGGAACGTCGTGCCTTTGCCGGGAGTGCTCTCTGCCGTAATCGTCCCGTCGACGGCTTTCATTATCTGCATGACGAGGGCCAGGCCTACGCCCGTGCCTATGTGCTGTGCGTCGCTGTCGCCTGATAGAACGGCTCGAAGACGTGGGCAAGCGTTTTCCCGTCCATGCCCCTGCCCGTGTCTGCCACCTCTATCAGCAGCCTGTCGCCCTCGCGCCATGCCTCCACGCTCACCCTTCCGTATTCGGGCGTGAACTTGAAGGCGTTTGAGAGCAGGTTGTTGAGCACCTTGGCCACGTAGTCGGGCACGAAGTCCATCACCACTTCTCCCTTCGATATGAGTTGCAGCTCTATGTTGCGGCTACGTGCATGGTCGCGGTAGCTTTCCACTATCATGCCGAGGTAGGCTATGATGTTGCCGTTCTTCCAGTCGGCATTGCCCACCGCCGACTTTATCTTCGATATGTCGAGCAGCTGGTTGATGAGCATGAGCAGCCCCTCTCCCTGCCGCTGTATGGTCCGGGCCTTGTCTTCCACTTCCTTCACGTCAGGTTCTTGGAGGTCGCGGCTCAGTCCGAGTATGACGGTGAGCGGCGTTCGGAACTCGTGGGTGATGTTGGTGAAGAAGTTTTCGCGCAGTGCCGCCAGCCGCTTCAGTGCCAAGTGGTTGCGGCGGTGGAAACGCTGTATGTAGAGGAAGGCCACCAGCGCGCCTATCAGGATGATGACGACGAAGACGAAGACGGCATAGTCTATCTGGCGTGCCGTCCGTTCCTGCTCCAGTTTGACTCTCGCCTCGTTCATTTCCCTTTCCTGCCTGTTTCGCTCTATGTTCAGGCTCGTGTTCTGTATGCGGTTCACTTTCTCCATGCCCAGCACGCTGTCCTGCATGGCCGTAGCCTTCTCGTAGGCGGCCAGTGCCGCGCGGCAGTCGCCCTTCTGCTTGTAGTGCCTATAATATAAGGTGTGGATTTGACCCAGATGCTCGCGCGAGCCTATGGCCTCCGCCACCTGCCTTGCCCTGCCGAGACATTCCATCTCCCTGCCTTCCGTTTCCCGTGGCGTGGCAGATGCCTGCAAGGGCAATGAGCATGTTGAGGGCGTGCCAGTCGTCCTTGGAGTCCTTCATCAGCCGGTAAGCGGTCTCATACTCCGCAGCCGCCTTGTCGTACTGCCGCGCCTTCTCGTAGAGCGAGCCGAAATAGGTATGGCAGAGCGCGATGCCTAACTCGTTGCCCTCCTCGGTGTTCAGCTCCATCGACCGGCGGTAGTACACCCAGGCCGAGTCTGTCTGTCCCCGGTGCTCGAAGATGGAGCCGAGATTGGCGTAGTTGATGGCCTGCCCCACCGTGCTGTGCAGTTCCTGTTCGCCTTTCAGGCACATCCGCAGCGTGCTGTCGGCCCGCTCATAGTTGCCCAGCGTAAGGTAGATGTTGCCCAGTCCGTTGAGCGACACGACGCGGTTCTTCCTCGCCGTGAACGAGGTGTCGGCACACTCCTCGCTCATCTTCCACGCGCTGTAGTGGTATCCTTGTGCCACGTCGAGCACGCCCATGCGCCTGTAGTCCGTACCTACATTGTTCAGGGCCTGCACCCATTCCAGCGTATCGCCGGCGTCGGCCGCCTGCTGCAGCCCCTTGCTGTGGACGCGCAGTGCCTCCTCGAAGCGGCTATCGTCGCGCAGTGCCTTGCCCCACCGCCTGAGGGCAACGATGCTGCCGAGCCTGTTGCCCTCGCCCTCCAGCCGTCTTTGCAGCAGGGCGAGCGAGTCGGCTCCGCCTACAGCGTGTACGATGCTGTCGGCCGCCTTGCGCTCCTCGGGGGTAAAGGCATGCGGCTCCTTCCCGCACGAGGCGAGCAGGAGCAGGATAGACACAAGCACCGGCAGTGTGCGCGAAATAAGGCTGCGGATTCCCCCCATACCATTCGTAAAGGTCTCATGGCAATGCTTCAAGGCTGCATAAGAGGCGTTTCGGAACAATTGCATATTATATGAAATGTGATGATTCAGAGTTATTCATGACAGCAGTCGTACTATGCCGGCAACCGAAGCAGAGCCTTCGTTGCCTTGTCCTTCTGATGGTAATCTGTACGCCTGCAAATATACACAAAACTTTCGGGCGCACCAAGGAAAATCTCCTTTATCTTGTGCCTTGTCCGCGCCGGGGCAAAAGCCGGAGACGCGCCACCCCGCGGTTTCCAGCCTGCCGGCGGCTCACCCTGTGGGGACGGAATCTGAACGGAACTATCATCAGGAAACCGTTTGATGCCTAAAAACCGCTGATTGTTAAAAAGGATAAAGCTATCACTATTAAACCTTTGAGCAGCAAGTGTTTACAGACAGACCGATATTGATAAGTCAGAAAGACGAAGAATGTCCGATTTTGAAACATTTTTGTCCGATTCTGCAATGTACTTTCGTGCTGTGCGTATCTAACTTTGCAGCAGAAAATTCAGCATTGCCCGACATGTAATAAGGAGTAGAAAGGCATGAAGGCAAACACCGGACGAAGGGAACAAGGCGGACAGGCACGGGGCCTGTCCCTACAACAGAGCAAACACCCCCTGCCGCCCGATAGCGCAACACGACGCAGAGGACACAACCAACCCGTAGGGACAGACCGCGTGTCTGTCCGACAAACAAAAACACGCACCCGCGTCTGTCCGTCCAAAAAGCAACGGCGATGTTTGAAACGAAAGAGTAAAGAAGATGTGAAAGGAAGCTGAAAGAAGTCAAAGGAACAACAGCCCTCTCCCGGCAATCCCAAGCAAAAGGACATCCGTCCCCCCGACCTCCCCCGACTTCTCTATCCCCCTCAACTCCATAGCAGAAACAAACAATCTTTATCATCAACAATAAAATTAACAAAACTATGAGACAAAACAAGTTCATCGCAATGTCGGCAGCCATCGCACTGACATTCGCAATCGCAACGCCTGCACAGGCACAGTTCGGGAAACTCATCGACAAGGCGAAGAAAAAGGCAAAGGAAAAAGTGGAACACGCCGTAGAAAGGGCAATGGACGACGCTACCGACGCCGCCATCGGCACCGCCAAGAAAAAAGCCAAGAAAGCAGCCAAGGACGTTGCCGGAAAGGCAGGCGTGAACCTGCCCGAAGAGAGCACCTCCAACGGCAGCTCCACTGACGACGGCGGAATGGCAACGCTCCACAAGCGCAACTTCAAACCCTCGAAGGAAGCCATTGCCAACGACCCGCAGGCGCAGGACGAGACCGTGCCCGACTTCTCCACGCGCTCCTACAAACAGGTGCACGCCGCCTACGAGCATCTCGACCCCAAGTACTTCCCTCTCCAGCCTTACTACAAGTATCCCGTGATGTACGAACTGGGCAAATGGGCAGGAAACGGCGACAGGATTCTCTACAGCATTATGGAAGAGATTCTAACCGCGCCTATCAATTATGAAATAACCCTCTACCTTGCGAGCAACGAGCAGATACCCGAACTCGTATCGGCAGACGGACAGCCATTGGCAGTACAGGAGGACGACGTCTACCGCTACCCATTCGCCGCAGCCTTCTTTGCCGACCCCAACAGCAAGCAGGGCGTCTACAAGCTCGCCATGATTCTCGCCAGCCAGAGCAATGCCGTGAGACGAGTGAGGAACTATGAGATAAAGACCAACTCCGGTGTGGCATACGCCAAAAAGGGATGGATGTTCCCCTACGATGCAGACAATATACGGAGCCGGCGCGAGGACCTGATGCGGGAGATTGCCTGCAACGACGTGGACATCAACCTCATCAACCAAATAGTGCTCGAACTCTACCAGACGATGGAGGCACGGAAGCCGGGCTACGCCAAGGTGGCCTACATGCTCGCAGCCAACGAGCTATACGACAAAGTGATGATGCACCACAAGGACTTCGCTGCCAACAAGGGCAAGTTCAACAAGGCACTGGTGCTCTACACCAAGTACTACAACACACGGGAATACGCCAGCATCCTCGACGGAGCAATGAAAGAGGCTCCGCTGGAGAAAGTAACCCTCAAGCCGGGCGCACTCAACGCATCGCTCAACGCACAGGTGCTCCGCATAGCCAAGCAGAAGAAACCGGACTGCATACGCGTGGTCATAGAAAACGACGCATGGAAAATCCATAAGAACGGACTCGTCATCACCGACCGCGCACTCCGGGCATGGGTGGTCTACAAGGATGACAAGGGACGCACCGTAGCCCACGACTACAGCTTCTGCCAAGACCATCAGGGCGGCGGCAAGTACGGACCGCTGCGCTACAAGGGCATCGGCATGCAGACCGTGGAGGTGAAGTAAGGCCCGCCTCCCCCTCAAGAGCAGGGGGAGGCAGCAGACACGCACAGGAAAACAAGGACAACAACGGACTAAAGGTCGTGCTTCTCGGCCTGAACCGCTTTAACTCCGTAAACTCCAGCAGCATCTACGTAACAAAGGAAACATCTACTTGCGAAATTCAAAGATAACATGCTTTTATGGAGAAAGAATAGACTTCAGCTCCGTCACCATGGATAACTCCCACCTTGCCACCCAGATAGAGTGCGACAGACTTTTCAGGATAAACGCCACTTCGCACTCTTACGGTGACGAAAAGCCCCTTAACCCGGACAACTACCTCATTACGCCGCTCGTGAGCGGAGCGGACCACGACGGCCGCCAAGCCTATGACGAGGACTGTTGGCCAGTGGTACGAATACAACGTCGACCTGCCTGCCGGCACCCGCTACGTAGCGTTCCGCCACTACAACTGCACCGACCAGTTCCGCCTGAACATCGACGACGTTACGGTATTCGGCACCGCCGACGGCATCAGCACCGTAGCCACCGCCGTGCCTGCCAAGAAGCAGGGCATCTACAACCTGCAGGGCGTGCGCATGTCCGGCGACTTCAGCCGCCTGCCGGCCGGCATCTACATCGTAGACGGCAAAAAGGTCGTAAAGAAGTAAAAGACACTCAGGGACATCTCCCCCGTGTGCCCGATGACGCAAGACAACGCAGGAATACACACCCACCTGTAGGGACAGGCCCCGTACCTGTCCGAAACACACGGAGCGGACAGACACGCGGTCTGTCCCTACAAGAGGCAACCGTCCCCATGCTGCCCGACGGACACAACACGACGCAGGAGGGCATGCACAACCCACAGGGCGAACAGACCACGCGTCTGTCCGCCCTGCAACATTTTGAATTAAAACAAACGTCAATTAACCTGTCGGGACGGACGCCCTCGCCTGCCCCGGCAATCCCAACCGCCCTGACGCACGATGCGTAAAGGCCAGACGCACGGGGCGTAACGGACAGACGCAGAGAACAAGAGGCAACCGCCCACGTGCCGCCCCCATGACGCAACACGACGCAGAAGGCACACCGACCCGTAGGGACAGACCACGTGTCTGTCCGATAAACAAAAACGCGCGCGAAGGGAAACGACACGGACAGGCACGGGGCCTGTCCCTACAAGAGGCAACCGCCGGCAGGCGGACATCTTCCGTCCTTCCGTACATTCTGTCTTATGCCAGAGCCGCCTTAAAATATTAAGGCACACGATACCGTAAGATGGAAAATTAGCGGAGAAAAACATCTGTATATCATATTATTTCGCTAATTTTGCAGCATGAATCCTAATGAATACAAACAACTGCGGGCCTACGCCCTCTACGACGGCATCTATCTCGCCATCATCTGGGCAGCGAGCTTCGCCTGCTTTCTGGGCATGACGTGGCACAGCCTCTTCGGTCTGGGCTGGATGCTCCTGCTGCTCTCCACGCCCCTCTTCGTCTCCTACCGGCTGGGCAAGTACCGCAACGAGGCACTGGGCGGCAGCATCTCCTTCGCCCGCGCCCTGTTCTACAGCCTGCGCGTCTTCCTTACCGGCTCGCTCGTCTTCGCATTCGTCCAGTGGGCGTACATGCAGTTCATCGACGGCGGCAAGCTGCTGGGCATCATCTCCCTCGCCGTACATTCGCCCGAGACCAAGGACATCCTCGCACCCATGCAGCTGACGCCCGAGAAATACATGTCGATTCTCGCACCGCAGCTCTCACCGTTGTCGCTCGCCACGTCGAGCATCGTCAACGGAATGGTAGCCGGGGCAGTGCTCAGCCTGATGATAGCCGCCATGGCAGCCATGATGAGGAAATAAAGACACGGTAGCTGTCCTTCCCAAGGGAGAAGGAGAATAAAAACAAAAACACAATGGACATATCAGTAATAGTACCCCTCTTCAACGAGGCAGAAAGCCTGCCCGAGCTTCACAAGTGGATTCAGCGCGTCATGCGGGCCAACCACTTCACCTACGAGGTCATCTTCGTCAACGACGGTTCCACCGACGAGAGCTGGCAGGTCATAGAGCGGCTCAGCGGCGACGACCCCAACGTCCGCGGCATCAAGTTCCGCCGCAACTACGGCAAGAGTCCTGCCCTCTTCTGCGGATTCAGGGCCGCCGGGGGCGACGTCGTCATCACCATGGATGCCGACCTGCAAGACTCGCCCGACGAGATTCCGGCACTCTACCGCATGATAACCGAGGAAGGCTACGACCTCGTCAGCGGCTACAAGCAGAAACGCTACGACCCGCTGACGAAGACCATCCCCACGAAGCTCTTCAACGCCACGGCACGCAGGATAAGCGGAATACACAACCTGCACGACTTTAACTGCGGACTGAAGGCCTACCGCCGCGAAGTGGTGAAGAACATCGAGGTCTACGGAGAGATGCACCGCTACATCCCCTACCTTGCCAAGGAGGCCGGATTCGCACGCATCGGAGAGAAGGTCGTCCACCATCAGGCACGCAAGTACGGCACGACGAAGTTCGGCATCAACCGCTTCTTCAACGGCTACCTCGACCTGCTGACGCTCTGGTTCCTCACCAACTTCGGCAAGAAGCCCATGCACGTCTTCGGGCTTCTCGGCTCGTTCGTCTTCTTCATCGGCTTCATCGCCCTCGTATGGCTCGGCTGCGAGAAGGCCGTCAACCTCTGCAACGGCGTCTACGGCGACCTGCTCGCCTCGCACGCCTCCTTCTACATAGCCCTGACAGCCATGCTCCTCGGCACGCAGCTCTTCCTCGCCGGATTCATAGGCGACCTTGTCAGTCGCTCCAGCGACCGGCGCAACGACTATCAGATAGAGAAGGAGATAAACTTCCAGTAGTCTCCCATCCCCTCCGAAACAGGAGGGAAAGTCAAACCCCACCCTCCCCCAAGGGGAGAAAATAAAAACACCGAGCCCCTCCCTGCGTTTCCGCCGTCCCTGCCGCCTATGCCGCAACTCCGCAGCAGTGTCCGCTCCGCCGGGCAGACGGCACTTCGGCGAGGCGTCCCCCTCCCTTGGGGAGAGGATGGGTGAAAGGTCTCACTACGTATATGAACAAGAAAAAACTCCTCTGGCAGCTGCCCTTCCTCGCCCTCCTCGTCGTGGGCACCATCTTCATAGTGGCCCATCAGCGGTCCATGCCCTACCAGCACAACGAGGGACTGATATTCGGCACGGTCTACCACATCACCTACCAGTCTGACCGCGACCTGCAAAAAGAGATTGAGGCAGAACTGCAAAAGGTCGACAACTCCCTGTCCACCTTCAACAGGCAGTCGGTTATCTCGCTCATCAACAGCGGCCGGAAGACAGAGACCGACGAGATGTTCAACGAGGTCTTCGCCCTTGCCGAAGAGGTCTCCAAGGACACCGAAGGCGCGTTCGACATCACCGTCGCACCGCTCGTCAACCTCTGGGGCTTCGGATTCAAGACCGGGCAGCAGCCGTCGCCCGCCAAGGTAGACAGCATCCGCCGCTTCGTAGGCTATCAGAAGGTGAGCCTCCGCGGCAACACCGTCGTCAAGACCGACCCGCGCATCATGCTCGACTGCTCTGCCATCGCCAAGGGCTACGGCTCTGACGTCGTGGCACGCCTGCTGCGCCGCAACGACGTGAAGAACTTCATGGTGGAGATAGGCGGAGAAATCGTTACGAGCGGAAACAGCGAGAAACGGCTGCCGTGGAAAATAGGCGTGAACAAGCCCGTCGACGACACCACCGCCACAAGTCAGGAGATACAGACCGTGCTCAATGTTACCAACCGCGCCATGGCCACGAGCGGAAACTACCGCAACTTCTACTACAAGGGCGGCAGGAAATATGCCCATACCATCGACCCAGCCACGGGCTATCCCGTGCAGCACACCCTCCTCTCGGCAACCGTACTTGCAAAGAACTGCGCCACCGCCGACGCCTACGCCACAGCCTTCATGGTCATGGGGCTCGACCGCGCCAAGGAGCTTCTGCAGCAGCACCCCGAACTGAAAGCCTACTTCATCTATGCCGGACAGAAAGGCGAGATGAAGACGTGGCAGAACGTCAACTAAAGACAATGTACGACAAGCTCATACTCCTCCCGCTCTTCATCGGCATCGGCAGCGAAGACCTGCAGACTATCCTCGGCACGACGAAGTTCCGCTTCATGAAGCTCGAGCCGGGCAAGATCCTCGTCCGCGAGAGCGACAAGTGCGAGCTGCTCTACTTCCTCATCGACGGCACACTCACCGCCGCCACCGCATCCGACGACCACCGCTACCGCATCGCCGAGTTTCTCCACGCCCCGGCCGTCATCCAGCCCGAACTGCTGTTCGGACTCACCCAGCATCACACACGCACCTACCTCGCCCACACGGCCTGCAACCTCTTCGCCCTCGACAAGAGCGAGGTGCTCCGCCTGATGGACGAGCACCTCGTCTTCCGGCTCAACTTCCTCAACACCGTCTCCACCGCCGCCCAGCGCGCTGCCCGTCTGCCGTGGCAGCGTCAGCCCGACGACATACGCAGCCGGTTCACCGCCTTCGTCAGGCAGCACTCGCTCCGTCCTGCCGGCGAGAAGGTGCTCCACATAAAGATGAACGACCTCGCCCGCGAAATACACGAAAGCCGGCTGAACGTCTCCCGGCTTCTCAACACCCTGCAGGCAGAGGGGCTGCTCACCCTTGCGCGCGGACAGATAACGATACCTGCACTCGAAGAACTGCGCGAAGGCCCATTGCACACCGCCTTGTAGCAAAATCAGACAAGACCTGCCCGTTTTTTATCCTCCACTTGTACGCCCTTTCCGTTTTTTTTCCTATCTTTGCAAAAAGCAGGGTGCAGTCCGCCACTCTGAACAATAACCAACAGGTTCCGGCGGACCTCGGGAACCGCGTGGAGGACACAGCTATGACCAGAAAGCCAAAAATGTTCAACGAACACGAATTTGACATGGACAACGCCTATCAGACGACGAGCGTCAGGTAGACATCTTCTACGACAACAACGAACGGGGCACAAGAAAATAAGCCCCCACCGTCCTTCCCCCACGGGGACGGGACAAGACGACCAAACCTCCCTGCGCCTGCCGCCGTCAGGCGTTTCCTCCCCACGGGGAGGGTTAGGGTGGGTCTCAAAACACCAAGCATCATGCAAAAGAAGCCAACCCATACCCTCCCCGTTGCCATCTGTGCCGCCATCCTCGCAGGCGGTGCCATCCTGCTTGCCATCCTCATGGCCACGCGCGAGATGGCACCACCCCGCAAGTACGAGGTCGACATGTCGGGCGGAGTCATCGGAATAGACACGACCACCAAGATTCCCGTCCTGACCAAGGAAGAGGCGAAGGAGGTTGAGGTGAAGGAAAACAAAAAGGTAGACTACGTAGAGCCGGAACCTCAGCCACAGGAACCCACCGAGGCGGCTGCACCTGAGCCTGTCATCGTTCCGTCCACGCCGCCCGCCGCTACCGAAGACCCCAAGGAACCCACCGTCAAGGTACCGCAGATAGAGCAGATTCCCACAGGCAACTGATGATGTAGGGACAGGCCACGTGCCTGTCCGAACAACCACCTAACTTCATCCAACCGCAGCGGACAGACACAAGGTCTGTCCCTACAACGCTATATGCACTTTCCGCAACCAACAGTAGGGACAGGCCACGTGCCTGTCCGAATACCATCTAACTCCATCCAACCGCAGCGGACAGACACAAGGTCTGTCCCTACAACGCTATATGCACTTTCCGCTCGCTGCCTCTGCCTAAAGGCAATATTATTTCTATATATAAATATATTTGCAGCGACAAAAAAGTGAAAACTTTTGTTAATGCCACCATCACATACAAGACGACACGCCGAACGTCGTACACACGGCCGTCAGCACCGTCAGCAGAATCTGAAGAATCATCTTCCACGTATCTTTCTTCATTATAGGTTCCTCCATTGTTATATTATTACTCATCTGCATTAAGAAAGCCGGCAGGCCGCCCCACGCGGGGGGACGCCTGCCGGGCACCGCTTACGGAAGCGCAGGCTCCGCCTTGCCCTTGTCCTCGGGCTTCACGGCCGTTACCTCCTCCAGCTTCGCGCCTTCGAGCAGATACTTCGACATCGTGTGCGGCCCGCTCTTGTGCGTCTCCGGCTGGAAGATGACGTGGGTGCTCCTGATGTTCTTCGCCACGACGAAGTCCTTGCGCTCCTTGCAGCCCATGCAGTGGAACGAGGGCTTGAACGCTCCCAGTCCGTCGAGCTTCACGCGGCGTCCGCTCTTCAGCTCGTAGGCGAGTTCCTTCACCAACGCGCTGATTACCGCCAGAATGTCCGACTCTGTTACCGTGCAGCGGTCGCTGATGCGCTCTGCCAGTGCCCTCACGCCGATGGTCGTGTCCACGACGGGACGGGCATACCAATAGTTCTTGAACTTACCTCACGGGTGCTCTGATACATGCGATACTTGATTGCCATAACTCTTTCGTGCCTCTCCCCGGCAGCCGGGGTCTTCTACGAGGCATAGCTTTTAATAGATTGTCGAATATGGGGCAATGCCCCGGTTAGTGTATATATTTACCTTTTTATGTTTTCATCTTTTTGTCGCCGGACAGCTCGCCCGTAGCTGACGTGCAGCCAACGCTTCCTGACCGCCCCCAACGGCTCGAGCAGAATCTGGTCGCATCTGGCCAGCTGCCGCAGCACCGCCACATACCTTCTTCCGGCCGCCTCGTTGGGCAGATATATGTCGGCCGCCTCGCCCCTGAGATGCTGCGAGCAGGGCACGCCTCCCACCGCCCTGTTCAGCGCGCTGCACCGGTATCCGCTCGTTATCGTCAGCCGCCCGACGCGCCGCCTGAGCGGTTCGAGCACGTGCAGGCACAGCTGCCGCAGATTCTCCCTGACCTCCTCGTCGGTCAGCCCGTCTTCAGGATGGGCCGAGGGTATGTTCCTGATTCCTGCCCGTATGGCCGTTCCCGACCGCAGCAGCTCGCCCAGCGTGAAATGTTCCGAAAGTCTTTCCTCGTAGTCTATCATCGTTCTTCCCTTTTTGTCGCCCTGTATCCCCTTGACGGAAATCCGGGCTTGATTGTTGCCTGTTTACCTTTTTCTATTTTTATATATAAGTGTTTTAAGACTGATATATAATTAACTCTTTGTCTGATTGACGATGCAAAGGTACAACATCCCGAGGCCGATGTCAAGAAAGTATGGGGGACACCCGGGGGGACAGTGGAGGGACAGCACCGCCAAGCCCCCGTCGCCGCCATGCTGCACCTGCCTTCTCGCTCGCTTCTCTCCCACCGTTCCCTCCGTTTCCGCATGTCCCTTTTCTTATTTCCATCTGTCCTTCCCCCGTCGCCGCCTGTCCGCAGCTCCTGCCACACCCAAAAACGAAAGCGGCACCCCGACCATGTCAGAGTGCCGCTTTCGCCTTGCGAAACCGCCTATTTCGCTTTTCCGCCGCGCCTGTCCGAACAAACGCCTAACCCCACCCGCCTGAAGCGGACAGACACACGGCCTGTCCGAACAAACGCCTAAGCCATCCGACGGAAACGGACAGACACGAGGTCTGTCCCTACATCATTAAATGGCACAAAAAAAACAAAATCCCACTTGCTTCTATCAGCGAATGGGACTCTTACCAAATCAACAAAAACTAATCTCAAATTACCAATCTTGTATGTGTAAACTTAAACCTTAAATACCAAAACACAAATATCTGAATATAATTAAGTGCAAATGTATTCTGAACAATCTAATTTACCTTCAAGGAACTTTCATCCCCATAGAGGATTCTCCTTTTGACAATGCAAAGGTAAGGCAACTTTCCCGACGGACATTCATAATTTGTTGTTTTTCAGCCTTTTTCGTTGGCAAACGATTGCACAGCCGCACGCCCGGCAACATCGGCCGACGGCTGCCCCACCCTTTCGGGATTCCCTACACGGTGCAGCGGAAACAGACGGGCGGACGGTGCGCGGTTTAGGGCTTTCCCCCGCAGATATAGGCGTTCTTCCCTTGCCCAATCGGAAAATATCCGCTAATTTTGCAGCATAAACAAAAAAGAAAACGATTATGAGAACGAAAAGCATACTACAGATGGCAGCGATGGCAGCAGCCTCGATGACACTCACCTCCTGCAGCACACTGCTCGCACTGGACGGAAGCACGGGCACCGTCGTCGGCACAGATGCCGTTTACACCTCCGGATACGATGCCGGATACGACTACGCATACGGAAGAATGGCATACGACGACGCGAGGCGCAAGGCTTTCTACCTCTCCGACAAGATGGCATACGAACTGGGGCTTACCGACAGCCAGTTCGAGGCCGTGTACGAAATCAACCTCGACTACCTGCTCTCCATGCAGGGCGAGGCTTCCATATACAGCAACTACTGGCAGAGGCGAAACTCTGACCTGTTCTATGTGCTCACGCCGGCGCAGTACAACTACTTCGTAGGCTACGACTACTTCTACCGCCCCGTCTACTGGTACGACAATTCCTACGTCTTCGCAGTCTACGACCGCTACAGCGACCCGCAGCTCTACTACCGCCGCCGGCCCGTCTACTACGACTCCTACCGGGGCGGACGCAACCAGATGGCCGACAGCTACTACCGCGGACGGTTCGGCCAGCGCACGGGACAGCCCGTGGTCAGCAACCGCAACACGGGCAGCGGAACGTTTGCAGGACGACGCACACCGTCGGACAACGCCATGCGAAACCGTACCTTCGGAAACGGAAGCAAGGGCGGAAACCGCAATTTCGGAAACGGGACGCGCAACGGAAACAACGGAAATGGAAACCAGAACAGCAACAAAAACGGAAACAGCGGAAACCGGACCTTCGGCAACGGAACGCGCAACAGCAACAGTTACGGAAACATCAGCCGCTCCAACGGCAGCACCAACGCCTACAGCTCCGGAAACGGAAACGGACGCACAACCTCGGGACGGAGACCTGCCAACCCGAACAGAAACAGCCAGACAATCACGCTGCCCAGCCACACCAATACGCCGGCAGGCTCGTTCGGAGGAAGCAGGCAGCCGACTGCCACACCGCGGCAAACCTCTCCGGCAACCAGCCCGACAACACGGCAGACGACACCGTCGCGGCAGACAAGTCCCGCTACCGTCCGCCAGACCCCTGCCCCACGGCAGGCCCCGTCTGCACCGAGAAACAACGGCTCCTTCGGCGGTCATAGATAGTCTGCACAGACGAGTCGGCGAACCGCACCAGCCTCTCCCCCTGAACTATAGGAGGAGAGGCTGTCGCGGAAAACGCGCCGTCAGCCTGTCTGCCAACCCGACAAGCAACTCGTAAATCCGTAGATCCGTCATAAACAACTCTTCAACCCGTAAACTCGTCAACTAAAATGCACCTCACTCACCTTTCCTCCCACCGCACTGCTGCCACGATGGTACGCGGATTCTTCCATAGTTTCATGGCCGGACAGGCTGAGTCGCGCCGTCTCGCATCCCCCCTTCAGCCACGCGACTACAAGCAGCTGCTTGCCGACAACTACGACACGCTGTCGGCCCGTTTCGTCTCCTGCCTCTTCCCCATCCTGCTCCGGCTGACGCACGACAACTTCGACGAGGTGGCAGCCGACATGCGACGCCGCCACTTCTCTTCCTCCACACCGCCGAAAGTGCTCCTGCGCTACGCCTGCTCATCGAAACCGCTCTACGACACCGTCGTTGCAGAGTACCGCCGGCAGATGTCCGCCCTCCTCGGCGGCCGCCTACAGCCCGTCTCAGAGTTTCGCAGCGCCTATCCCACCAACGAGAGCGTACAGCGCAGCCTGCAAGCCGACCCGGCAGGCGAGCCTATTGCCGGAAACGCCAGCTATTCCCTGCCCGACGGGGGCGAGGCCGTTCCCGTAGCCCTCGCCATCCGCTCCGTCGTCCGCACGCAAATGCAGTCTTACGTTCTCGGACTTTCCTCCGGCACGCAGAATCCGTCGGCACCCGCTCCGCATCAGCCCACCATCTACCGCCTGATGATTCACGCATGGTGGCCCTGCTCCACGATGCCACGCCCGACCTCTCGGGCGACAATCTCGAAATGCTCTTCCGCCGCGCCGCCCTCAACTCCACCAATTTCGAGACCCTCATGGACGAGATGACGGAGTCATACCTGTAGGGACAGGCCCTGTGCCTGTCCGCTCACCATATAACCACAACCGACTATAGCGGACAGACACGCGGTCTGTCCCTACAGATGGAATGGCATTTGATTGTCATCCGATGCTTTTCGGACATACGCGGCATGTCCATATATTACAAGGAGCAGACATTGGCCTACAAACAACCCGTAGGGACAGGCCCCGTGCCTGTCCGCTCAACGCATAACCACCAACCGACAGCAGCGGACAGACACGAGGTCTGTCCCTACAGACTGGATGGCATTTCATTGTCATTCGATGTTTTTCGGACATACGGGGCATGTCCATATATTTATAATATAAAGTCCCCTTATATATTCTGCCTAAATCGCAGCCAAGAACAAACGCCCCCTACTCGCCCATCTCCTTTGCCAGTCCGCCTTCGCTCGTCTCCTTATAGAGCGACGGCAGGTCGTGGCCGGTCTGCTTCATCACCTCCACCACATGGTCGAACGACACCTGATGGTTTCCGTCGCTGAAGTTCGCATACAGCTGCGCGTCGAGGGCACGGCAGGCTGCAAAGGCATTGCGCTCGATGCAGGGAATCTGAACGAGACCGCACACGGGGTCGCACGTCATGCCAAGGTGGTGCTCCAGTCCCATCTCGGCCGCATATTCTATCTGAGACGGACTGCCGCCAAAGAGCTGGCACGACGCAGCCGAGGCCATGGCGCACGCCACGCCTACCTCGCCCTGACAGCCTACCTCGGCACCGGAAATGGAAGCATTGAACTTGACGATATTGCCGAAGAGTCCTGCCGTGGCAAGGGCATGGAGAATCTTTGTCTCGGAAAACTCGTGCGCCTTCGCGAGATGGTACAGCACGGCAGGCACTACGCCGCTGGCACCGCACGTCGGGGCCGTAACGATGGTGCCGCCCGAAGCGTTCTCCTCGCTGACCGCCAACGCGTAGGAATAGACCATGCCGCGGCTCTGAATGGCAGGCCTGTAGGCGCGTGCCTTAATATGATAGGTGGAAGCCTTGCGGGCAAGGTTCAGCGGACCGGGCAGCACGCCCTCGGTGTCGATGCCGCGCTCCACTGCCGCCTGCATCGTCTGCCAAACCTCGCGCAGATAGTCCCAGATGCCTTCGTCCTCCTGCTGTCCGACATACTCCCAGTAGCCGCGCCCGTTGCGCACGCACCACTGCTGTATCTCGCGGAGCGTCGTCAGATCGTAGACGGGCGCGTCGCGGAACGCGTCTTCATCGCCTTTCCCCTCGGAGAGCGCACCGCCCCCGACGCTGTAGACCGTCCACTCCTCGGTGATGCGGCCGGCTGCGTCAAGAGCCTTGAATAGCATCCCGTTGATGGTAGGGCAGGAAGACCGTCGGCTGCCAGACGATGCTGACAGGGGCAATCGGCTCGAGCACCTCTATGATGGCCTGATCGGTGCTGTGCCCCTTGCCCGTGGCGGCGAGGCTGCCGTATAATGTTACTTCGAAGGCACTGGCCTCCTGATGGCGTGCGGCAAACTTCTTCGCTGCGCGCTGCGGGCCCATGGTATGACTGCTGGACGGGCCTTTTCCTATTCTGAATAATCGTCGTAGTGATTGCATTTTGTTGACGAGTTAACGGGTGGACGGGCTGACGGGCGGATTGCTTGCCTTGGCGGACAAGCTGACAGGCTGCCTGCTGTCAGAGTAGACTTTCCTTCCCGTATGCCCTGCACCATTGTGATTCCTACAGCAGCTGTCGCCGTAGATGGCATCCTTGACCTCCTGCTCATGGTCGAAGACGAAGCGGGCAACGATGGCACTGAGTATGGCCGTGGAAGGGAGCTTGACGCTGCCCGACGACTTCAGGCGGTCGAGGATGTGCTTCAGGTCGGAGTCTATGTAGACGGTGGCGAGCTTGGAGTCGCGCTGCTTGTAGTCGCGTGCGAGGTCGAGGAAGAGCTGCCAGCTGTCCTCACCGCTGTCCTTGGCCATGGAGTACTCGCGCGCAAGCTGCTTGCCCTCTGCCTTGGGCAGTTTCTTGGCCGCAGGGGCGGTGCGGTCTTTCGGTTCGGGGGCAGGCTGCTGATAGTGTCCTCCAAAGGTGGTGCCGGACAGACGCGGCTGGGGTGCAGGGGATACGGGCCGGGCAACGGGCTGTGCCGGAATCTCTTCCTGTACGGACGAGGGATGCCTGTCTTGCCGGACGGGCGGCAGCTCCTGCGCTGCGGATTGCGGCACCGCGGGCTGCGGCTCGGCAGCCTCCGCCGCTTCCTCCATTGGCTGCTGTTCGGCCTCACTGTAATTCTCAACTTTAGTCCTCGGGACTTCCTGCACGCTGTTGGTAATGGAGGAAATGCTGCCGGGGAGTATCACTTTTGCTTTCTTCTTTATCATAGCTTTGTTGTTGTTGGTTCCTCTCGGTGGATAGACTTCGGTGCTGTTACTTCATTTTTCTGAGCATAAACTCGAACGCTCCCTTCACCGCATCGCGCTGATTGGCGAGCAGCTGAATGGTGTCGATGCGCTTGAGGGCGGCACGGCTGTTGACTACGGGCGTAACCTTCCCCACCTTCTGGAAGATGGCGTTGGCTTCCTTCCACACACGCTGCTCCTCTGTCGTACCGATACGCGGGTCGATGCGGTTGGGGACGAAGAAGATTTCGGCGTGCATGCCGGGTATCAGCTCCTTGAGCTTGTTGATTACCTGCACGAACGTGCCCGTGGAGTCGAGCGTCTTGTCCTCGTACTCGTAGGGGCAGACGATGTAGTCGGCATTGGCGAAGAGCGGCACGAGCCCGTCCTCGCTAACATTGCCCGGCGAGTCGAAGAGCACGTAGGCTTCCACCTCCGAGGCAGAGTCCATCAGCTCCTGCATCAGTTCGGGCGTCGATACGTCGAAGCTCTGCACGGTGTAGGGCTCTTCCACGTCCTCGTAGGCCTGAAGGTCTTTCTGCCGCTGCATGTAAATGGTTTTCTGAAGGTCGGTATCGATGATGCAGACCTGCTTGCCCTTCCAAGCAAGATAATTGGCAAAGAGCATGCAGAGGGTGCTCTTCCCTACCCCACCCTTCTGGTTGGCAAAAACAATCTTTCTATTCTTCATTGCTTATATATATGTTGTTATTGTTATCAAAAATGGTTCCTGCGGACAGGCTTCCTCCCTGTTTCCCCGCGGAATATACGCTTGGTGTATGTCTCTGATACGCAAGCAGCCCGGCTACTTGCCGACATCTCCACTCGTCAGTCTGCAAACCATTCCACCATGCACCGTCAGGCATCCGGCGGCTGTCAGCACACCGGCTGCAGCAGCCCACGGGGGCAAATCGGCAAAGAGCTGCACCGCCACGATTGCGACGCCCGTCAGCCAGAACAGAACGAACAGCAGCACCGCGCGCCCGAGCCTGCGGCCCTGCCTACACCGACGCGCCTGCGCAGCGAGAGAAGTCCCAGCGGATATGCCGAAAAGGCGAGAAGCCCCGAACCCGTCCCGACGAGGTCGAGCCAATAGGGCATGCCGTCGCTGCCGAGGACGAGGACTGGGAGCTTGGCACTGGCTACATAGACAATCGTCAGCACCACGGCTACCGCCAGCCAGCGCGACGGGACAGCCAGCGCCTCCCCTACCCTGCCGGCTGCGCGGCGAATCACGCTGCCATTCCGGCCCCTGCCGACAGCACAAGGCTCTCGGCAGCGAGGGAAAAATAGTCGCCCGTCAGATTCTGCGATTCGGTAAAGACACCGCCGTTGACAAACTCCGACTGAGACAGCAGGGCAAGCAGGTCGCCCACGATTCCGGCAACGAAAAGCGCGAACAGGGCCGTCATGGCAGCCTTCTCCTTTATGGTGTATGTTATGGTTGTTTTCATTTTATATTATTCTGTCCGAGAGCCTTCCCCATCCTTTCCGCTCGGCTTTCGCAAAGTGCGGAATACAGGTCGGCGACAGGGTTGCACGCTCAGCGGCATCACTTTTGACCGTCCCGGCAGCCCGACTCTCCGTGCATGTTTCTATGGCAGGCTGTCTGTCAGTCCGCCAATCCGTCAACATCCTGAACCTGCATGCTCAGCCGCATCAGCACCAGCGGAAGTACCGCCAACACGACACTGGCATAGTTGTTAATGCTCGCCAGCGTCTGAATGGTGTTCATCGTTACTCCGCCCACCTCGGTATATACATAGTAGACACCGAAGCTGCCAAGCTGTGCCAGCAGCGGGGCGCAGAAGAGCGACAGACCGTAGAGGCGAATCAGCCCGGCATAGAAGCGCATCAGCCCCACGCCGAGGAACACCTCGTTCAGGAAGATGGCGACACTGTCCCAAAAGAAGAAACGGTTTTGGAAAACTCCAAGGGCCGTCTGACTGACTGTTCCCTCGGCATCCATCACCGTACCGTCCGGCAGACAGCCTACCACGCCGAGCAGCGTCATGAGCACCATCAGCAGTACCACTGCCAGTTGCAGGAAGTAGCGTCCCTCCCGGACAAGGCAGCGGCGCAGGTTTTCCATGATGACGAGCGTACCGCCCAGCTTCAGCACCATCTCCACTATCGACAGCACGTCGGGGTTCACTGCCGAGGCGAAAAGCTGCACCAACGGTTCCTGACCGTCGTTGGCAGGAGAAAAATAGTTGTCCAGAAACGAGAGCGCATAGGCCGCCAGTGCGATGCCTAATGCCCAGTTCATTGTCTCGTCAGCCTTCGGACTGACCCGGAATCTTTCTAACTTCATATTCTTGTCCTTTCTTTTTCTTGTTTCCACCTTAATATATTATCACTCTCCACGCACATATTTATGACTCTCCACCGCATGCCCTGCATGCCGGCAGCTCTGTCCAATACGCCGTTTACGCATCTCGTGCATGCCGGGAATTTGTTTCTAACTGCATGCCACTGCATCTCTTGCATGCCGTCTGCACAGACTTTCTGCACCAATCTGCATGTTCGCATGTATCGCCTGCCCCTGGCCTACTTTCTTCTCCCGCCATGCCGACTAGACCGTCTGCCCTATCCGCAACAACATTCTGTCCATCTGCCCATCAAATATATTTTTATATAAAACACCAATGATATTTTAACGGAAAGACATTCGGACGCACCTAAGATATTTATATAAAAACATAATCCTCTCTTCGCCTAAGAATATAAACAGAAGAGTAACTATCCCATTTTTATATAAAGATATTTCCACGCCAAGGAATAGATACATTTTCAAACCAACAAATACAAACAGCGCACGGCAACACGGAAAGCCATAAATATATATTTACCTATATAAAATCATAGCGATTCATTTACCGATACAAAAATACAAGATTAAAATGAAACCTGCAAACTTATACGGAAACATTTTTATCAGAAAAAGGAAAGACGGATTTACATAAATACATAAACAAGGACAAAAAGTGGACTTTGTTGCTACCACAAAACAGAAAAGCCGGGCATCTACATCCATATTTATATAAAAACATACAGCGTTTATCGCCCCAAATTCCTCGCCAGACTATCTGCTGCCGATATTCAGCAGTCCTTGGCAGCTTCAGCATTTGCCGGATTGCTGCCATTGCATCCCACTCCCAAGCCAGACCGGCCAGACCGACAAGGAGAAAGTCGGAAGCAGCAGACAAGCCTGTACAAAAAAACAGAGCCACACTCTTACTCAAAGATATTTATATAAAAACATAAACACGCCCACGTCTTTTATCTTTTCCATTACCATACCCATAATTCCAAAGCTGACTCCCCGGCTGCCGACAATGCAAAGGCAGGAGCGATACAGGAACAACGCCTGACCCGCACCGCAGAACTCTCCGGCCAAAGCTTTACAGTTTCTTTCCGAGCTGCAAGCCGTCTTCATCTATAGGGGACAGGAAGTGCAAGCAATCTCCTCTAAAGAGTGTAAATATATATTTGAATATTTACGTTTTACCATTTTAACGGATAAGGATAAAGAAATAAACAATTAAACTAAATATAAATATATTTCTGTTTTATCATTTTAAGATAACAATACGACAAAACAAAGATATTAAAACGTTATCAATATATTTACATTTTATGTTTTCAATACAATATCATAAAGAAATAAATCAATTAATATAATATTTACATGTTTGTTTGTTATCATATAAAGACAACAAAATAAAGAAATAAAGAAATTAAAATAAATTCTATTATTTTTATATTTATCATTCTATACATATAAGAATAGAAACACAAAGATATAAAGAAATTATTTGTATATTCACATTTTATCATTTTATAATAACAAGATAAAACGATATAAACATGAAAAGCACTTTATACACATCTATATTTATCCGCACGAAAATAGTCTACGGCATGATTTCGGCTTGCGAAAAGGCTGTTCTGCTGCTACCAACAAGAAACAGCCGATCCGCCCATCCTGATTTCCACCATTCCGTGTAACGGTCTTGAATGTCCTGCTGCATTCTCCTTGACAGGCGCAAAATCCGCAGCAGGAACATCGGCAGGGAAATAGGGTAGGGGAGTACAGGCAGCGAAGACAGCCGACAGCTTCCTCCCGTTTCTCACGCACCAATCCGCAGAAAACGGAAATCGGCAGCAGCAATATCGTTCGTCTTGCAGCGAGGGCAACCCTCCCGCATGTCCCAAGCCAAAAACAAATAGACGCCAATCAACCTGTAGGGACAGACCGTGTGTCTGTCCGATACAAGAAATGGGAGCAGAACGGGGAGCGGACAGGCACGGGGCCTGTCCCTACAGATAGATTGTAAGACAAAATAAAGATAAAAAACAGATTATCATCTTACATATAATGCAGGGACATACGCCACCGCATGCCCAAAACCAATAAACACGAAGAACTGCCACACAACCTGTAGGGACAGACCGCGTGTCTGTCCGATACAAGACATAATGGCAGGACGGAGGAGCGGACAGGCACGGGGCCTGTCCCTACAGATTGACTGCAAGACAGGATGTATCCCCAAAATATATAACAATGGGGGACACATCCCCAAAACCAATAAACACGAAAAACTGCCACACAACCTGTAGGGACAGACCGCGTGTCTGTCCGATACAAGACATGGCGCAGGACGGGGCAGCGGACAGGG
>NZ_BAKG01000010.1 GCF_000614065.1 Prevotella dentasini JCM 15908 | reverse complement strand
GGAGATTACCTTGAAGCGCAATACCATGACCAATATAAACATTTCGGCAGAGGGCCCTGCGCCCAAGGAGATTAATATAACCGAAGAGACCGGCGCCATGAAAGAAGAGACGGTCGGATGGGACTTGAAGGTAAAATAATGCTGCCGGTCAGGAGGGCAGCCCGTTTCCGTATATTCCGTTGACGGCCGGCGGCTGAACGCACGGCAGAAGAGCCTGAACCTTGTAAGGATGAGCGACGGAGCTGTCAGCAAACTGACGGTGAGATAAGAACGGGGCACAATCTCCTTCAGGGAAAAGGCCCTGTAGACTCAAACAGCCCTTCAGGGTATAAAAAGCAAAGGCTTGCACCGCTTGTCAAGGGCGACTGCAAGCCTTTGCCTTTTCATTCAGATTCCTGTCTCTTGGGGCGTAATGGACATTTGGTAGGCTGAAACCTTCTGAATGTCCTTCATTTATTACCTTTGCAGCATTTGAAAACCTATGAATAAAAAACTGTATATGCTGCAACGGCTCAAATGTTAAAAAGAAGGGTCATCGGCGTGGCTTCCAAATGTATTATTGCCGGGACTGTGATGAGCAATTCCAAGGGGGAAAGCGCATTAGAGACATAACCCTTTGGAACGAATATCTGACTGATAGACGGACCGTTTCAGAACCGGCTGTTATCCACAAATGTTCAGAGAGGACAATACGCCGCCATCTGGCGTTGGCAGCGGACAGTTTCAATCCTGTCTGTCCTGAGTCAGCGTCATCATCACTGATACGACATACTTCTCCCGCAGCTTTGGTGTTATGCTGTTTATGGATGCGGAATCCGGAAAGACACTTCATCGCAAGTATGTCAGGAACGAAACGAACAGGGATTATCTTGACGGGCTCAACCATATAGAAGAGTTTGGAACAGAAATAAAGTCAGTCGTATGTGACGGACATACAGGACTCTTGCAAGCTATAAACTCCTGTCCTGCACAGATGTGCCAGTTCCATCAGTTACAGATAATCAGGAGGCTGCTCACGAAAGATTTAACAAATGGTGTGAGGACTGGGAAGATTTTCTCAATGAAAGAACGGTATTGGTTTCCGGGAAAACCGCCTATACGCATAGAAGGCTAAGAACAGCAAGACGATTTATAAGAACGCATCTCAAATGGCTTTTCACCTATGAGGAACATCCTGAACTGAACATTATACGACAAACCGTTTGGAAGGATTTAACGCACAACTCAAAAGGGCATTATTAAATCACAATGGGTTGAATGAAATCAATAAGAAGAAATTTATTGACGGGTTTCCTCAATACAAAAAAGTAGGCTGGATAATCCAGCCTGCCAAATGTCCATTGCTAACAAGCATGCAAGGTTTCAGCCTACCAAATGTCCATTACCCTAGAATAATTCAATTTTAGTGTAATTTTGGTGCAACTTTTTGGTGTGAAAAACCTTATAAGTATTGATTATCAGTAACTTATGGGGGTTAAAACTGCGGAGAAAGAGGCTCTTTCTCTTGAACTATCGCAAACTATCAAATCATATCACTCTATTGTTATACAGCGACTTATGGGAACGCTTAATAAAATGAGATTTCACGGAAAATCTTTGGTAATATCATTTTTAGGGCGTAACTTTGGGTGCTTAAAACAATACACCCGAAGGTATGAACATCAAACGGAATATCATCTTCACGTTGGAGAGCAGAAAGAAGGACGGAGTTCTTATCACAGAGAACGTGCCTATTCGTATGCGCGTTAATTTTGCATCCAAGCGGATTGAGTTCACCACTGGCTATCGCATCGATGCAGCCAAATGGGATGCGGATAAGCAACGTGTAAAGAATGGTTGTAGCAACAAACTGAAACAATCCGCTTCTGAAATCAATGCTTCACTCTTGGGCTACTATACTGAGATACAGGAAATCTTCAAGAAGTTTGAGGTGGAAGAAATTATGCCAACACAGGAACAAATAAAAGAGGCATTCAATGCTCTTCACAAGCCTATTGAGGAAGAAGTCAAGCCAAAGAAATCAAACGCTTAATGCGTTCTATAAAGTATTTGATGAGTTCGTGCGAGATTGTGGACGGCAGAATGACTGGACTGATTCCACCTACGAGAAATTTGCAGCGGTAAAAAATCATCTGATGAATTTCCGTGACGGGCTTACGTTTGATTTCTTTGACGAGAAGGGGCTGAATGATTATGTTACTTATCTCCGTGATGTAAAAGAAATGCGCAATTCGACCATTGGCAAGCAACTTAGCTTTTTGAAATGGTTTTTACGATGGGCATTTAAAAAAGGTGTGCATCAGAACAATGCTTATGACAGTTATAAACCCAAACTCAAAAGTACACAGAAGAAAATCATTTTCCTTACATGGGAGGAATTGAGCAGACTCCGAGAGTTCGAAATACCTACTTCCAAACAAGCCTTAGACCGAGTGCGTGATGTTTTTCTTTTTCAATGTTTCACGGGCTTGCGTTATTCAGATGTGTTTAATCTCCGTAGAAGCGATATAAAGGGCGACCATATAGAAGTGACAACGGTCAAGACTTCCGATAGTTTGATTATCGAATTGAATAATCACAGCAAAGCAATCCTTGATAAATACAAGGATGTGGCATTTGAAGATGACAAGGTGCTGCCTGTCATTACCAATCAGAAAATGAATGATTATCTCAAAGAATTGGCAGAACTAGCAGGTATTGACGAACCTGTGCGCCAAACTTATTATAGGGGTAATGAGCGCATTGATGAGGTTACACCAAAGTATGCCCTACTCGGAACACATGCTGGTCGTAGAACATTCATCTGCAATGCACTTGCATTGGGTATTCCTCCGCAGGTGGTGATGAAATGGACGGGGCATAGCGACTACAAGGCTATGAAACCATACATAGACATTGCGGACGACATCAAAGCGAATGCCATGAGTAAATTCAATCAATTATAACACTGAAACGATATGAGCCAAGAAATAAATAAAACAGAGCACCAAGATTTAGCTCTCATTGTACGAGCTATTGGTACCGACCTTGAGCATACACAAGTACGCTTAATAGCTTCTGCAAACGCAGACATGCTTTTCCACTATTGGAAAGTGGGGCATTTTATCCTCTACCTCCAAAAGAAAGATGGTTGGGGAAGCAAAGTCATTGACAACCTTTCTAAGGCGATACGTTCTAAATATCCGAATAAGAAAGGGTATTCCACTCGCAATCTTATCTATATGTGCCAATTCGCAAAGGCTTATCCTATGGAGGTTCTAACAGAAATGGGTAAGATTGAAAAGTTGCTTAATAGTCCTTCGGTTGATAATGTATTACAACTAACAAATGAACTCAACCAATTTACGCAAGAGGCTCTTGCGCAAATACAAGCAGCAGGTATTCAGGGAGATATAATTACGCAAGAACCTCTTGCACAATTAGGAGAGGTTTCTGAAACGCTGTCTGCTATCTATCACAGTGATATCAGTCAGATAGAGGAAATCTTCAAGCACTCAGCCATAGTTCGCACCAACTGGGCAAGCCATGTAATTTTGCTTAACAGCAAGTTGCCTTTGGGTGAACGCTTTTGGTATATTACGCAAGCGGTTGCCAATGGTTGGAGCAGCAATGTTCTGCAAATGCAGATTGAGACTAATCTTTTCGCTCGGCAGATTGCAGCAAAGAAAGCGAGTAACTTCTCGGCACGATTACCCAAACCGCAAAGCGACCTCGCGAACTATTTGATGAAAGACCCTTATATCTTTGACATGATGGGGCAAACGGATAAAATGGCAGAACGAGACATTGAACGACAATTGCTTTCTCATATCACCAAATATCTTTTGGAAATGGGCAGCGGCTTTGCGTTTGTAGCACAGCAGAAGCATTTTGAAGTGGGTGATTCTGATTTTTATGCCGACCTTATCCTCTATAATATCCAACTACACGCATACGTAGTTATCGAACTTAAAGCCACACCATTTAAGCCCGAATATATGGGTCAACTTAACTTCTACATCAATGTTGTGGACAATACCCTTCGTGGCGAACATGACAACAAGACCATCGGCTTGCTCCTCTGCAATGGTGGTGATAAAGTGGTAGCACAATATGCCCTTTCGGGCTACGACCAGCCAATCGGTGTGAGCGACTATCAACTCACAAAGGCAATCCCTGATAGTTTGAAATCAGCTCTGCCTACGGTAGAGGAAGTAGAGGAAGAATTGTCGAAGATAGTTGATAAAGGAGAAATCGTCTGAGTAGTTTGTTCTAATCCGTTCACATTGGAGTGTTTTAGCCGGCATCCACTGCTTGTATTCCAACGCCCAAGGTGTTGATAATATTTATCTATCATAATATGAAACTTCTTTTCCCCACTTCTGGTAATGGTGACTGCATTTTCTGCCTTGCAGCTAAAGATGATGGTACTTTTTTCTCAATGATGGTGGACTGCCATGTGTTTACCCCTGAGATAAAGGCTATTGTTACAGATACGCTTCATTGCCATATAGACTATTTGGTGGTGACACATATTGACGTAGACCACATTGATGGTATTTGCAATATGCTGAATCAAATGCCAGAACTTAAAATAGGCCATATCATTTATAACAATCTTTTCGCAAAGAAGGAAGAGGACCAACAGATTGAACAACTTACTGTTTTTGAGAAGGAGCAGATTGAAAAATTAAAGACCATTATTCCCACATGGAAACCAAGGACCGAACATACCGTTGCAGCAAAAGATGTATTGGCGTTATCTACATTGATTCAAAGAAATTGGAAGGATGCTTGGAATAAAAATCTAACATTCATTACTAGCGAATACCTTACTTTAGGTGAATTGGGGAAAATGTTTATAGTATCACCTACCCAAACTGCTATCGATGAACTGAACAAACATATTCTTGATGAATTTGCAAGGAAGTTTTATAAGAAATATCCGCTTGAACAAGGGAAAGAGAAAGGGGCGGAATTATTTGAGTTACTCTCGTTGCTCTATAATCATAAAAATTTGCTCCTTGAGAACAAAATCTCCACTTCTATTAGCACAATGAAAGCTGAATATGGAAAGCCTGATAGAGAAGGTACTTCTAAGACCAATAGAGGTAGCATCGCATTTGTCTGGGAATTAGGCGATAAGAAAATTCTTCTCTTGGGAGATGCTTCTTCAGAAATCGTGATAACAGGAATAAAAGCTTATAAGGAAAAAAATCAAATCCCTTTGAATGAGAAAATCTATTTTGATGCAATCAAAGTTCCTCATCATGGAAGCGATGCCAATTTATCAAAAGAACTATTGAAGCATATTGATAGCCCAAACTGGATATTCTGCGGATACACAAGTTCTGCACCGCACTTGCATGCCATTGTTAATATCATCTATCAACCTTTATTGAATACAATAAAAAAACGTATATTATGCTTTAACTCAACCTATTACAAAAACGACATCTATAATAAGATGAAAAAAAAGGTTCAGATGCTAAAGAAAGAGGGGATAGAAATAGACGTGGAACAAATTAATGAAATAACGTTATGAGCAATATCAGTACAATACCTTCGATCACTTACAAAGTGGAATGTGGTACGGAAAGGGGAACTGCCTTCTTTGTGGATGTCAATAAACTGCTTACGGCATTTCATGTGGTCGGCTCTGCCCTAAACGGCAATTCTATATATGTGGAAATTGAGGAAAAGGAATATGAGTGTGAACTTACAATAGTAAAACATGGAAAGGATATTGCCATATTGAAGTTGAAAGACGTGGCTGTGAGCCATAAATATGGTTCGCTGCTTAGTATGCCGATAGAGGCGAAAACGCACTTCAGATTTTGGGGTTATCCTAGTACTTTGATAGGTCAAGCTGTTGGCCAGTCGGTCAAGATAAGGGTGGATGAAACTTATATAGCATTAAATGGTGATTTTGATGCCTATGCCGTATTTGAAGACGAGAAGCATCTTACAGAATACGCAGGTTTCTCTGGATCACCAGTATATACAGATGGTAATAAGATAATCGGCATTGTGACAAATATATTGGATAGCCATATCGGCTTTATAAGCATAAAGAGCGTTGAAGCTGAATTAAAGGCACAAAGTGTGCCTGCCGAATCTGACTATATAAAATTTCAAGAGATTGCTTATGGCAGAAAAGAGTGTGCCGAAAAACTACGCAAGCAGATAGCATTGGCGGGAAATCGGTATAAACCAGAGTTGGATGTGCCTAACCAATCTTTTGAAACACTGTTTGCCAATTTGTGGGACATTCGGAATCTGGAGAAGCATAAAGAGATACTTCGCACGGGCAAGCAAGTATTTCTTAGTTTGCAAAAAACGAATCCTGCACTATTCGTCACCCCTGCTGATAAAACCTTGCCTGAGTTGGATTACAACATCGGGATGCAGCGCGACATGGAACGTCTTAAAAATGACACGCAAAATTGGAAAACTGTAGAGGTTGCGTTGAAAAAGGAATTGCTTTCTTGGAAGCAAATACGTGAGAGTATTCTATATGTGGTCAACAAACAAGAAAAAGTTTATTGCATTTACGGTCCTGCCGGATGCGGCAAGACACACAATATATGTAGCATTGCCTCGCAAATCATCAAAGAAACGAATGTATATCTGTGCTTTGGTATTCAGTTCAACAAGGACAGAGGAGGTGTTATTGCTGAAATCCGCAAAATCTTCAACTTCGAAAATGAGAGTTATTTGGAAGAGTTACAGAAAAAAGCCGAAAGGGATGCAATAAATATTGGTACAAGACGCTATATATTCATTATTGATGCACTCAATGAAGGTCTTGACGATTCCTATTGGTGTGAGAGTTTGGGGGTATTGAAAACAGAATTAGACAAATATCCCAACTTGGCATTAGTTGTTACAGTGAGAAAGCCATTTCACGAAAAATACAAGTTAAACAGATGGGGTTACAGAATGCAGTATCTTCCTGGGCTGGAGAATAATCAAGATGTTGTGAATAAATATTTTGAAGCCTATAATATCGATTATGACAAGAATCTTTTTGGATTCAAGAATGGGCTTTTTTTGAGTATCTTCTGTGAAACTTATGTTTCAATGCCATATTACGATAGAAGATGGTTAGGGTCATTGGGCGTATTATATCGCCAGTACATCCATATGCGTGAAGAGACTGTGGCGAAAGCGTGGATGAAGACCCAGAACAGAATATCACTTGGCATTACCTCTGCCGATTGGCTCACTTATCGGTATTTACCTACAAATTCCATCCTATCACTCGCAAAAAAGCAAGAGTTGTGTCCAATCAACTCTGTAGAAATCGTACTTGGAGCAAGTCTCTTCTGTATAATTTAATGGCTCAAGGTCTACTTTTGGCAGATTGGAATTATGCAACGAACTATATGGGCGAAGAGTTAATTGTGAAGTTTGAATACGAGCAGATGGAGGATGTAATGCGAGCCATTGTATTTCTAACCACCAGATCGGATAAGCAAGCTAAAATAACCCAGCTCAAAGAGTGGATTAAGTGCTACGAGCAAGAAAAACTTAGCAAGGAGGGATTTTATCAATTTCTAACCTATATCACGATTCTTTGGCCAGAGATATTTGAGAAAAAGGAGATTATTGAAGAAAAGAGGATAGGGAATAATGCTCTTCTGCAACAATGTTTTATTGAAGGGTTAGAATGGCATTACCATCCAATTGAACAGAAACTTTTAAATGAGTTTTGGCAGGAAGCAGAGAAGACATTAAGTTACCGTTTCATCTTCAGCGTATCCTTGCATTCGCTCAATGGTTTCTTAAAAACACTACATCAATCTTTAAATGTACAGAACCAAGCGGAGTTGGATCTCAAGTGGACACCTGTAGTCAATGAGTATTACGAAGAGTCAGTGCTTTATACCGAAGAAGTGAACGAACAAGAATATAAGGTGGAAGCCTATCTTTTGGCTTGGAGTTGCGCATCATCGCATCCTGTGATAAGGCACATGCCAAGCGGAAGCTGTGTCGCATACTTTGTCATCATAGCGACTTGTTTGAACTGTTGATACGTGATTTCCATTCTGCCAAAGATACTTATATCTTGGAGGGGCTTTATAATGCAATATATGGCGCATTACTTCTTTTGCGGGATGTGAAACTTTCCAAAACCGTATCGATTCTTATTCGTGATTATCATTTCCAAGACAAACAGCCTGTAGAGGATGTCAGAGTACGCGAATGGTTGTTGAAGATACTACTGTTTTCCAAGACGCAGAACGATGGCATAGACCTCTTTTCTAAGGCATTGCTCCTTACAATCCACAAGAAGAGATATCCCTAGCTACAATAGAGATAGGTGACGATTACTTCGGTCGTACAGATGGTTCCCGAAAACTTAGATATTCATTGTGTGGATTTTCTGATTTCCATCGTTATATATTGGGCTTTAATACAAATAGTGAGAGTAGGATTTACACCCTGATGCCACATAACCAAAACGGCATTCCATCTATGCTGCCACTCGCTCAGTTGCAATCTATGGTGGCTCAAAAAATTAACATTTTGGGCTGGAATGATGATTTAGGTGAACAGGATAATGGAGTGCATTCATCGGGGCGATATGATAACCAGCGTGAGCGAATAGGAAAGAAATATCAGTGGAAAGCACTATTTGCGGTAGAAGCACAACTGATGGATCTTTTTGCTATAACTGATAGGTGGCACTATGAGGTAGGTGGTAATAAGCGCATACTCCGCCCTCCTTATCCGTGGTACAGTTCCATACAGAACGACTTTGATGTCACTTTGACCACAGAATTGATAGATGATGCTGAGTTAGCTGATGTATTGGATAAGCAGTCACCATTCGTGCTAGATAAGCAAATGTCGGATACCGACTGGGTTGAGCAACCAGTTACAACAGACGATTGTCAACACTTCTTTGTGGGCGAGGATAACAAGTGGCTGTTGTTATTTAATATTTTCTCCAAAATTCCCGCGAATGGAGAGCATAAAGATGCCTATTTGTCCTACGAAACATTCTTTGTCCGCAATGAAGATGCACAGAAGTTTGAATCATGGATAGCAAGGCAAAACTTCAGCGGAAGAGCAATGCCAGCTTCTGGACAAAGCATAGATATCCGTCTACTTGAATATCCTTGGATGTTGCCTTATGTCAGTGCAGAAGATGAGGAATGGCTCTATGTGTCAGCCGGTGATGGTAAATGTCCATGCCGTGTAATGCTGACCAACTATACCCAACTTCAAGAAGATGCTATGGGGCTTGGCGATGAATATAGAGAAGAAAATATGCTACCTTGCCCCGAACTGATGAACACTATGGAACTTCATTTCAAAGGTCATGCTTGCTTTACCTATGGAACGGAAAATCATTTGGCTTCTTTCTATGCTTCCACCATACATTATCGTGCAGGTATACCAAAAGGATTGCATATTCGCAGAACTGTGCTGGAGGAATTCCTCCGTACAAAAGGTTATACCTTGTATTGGACAATCTCTGCTGAACGACAGCTTATAGTTGGCACTACAGTTGTACCTAATTACAAAACTTACTCTTTCTGCGCCAAATATGGCGAAGGGGGAAATGTGAATTGGATAAAAGAATAAAATGATAATAGTACCTATAATTTATCTGAATATCCATAAGTTACCAAATGAAAGTTTAAGCCATAAAATCATCCCAAAGCCATGTTTTGGAAGATTTTATACTCTCTGTAAGGTGTACAGACATTGAGGACATATATTATTATGAAGCCACTTATTTTCCCAATAACTTCTTTAGCTCGCTTTGTTCTTGCTTTATCTTATCCTGCTGCAACAACAACTCCACTTGCCGTTGCAGGGCTTGCTCGTAATCAGCAACCTTCTGTTGCATCTGCTGAATGGCCTTGGGATTGCGATGTGTGATAAAGATGCTGTCGAGATGGGCGAAGTCAGTGGTGGTGGCTTTGCTTTGCATACGCAGATAGCGGTAGCGAAGGTCGTAATCGGAGGCGGTTTGAAGTTGGTTGGCTCCCATGGCGAAGAACCAACAACTGACCATGACCAGTCCGCAAACTAACAGAAGCAACATGCGCTCGGCTAATTGCACACTAGCAAAGAGTGAGTAATTCTTATACTCTACGAGCTTCTGTTGCTCGCTGATAAGTTGTTGTAAGGCTTCAAACTTCGGTCGAGTCTTTTGTTTGATTGCGAGAGAGCCTCCAAAACAAAAAGTTGGTGCTCCTTGATTTTGGCTTGCGTCTCTTTAGAAAGATGGATTTGTACGGTCTCTTGCGTTGTGGTGCGCTCTGCTTTTGTGCAGGTAGGCTGTTTTGCAAGCGTGGTACGTAGTTCTGTTTGCGCCTTGCTGATGGCTTTGCATTCTTGTTTAAGTTCTTCGAGCATATCGAGAACTGGGGCTATTTCATTATTCATACGATTGTTATTTTGAGGTGATTAAATTCTACGCTTGCGGTTGGCTTTGTTACGAAGTTTCTTTTGGAAGCGAAGTTCATCAACGTCTATACCACTACTTGGAATCGGCATCGTAAAGATTTCACTAAGTGCATCGGATAAGTCGGGAGTAAAAGTATTTTCATCTGTCGAATGTGCCATCGGCTCTTTCGATAAATGCAGTTGCGCTTGTTGGATGTTTCGCTCTATCTCAGCATTGAGGCGCGAGAAAGAGCAGGAACGGTCTATCTTTGAGCCACTAAAACTGCAACTGTCCTTTTCAAAGATGATTCCTTGCACTACATCTGTATTACCTTTCGTCTTGAAATGAGTGGCAACATCCTGTTGTTCTAAGCCTGAAACAAAATCTTTCCAGTTCTGCGATTGAGGTAATATAGCCTTGATGGCATCGAATATCTCATAGCGTAATTTATCTTCTCCTCGCAGTCGGTGGCGGTTTACCGCCTTCTTCCCCTCTCCAATGGTCAAACCATAACGCTCGGTTAGTTCTCGGCAAATCTTTATAGAGCGGTATTTCTCATTACGGTCGCTGATGGTCCTGCCATCATTGCCAATGCGATTGATACAAATGTGCAAGTGCGGATGCTGGCGGTCGCTGTGCCTTACAATAAGGCTCTGCGTGTCGCCATAGCCCATCTTCTGTAAGTATTCATTGGCAATCTTTACCATCATATCGTCCGTTAGTCGCTCGGCATCGCTGGCAGAAAATGAGAGTATCGTGTGGCAGACTGGCTTCTGCACGTTCGGGCGCATGGAGGCTTGCAGAGTAAACTCGTGGGCGCATAGGTTTTGGTCGGTAAAACCTATGTTATTACTCGCTAGAACCATAGCTTTTCCTTCCTGTTTACTGAGCATATAGTTGATAACACCTCCGAAGTCTGCACCTTTGATAATCTTGGCTATCATAGTTTCAAGCGTTTGATGAGTTCATGAATGAGCGTTTTCAGTGCATTCAAGTCTTCATTGAGTTTAGTGATGCCAAAGGCGTTGAGTCGATGGGCTATCTGATTAAGATTGTTAGCCATACCCGAAACTGTGCGGATAAGTTGCATTTCCTCCGGCTTGATTCGGCTCTTGACTTCTGCTTTTGCGATGAGCCGTCGCAAAAACTCGGTGCGAGTAAGGGAGGCTTCTCGTGCTTTGCCCAACAAGGTGTAATATTCCATGGTGTTGAGCCGAAGAAGCACTTGATACTTTCGTTTCTCTGATAAAGTTTTGGTGGGGCGTCCACCTTTATTCTTCTGTTCCATAAATTATATTTTTTGATGAGACCAACGGGATTTTTACCTCGCAACGGTGGGAGCAAGTAGGTTTTGAGATACTCAAAACACAAACTTGCTTCCCAAATACACGTTATTTTCTAATGCCACGCTTCGTGGTCGGTAATAACACCTGTTTCTCTTTGATTTTGGATTGAGCTACGAGCCATTCGTTAAGATCTTTGTGCTCTCGGTAGCGTGTAGAACCATCAACGATTTGCGGACATATTTGCTTCAAAACGGCAAAAGATTTACGCCCGGCATCGTCATTATCCAGAAAACCTTCTACTTCTTGATAGCCCATTATTTGCTCTTTAATACGTGGCAAAAGTGCCAAAGAGTTAAGAACAATGGCATCGCTCATTGAAGAAGGATTAAGCGTTTGCCATGAGAGAAAATCCATGAAGCCCTCAAAGATTTGCAAGCGGTCAGTACCTCTTTTTATCGTTGTAACTGCCTTCGGTGCGATACATCCTTTGAAATATATATTGCGGATTTCCCATCCCAAAGCATCGTTTGCAAATCCAATGGCATAGTATTTCCGATTCATATTTTGGAATAGGACTTCCGAGCAGTAGGTGCTGGCTATGGAAAGAGGAATGGTGCGCTCCGAAAGATAGCGTAGCAAATTAGGATTGGAAAGTGGATGCGCTGAGAAGATTTCCAATTTGCGTTCGAAGTTTTTTCTTTCACCGCCAAAAGAAAATCCTTGATGCGCTACTTGTTTTGCACCACTAAGTCGGTCGATGGCTTCGCTGATAGAGCAACGAAACAAAGCGCAGACAAGGTCAATGATGTCGCCATGCTCACCTGTCCCGAAGTCATACCACTGATTGCGCTCGGTATTGACTTTGAATGACGGTGTGCGCTCGTTGCGGAGTGGAGAGCAATACCAATAGTGAATTCCATGTACTCGTGCAGGCGCATAGCCCTGTTGTTGCAAATAATCTGTAATTGCGATTTGCTTGATATATTGTATATCCATTGTGATTTTGTTTTGACGTTTGAAATGAATAACAGTCAGCCTTTTTCTTTTGAGGCTGGTTGTTTGGTCGGACGGTCGTACACTATAGGCATCCATTTGCGACCGACCAAACTTGTTTTTCTTTGGTCGGGTTGGTTCAGGTATATATAGCCTGTGTCCGACCGACCAATGGTTTTAGGGTTGATAATCTTTGTTGAGCCGATATTTTCCTCGTTCCTCCTTGACCACTATGCCTTTATTGAGCAGAAATTGCAAGAGTTCTTTGAGTTTTGTTTGCCCATAAGATTGCTTCGCAACCTCTGTATAAATCTCTTTGAGAGCCATAATAAGTTTACTATATGGCAAGATCTCACTCGTAGAGAAGACTCGTTCCAATGCTTTTCGATGCTCGGTATCGCTTAGCTCATGGTAGGAATAGCGGTGTGGCTTGCGCTCATTGTCCGTATAGGTCGAATCGATTTCGGGAACGCACACCTCATCTTCCATTTCCTTGAGCCGAAAAGCGAATTTTTCAAAGGGCTTGGAGCGAATAATGGTAGGGGCTACAATGCTTCGCTCTGGCAGCGTGTTGTCTTTCGTGATTTGTAAGACTGTCTCTGCCTTGTTGTTGAGTTCCGTTCCTATATGCTCGTGCATTGTCGTCGCCTTTATTGAGGTGTAAGACGGTTTGAATGTGGATATTCTGCTCGCTCGTCCACTGCATCAGGTCACCCACCAATTTAGTCGCCTCCGTTGAGTTATTGATGTCAAGCATCAAATCACGAATGCCGTCAATGACCACCAAGCCCACGTTAGGAGTATTGTAAATGGCGTAACGAATGATTTCTCTACGCTCATTGGGATCGGCAATGGCTCTGAGATGGCTAAACTTCAAATGCTCCGGCTCTCTATCAATCGGTAGTCCTGCCAATCGCAGAATGCGCTGCATCACGAGTTGGCAATGGTAAGGACTTTGTTCTGTATCAAAGTAAAGGATATTGCGCTTACATTCGGGAAAGGAAGCCTTATACTCCAACACCTGCCCATTGATAAGGGCTGCAGCAACGATGGCACTCACGTTGAAGGTCTTCTTTGCTTTCGCCTTGCCTGTTGATACACTGAAATTGCCCAGCGTGCCAATGATGGCTTCGCCTGCTTGCAGCACTACGGGCGGAAGCGAGAACTCGTCCGTAACATGGATAAGCGAGGCTTTCCAAATGTTTTCATAATCTGTCGTGTTCATCCTCGTCCTCTCGTCTTTCGTCCTGCCAATTCCAGCGCAAGGTCAGCATCCACAATAATCTTGCGACCCACTTGCGTAATGGCACGATTGATTTTCCCACTCTGTTTGATGCGATTGGCAGTGGGCAGACTGAACCCAAAGAGGCGTGCGATGCCAGCCAAGCCGTACACATATCGTTTTTCTTCTTTGGAGGAAGCCTTACCCTTTTCTTCACTTGAGGACACATTGCCGTGTTGTGCAAGGAAAAGCAGTTCTTCACCAGTCATCTGCCACACAGGTTTGCCCAGTAATTCGTTTATCGTCATAATTCGATTGTTTTAAAATGAATAACTCACCCTTGCGCATAGGGCATTCAGTCAGGTCTGACGATGCAAAAGTAGAGGGCGTTTGATGTTATTCCAAGAGGCTGGGATATAGCGGGAAGTATAGGGAAATGTAAGGAAATCAACAACGGTCAAAAACGCTCAATACATACTCAAAAAGTGGATGGTTTCGGACAAAGGCATATTCATTTCCAATCATCATTGACTACTTAAGAAATTACTTTTGTGTCCTCACAAAAAGAAAAAATCATTTGAGTCGCATTAAAGCTCTATTTTTCTTTGTTTTATTCATTATAAGTTCATAACTTTGTAATCAATATCAAGATAAACAATCATCTAATGGGACAGAAGAAAGAGCATAGCAACCTTATCAAGGAGCATTTGAAGAAACGAGGCATCACCCAAACGTGGCTCGCCAAAGAGTTGGGTATGAGCTTCAGTATTACCAATGCTTATGTTTGCAACCGAAAGCAACCCAACCTCGCTATTATCTTCAAGGTGGCAGACTTGCTCAATGTTTCACCCAAAGAATTAGTAAAATAAGATGGCAAGAAAAGTAAAAACTCTCATAAATCAAGAAGGTATAGATAGACGAGAGGTTGGATATTATTCAACTCCTAATTTTATTGCCGAATATTTAACCAATGAAATGTTAAGCATAAATCCGTATGGATTAAATGTGCTTGACCCAGCCACTGGAAAAGAGGAACTGTTAAAGTATTTCTATAATAAAAAAAGAATATTGATTCATTCGACATAATAGATTATGGCGAACATCAGTATTCTAACTTCACGTGTAAAGACTTTCTTCAGTTTTATATTGGGAGATTACAAAGCCTTCCTATGCAATGTAATGAGTATGATTATATTATAGCTAATCCACCTTATAACTGCCACGAAGTTTCCTATATTAAGGATAATAAAAGGAAGTTATCATTGGCATTCCCAGTAGGTGCTTATAATATGTACTCAATGTTTTTGTCGGCTATGATAAGTATAGCAAAGGAAGGCTGTCTTATTGGAGTTATAATATCAGACTCTTTTTTGACAGCTACCCTCCATGCAAAACTTAGAGAGCAAATTTTCACAGAATGTTCTATTCATCAGTTACTTCTTTGCCCCAATAATTTATTTTGGTCACAAGGGGCAGATGTTAGAACGTGTTTACTAATCTTGCAAAAAGGACGCAGATATCAAGGGTATGTAAAAATTATGAATCGTCCTAATTGTGTTGAGGAGTTTAAAGAGCGATTGAATAACCATCAGTTCAAAACATGTGCACTTGATGACATCAGGTTAGGAAAAGAACTTAAACTTAATCAATTTATTATAGATTTAGAATCAGATATTATTAATTTGTTCAAATATAACATATCCTTGGGTAAGCAATACAAATGTGTTACTTGCATATCTACAGGAAATGATGAAAAGTATCTATCAAAAGAAATTAAAGAAGGGTTTAACATACCATTTTATAAAAACCCCGCAAAACGAAAGTTTAAAGCAGAACCAGATGCTTATATAATTGATGATTATATGGAGGAATCGCTCAAAGTAAAAAACTTTATGATTCGAAATAAAGGCTTTTTAAGGGATGAAGGAATAGCATGTTCATCAATGGGACTACCATTTAGTGCTGTATACAAACCCCGAAATGCTGTATCTGGAGTCAATGCTACCATTTTTCCAGGAAAAGAAAATATTTACTGGCTAATTTCATATTTAAACAGTAGTTTAGTTACGTATTTTGTTAGAGGAGTAATAATACGTTCAAATATGGTTACTTCCGGATATGTATCAAGGATTCCGATGATTGAGTTTTCAGAAAATGAGAAGCACAAATTGGAAGAAGTTGCAAAAAATGTTATATCAGGTATTTTATTAGAAGAACGAGCTATTCAGATTATTGATATTATTGTTTTCAATTCATCGGGAATATCTGAACAAAGTAAATCAAAGGTAAAGGATTTTGTTAGAAATTTAGGGAAGGTCGTTTGACCTTCCCTTTTTATTTCTTTTTGCCTTCTGCAACTTGTATTTCTTTCTTTAATTCTTCTATAAAAGTCGCATTCGTTCTCTTTTTAATTTTATCTAAATCCTTTGCATATGAAGATTGAAGATTTCCATTATTACTTGGATTTACATAGAGGTCTGGAATCCAAGCTATAGGCATAACTACAACTTTGGTAAGTTCAATGCTCATATCTTCATTAAATTTAATAAGAAATGTAGCTATCATAAAAATATGATTAGGATCTTCTTTGTAGAAGTTAATCAAGCCCTCAGCTTTCGAGATATCATCCTTTGTTCTTTTTCCACCTAAAACAGCAGACTTAATATTAATATACAAAGGGCTGTGGCCATCAAATTCACATTTCATATCATATACAGAAACCTCAGAATCAGAAGCTGTTACTTTTGAGATTCCAAATTCATTATGGTGAACCTCAAGATTCTGTGTAATAAGTTCCTCTATGATTCTCCAAACGGTGCGACCTTTTGCTGCTTTTCTCCAACCAAATGGGAACTGCTCAAGTCTGCCAATGCTTACTTTGCCAACTTTTTGGATAAGTTTTGTCAAACTTTCCTCAAGACTTTTACGAAGAGACTCGACCTCTTTTAATTCATTTGCTACCATTATAAATTCTATAGACATAAACACACCCTCTATTCCTTAAAAAAGAGGGCGTGGAGAGGATTATTGGTATCAAGGCCTAGCATAGCCCACTTTAGGTAACAATCTTTTACATCCACACCCTCTAAGAGACGTGAATATCCAAGATTTGGCCGACCTAAAGGAATTTTGAGATGCTAGTTCAGATACTCCAGTCGAGTCAAGGATATTTGTAATTTATATTCTTTTTTTATTATACTTATTTAGAAATCAATACTAATATTACATGTTAAACACAATGCAATTTGTATTGCAAAGGTAGTGTTTTTTTATTATTTAGACAATAGATAAAGCAAAAAATGTGGTTGTGTCGAGAATTTTTGATGTATCACATAATTATTGTATCTTAAAAACATAATAGCAATAGCAGAATAGTCATATTGCTTCTATACAATTTGGGAGTATAATATGTCTTTCCAAGACATTAATTTTGGGGTGTAATAAAGGGTGTAAATCACGTAACTCGCTAATTTACGCCCTTGTCTGCGGAGAGAGAGGGATTCGAACCCCCGGTACCTCTCGGTACGACGGTTTTCAAGACCGTTGTAATCGACCACTCTACCATCTCTCCTGAAAATGACTTTTAAAGCATCTCTATCTTTTATTTCTCCGAAAGTGGTTGCAAAGGTAGAGAAAAATATTAGAACTTGCAAATTTTATTCTATTTTTATTAATCTAACTATCAAAATTATGGATTAATGTAGAGTCAACCAGCAAGTGCAAAATTACAACACCTGTTTGAAGAACTCGCACTTTGGTGTTGAAAAGTTTAGTTTTTCCCTTGGTCTTTCATTCAATTTCTTCTGTATGGCCATAATTCTCTTGTCCGTATAGTTCTCAAACGACTCCTTTTTAGGTATATATTGTCTGATTAGCTTGTTTGTATTCTCAATGGCTCCCTTTTGCCATGAACAATATGGATCCGCAAAGTACACTGGAACCCCTAAGAACCTTGTGATGTCCTTGTGCGCCGCAAATTCCGGTCCGTTGTCAGTGGTGATGGTCTTCAGGCAGTGCTTGTATGGCAAGAGCAGTTTCCTAACCACCTTTGCCAAAGGCTTTGACTGCTTCCCACATGGCAGTTTCTGCATAAGCAACATATTGGTTGATTTCTCCACCAGTGTGAGTATGGCGTGCTGGGCAGGGTCGAGGATCAGGTCCATCTCGAAATCTCCAAATCTCTTCCCGTCAACCTCCTTGCTTCTTTCATGGATGCTCACCCTGTCTTTGACAGGAAGATATCCCCCCCTTGGGACGATGTCTGTATTTCATCTTATGCCTTGTGTGCCTGGCAAGTTCCCCTGTTGTGTCTTTGTGGATGATGTTATAGATGGACTGGTGAGATACCTTGATCCCTTCGTTAACACGCAGATACCCCGATATTTGCCTTGGAGACCATTGGTCATTAACGATGTATTCCTTGATTCTCCAGACTAATTCGTATGAGAGTTTGGAGTTGCTCACCGTCCGCCTCCTGCGTTCCATGGCCACATCGTGCGCTTCATCCAGATATACTTTCCCGACGGCGTGCTGTTGCGTTTGATTTCACGTGACAGCGTTGCCTGACTGATGCCGACGATGGCGGCAATTTCTTTTCTTGCTGTTTTCCTTTGAAGTAAGGCGAAAATTTGCGGCCTTTGCTCCGAGATTAATTGATGGTACATAAGCAATACAAAGTTAGTTAATCTTGGGGAGACTTCGGTCTCCTTTTTTAATTTGTATTGCTGGTTGTTTCTTTTTCCTCGCCGAGAGATGCAGACAACCTCTCGCTACGCTTCGAGAACGTCTGCATCTCTCGGCGAGGGACACTCTTCTATTGCACTTCGTTTTGGAACTTGCATTAAAAAGCCCAATCATAAAAGCTTAAAATTTTGGCGTAATGGACATTTAGTAGGCTGAATAATCTATTCTACAGGTAGTATAATTTTAACTGTGTCAAGCCCCTAATCCTTTATATTTCACCTTATTCAGATGACACAATTTTTAATCGTGTTGGGCAGATGAGGAGCCTTTTCTCCGAGGCAAAGTTACATGATTTCAAAACGTTCTCCAAATTTTATTGCCAGTTGTTGTGATATCTGTTCCCAGTTAGCAAGTGGCATAATCCACTTTTCACGTATGTTCCGGTATGCCAGATACACAAGTTTCTCGAGAGAAGTATCGGAAGGAAGCACCCCTTTGTTCTTTGTAACCTAAACCCATTTGCCTGTGGTGCCCTTCTTACCGTGTTGGTTGTATATATCAACTTGCGTATGGCAGGTGTATACTGGAAGCCTTCCGTGAGGCACTCTCAGTTGTCACGCCATGATTTTACGACGATAGGATACATCTCTCCCCACTTGCCTTCGAGCGTGTCCAACTGCGTTTCCGCAGTTTCTTTGCCAACGGCACCATATACCGTTTTAAGGTCACGGAGGAACTCCTTCTCATGCTTGTTGCCATCGTATTTGATAGAGTTACGTATTTGAGGACAACGCATAGTTGGACACCTCGTATCGGGGAATACGTTCTGTATGTCGTCGGGGAAGCCTTTCAGGGCATCAACGCAGCATATCGATTTGGAAAGTATATGCTATTTCGTCTCCAACTCTTGCTGCAAGCGGAGAATTTCGTCGCGATACTGTGCAGCCTGTAGGAAGTCGAGTTCCTTGGCAGCCTTCTTCATCAGGCTGGTCGTATTGGCAATGCTCTTCTCCAACTGCTCGCGTGTCATTTGCCGGACAATCGGGTCAGCGGCCATCAACATGCCAAAGTTCGGCTCCACGTATGCTCCCTTGATAGTATTGGTAACCGAGGCTGACAATGCATTTCTTGAAGATTCACCCGTCGGCAGCGTGCCCTTTATGTCCTTGACTATCTGCTTCGGGATAATATGATGCAGTTCGTTGTACTTCAGCTGTTTGGTTCGCCTGCGTATGGTCTCGTCAATGGTCTTCTGCATGCTGTCGGTAACCGCATCCGCATACATTATCACCATTCCGTTGACATTTCGTGCAGCGCGTCCGGCTGTCTGAGTGAGGCTTCGATGACTGCGCAGGAAACCCTCCTTGTCAGCATCGAGGATGGCAACGAGCGACACTTCCGGCAGGTCAAGCCCCTCGCGGAGAAGATTCACCCCCACCAAGACGTCGTAGAGACCCGCCCGAAGGCCGTTGATGATTTTCACACGGTCAAGACTGGCAACATCGCTGTGGATATATGCCGTCCTGACATCGTGGTTGAGCAGGAATTCCGTCAGCTCTTCCGCCATGCGCTTAGTCAGCGTCGTAACGAGAACCCTCTCATCTTTTTCAGCACGGACGAGTATCTCCTCCATCAAGTCGTCTATCTGGTTTTCCGAGGGGCGTATCTTTATTTCCGGGTCAAGCAATCCTGTCGGACGAATCACCTGCTCCACAACCACGCCCTCCGATTCCTGTAGCTCAAAATCGGCAGGAGTAGCCGATACATAGATGACCTGATGGATAAGGCTACAGAACTCCTCAAACTTCAGGGGACGGTTGTCGCAGGCCGCCGGCAAACGGAAACCATAGTCTACGAGGTTTCTCTTCCGGGCGCGGTCGCCGCCATACATGGCCGAAATCTGAGGTACGCTGACGTGGCTCTCGTCGATGACCATCAGATAGTCACCGGGGAAAAAGTCGAGCAGGCAGTAGGGGCGTTGCCCCGGTTCCCGTCCGTCAAAGTAGCGCGAGTAGTTCTCTATGCCGGAACAATGTCCCAGCTCCTTTATCATTTCCATATCATACTCCACGCGCTCCTTGATGCGCTGTGCCTTTATCCTATCGCCCAGTTCCGTAAAGAAATCCACCTGCTTCACTAAGTCGTCCTGAATCATGCGGATGGCATTTTCGGTCTGTTCTTTCGACGTAACGAACAGATTGGCCGGATATATCTCGTATGCCTCGAAGGCTGCCTGCCGGTGGAAGGTAACAGAATCAACCTCTTCTATGGAGTCTATCTCATCATCCCACCACGTTATCCGCAGCACGCTGTCGCTGTATGCCATGGCAATATCAACCGTATCACCCTTCACGCGGAAGTTTCCGCGTTGCAAATCGATGTCGTTGCGCACATAGAGAGCGTCGACTAAGCGACGAAGGAACTCATTTCGGTCAATCGTCTGTCCCTTCTGAATACGAATAACACTGGAGCGCATAGCCACGGGACCGCCCATACCGTAGATACACGAGACGGACGACACGACGATAACGTCTTTCCTGCCCGAGAGCAGTGAAGACACGGCAGACAGGCGGAGCTTGTCAATCTCGTCGTTGATGGCCAAGTCTTTCTCAATGTATGTATCGGTAGTTGGCAGATAGGCTTCGGGCTGATAGTAGTCGTAGTAAGATACGTAATACTCTACGGCATTGTTAGGGAAGAAGCCTTTCATTTCCTCATACAGCTGGGCCGCCAACGTCTTGTTGTGCGACAGGATAAGCGTCGGCTTTTGTACGTTGGCAATGACGTTTGCCACCGTGAAGGTCTTGCCCGAACCCGTTACGCCGAGCAACACTTGGCTTTTGTCTCCGCGCTCTATCCCTTCAGAAAGCTCGCGAATAGCTTCAGGCTGGTCGCCCGTAGGCTGATATTGGGAAATTAATTCAAAGTCCATTGTTTTACTTTTGACGGAAGCATGGGAAAGCAAGAAAGCCTCATCGTTCCATTACCCCGTTGGAAAACTAAGACACAAACACCTTGCGGACGACTTAAATCTTGTGTCAATGTTTCTGCTACTTGCTATCCGTTTCTTGGCAAAGTTACTAAAAACTACTGACAGTATCTAAGGAATGGTAATTTTTTGCTAAAATTCGCAATCTCTCTTTGTTAGTTTATAGAATAATGTGTAACTTTGCAATTCAAAATCAGAAAATGAAGAAGAAGCTCCTCATAACATTCTGCGCGGCAATTCTGCTTACCAGCTGCGCTCACGAATACAATCAGGTCTACAAGACTTCTAATTACGCTTATAAGTATGAGTTTGCCAAGGAATGTTTTGCCAATGGCAAATACGGCTTTGCAGCCTCTCTATTGCAGGACTTGGTAACAATAGAGAAGGGGACAGACAATGCGCAGGAGTGTCTTTATATGCTTGCCATGTCCGAATATGGACTGAAAGACTATGAGGCAGCTTCCGAGGCTTTCAAGAAATATTTTCAGACCTATCCACGCGGCTATTATGCCGAGATGGCTTCGTTTTACATCGGGCAGAGCTCTATGAGGGAACGCCCGAACCACGCCTTGACCAGACACCAACCATAGCCGCCATAGCCGCCTTTCAGGACTACCTTGACATTTATCCCGATGGTGTAATGAAGGGAGCGGCACAGCAGCGACTCTTTGACTTGCAAGACAAACTGATTCGGAAAGAATACCTGAGTGCCAAGCTCTACTATAATCTCGGTTCTTATTTCGGCAACTGCACAAGCGGTGGAAACAACTACGAAGCCTGCATCATCACTGCCGAAAATGCGCTTAATGACTATCCGTACAGCAATCTGCGCGAGGATTTTGCCATACTCGTAATGAAAAGTAAGTTCGAACTGGCACAGATGAGCGTAGAGTCAAAGAAACTGCAACGCTTCCAAGACGCAGAGGACGAATGTTATGGTTTCATCAACGAGTATCCCGACTCGAAAGAGCGTGCCACGGCAGAGAAATTCATAGCCAAGTGCAAGGAAGTAACGAAGGATTAATCAAGAGACAATAAAATAAATATCATATAAAAGAATGGATTACAAGAAATCAAAATCACCCGTCAACACAGTTACTCGTAATGTTCGCGACCTTTGGAAGGAAACAGACAACGTCTACGAGAGTGTTGCTATCATAGCCAAGCGTGCCAATCAGATTTCTGTAGAAATCAAGCAGGACTTGAGTAAGAAGTTGGCAGAGTTTGCTTCCTACAACGATTCTCTGGAGGAGGTGTTCGAGAATCGCGAACAGATTGAAATTAGCCGCTATTACGAAAAACTCCCGAAGCCAACCCTCTTGGCAACGCAGGAGTTCATTGACGGCAACATTTACTGGCGTGATCCTTCTAAGGACGGGCAGGAAGAGGAAAACTACTAAGCCATGATACAGCGCAAGCAGACTATCTTCCTGTTCTTGGCATTGATTGCCATCATGGCATCTCTCTGCCTGCCTGTTGGCAGATTCGTTTCCGACAAGCTGGCAGCTGACAGCCTGATGATGAACCTATGGATAATGGATGGCAACGGCAGCAAAGATTTCAGTGTATGGGCCTTGTTTGCCATCCTTTTGACAACATGCCCCATCAACCTATTTGCCATTTTCGACTATCACAACCGCAAACGTCAGGCACGCTTCTGCGTATTTTCCATGCTGATGATAGTCGGGTGGTATATTGTATATGGCGTATTCAGTCAGGTTTTGGCCGTTAATTCCACCTTCCATATTGAGTTTGCAGCTTGCCTGCCTTTGGTCGGTTTCATCCTTTTATGGCTTGCACGCAAATCTATTCTTGCCGACGAAGCCTTGGTAAGGGCAGCCGACAGAATAAGATAAGGTTTTATCAATATTCTGCAAATATAAGTCCCTCATGGTCAATAACAGACTATGGGGGATTTTTGTTTACAGAAATCTATATAAATGGAAATAACAGATAGACCAAACTGCAATATTCGCCAGTCTAAATACCTAACACAGATAAATAAGAAGAGGGAAGAAATAAACAGCTGAAGCGTAGAGCGGAATACGGGAATCGAACCCGCCTCCCAGGCTTGGGAAGCCCGTGCACTACCGATGTGCTAATTCCGCAAAAACCAAGATACTAAACCGCAAGATGAATTACTACGCTACGATTGAATATCCATGAAAGCTAATACTCACTAAAGTGAGCCGATACCCGGACTCGAACCGGGGACCTACGCATTACGAATGCGTTGCTCTACCAACTGAGCCATATCGGCGTTGCGAGTGCAAAGATACAATAAAAAAGTAAATTGCCAAAGAATATCTGCCAAATTATTCCATTATTTTTATCAAATGGCTGTCAGTGAACTGACGTTTCGTCCCGTATAGAACAAACAAGAAACCTCTCCTCTTTCGCAATCTCCCATTGATGGAGATTGCGAAGGGAGAGGCTGCAAACCTATTTACTATTGATGCTGTTCGCGAAGAAGGTCATTGACAGTCTTTACTGGATTGAATGTAGCCAAAGGAACCTCAACAAACACTGTATTCCAGTCGCTCATCGCCCCATTCCAAAGCCCCGGCAGCTCCAGTGCTTTCAGTTCTCTGCCATTCTTCGACTTAAGACTGATAAATCCTGTCGACTTATCTACGAACTCCGGCAAACAGAATGGCCTACCCCTATAATCCTTGACAGCACACACAAGGTCTACAGGGTTAAAGTGAGTTCCACTCCTAAACATCTTGGCATAAGTTTCTTCAGCAGTATTTATCTGCGAACTTTCCAATATCTGTAGGCTGACCGTTCCATCTGTATTATAAGTAAGGAACGGGCCGCCCCCGGGTTCACCGCTATTACGAACCATACCGCAGACGCGCATGGGGCGATTCAGTTTCTTTCGAAGATAGCAGACAAGCTCCTCTTTCCCCAGACTCTCCGCCTTGTCCCAACGGCAACACAGGTCGTGCTGTACGAAACGAAGCATTTTCTCCAAGTCGCATGCCGGTAGTTTCCGTTATCCAATTTCTCCAGATACCCGAAGACCTTTCGCTGCAATGCGACAAGGATTCCTGCAATCACATTCTTCCACTCGACGGTAGTTCCTTTCAGGCGGTCGGGTACAACGTTGTCTATATTCTTTACAAAGATAATATCGGCATCTATATCATTCAGATTCTCAATGAGCGCACCATGCCCACCCGGACGGAACAACAAGGAACCGTCTTCGTTACGGAACGGTGTATTATCGGGATTAGCCGCCACAGTGTCAGTACTCGGTTTCTGTTCGGAGAAAGTTATGTTCATGGAGACACCATATCGTGCTTCGTACTTGGCCTTACACTCTGCCACCTTTGCCTTAAACAAGTCCAAATGCTCATGCGAAACCGTAAAATGAATATCAGCCTTGCCATTGCTGTCAGCATAGAGGGCTGCCTCTACCAAATGCTCTTCCAGCGAAGTACGTGCACCATCTTCATAATCGTGGAACAGAAGCAACCCCTTGGGAAGCCCACCATAGTTCAGCCCATCTCTTCCCAGCATGTTGGCAACTACCGACTTATACTTTCCTGTGGCAATGAGAGCCTCTACTCCCTTCCCCTCGTTGCGTCTGCAGGCAGCATCAAGATGGTCATAGAAGGCAAAGCGGTGTATATTGGCAAAATACTCTTTCTCGAAACTGGTCGTGGGTACATTGTATTCGGCATCCAAAAAGGCAAACATGTCCTTGAACATCCGGCTGGCAGCACCCGAGGCGGGGACAAACTTAACTATTCTCCGTCCCTCTTTCTTATACTTGCCCCATATTCTCTTATATTCAATACAGGCTGATTCATCGGGAACCATGATGCCCTTCTCTACCGAAGCAGCCCCTTCCAGTCGCAGATAGGGAAAGCCTGTTTCAAAGTTCTTGAGCTGTACGTTGAGTTGCTCCTCACTGATTCCTTTTTCGGCAATTTGTTTTCTGTCTTCCTGTGTAAGCATACAGATATGTTTTAGTTGATTTGTATGGCAAATATAATTACTTTTTATAAAAATGAGGAATAAATAACCGTTTTTTTCGTAACTTTGTACGAAATAATCATATAATATGGAGGAAAAGTTTGTTTTCACAGAAGATGAAAGGCAGAAATCTTTAATCCTGTTTGAGGAACTGAAGCAAGAGCTGTCTACTTCATGGATTTTGGAGGATGAGAAGAAATTGCTCGCGATAGCAGAAGATGCTATCAGAAACAACAAGATAGAACGAAACACCTTCGGACTCAACCCGATATTGTGCTCACTGCAGACTGCAATCATAGCAGTGAAGGACATCGGGCTGAAGCGCGACTCTATTCTTGCCACCTTATTATATAATGGTGTACAGAGTGGCTATTGCTCTTTGGAAAATGTCGAACAGCAATTCGGCGAAGGAGTGGGAAAGATTATACACGGGCTTGTACGCATACAGAATTTATACAAGAAGAATCCTGTCATCGAAAGCGAAAACTTCCGCAATCTGCTCCTTTCGTTTGCCGAGGACATGCGCGTCATACTGATTATGATTGCCGACAGGGTCAACCTGATGAGGCAAATACGGGACACGGTCAACAAGCAAGCGCAGCACGAGGTTTCCGAAGAAGCCAGCTACCTCTATGCCCCGCTTGCCCACAAGCTGGGTCTCTACCGACTGAAAAGCGAGTTGGAAGATCTTTCCTTAAAATATTTGGAACATGATGCCTACTACCATATCAAGGACAAGCTGAACGAGACCAAATCGGCCCGCGACGCCTATATCAAACGCTTTATTGAACCTGTCGGCAAGCGGTTAGAGCAGACAGGCTGAAGTTTCACATCAAGGGGCGCACCAAGTCCATCCACTCTATTTGGCAGAAGATGAAGAAGCAACGGTGCAACTTTGAAGGCATTTACGACCTCTTTGCCATCCGCATCATTCTCGATTCGCCTTTTGAAAAAGAGAAAATGCAGTGCTGGCAGGTCTACTCCATCGTTACCGACATGTACCAACCCAATCCGAAGCGGCTGCGCGACTGGATATCTGTTCCGAAATCGAATGGCTACGAGTGTCTGCACATCACCGTCTTAGGGCCGGAACAGAAATGGGTAGAAGTGCAGATAAGGACAGAGCGGATGGACGAAGTTGCAGAACACGGACTGGCTGCCCACTGGCGTTACAAAGGCGTAAAGGCAGAAGGAGGCATGGACGACTGGCTCGCTTCCATTCGCACCGCATTGGAGGCAGGAAGCAACTTGGAAGTAATGGACCAATTCAAATTAGGACTATACGAAAAGGAAATCTATGTCTTCACGCCTAAAGGCGACTTGTTGAAGTTTCCCAAAGGATCAACCATCCTTGACTTTGCCTACCACATCCACTCAAAGCTCGGAAACCAGTGTGTAGGAGGAAAGGTTAATGGGAAAAATGTATCGTTCAAGACCGAACTGCATAGTGGGGATACCGTAGAAATACAGACCCTCTCCTCTCAAAAGCCCAAACAAGAATGGCTGAAAATCGTCAAATCGGCACGTGCCAAGGCAAAAATACGTCTCGCCCTGAAAGAGACTCAGGTCAAGGAAGGAATCTACGCCAAGGAAATGCTTGAAAGAAGATTCAAGAACAAAAAGATAGAAATAGAAGACCCTATTATGGCACACCTGCTGAAAAGGCTCGGATTCAAAGAAGTGTCCGATTTCTACAAGCAGATTGCCGACGAGAAACTTGACCCGAACTACGTCATAGAGGAATATCAGAAAGTATACAACCGCGCCCATAACCTCAATCAGCCAAAGGAGACCGAGAGTGCGGAAAATTTCGAGTACAAGAATCCCGATGCAATCCTCTCCCGAAACAATGACGACGTGCTCGTCATCGACGAGAATCTGAAGGGAATCGACTTCACGTTGTCCAAATGCTGCCATCCCATCTATGGCGACCCGGTCTTCGGTTTCGTTACCATCAACGGAGGCATAAAGATTCACCGCAACGACTGCCCCAACGCCCCGGAAATGCGCAAACGCTTCGGCTACCGCATCGTGAAAGCCTGTTGGAGCGGTAAAGGCTCGTCGCAGTACAGCACAACTCTCCGTATCATCGGCAATGACGACATTGGCATCATCAGCAATATCACGAACATTATTTCCAAAGATGAGAAGATTGTCATGCGGTCTATCAATATCGATTCCCATGATGGACTATTCTCGGGGAATCTTGTAGTCATGCTCGACGACCTCTCCAAACTAAACATGCTGATAAAAAGACTGCGCACCATAAAGGGAGTAAAGCAGGTCAACCGAATATAAGTTTTGGATAAAAAAACAAGCATCGCGATGACGAAATTGAGAACGGCACTTTCAGTGTATGAAAGTGCCGTTTTCATTGCCCTAAAGTGCCGTTTTCATTATTCGGAAAAGTCTTGCTCACATTGCGATACATTGATAAGCAAAAAGTCAAGGCAAGCATTATTTTGGCATGTCAGCTGAAAAAAGTACATGAAAATTTGTTCCTTTTGTTGTTTCTCCTTAACTTTGCACATAATAAACTATGCCGCTAACATAAATCCAGACAAGGACCTTATAACTGGTGGTCTATTATTCACATTTACTAATTAAATAAAAGCTTTATGAAAAAGAAAAGAGTCATGACCTTCCTGATGCTTGCTACCGCATTTGCCTCTGCCGCTCATGCGCAAAGTGCATCGAAAGTAATTGTCAAGACGACTACAGGAGACCAAACTTTCAATGTAGCAGACATGAAAGGGTTCAAATTTAATGATGACGGAATTGCCGTCGTTAAGAAAGACGGAAGTCAGGGAGAACTATTCAAGTTTGACAACATCACCTCTATTGAATTTGATGTTGTGGATGGAATTGGGAATACAAAACTTCCTGACGGAGACCTTATTGTCTATTCACCTGCCGGCAGTGGCCTTATCTATATAGACGGCTACAAGCAAGGGGAAAAATACACAACGGCATTGTATACCATTGACGGAAAGCTCATCAGCAAAAATGACAAGTGGGCGGGAACACCCGTTGACGTATCAGGACTTCCTGAAGGCATTTACCTTTTCAAGATAAACAACAGCACACTCAAATTCAAGAAATAATTATGAAAAAATATCTACTATTTTTATTGGCCATTAGCTTGGGACTGGTTGCAAACGCCCAAAGTGACAAGCAATATCATAAAGTTACTGCAACAATGAAGTCGGGTGAAAAGATTGCATATCTTACCGACGATCTCGACTCCATTACATTTGCATATTATGAGAGTGCACAGGTAGGCCTTAAGCAAAGATACGCAACTTCAAGTTCTGTTGCCGTCGACTTCGAGCTTCAGCCTAACTGCTCGAAATTTTATGCTGCCTGCCTTCCTGCCGGAAAGGTGTTGTCCGACGACGAAATAAAGGATTACCTTCTGGAGAATAAGACAGTAGAATCCGATGCGTCGTATGTAAAGGACTTTACGGAGTTGGAGTCAGAAAAGGACTATATTGTATATGCTCTCGCTTTCGACAGCAATGAAATTCCAAGTGGAGTTTCCAAACTTAATGTGAGAACTGGTAAGGTTGCCGATGACCTTCTGAGAATTGAGATTATTGAGACAACGCCGACGACCGTTACTTACAAAGTTGTTCCCAACAACTTCTCAGGAAAGTACGAAGCCCTTTGCAGCGGTTATGAAAAGTATATAGAGGATTGTAATGCCGAAAGCAACGGTGGTGATGTAATCAATCATTTTATTGCATATTGGCAGTGGCTGGCAAGCATGTATCCCGGTGAGACATGGCAAAGCATCATGGACAGACAGCTCTACACTGGTGAGCAAAGCATTACGGGAACCCGTCTTAGATGGAATTCCAAGCAGATGATTGTTGCCTTTGGCATGGATGCAGACGGGAATCCTACCACGCCTGTATATACAAAGACCGCTAACACTCCGGCAGCGAAGCCGACAACCAACCAGATTACCTTGACATTAAGCGACCTCGGGGCAAGAACCGTTACCCTTAATGCGAAGACAACCAATGACGAAGGCTACGTCTTGGCAGTCGAAGGCGAAGCATACGTCAATGCCTTCAAGGGCGACTACAAGGCTATGGCCGAGGACTTCTGCTACCAAGTTGACGTGAATCCATTGGTTGTGAATGGCGACTCATCCAAGACTTTCCCCAACAGAAAGCCGGGAAGAAAATATTTCGCCTTCGCTATACCTATAGACGAAGGAGCTCCTGCAGGAGAACCTATAGTTATTCCGTTTACAACCCCAGCAGAATAAAATGCTGATGCTTTTCCAATTTTCAACAATCACAACTTTATAGAGAAAAAACAAATGAAGAAAACTATATTGCTGTTTATGGCTTCTTTCTTTGCCACTGTAGTCTTTGGACAGACAGGGAGCAATGAAATTCTAAAGTTCATAACAAAGGAAAAAACTTCCAAGGCTGTAATATTAGACCAAGTGAAAGACCTGAAGTTCACCTCCTTCAAGATGGAGGAGTTCACTTTCGATATTACCGAAGTACAAACAGACAAGATATTGATAGACGTCGCACAGCCGGAGAATTGTGTAAAGTACTATATCCTGATTTCTCCCGAAGAGCTTACAGGCACGGAAGGAGAAATACGCAAGAAGATAATCGAGCAATATAACATTGTGCAGACTGCTCCTTATTATGCATGGATTCAAGGCCTCACCGAGGCGACTACCTACTATTTCTATGTATTGGGAGTCGACAGCGACGGGATACCCTGTGCCATGACCAAGAAAGAAGCGAAGACTCTTGCAAAGGCTACCGATGAGTTTAAGATTGAAATATCCAATGTCGCTTCAGCCGACGGCTCGCTTGTCGTTACACCGAAGGATGCAAGCATGACCTACTATCCCTTCATCGTTACCAAGGAAGACTACAACACAATGATTCAGCGCTATACAAACGTGCAGAAGGCTGACACGGAGTATTGGACATACTTGGCAGAACAGATGGGCGTAGAACTGAAGGAGCTGCTCCCCAACCTGTTGCGCACCGGGAAGCTGGAGACAACGCTCAAAGAATTAAAAGGGGCAGACCTTACTCCAGAAACCGAATATGTTGTCTACTGCTACGGTGTTACACCAGAAGGCACATTCACTACGGAACCCTACATGGAGGAGTTCAAGACCACGGCGGCTGAAGTCTCCAATAACAACATTCAGGTAACCATTGACAACGTATACCATGACGGAGTTGACGTAACCGTCAAGACCACCACAGCCGACAAGTATGTCCTCAACATACAGAGCAAGCGCGTCTGGGAAAGAGAGCTACAGAATGCAGAAGACGACAAGGTGAAGGCTGCCACCAGCATTGTAAGCACCCTCAGTTTCTATGGTGGCTTGGAGTCAAGCATCTTCTCTGGAGACTTCAAAGGCAAGGTGCCAACAGGGCAAAGCGACACAGACTGCGTGCTTCTGGTCTTCGGCTATGACGGCGGAATAACGACAGACATTCAGGCCATTGAGTTCCACACGAACCCGGAATAAGGATAACAGACTGTACCACAAGTTATAGAAATAACAGATACGTATAGGAAGAAGTAGGGGCGGCTCTATCCGCTCCTATACTTTCAGCCAGTAATTCAATTCACCAACTATTTGGCTTATTGCCGATTCCAATCAAGAGCAGACGATAGTCTATCTCTGAACAAGATTTTTCATTACAATTTTTATATTCACTCATTTTATTTTTAATTTATGAAAAGAATGCTTTTTATGCTTCTTGCTATGATGGCAATGAAGCTGTGTGCCCAAACAATTATCACTGACACCCCGGAGGGAACCCGCAAGTCGTATAACCGGGTAGGAAAAACCTACAATACCAACACCGGCAAGATAGAGGGAATATCCAGCAAGTTCATGGATGTAGTCTATGGCGACGACGGAAAGACCGTCTATATCCAGAACCTATATCGGGTTTCATGACCAATACTTGGATAAAGGGCACAATAGACGGGAATACCATCACGGTACCCACGGGCCAGACCGTGTATTATATGCAAGAATACAACGCCAGCTTCAAAATATTCATCATGGAGAAGGTGTCGGACGACCCGGTAGACTTCGCGGTAGATGAGACAACATCGAACTTCACATATACCATAGATGGAAAAGACCTGAAACTGAATGGTACAAACTCCGACGGCTCCGTAATTCTCGGTGTAGCAGCAGAAATTCCAGAACAAGGAAGTGCTTGGGGAGGCACGGGCGACTTTGACGTAACCTGCACGGAGGTCGAAGAAAAGCCTGTAGCCATACCCGAAGGCCTTGCCACAACCGACTACAAGATGACCGGAGACGGCTCTGCACCTGTTTCAGGGATAGTGAAGGTTGCACGCGACGGCAACGATGTCTACTTCCAAGGCATATACACCATGTACCTGAAGGCACCATCAAGGGCACCATTGACAGCAACGGACTTGTAACATTCAAGAAAGGCCAGTTCATGGGCACCGTGCTCATCTTCCAGACTTATCTGGTGGGAAGTTCCAACGCAGTTACCCCCGAGGATGACGACGCACCGCTCACCGATGTCGTATTCGAATACGATGCAGCCAACGACCGCTATACGCTCAAGACAACTTCCCTGATATTCAATGACAACCCCGACGAGCTGTCGCTCCTTGACTATTACAACAGCTGCGTACTCTCTAATGAGACAAGCGGCATAAGAGATGCACAGAAGAGTAGCGCAGCGAAGGTAACCTACTACGACCTGAGCGGACAGCGCGTATCGTCGCCTGCCAAGGGCTTCGTCATCCGCAAGACCGAAAACACCGACGGCTCGGTAACGACTTCGAAGCTGTTGGTAAAGTAATCCTGTGGAATCTTATTATGTCTCTGGAAGCATGACAGGCTTTCCAATACATATTTTTATTTCAAATTCATCATCCCTCTACAAGCTCCATCTTGTGGAGGGATTTTTATAGGCAAATTTCTAACCATATATAAATTCAGCCTACCAAATGTCCATTACGCCTACCTTTACTATATTTCTACAAGTGTTACATCTTGATATATAGCCTAATACTTCTTATATCAGAATCTTTTCTAGATCATTTGGAATCACTACATTACCGCTAAAAACAGATTTAGCTTCAGCGGTGTAACGATTTCGTCGAGTGGTAAGTGTGTTGTCTTCCGTATGATATAGGATAAGGTTTCTCACACGAAGTTCCTCTGCCATCCGTGCGGCATCAAGCACTGTGCTATGATGTTTCTCATAAGGCTTGAAACGGTCTCGGTCAGAATAGAGGCAAAAAGCTTCACTCATAAGCCAATCCACATTTTTCTGCATAAATAGCATTCTGTTCGCAATATGGTTCGTCACCAAGGCAACAGAGCTTTTTACTATCAGGCATAAGAGCCTGAAACCCAAATTGCGGTTCCTTTGTCGAGTAAATATCAAAACAAGTCAACTGAATGTTACCTACACTAAAGTGCTCCCCACTTTCCAAGCAATGAAGCTCAACAATACTGCCTATCCCATCAGCTTCTTTAGGTGGAAGAGTTTCACGGCAAATAGAACTCAAAAGTCGGATAACTTTACTATGGCTCCAAATATGCAAATGATGCTTGAATTGTAGAGCCATACGCATCATCCACACACATCCCTGTAAATGGTCTGTATGGGCATGTGTAACAAAAAGGTCTGTGATACTATCTACAGGAACCTCTGCTCTTTCCAATTGTGTCTATATTCCATTTCCACCTCCCGCATCTACCATAAGAGTAACTTTCTCATTGGCATGAATGATAAAACAAGTATTATAGCATTTGGTGGCAAGGGCATTCCTAGTACCAAGCATGGTTATGTACTGCTGAGGAAATATTTCTTTCATCCTGTTTTTGCAACATTAGTCTTCCTTAATTAACATCAGCTCAGGACAGCTCGAAAATCAGAATTGAAAATAAATGAATGGCTGTACGTCCGAACTCTTCACCTGCATGATGATAAAGATAATGGCTGTCAGGGCAACGGCAGAGACAAGTACCCCTCCCTTCTCAAAAACCCGGATGATGCGGTCCTGCCAGTTGTCGGGCAGCCAATGGGTAACAAGTGCCAGTACCATCAGCATGAAAACATATTTATATCCGGCAAAAACGTCGGGCAGAACGGACGGATTGAACTTAGCCACAAGCTGATGAAGCATCACCCATACGCTATCGAAATCCTTGCAGCGGAAAAAGAGCCACGTCAGACAAAGTACGTGGAAGGTAATAAGCACGGAGAAGAAACGGCGGACACCTGTCGGGTGGTAATGGCGGTCGTGCTTCAAGACCGTTTGCGACCAAAACTTGTGGACGCAGACGAGCAGACCGTGGAGCACGCCCCAAACGACAAAGTTGAGAGAAGCTCCGTGCCAGAGTCCGCAAAGCGTCATGGCTATCATCTGGTTCAGGTACATCATCCACTTTCCTCGTCGGTTTCCGCCCAGCGAGATGTAAATATAGTCGCGAATCCACGTGGAGAGTGAGATGTGCCACCGACGCCAGAAATCACTCATGGAGTCGGCTTTGAACGGGGCATTGAAGTTCATCGAAAGCTCGAACCCGAGTAGAAGCGAGATGCCGATGGCCATGTCCGAATAGCCCGAGAAGTCGCTGTATATTTGTATGCAGTAGCCATAGATGCCCAAAAGCACTTCACCGCCTGAAAAGAGGGTAGGATTGTCGAAGATGCGGTCGACGAAGTTCTGCGAGATATAATCGGAAATGACAGCTTTCTTGAAGAGTCCGATGAGGATGAAGTAGACACCCGTGGCAAACATCTTCTGCGAGATATGCAACGGTTTGCGTATCTGTGGACCAAATTCCGTAGCGCGGACGATAGGCCCGGCAAGCAGAGTGGGGAAGAAACTGACGTAGAAGCATAGTCGAGTAGGCTTTCCATCGGCTTCATCCTACCGCGGTAGACATCGACAACGTAGGAGATGGTCTTGAATGTATAGAAGCTGATGCCGACAGGCAGGAAGATGTCCCAAGGCTGGAAGTTGCCACCAATCATCTGGCTTACCATTCCGGCAAAGAAGTTGGTATACTTGAAGTATGCCAACATGCCGAGATTGACGAGCAGGCTCAGTGCCACCCACGGCTTCCGCCTGCTGCCGGCATGTACCCGACGGGCTATCAGAAAGTCGGACACCGTAACAAGTGCCAAGAGCAGGAAGTAGAATCCGCTGCTCTTGTAGAAGAAGTAGTAGGAGAAGAGCGTAACGAACAGCAGGCGTGCCGACAGCCGCTTGCGGAAAGCGAAATAGGCAAGCATGAAACCGAGAAAGACAAAGAGGAACGCACCCGACGAGAACAACAGCGGTTCGCGTGGATTGTAAAGCAGGATGTCCCATACTTTGGTAAAGTTCATTGAAGCGAAATACTCGCTAAGCTGGCTCATTGTTAACTGGAAAAAGAGTTCTATCTGTCTCAATATTGTATCCATCTTGTTGGAAAGTTAAAGGAGTCGGGTGGGGAAGCTGAGAAAGTTCTCGGAAGGGTTCGGGGGGCTAAGACAAAGTATATTCTGTATTATTCATCTGAGGATCTCCAATCAAATTTATTCGGCACTCCTCATTCGTAAATCTTAATTCTTCGCGCATAGTTCTGCTGCCCTGCGACTATCGACCTGAAGATTCCGCCGGCCACATACTTCCCACCTTTATAATTAATATGCACATAGTCTTTCGTGCCCATTTCCTGCTCGTCTACAATGCGCACCATTGTTCCCGGGCCGCCCATGGAGCGGAAGAGGTTGTAGAAGCCCACTTTGGCATCGGAAGCCAGCTGCTCCTGATAGCCAACGAGCATCTCTATGCCTTTCATCGTACCGTCGGGCGACGTCTTGGAACCGCGGTCTGGCGAACCCATCACGAGTATGCTCGTTTCAGGAAAGCACTGGCGGAAGAGCGTCAGCACCTTATTCATCTCCGAGATGTATTTCTTCAGACGTTCGGGAGTCGTCTTCTCATCCACGGCATTGACACCAAATTGGAATACAATTAGGTCATAGGGACGTGCATGGGCAAACTCTTTCAGCATGGCAGGCGGAAGATTGGCCAACGAGCGTCCGTCGGAACCGCGCATACTAAAATTGTCAACCACCACACCCGCATCCGATTCTTGTGCCGTACCGAAGAGGGTAGGAGAGCCGCTTATCCTGATGGTTGCCCCATTTGTATTGCCCTTCATTTCAACCATTTGAACCTTTGGCGACGGTGCAACCTGCACGTTTGTCTGCCTGCCCCCTGCAAGTGTGAAGCTCACGTTTGTCCCCCTTTTGGCCCGAAAGTAAAGACGGGTTGCATCCCACTTCTCTGTATGCGGATATTCATGAAGTTCAAACGGTGATAGCTTTATCTCTGCCGTTCCGTCCATCGTGTAGTATCGCTCTGCAATGCCTGCCTCCGCAACATTGTAGCTGTCGGGCCTCTTCGGCATGTGCTCTATAAGTCCAGAGAACTCGTTGTGAACCACGTGCTTGTACTGGTTGAGGTCGTTTCCGGCATCAATCCATCCCACGCCATACCCACCATATTTCTGCTGAAGCATCTCGCGAAGGTCGGCTATCATGATATCCCCCTCTATGAAAGAGTCGCCAAAATAGGCTATGCGTACGGGGCGCGGCTGCGCTTCCTTATTTGCTAAGGAAGTCAGCCTTTCATAGAAGTGATCCATTCCGCAGGCCTTGCCCTGAGAGAAATCAAGTATTCGTTCCGTCCCCTTGGGCCAGACTTCCTTGAAGTTGACTATATTTCCATCCTTATCCCTTACAATAATTCCGTTCGGCAGCTTGGGTTTGGGAATAACATCTTTCAGAGTCTCCGACTTAACCGATAAGTCGCTTAGGATGTTTATGTTACGCAGTTCTACTCCACTGACTTCTATCTTCGGGAGGAAATGAAGTAATATCAAGAAAATAATAACCAACACTGTCAGCAACAATGTTTTATAGGTGTTATCTTTCATTCAATCTTTAATCTTTGAACGTTGGTGTTTGAATTTTAAGCTTTGTCCGTATAGCTCGTCTTTCTTTTGGCAAAATATGATTCAGCTATTGATATCACAACTTAGAATTGTTCACTATGCACTATGGTTTAATGGCTATCTCAGCTTCTCCATCAGTTCGTCCAGCCGCTGAACTCCCTTCGGGGTACAGATGCCACGGATAAATAACAGGACGGAGGTGTGGAAAATATCCCGAAAATCATACTTCTTGTAGAGGAAGTTATTCATTACATATTCCCCCGTGGCATCGCCCATGATTTGTAACAGTTCGTAGTTGACGTTCGGAAGGAAGTAGCCTTCTGATATGCCACGGCCGATGAAGTCAAGAAAAGCCTTCCTCTGTCTGTCATGCCGCCTGCGCATAAACTCTATCAGCTTGGGGTATTTGTGAAGCTCCTCGAAGAAAAGGGGATTTACATGGCTAAGCTTTTCTGTCTTAAAAAGATACAACTCTATGATAATGTCAAGTACATTCTTCCCCGGAACATCAAAAGTCTCCAACGTCCGCGAGTTTTGCTCATCGTTCGTCAACAGCACGTCAGACAGCAGTTTCTCTTTGTTTTCGTAGATTTCATACAGAGTCCGCTTGGAGATTTTCAGTCCATTGGCTATATCGTCCATCGTTACCTGACGGATTCCCAACCGGTAGAACATCTCCGTGGCTGCCTGAAGGATTTTTCCCTTCAGCTCTTCCCTGTATGCATTGCCTTTATACATATAATGCCGTAAAAACTCGTTTTGCATTGCAAAATTACAAAAAACTTCGGTAACGACTAATGTTTTACAATGGTTTTTACTATCTTTGCGAAAAGATTATGTATTTGTACAGGAATGACAATAACAAATTAGAAACTTTGTATGGTAAAAATTACGAAAGAAGCGGCATTGGAATATCACAGCAATGGCCGCCCCGGTAAGATTGAAGTAAAACCAACCAAACCCTATAGCACTCAGACCGACTTGAGTCTGGCTTATTCTCCGGGTGTAGCCTACCCCTGTCTCGAAATCCAACAGAACCCAGACGATGTATATAAGTATACCGACAAGGGTAACCTTGTAGCTGTCATATCCAACGGTACTGCTGTTCTCGGGCTCGGTGACATTGGTGCCATGAGCGGAAAGCCCGTAATGGAAGGAAAGGGACTGCTTTTCAAAATCTACGGCGGTGTGGATGTATTCGACATAGAAGTAGACGAAAAAGACCCTGATAAATTCTGCGAAGCCGTAGAGCGGATTGCTCCGTCGTTCGGTGGTATCAATCTCGAAGATATTAAGGCACCGGAATGTTTTATTATCGAGGAACGGCTGAAACGCACTCTTGACATTCCTGTCATGCACGACGACCAGCACGGCACGGCCATCATTTCGGCTGCCGGACTGAAAAACGCGCTTGAGGTGGCAGGAAAGGACATCGATAAGGTGAGTCTCGTAGTCAACGGTGCCGGTGCAGCGGCTATTTCCTGTACCAAACTCTATATGGCATTAGGTCTGAGACGCGAGAATATCGTCATGCTCGACTCCAAAGGCGTCATCACTTCCGACCGTCCCGGCCTGACAGGACAGAAGTCGCTCTTCGCCACCGACCGCCGCGACGTGCATACACTCGAAGAAGCCATCAGGGGTGCCGACGTCTTTGTCGGGCTGTCCAAGGGAAACATCCTCACGCAGGATATGATTCGCTCAATGAACGAGAATCCTATCGTCTTTGCCCTTGCTAATCCCGTCCCGGAAATCTCATACGAGGATGCCATGGAGGCTCGTTCCGATGTGCTGATGTCAACAGGCCGGTCAGACTACCCCAACCAGATTAACAATGTCATCGGCTTCCCCTATATCTTCCGCGGTGCACTCGACGTGCATGCCAAGGCCATTAACGAAGAGATGAAGATGGCTGCCGCCCTCGCCATTGCTGAACTGGCAAAACAACCTATACCCGATATTGTAAACGATGTCTATCACGTCAACGACCTTGAATTTGGCCCGAAATACTTCATTCCGAAACCAGTCGACCCGCGCCTCATTACAGAAGTCAGCGCGGCAGTAGCCAAGGCAGCTATGGAGAGCGGTGTGGCCCGCACTCCTATCACGGATTTCGACGCCTATAAGCAGAGTCTGCGCGAACTGCTTGGGCAGGAATCGAAGCTGACCCGTTATCTCCACGCTACGGCGGCCCGCCACCCACAGCGCGTGGTTTTTGCCGAAGGAGCCAACCAGACTATGATGAAAGCAGCCGTACAGGCCAAGCAGGAAGGTATATGTTACCCTATCCTTTTGGGCAATCCCGACCGTCTGGCACGTGTAGCCCATCGCCTGAAGCTCGACCTTACAGGTATTGAAATCATTGATATGCGTGCAGACAAGGAGCAGGGACGGCGTGCCACGTATGCAAAGCACCTCACTGAGAAGCGTGCCCGGCAGGATATATCTTCGAGGAGGCCTGCGACAAGATGTACGAACGCAACTATTTCGGTATGTCCATGGTCGAAAACGGAGATGCCGATGCCTTCATTACGGGTCTTTATACCAAATACAGCAACACCATTAAGGTTGCAAAGGAGGTCATAGGCATCCGTCCCGAATACGGACACTTCGGCACTATGCACATCCTTAATACCAAGAAAGGCGTCTACTACATTGCCGACACGCTCATCAACCGTCATCCTGATTCCGACGTACTTACCGATGTTGCCCGGTTGGCAGCCCACTCGGTGAGGTTCTTCAACGACGAGCCGGTCATAGCTATGCTCTCTTACTCTAATTTCGGTGCCGATACCACAGGCTCGCCCCTGCGGGTACATACGGCAGTAGAAATACTCCAGAAAGAGAATCCCGACCTCGCCATTGATGGAGAAATTCAGGTAAACTTTGCCCTTGACAGAAAACTACGCGACGAGAAGTTCCCCTTCACACGCCTGAAAGGCAAGAACGTCAATACGCTCGTTTTTCCCGACCTCTCCTCGGCCAACAGCGGCTACAAGCTCTTGCAGGGACTCAGTCCCGAAACGGAGGTTATCGGCCCGATTCAGATGGGACTGAACAAGCCTATCCATTTCACCGATTTCGAAGCATCAGTCCGGGACATTGTCAACGTTACCGCAGTGGCTGTCATTGATGCCTATGTTGAGAAGATAAAGAACAAGAAATAATACCAGAGAAATGGCTTTCGGGGCAGCCGGAACCATTCTCCCCATTAACCAACCGATAAGACTCCTTTGGATTTCAAGAATCTAAAGGAGTCTTTTTATGATTCTATTTTATTGCTGTCACTATAAGAGATTTAAAATTGTCCTATAAGAGATTTAAAATTGTCCTATAAGAGATTTAAAATTGTCCGCTAAAACTTTTCTCCCATCTAAAATCCTCTTTTGCATGATAAACCCCGAAAGTTTTTGTCTAACTTTCGGGGGCACTTCACGGTAACGTCTTCTTTTTTGTTAGAAACACTGTGTATCCGCACACCATATTTTCATAGACGGCAATCAGCAAGTTACAAAAAGCTGAACGGTGCTTGCTATAGGGCAAAGTATATTTTGTTCAAAACTTATCGGCTTTTCAAACTGTTTCTCTAATCTTTTCGCTAACTTTGCGGCATGAAACGAATTATCAACTGGAAAGAGTTCTTGGTGCTCTTCATTGTTATTGGCGGCATCTATTATATTAGTAAGTCTTTGTGGATAACGGGCGGCGTGCTTGCTATCCTGCTGTTGATTGACGGTTTTTTGCGCGAGTACGACAACAAGAAGCGGGGAGAGAGGCAGGCGGAAGAAATCAGGAAGAAAAGCCTCAACCCCAACCCCTCTCCGGAAAAAGAGGAGGGCGAGGTGTAAGCTTTCCCTGTATGAGGCCGTGTTTTACCAAAGTGCAAAGATGGTTGAAGGTAGGATGTTGTGCTGCGATATGGGGATATATCCCTATGTCTGTCCGTCTTTTGCCCGAAGCCGTGTTTTATACTTCTATGGGGAATAAATGACAGAAAAACTATACGGAATGGAGAAACTATCAGAACTATATAAGAAATGGAAAGGCTGCCAGCCTGCCAAGGTGGAGAAACTGGCAGGGGCAGGCAGCAACCGGGAATACTACCGGCTGGCTGACGAGGATGGCGAGACGGTTATTGGCGTCATCGGTACGAGCCGCGACGAAAATCATGCCTTCGTCTATCTTGCGCGGCATTTTGAGAAACGGCAACTGCCCGTTCCGCACGTTTTGGCTGTATCTGACGACGAGACTTGCTATCTGCAAACTGATCTTGGAGATACTTCGCTTTTTGATGCTGTCGGTGGAGGACGGGAAACAGGCGGACGCTATAACCTTGCCGAGCAAAAGCTGCTACGCCGTACTATCCGCGAGCTGCCGAACATTCAGCTCCGGGGCGCACGCGGGCTGGACTTTTCCCAATGTTATCCGCAGCCCGAGTTTAATCAGGAGAGTGTACTCTTCGACCTGAACTACTTTAAGTATTGCTTCCTGAAGGCAACCGAGCTTGATTTCCACGAGTTGAAACTTGAGGCCAATTTCCGTATGTTTGCCAAAGATTTGACCTCCGAGAAAATGGACTCGTTTCTCTACCGCGATTTTCAAGCCCGGAACATTATGCTGGACAGTATGGGAAGTCCTTACTTCATTGACTTTCAAGGCGGGCGGAAAGGTCCGTTTTACTACGATCTCGCTTCCTTTCTCTGGCAGGCGAGTGCTAAATATTCCTTCAAACTGCGTCGCGAATTGGTCTTTGAATACTATCAGAGCCTAAAAAATTATACGGAAGTGCCTTCGAAGCGGCATTTCGTCAACCGGCTTTCGCTCTTCGTCCTTTTCCGCACCTTGCAAGTCTTGGGCGCATACGGCTTCCGTGGCTACTTTGAGCGGAAGAAGCATTTTGTTGATTCCATTCCTCCTGCCATTCAGAACCTACGCGACTTGCTGGCATTGGGAGAAAAGGTTTTCCCTTATCCTTATATGATGGACATGCTGCGCCGACTGACCGAACTGCCGCAGTTTGCCCGTATAGAACAACCGGCTGCCAATCGGTCGGACGGATTCAAGATAGCCGAGAACGACATCTACAAGGCGAATCCGTTGGACGGGCCTGCCACGTTCTCCAAATACGACGGAAAAGGCCCGTTGATCGTGCGCGTGTTCAGCTTCTCTTTCAAGAAGGGAATCCCGGAAGATACGTCGGGTAATGGTGGTGGCTATGTTTTCGATTGCCGAAGTACGCATAATCCCGGCCGCTACGAGCCTTATAAGAAAATAACAGGGTTGGACGAGCCTGTCATCCGCTTCTTGGAAGATGACGGTGAGATACTTGATTTCCTCAAACCCGTGTACAAACTTGCCGAGCACCACGTGGAGCGGTATATGCAGCGTGGTTTCACCGACTTGATGTTCAGCTTCGGCTGTACGGGCGGTCAGCACCGTTCCGTATATAGTGCACAGCATTTGGCAGAACATATACATGAGAAGTACGGTATAGAAGTGAGAATAATGCACAGGGAGCAAGGGATAGAACAAACGATACCTGCTTCTTCCCCGACTTCTCCCTAAAAAAGGAAAGAAGTTGAATGTGAGACCTTCCTATAGTCTCTCTGATGATTTTCTGTCGGGGATTCGGTTTATTGCAGACTTGGTCGCACACAAACCGAATCTTGCAGGCTGCTTTTTTTTCGCATAATCACTCTTTTCCTCTTTGTGAGGGGACGGAATGAGGTTCTCTCTTTAGGCTTGGAGGCTTTATTTTCCCTAACGATTCCTTTGGTGTCTGAAAAAAAAATGCTACATTTGCACGCATTAAAAAAGTGAAGCTAATGCAAGCAATGATTTTTGCAGCTGGTCTCGGAACCCGGTTAAAACCGCTTACCGACACGGTGCCCAAAGCACTGGTAAGGGTGGGGGACAAACCGCTCATTGAACATACAATCCTTAGTCTGCGTAGTGCCGGTTGCGACCGTATCGTCGTAAACGTTCATCACTTTGCCAATCAGATTAAGAATTATCTCAACGACCATAATTTCGGAACAGACATCTTTGTTTCCGACGAAACGGAGCAGCTCCTTGATACCGGAGGCGGTATCAGGAAGGCTGCTCCGCTTTTTGTTGATAGTGAGCCTGTACTGATTCACAATGTGGATATACTCAGCAATATAGACTTGAGAGCCTTCTATGCAATGTCTGCCAATGAGGAAAACGATACCAAGGCAGATGCCTTGCTGCTTGTCAGCCGCCGTATTACAAAGCGATACCTTATCTTTGACAAAGTGATGCGTCTCGTTGGTTGGACTAATGTTGAAACGGGGGAGGTGAAGTCGCCCTACAGGCCAATTCAACAACTTCGTTTCGTTCTGCCCGATGGTGAGCATCTCATACAGCATGGCTATCGGCTCTACGCCTTCTCCGGCATCCACACCATTCATCCCACTGTCTTTGGCTGATGAAGGCAGAGTGTCCCGAGCGATTCCCGATAATGGATTTCTACCTGAAGTATGCCAATCGCCTGACCATCCGTGGATGTGTCAAGGACGATTTGAAACTGATGGATGTAGGCAAGCTCAACACGCTGAAAGATGCCGAAGCGTTTTTGGAAGAAATCAAGGATTGAAGAAGTCAAGGACTAAAGAGAGTTTGAGAAATCAAGTCAAATATATGCTTGGAGTCTCTCTCCAAGATACTGCATGAAGGTATTCGCCCGACTCCCTTAATTCTATATAGAATAAAATACAGACAATTATATTTTATGCAACAGAAAATCATTATTTTGGATTTCGGCTCACAGACTACGCAGCTTATTGGCCGTCGTGTCCGTGAGTTGGATACCTTCTGTGAAATCCTGCCGTACAACAAGTTTCCGAAGGACGACCCATCGGTCATAGGTGTGATTCTCTCGGGTTCTCCCTATTCGGTACACGCTCCTGAAGCGTTCAAGGTCGACTTGAGCGAGTTCATCGGAAAGGTTCCCGTGCTCGGCATCTGCTACGGTGCACAGTTTATTTCCCATGTCAACGGTGGTAAGGTTGAGCAGACTGGTACACGCGAGTATGGACGTGCAAATCTGGAAAGCATTGCGCTCGACAACCCGCTTTTCAGCGGATTCGAGAAAGGCTCGCAAGTATGGATGAGCCATGGCGACACGATTACGGCCATCCCCGACGACTACGAGATTATCGCCTCTACGGGCGATGTCAGGTTTGCCGCCTTTGCCTCTACGAAACAGCCCGTCTGGGCCGTTCAGTTCCACCCGGAGGTCTATCATTCCCTCCAAGGCAAACAGCTCTTGAAGAACTTTGTCGTAGACATCTGCGGCAGCCGGCAGGAGTGGAGTGCTGCCTCGTTCGTTGAAAGTACCGTAAAGGAACTCCGCGAGCAGGTGGGCAACGACCGTGTCATCCTCGGTCTGTCGGGCGGTGTGGACTCTTCTGTCTGTGCCACCTTGCTCAACAAGGCCATTGGCAAGAACCTTACATGTATCTTCGTTGACCACGGCATGTTGCGCAAGAATGAGTTTGAGAAGGTGATGGAAGCTATAAGGGCCTCGGCTGAACGTTATAGGTGTGGACGCTTCGGAAAAGTTCTTCAAGGACTTGGAGGGGGTAACCGACCCGGAGCAGAAACGCAAGATTATCGGCCGCGACTTTGTAGAGGTCTTCAATGCTGAGGCGAAGAAGATAACCGATGCCAAATGGCTGGCTCAGGGAACGATTTACCCAGACCGCATAGAGAGCCTGAGCATTACAGGCATGGTCATCAAGAGCCACCACAACGTTGGCGGTCTGCCCAAGGAGATGCACTTGCAGCTCTGCGAACCGCTCCGATGGCTCTTCAAGGACGAGGTGCGCCGTGTAGGCTACGAGATGGGCATGCCCGAACGTCTCATCAAGCGTCATCCGTTCCCCGGTCCGGGTTTGGCTGTCCGCATCCTTGGCGACATCACCCGTGAGAAAGTGCGTATCCTGCAAGATGCCGACGATATCTACATAGAGAAGATGCACGACTACACCATGCCCGACGGCACAAGTCTCTACGACCATGTATGGCAGGCAGGTACGGTACTTCTCTCCACCATCCGCTCCGTAGGGGTGATGGGCGATGAGCGCACTTACGAGCATCCTGTTGCCCTGCGTGCCGTAACCTCTATGGATGCCATGACGGCAGATTGGGCGCACCTGCCTTACGACTTCATGGCAGACGTGTCGAACGAGATTATCCGTAAGGTGAAAGGAGTCAACCGAGTATGTTATGACATCTCCTCAAAGCCGCCCTCGACGATAGAGTGGGAGTAAGGCGGGTCAATAGCAGCTTCCGCCTTCTTGTAAGCCAAAAGAAGGGAAAGTATTATCCGTAAAATGAAAGTGGCACTTTGAGCCAGTCAAAGTGCCACTTTCAGCCTGCGAAAGCGGCACTTTCATATTTCAAACACGGTTCTTCTGTCAGGACAGGAAGAAACGCCTGATAGCCAGTCTGTTATATTTCAAATTAAGTAAGTGGAAAATTAAAGGCTGTTTATTGCACTTTGCTCCGCACTTGAAAACTGAGTTATACAATTAAGGGAGTGGAGGATTTCTATTCAGCAAGTACATTCAGCCAAGGGCATATAGTCTTTTTCCATCCACACCGGGGGCAAAAAGTCCCATAACCCTGTAATACGACTTTTTCAGAGTGTTATTCCCCTTTCGCTTCCGTCCTGTCTCTCTTCATCCAAAACAATAGGGAAAATAGTCAATAACGCTTTAGGAGCATATCAATTTCCACCCATGCCCACTTTCATAGCCATCGACCTCAAGTCGTTTTATGCCAGCGCGGAGTGTGCCGAGCGCGGTCTCGACCCACTTACGACCAACCTTGTCGTTGCCGATGTCAGCCGTACAGAGAAGACTATCTGCTTGGCAGTGTCGCCATCGCTGAAAGCATACGGTATTCCCGGACGTGCACGGCTCTTTGAAGTCAACCAACGGCTAAAGGAAGTAAACGAGGAGAGAAGGAGAAAATCGCCCCGTCAGCGGCTGACAGGGAAATCCATATCGGACAAAGAGCTGAAAGAGCATCCTGATTGGGAAATAGACTATATAGCCGCTGTGCCACGTATGGCATACTATATCAGACATAGTTCTCGTATATACAGCATCTATCTGAAGTATATTTCGTCCGAAGACATCCATGTCTACTCCATAGACGAGGTGTTTATTGATGCCACCAACTACCTCAAGAGCTACAAGATGACCGCCCGTGAACTGGCAATGAAGATGATTCAGGATGTATTCCGACAGACAGGAATCACTGCAACGGCAGGTATCGGCACCAACCTCTATCTCTGCAAGGTGGCCATGGATATTGTGGCCAAGCATATTCCTGCCGGAAAGGACGGGGTGCGGATTGCGGAGTTGGACGAGAGGACGTACCGGGAGAAACTCTGGAATCATCGGCCTATAACAGATTTCTGGCGAGTGGGCAGAGGGACGGCTCAGCGGCTTGCCTGCTACGGACTGGACACCATGGGAAAGATTGCCCGTTGTTCCATCAACCACGAGGAGTTGCTGTATAACCTGTTCGGTATCAATGCCGAACTGCTCATTGACCATGCGTGGGGATGGGAGCCCTGCACGATGGAGATGATAAAGGCCTATCGTCCGGAAAACAATTCTATGAGTAGCGGACAGGTATTGCAGGAAGCCTACACCTTTTCCAAAGCCCGCATCGTCGTGCAGGAAATGGCGGAAGACATAGCTCTCAGCTTGGTGGAGAAACAATGCGTTACCGACCAGCTTGTCATCAGCATCGGCTACGATAAAGAAAGCCTCAACCGGCAATCCATCCACTATACAGGCCCGGTAGATACGGATTGGTACGGCAGGAAAGTACCAAATATGCCCATGGAACAGCCAATCTTCACCGTTTCACTTCGTCTACCCGCCTCATAACCCAATCCGTTGTGCAGCTTTACGACCAGATTGTAGACGCACAGCTGTTGGTAAGACGCATTAACATTTCTACCAACCACGTCGTCAGTGAAGAGCAGGCACACCGACAGACTGCCGTACCTGTACAACTTGACATGTTTACCGACTATGAAGCCTTAGCAGACAAAAGGGAAAAGGAAGAAAAAGCATTGGCAAAGGAGCGCAGAATACAGGAAACGACTATCAGCATCAAACAAAAATTTGGAAGAAACTCGCTTCTGCGGGGCCTTAACTTTGAAGAAGGAGCTACGGCGAGAGAACGCAATCAGCAAATAGGAGGACACAAGGCATGAACGAATCGTACGACGACATTATTCATCTTCCCCATCCTGTATCGAAGACTCACCCACCGATGAGCCTTTACAACCGCGCTGCTCAGTTCGCTCCCTTCGCTGCCCTTACAGGCTATCAGGCTGCCATAGAAGAGGAGGCACGCTATACCGAACAGAGGATAGAGCTGGCAGAGGATGACTATCGGGAACTTAACCGCAAGATGACCACCATTGCAGCACACGTCAATGAACATCCTGCGGCATCCATCACGTATTTTCAGCCCGACGGGTATAAAGACGGTGGGGCATATCTGACCATAACCCAGACCATCAAGGCAATAAATGAAGATACGCACGAGATAATTTTGGACACAGGACAGGCGATTCCGCTCTCCGGCATCATTGAGATTGACTTAGACTGACAATCTTGTAGCAAGGCAACTTTGCGTGTACAAAGAGGCAGGATAGCCCATTCTTGTTTTTAGACGACTATCTTGCGTAGGGACAAGCATCCCCGTCTGTCCGCTGTTTCAGGTCTGCCCTGCACACGCTCTCTTTCTATAATTTTTCCGAACAGGCTCAAGGAACTGTTCCTACAGGCAAACAGATGTATCCAACATGCAAGTACCAAAAGCCGTGCCTGTTCCTACAGGCTGTTGTCTTTCTCAAGAAATTCCGCTTGTCTTCTTCCTGTGTCCTGCCTTAACGGATTTTGTTGATATGTAAACGATAGTGGGAGCCGTCATAGTCTATTCTCATCACTCGTTTTATATCCGTTGAGCCTGAAGACAAGGACAAGGCTACGTGCCCCATGGTACGGCGCAGATTGATTTCCACCATCGGATGCAATAGAAATCCTGACGGTTCTGTCTGTTTGTTGCTGTGGCATGCCACCACCATCATGTCTACGCCAAATGCGCCACAATATCCTGCCGGAAGCATCTCTCCGATCAAACGTACAATAGCATCCTTGACCTTTTCAAGCACAATCGGGTCTATGTATTGTTCCAACACGGCTTTCTTATCCTCTTCACCTGTCAGTACGTTACCCGTATAAGCTGATTTTGCCGTATAGAAAACAGACAATCCGCAATAACTCACCTTTCCATTGACGACAGAAAACTCCATTGCAAAGTCTTTCACCTTGTTATAATATGGCTCTACTGTCAGTCCTTGCTGCCGCTCCATTACCTTTCCTGCCCAATTCTCCATGAGGCTATCCAGCTCTCCCGATACATATCTGATACCCCGACCACTGCTGCTCCAAGGGGCTTTCAGTACAGCCTGTCCGTACTCAGCTATTGTTGCCTTCAATTCCGGCAAGCCTTCCACATACTTCGACTCGCCCGTCAAAGCCTTGTTTCCTACGTTAGCTTTCAATATTTGCAGGACTGCTGCCGAAGTATGCCGGCTTGCAAGTTTTCTCAACACGGCAAGTTCATCATCAGGCGGCAGCAAATGCTGAGGTATTCCTGCCTGCCTTAGCTGAAAGGCGAGAGCCAAATCCCATCCCCAAGGTTCTATGGCCTCTATATTGTCGACATATTTCCAAACATCTTTCTTCTCAACGAAAATCACCCGATGGGCGTATTGCGAGAAACGACCAACATGAAGAAGTGCTGCAGGTGCATCGTCTACCAACACTATATCTCCATCTGCCGCCCAGAATACAGGAAGGAAACCTAAGTCGGCCCGTAACTGCCGGCCGGCATGCGGAGCGTGAAATACTTATCATTGTGTGCCAGAACCATCTCGTGTTCTGGATTGAAAACATGCAATCTCATCGTCGTAATATTTGGACTGCAAAGTTACAGCAAAGCCAAGTCTACACAAAATAAAAACAAAAAAATATCTCATTTTTGCAATATAGAGTTTGCAATATTGGGAAAAAGTAGTACCTTTGCACTAATATAACAACGAATAAAGATGGACGCATTCTACCGAACCCATACCTATCTTGTTGAGCATACCTATGCCCCTGTCCGTCGCATCCTTATGGACGAGATAAATTGGGACGACCGTATGATAGGCATAAAGGGAACCAGAGGGGTCGGCAAGACCACTTTCCTGCTCCAATATGCCAAAGAACACTTTGGGACTACAGACAGAGGATGCCTATACATCAACATGAATAATTTTTACTTTCAGGGTAGAGGCATTGCAGACTTTGCGGGAGAGTTCTATCGCCGCGGAGGAAGGGTTCTCCTAATAGACCAAGTCTTCAAGCAGCCGAACTGGAGCAGTGAATTGAGACGCTGTTACGATTACTATCCCAAGCTGAAAATTGTATTTACAGGGTCAAGCGTAATGCGCCTGAAGGATGAGAACCCTGAACTGAACGGTATTGTAAAAAGCTATAACCTTAGCGGATTCTCTTTTCGGGAATTTCTCAACCTACGGACAGGCAACAGTTTCCCGGCTTTCACGTTGCAAGAAATCATACATAATCACGAGCACATCGCCAAGCAGATTTTGCCCAAGGTGAGTCCGCTCAAGTATTTTCAGGATTACATTCATCACGGGTTCTATCCTTTTTTTCTTGAGAATCGGAACTTCTCGGAGAACTTGCTGAAAACAATGAACATGATGACGGAAGTAGACATTCTGCTCATCAAGCAGATAGAACTGAAATACCTTACAAAAATAAAGAAACTATTCTATCAACTGGCATTGGAAGGGCCGAGGTCGCCTAATATAAGCAGTCTTGCAAAGGACATCAGTGCGAGCCGCGCAACCGTAATGAACTACATCAAGTACCTTGCAGACGCCCGGCTGATTAATATTATTTATCCCATCGGACAGGAATTTCCCAAAAAGCCGGCAAAGGTGATGCTGAACAATACCAATCTCATCTACGCCATCTATCCGATACAGCTTGAACGGCAGGACCTGATGGAGACATTCTTCGTAAACACCCTGTGGAGGTGCCACGTAATAAACGAGGGAAACAAGCCGGGAGTCTACCTGATAGACGGGACAACAAAATTCCGTGTCTGCGATGCGGAAAACAAAAAGATGCGGTTCAGCCCCGACACCATTTACGCACGTTACAACACAGAAATAGGAAAGGATAACCGAATCCCGCTATGGCTATTCGGGTTTCTTTATTAGCGTCAGACGTAGACAGCAAGAAGATTAAGAGATTTACAAAAAGATAACGACTCATTGATAACGATTTAGACAAAAACATTATAACAACATTCATTTAATAAATTACAAAATGGCTAAAGAAAAGAAGTTTATCACTTGTGATGGTAACGAAGCCGCTGCCCACGTGAGCTATATGTTCTCAGAGGTGGCTGCTATCTATCCTATCACTCCGTCGTCTCCGATGGCGGAACACGTTGACGAGTGGTCGGCACGCGGGCGCAAGAACCTGTGGGGTCAGACTGTCAGCGTTCAGGAAATGCAGTCAGAGGGAGGTGCCGCCGGAGCCGTACATGGTTCATTGCAGTCGGGTGCCCTCACGACAACTTTCACCGCTTCTCAGGGACTTCTCTTGATGATTCCCAACATGTATAAGATTGCCGGTGAACTTTTGCCATGTGTGTTCAACGTCTCTGCACGTACGCTTGCAAGCCACGCTCTCTGCATCTTTGGCGACCATCAGGACGTCATGGCATGTCGTCAGACAGGCTTCGCCATATTCTGTTCTGGCTCTGTTCAGGAAGTAATGGATCTTTCAGCAGTTCCTCATTTGGCAACACTGAAGACATCTGTTCCATTTATCAACTTCTTTGACGGTTTCCGTACATCGCACGAATATCACAAGATAGAAAGTCTGGGCGATGAGGATATACGTCCGTTGGTTGATGAAGCAGACATCAAGCGTTTCCGCGACCGCGCCATGACTCCGGAGAGGCCAGTAGTACGCGGTACAGCCGAGAACCCGGAGACTTTCTTCACTCACCGTGAGGCAAGCAACGCTGCATACCAGAATGTGCCAGAAGTTGTCGAGCACTACCTCAACGAGCTGACCAAGATTACCGGCCGTGAACATCACCTTTTCGACTACTATGGAGCGGAAGATGCAGAGAACATCATTATTCTGATGGGTTCTGCTACCGAGGCTGCCCGTGAGGCTATCGACTACTTGCTGAAGCAAGGCAAGAAGGTAGGTATGGTTGCCGTTCATCTCTATCGCCCATTCTCTGTCAAGCATCTGCTTGCAGCAGTTCCCAAGACGGTTAAGCGCATTGCCGTACTTGACCGCACGAAGGAGCCGGGAGCAGAGGGGGAGCCATTATACCTTGACGTAAAGAGTGCATTCTACGATGTAGAAGACAAACCGCTGATTGTAGGAGGCCGTTACGGTCTCGGCTCGGCCGACACCACACCTGCCAAGATAATCGCGGTATATGACAATCTTGAGTTGCCGGAACCAAAGAATCATTTTACCGTAGGCATTGTTGATGACGTAACCTTTACTTCTCTCCCAGAAGTAGAGGAGATTCCATTGGGTGGCGAAGGTATGTTCGAGGCTAAGTTCTACGGGCTGGGCGCCGATGGTACTGTCGGAGCGAACAAGAACTCTGTTAAGATTATCGGTGATAATACCGACAAGCATTGTCAGGCTTATTTCTCATACGATTCCAAGAAGTCAGGCGGCTTTACCTGCTCTCATCTGCGTTTCGGAGACAGCCCAATCCGTTCTACCTATCAGGTGAACACTCCCAACTTCGTAGCATGCCACGTTCAGGCCTACCTGAATATGTACGACGTAACACGCGGTCTGCGCAAGAACGGCACGTTCCTGCTGAATACGATATTCGACGGTGAAGAGTTGGTCAATTTCATCCCCAACAAGGTGAAACGTTATTTTGCACAGAACAATATCACCGTTTACTACATCAATGCCACCAAGATTGCACAGGAGATAGGTTTGGGCAACCGTACCAATACCATCCTCCAGTCTGCCTTCTTCCGCATTACGGAGGTTATTCCCATTGCCCTTGCCGTTGAACAGATGAAGAAATTCATAGAGAAAAGCTATGGCAAGAAAGGACAGGATATTGTCGACAAGAATTATGCAGCTGTCGACCGTGGCAACGAATACAAGCAGCTGGCTGTTGACCCGGCTTGGGCTGCTCTGGCTGACAACGACGGCAAGGCGGACGACGCCCCGGCCTTCGTAAAGGAACTCGTCCGTCCGATGAACGCACAGGCAGGCGATTTGCTGAAGGTTTCTGATTTCGTCAAGCACAACACCGTTGACGGTACATGGTCGGTAGGTACAGCCGCTTACGACAAGCGTGGTGTGGCTGCCTTCGTTCCGTCATGGAACGCCGAGAATTGTATTCAGTGCAACAAGTGTTCGTTTGTTTGCCCCCATGCCGTTATCCGTCCATTCGTTCTTGACGAGGCAGAGAAGGCGAACTTCAACGAGACTACCCTTGACATCATTGCGCCCAAGCAGCTGAAGGGCATGCAGTTCCGCATTGAGATTTCCGTTCTTGACTGTACGGGCTGCGGCAACTGTGCCGACGTCTGCCCGGGCAAGAAGGGAGAAAAGGCTCTCACCATGACGCAGTTTGTAGCCGGTGAGGAAGAAGCCAACCGCCGCGCAGCCAACTGGGATTACCTCGTCAGGAACGTGAAGAGCAAGCAGAACCTTGTCGACATCAAGTCGAACGCCAAGAACTCTCAGTTTGCCCAGCCACTCTTTGAGTTCTCCGGTGCTTGTGCAGGCTGTGGCGAGACTCCGTATGTCAAGCTCGTTTCGCAGCTCTTCGGCGACCGCGAGATGATAGCCAACGCTACGGGCTGTTCCTCTATCTACTCTGCCTCGGTTCCTTCAACTCCATACACAACCAATGAGAATGGTCAGGGCCCAGCCTTCAACAACTCCCTGTTCGAGGATTTCTGCGAGTTTGGCATGGGTATGGCAATGGGTAACAAAAAGATGCGTGAGCGCATCACCGTTCTCTTGAGCGAATTGCTTGCCGATGACAAGACTCCGGCAGACTTCAAGGAGGCTGCACAGGAATGGATTGACAGTAAGGACAATGCCGATGCCTCGAAGGTTGCAGCCGCCAAGCTGAAGCCGCTGATTGCAGCAGGCGCGGAAAGTGGATGCACAGCTTGCGCAGAACTGAAGACGCTCGACCACTATCTCGTAAAGCGCAGCCAGTGGATTATCGGTGGCGACGGTGCTTCCTACGACATCGGTTATGGCGGTCTCGACCACGTCATTGCATCGGGCGAGGACGTCAACATCCTCGTTCTTGACACGGAGGTCTACTCCAATACGGGTGGCCAGAGTTCCAAGTCTACTCCACTCGGTGCCATCGCACAGTTTGCAGCCAAGGGAAAGCGCATACGCAAGAAGGACCTCGGCCTGATGGCCACCACGTATGGCTACGTCTACGTAGCACAGGTGGCCATGGGTGCCGACAACGCGCAGACCCTGAAGGCCATCCGCGAGGCAGAAGCCTATCCCGGCCCATCGCTCATCATCGCCTACGCTCCGTGTATCAACCACGGTCTGAAGATTAAGGGTGGCATGGGACGCAGTCAGGCACAGGAGGCCAATGCCGTTGAGTGCGGTTACTGGCATCTCTGGAGATATAATCCGCAGTTGGCAGAGGAAGGCAAGAATCCGTTCTCTCTCGACTCCAAGGTCCCAGACTGGGCTAAGTTCCAAGACTTCCTCCGCAGCGAAGTCCGTTTCCTCTCTGTTCTCAAGGCATATCCAAATGAAGGTGAGGAACTCTTCAAGTCGTGCGAGGACATGGCCAAGCTTCGCTACCAAAGCTATGTCCGCAAGAGCAAGGAAGACTGGAGCGAGGAAGTATAAATTCCGGGCAAATAGCAGTTTATAGAACATTTTTAAAGAGGTTTCTCCGTTATGGAGAAACCTCTTTTGCCATGAGAGCATGCGTTTTTATTACTATCCTCTCAAAAAACATTATTTCGGGCTGTACTTTCCAAATCGAAGTGCAAAAATATGACGTCATATTTTTGTGTATTTGCCCGTGAAAGCCTGAAGATATGCCAACCGGCAAGGAAATCCCCTCACCCTGACGGATGGAAAAGCATCAAGACAGAGGCGCAAAGCTAAAAACCAAGCAAACTATGGCAAAGCATGCAAATCTGACAATCTCTTACATCTTTGTCATGCAGCTGTTTGTTGCTAATTTATTACTTCGCCTGCAACAAATCTTGCCTCTGCTTCTTTTTGGCAGTTGGGACACACGCCTCTATAGTAGAGCTGTGCATCTTCAACGACAAATCCCTTTATATCTTTGCAATATTCTCTTGATGGTTTTATATCCATCAAGTCATATATTTTTTCACATTTCCTACAGAAAAAGTGTGCATGTGGGGTTGTATTTCCATCATAGCATACGCGATGTTCGTCTATGGTTATCATCAGCGCAGCATTTTTCTCCGAAAACATTCTCAGAGTATTATATACCGTGGTGCGGCTGACGGTAGGTATCCTTTCCTTTAGTCCCATATAGATTTCATCCACAGTGGGATGAGTGAAATGCGTTTGGAGGTATCTCATAATTTCCAACCGCTGTACGGATGGACGAATGCCACATTCCATCAGTTTTTTATATGCGGGATCAAACTTCATTTATTGTACTGTCATTTATTTATATTGCAAAATTAATGATATTCCCAAAATATACCAAATATAAAGTTGAAAAAGTTTCAACACGAAGTATTATTTTCTCCACGTAATCAGCCGGTTGTCGTAATAAAAGAAACCCGGCAGGAGCTACTCCTGCCGGGCTTCTTTTGCATCATATCAGAGCACTTAACTATTGACGGAACCTCCCACAATGTCAAGCAATTCTGAGGTAATGGCAGCTTGTCGGGACTTGTTGTACTGCAAGTTCAGACTGCGTAACAGGTCATCAGCATTGTCAGTTGCCGTTTGCATGGCTACCATGCGGGCTGCATGTTCAGAGGCGTTGCTGTCTAAAAGAGATGTATATACCATTAGATGCAGCTGCTTGGGCACCAACGACGTCAATACGGTTTTCAAGTCTGGCTCGACAATGAAATTGTCATTCAGCGGAACAACATTCTCCTTGGGTTTAGAAGATGAACTCTTCCCATGTTCCTTCAAGTATTGCTGTGCTTTCTGAGTAGCTATATTGGACGAGAGATCACGCTCGTTGTCGGCATACAGCTCTGCTTCCAAGTCTATTGGCAGGAAAGTCTTGCGGGTAAGAATCTGACTACCGGCACTCTTGAAGTGATGGTAAATCAATTCTACTTTGTCAACTTCTCCTGAAAGCCATTTTTGTTCAACTTCACTGGCAATCTGTCTGCATGTTTCCGAATTTGGCTTATCTGCCAAATCTGGATACCGGCCAATGCTCTTCAGTCCCATCTTTGCCACTTTCTCTGCTATCTTCCTGCCTATCGGATATACAAGAATGTCGTCCTTGGTCAGTCCTTTGGAGTAATAGTCCTCAAGGGTATTCTGCATCATCTTGATGATGTTGGCATTGAAGCCGCCACATAGAGAGCTATTGGAAGAAAAGACGATTAATGCAACCTTTCTGACAGGTCGAACTACGTCGTACGGGGTATCCGTGTCAGGGGTAGAGACCAAAAAAGTCTTTAAGATATGCTCCAACATGTGTTCATATGGAAGCATGTTCTCAATGGCTACCTGTGCGTGATGGAGTTTACTCGATGCAACCATTTTCATAGCACTGGTAATTTTACGCGTGCTGTTGACACTGGCTATACGAGTTTTTATTTCCTTTAGAGATGGCATTGTTGATTGTGATTATTTGAATTGACCGGATATGTTACTCATCACTTCCTCTATTACCTTCACGTCTCCATCAAGGAGCTTTCCTGAACTGAGGTTGGTAATGATATCTGCATGGCTTGAACGCATGCTTTCAAGGAACTGATTCTGACATTCTCTGATGCGCTCTACTGGAACTGCGGACATTAATCCATTCACACCACAATACAAGATGGCAATCTGTTCGCCCACAGGCATCGGGGTGTATTGTTGCTGGATAAGCAGCTGATTGTTCTTGCGTCCACGGTCAAGTGTCATGGCTGTAACCTTATCCATATCTGAAGAGAATTTGGAGAAGGCTTCCAACTCACGATACTGTGCCATATCAATCTTAAGAGTACCTGCTACTTTCTTCATACTCTTGACTTGGGCAGAACCGCCTACACGTGATACGGAAATACCAACGTTGATAGCCGGCCGGAAACCCTGATTGAACAGGTCTGTCTCAAGATAAATCTGGCCATCGGTAATCGAAATTACATTGGTCGGAATGTATGCGGAAACGTCTCCTGCCTGTGTTTCAATAATCGGAAGTGCAGTCAGAGAGCCGCCACCTCTTACTTTACCTTTCATACATTCAGGCAGGTCATTCATTTGCTCGGCAATCTCCTGCTGATCGTTGATGCGTGCTGCTCTCTCCAATAAGCGGGAATGGAGGTAGAATACATCTCCGGGATATGCTTCACGTCCTGATGGACGACGTAGAATCAGGGAGACTTCGCGATAGGCGACAGCCTGTTTGGACAAGTCGTCGTAAACCACAAGGCTGACATGCCGCGATCGCGGAAGTATTCGCCAATGGCAGCTCCTGCAAAAGGAGCATAATACTGCATAGCGGCAGGGTCGGCAGCTGTTGCACTAACAATAATTGTATAGGGCAGGGCACCATGCTCTTTCAAAGTTTGAACAAGATTGGCAACCGTAGATGCCTTCTGTCCGATAGCAACATAGATGCAGTAAACAGGCTTCCCTTGTTCGTAAAAACTTTTTTGATTGATGATGGTATCTACTGCAATGGCAGTCTTGCCGGTTTGCCGGTCGCCGATAATCAACTCACGTTGACCACGTCCAATAGGAATCATTGAGTCAACGGCCTTCAAGCCTGTCTGTAATGGTTCCTTTACTGGCTGACGATAAATCACACCGGGAGCTTTGCGGTCAAGCGGCATCTCAAATGCGTCAGACAAATCAATGTCGCCTTTGCCATCAATAGCTTCACCAAGAGGATTGACGACGCGTCCTAAAAAGTTATCGTTAACCCGGATGGATGCAATACGATGGGTGCGCTTCACACTCTGACCTTCCTTGATACCTGCTGTAGGACCAAGAAGAATACAACCGACATTGTCCTCCTCCAAGTTCATCACAATGGCCATCGTGCCATTCTCAAACTCCAAAAGCTCATTGGCCTCGGCATTGCGAAGTCCATAAATGCGAGCAACACCATCGCTAATGGTCAGTACGGTGCCCACTTCGTCAAACTTCTCCTCCGAGTTTATGCCTTTTAGTTCGCGAAGTAAGACCTCTGACACTTCACTTGGTTTTATTCTTTCAGACATGTATTACTTTTTTTATTTCGTTAATTGTGTGAGGATGGCATTCAATTTAGACTTGACGCTAACATCCATCTTGTAGGTATCATACTCCAGAATGAACCCTCCGATAATTTCAGGATCAACCTCGGTATTAAACTCTACAGTTCCTTGACTCTTTGTCTGGACAACAGCCTTCATTCTCTCTTGCGTTTGAGGAGAGACTGGAGCGGCTGTAGTCAGTTTGCCCCGGATGATATTCTTCTGCTTGCGGTAAAGCATTAGATAAGAGGCTGCCATGAATTGCAGGGCGTTTCCCCTACCTTCCTGAAGCACAAGCCCTAAAAACTTCTTGGTGAGTTCTGTTGAACTGATACCACAGGCAGTAGCCAACAACTCCTCTTTCCTGTCTTTCGGCAGCATAGGGTTGGCTATGGCAGACCGCAAATCAGGCACTTCGATATAGCTTTCTGCAAGTGTTTGCATGTCTCTATATACCTGATCTTCCGTTTTCTGCTCCATTGCACTTTTTAGAAGTGCCCGAGCATAGCGAACAGATATTACACCTAAGTCCATAAGCTATCTATTTACGGTCACTCTGTTTGGCAGAAGTAACTTCATCCAGCAATCTGTCAATAAGATTTTTCTGCATATCCTCACTTGAAAGTTTTTGGCGTAGAATCTTCTCTGCTATCTGTACAGACAAGTCTGCTACCTGTGTGCGGATTTCACGAATGGCAGCCTGCTTTTCACTTTCAATCTCTACTTTTGCATCAGCAAGAATACGAGCACTTTCTTCGTGAGCCTGAGCTTGGGCTTTTTCGACTATAGCATTGCGAGTCTCTGAAGCCTCTCTCAAGATGGTTGCCTGCTTTTCGCGAGCAGTACGAAGCAGGGCTTCGCCTTCTTTCTCGATATTGGCTAGCTTTTCACTGGCTTCGCCAGCTTTTCGGAGACTTTCGTCTATATATGCCTTTCGGTCGTTTACCATCTTGATGATAGAGGGAAAACCATATTTCCACAAAATCAAGAAGACGACAAGAAAGACTAACGTCATCCAAAACAACAAGCCGCTATCTGGCAATAATAATGACATAAGCTGCTAAATTACTTTTCTTTGTTCTATTTATATTCACTCACCCTTTGTGCATTCTGCTTAGAATACACAAAGAAGAGCGATGATGGCAGCAAAGAAAGCAACACCCTCAACAAGGGCAGCAGCGATAATCATGGAGGAGCGAAGGTCGCCAATCTTTTCCGGCTGACGAGCCATGGCATCCATAGCCTGACCACCAATACGGCCAATACCAAGACCTGCGCCTACGGCTGCGATACTTGCACCGATTGCGGCGCCTAACTTTGCAGTTTCTGCTGCTAATAACAATGATGTCAACATAGTTTTAACTTTTAATTATTAATTATTTTATGATATTTCTATTTTTATGTCTATAGGTGTTTTAGGCCTCACTGGGTTCATGTACATGGGCAAGCGAAATGAAGACAGCACTCAACATAGTGAATACCAATGCCTGAATGAAACTTACCAACACCTCTAACAGCATCATGAATACGCTCATTCCGACACTCACTGCTGTCATGGTAGATGCCAATACGGCTCCCATAGTAGCCATAATAAAGATGATACAGGTCAATGCCAAGGCTATGGCATGTCCTGCCATCATATTGGCAAAAAGTCGAACCATCAGGGCAAACGGCTTTGTAAAGATACCGAATATCTCTATAACAGGCATCAGAGGTACAGGAACTTTCAACCAAGTAGGAACATCTGGCCAGAATATGTCTTTCCAATAGTGCTTCGTACCCGTAAAGTTTGTTACGAGGAATGTACAAACGGCAAGGAAAAATGTACAGGCTATGTTACCCGTAAGGTTCCCACCACCCGGGGGGAATGGCATAATTCCCATGATGTTTGCAATGAATATGAAAAAGAAGCACGTAAGAAGATACGGAGCATACTTGTCGGATTCTTTTCCCAACGTTGGCTTAATCACGTCATCATAGACATACATGATAAACATGTGCATGAGACCTGTAAAACCTTTTGGGGCAGGGTCGTCAATCCTATGCCTCTTGCACCAACGTGCAGGAAGCAAGATACAAAGCAACAAAATGATAGCATCTATGAACAAGACACAGACGGTCTTCGTTATAGAGAGGTCAAAGGGGCGTACCTCTTTCCCGTCAGGCAAGATTTCAACAATACGCCGCTCATAGTTGCCCACTGTTGCAATGAACAAAGAAGACGATTTCTTGCATGGACGATAGCCTTTGTGTGCTCCTGTTGCCAAAGATTCTTCCTCAAAGTCCGAACCCCATCCGGTATACCATCCGGTAGATGTCTTGACAATTACAGGCAAATCTATTATGACTGGGGTATCGCCGATATTGGTAACGTGCCATTCATAAGAATCCTTGATATGCCCCCACAAGACACTTTGCAAATCTAATCCATTGCCTTTCTCATGGGCCATAGATGCTGCAGGCAATGCTAAAAAAGCAAAGAGTAAAGCGCAGAGCAATTGTCTGAAATATTTCATCTTCTAATCTTTTATGTTCTTTTTTTCTCAATGTGCGAGAAGTAAAATGTATCAAAGAAAAGCATAGCTAAGTAATACAGCATGAATACTATAGAGAAGTGAACAACGTTGTTTCTGTCTTTTACTACCATAACGTACAACAGGATTACGCAAAATGCCAACAACATTCGCAACCCAGAGGCTCCCAAATAGAACTTTCCGAGTACATTGGGAGAACGTTGTGCTATATACTTCCAAGCAAGCCCATAAAGAAAACTTGTTATCAAAGAATAAACAGCACTGATAGCCAAGATGTTGACGAAAGAAATACGCACAAACAACTGGACTAACAATAAGCCCAACAAGGTTATGCCTGCAATTATCCATAGCGACAACCTTGTATACTTGCGTGTAATTCTGTCAATATTGTCCATACTTCATTTCTATGCTCTTTCGCTGTTTTCGATATTCAATCAGAGTTCAACACAGAGACTGACTTCATTTTTCTTCACCTCAACAAATCCACTATGAATCTGAAAAGATTTCTTCTCGCCTCCGACACCGTACTCAACCTTCCCTGCCACCAACGTGGAGATGATGGCAGCATGGTTGGAAAGAATTTCAAACTGACCCTTCTCACCGGGAACGAGTACACAGTCTACTTCTCCTGTAAACATTACCTTTTCAGGTGATACGATTCTCAGAGTAAGCATTGATATATTGATTTATTATGATTCAGACTTATCCCTTCGCTGCTTCAAGCAACTTCTTGGCCTTTTCCTTTACATCTTCTATAGTGCCGACATTCAGGAATGCCTGCTCAGGAAGATCATCAACCTCACCATTCAGGATGGAGTTGAAGCCCTTGATGGTATCTTCGATGGGAACCATTACGCCCTTGACACCCGTAAACTGTTCTGCCACGGTAAAAGGCTGGGACAGGAATCTCTGGACGCGACGGGCACGGTTTACAACCAGCTTGTCTTCGTCTGAAAGCTCGTCCATGCCAAGGATGGCTATAATATCCTGCAGCTCATTGTAGTGCTGTAGGAGCTGTTTTACACGCTGAGCGCAATCGTAATGCTCCTTGCCAACAATCAGCGGGTCGAGAATACGCGAGGTACTTCCTAACGGGTCAACAGCCGGATAAATTCCCAACTCCGTAATCTTACGGCTCAACTCTGTCGTTGCGTCCAAATGGGTAAACGTCGTGGCCGGGGCCGGGTCGGTCAAGTCATCAGCCGGCACGTAAACTGCCTGCACAGATGTAATAGAGCCTTTCTTTGTAGAGGTAATGCGCTCCTGCATTGCTCCCATTTCGCTTGCCAAGGTTGGCTGGTAGCCTACGGCAGAGGGCATACGTCCCAAAAGTGCCGAAACCTCAGAACCTGCCTGCGTGAATCGGAAAATATTGTCGATGAAGAACATTATGTCGCAGGCTCACCATTCTTTCCTCCATGATCGCGGAACTCTTCGGCAACCGTCAGACCCGAAAGTGCAACTGACGCACGTGCCCCGGGAGGCTCATTCATCTGGCCGTACACAAGCGTTGCCTGCGACTTCTGCAATTCCTCCTTGTCTATAAGCGACAAGTCCCATTTGCCTTCATCCATGGCCTTGCGGAACTTCTCGCCATAGCGGATTACGCCAGATTCCAACATATCTCGGATAAGGTCGTTACCCTCTCGCGTACGTTCGCCGACACCGGCAAAGACAGAGTAGCCGTTGTGTCCCTTGGCAATGTTGTTGATCAGCTCCATAATCAGCACGGTCTTGCCTACGCCTGCACCACCGAAAAGTCCGATTTTGCCACCTTTCATATATGGTTCCAAAAGGTCAATCACCTTGATACCCGTCTGAAGCATCTCCTTATGGGTAGAGAGGTCTTCAAATTTCGGGGCTTCACGGTGAATAGGATAAGCACCGTCCATCTTTAGCGGCTCCATGCCGTCAATAGGCTGCCCGATGACATTCATCATACGGCCTTTGATTTGCTCTCCTGACGGCATTACAATGGGGCTGCCCGTCGGGATGACCTCCAAGCCGCGCTGTAGTCCTTCGGTGTTGTCCATGGCTACGCACCGCACGGTATCTTCTCCGATGTGCTGCTGCACTTCAATGATAAGTTCTTGTCCATTGGGACGCTTTACGCGAAGTGCTTCGTAAATCTTAGGCAATATCTTCTCAGGATCTTCTCCTTTGGTGTCAAAGTAGACGTCAATGACAGGACCGATAATCTGGGAAATACGTCCATTAATTTGTGACATAATCTTTGCTTTTATTTGATATTTCTTTAATCTGGTATATATCTCCTGAAGCGTAAGCTCTATCACAGGAGGAATTGCTTGTCTTTCTTTTAGATGCTTAGCTCATCAAGCACCTTGATTAGTTTCTTGTCGAACGGCTTATCCGAGCGTATGGCCTCGGACAGAGGTACATAAACGACCTCGTTGTTCCGTACCCCGACCATGATGTTGCGCTGTCCCTGCATAATGGCCTCAATTGCGCCCACTCCGGTGCGGCTCGCAAGGATTCTGTCGCGTGCAGACGGACGGCCGCCACGCTGGAGATGTCCGAGAATAGACACGCGTACATCATAATCCGGAAACTCTTTGCGGACGCGGTCGGCATAGTACATGGCACCGCATTTGGGACTTTCAGAGACGATGACGATGCAACTCTTCTTCGATTTTCGGATACCGCGCTCCATGAATCTTGCCAACTGGTCTACATCGGTGGAATCTTCAGGGATAATCGCTGCCTCGGCACCACTGGCTATGGCGGAGTTCTGGGCAAGGAAGCCTGCATCGCGTCCCATTACTTCGACAAAGAAGATTCGTTCATGGCTTTGTGCTGTATCGCGGATTCGGTCTACACACTCAACAATAGTGTTCATAGTAGTGTCATAGCCGATGGTATTGTCAGTCCCGTAGAGGTCGTTGTCAATGGTTCCGGGAAGCCCTATGCAGCAAAAGTCGAACTCTTGGGCAAAGTTCATGGCTCCTGTCAGCGAGCCGTTTCCGCCAATCACTATTAAGGCGTCAATGCCCTCCTTTATAAGATTGTCGTATGCCTGTTGGCGTCCTTCTGCGGACATAAAGGCCTTCGAGCGTGCTGTCTTCAGGATAGTTCCGCCCTGTCCAATGATTCCGCTGACATTCTCTGTAGTAAATGGCCTTATTTCGTCTGTTACCAACCCGTCGAAACCCCGATAGACAGCCTTAATGGAAAATCCATTAAAGATGCCTGCCCGCGTTACTGCCCGGATGGCTGCATTCATTCCCGGTGCGTCGCCACCAGAGGTCAGTATGCCGATTGTCTTGATTTTAGCCATACTATGTATAGATACGGTTTTATTGTCCTTTTCAAAAAGTTGCTACAAAGTTAGCAAATAAATACTTATAAACAAAGAACCAAGCTGTTTTTTTATTGTTTAAGTTGATTTAATAGTAATAAAGGATAGAAACCTCTTTCAAAGTGGAAGTCAATGCCGATTTGTTGGCACTCCCGTCAGCCTGTCATAGCATCTGCCCGGCAAGCATACGGGCGTCTTACTTCATTCAGGAATCAGGCTTATAGGGAGAGGTATTTGGTAAACTAATTTCATGGGGCTTGCCAGTCTAAACTTCTGCCAAGCCCCTGCCATTCCGCGATACGGGCTTGGCGAGCCGACGAAAACGGCACTTTGGCTGCATGAAAGAGGCACTTTCGCCTTGCCATCGCCATGCTTTTATCGTGATTATACATATATTCTTTATTTTCAGTAGGTTAGTTTCCGCTGACCGATAAACCGCACTTAAGGGGATAGGTTGCAGAATATTGGAGGTGATGTCAATATCTTTCACCAACAAGGCGGGCAGGCACATATCGTCGGCATGTCTTTTCATGGAGAATATATCGGCGTTATTGATATATGTCTTAATTATAATAAGGTGGGCAGGGAGAAACGGAAAAGGGGGACTGGTGTCTGTATAAAGCGTGCGTAACGGCATGTAAAGCCGTGAAGCCGGAACGTACCGCGGCATGACAGGAGAATGTTTTTGGCTTTATGTTGGAAAAACTAAAATCTTTTTATTACTTTTGCATATAGATAAGGTGTTTTCCGCGCCGGGCAAATTCTTTCGGCTTGCGGAGTATGGTACGTCAGACATGCGACACATAATTGTAGCTGACAACTTCGGACGAACCATAGCGGCACCCTCAAATCAGCCATCCTACCATATAACAGAACTTGAAGCCCCATGACGACTCAGCCAGTTTGCAACAGAAAAAGCGAGAACAAGCCGTTGATAAGTTTTATAATAACTTACTATGACGAGCCGACGGAGATGCTGAAGCAGTGTATCTCCAGTATTCTTGCGCTGAGCCTGAGAGAGGACGAGAGGGAAATCATAGTAGTCGACGACGGCTCGCAGACTTCTCCCCTCGGACAGCTGGGAGCTATGCCGACGAGGTCTTTTATTTCAGGAGGAAGAACGGAGGCCTGAGCAAGGCCCGCAACTCCGGCATAGAACTGGCTCAGGGGAGCTTCGTACAGTTCGTCGATGCGGACGATTACCTGATAGGGCCTCCCTACGAGCAGTGCATAGACTTGCTGCGCTACAAAGACGCGGACATGGTGCTGTTCCGCGAGACCAGTCAGGTGCAGGGCAAGACAAGGTTCTCCTACGAGGGACCCCTGACGGGGAGCGAGCTTATGCGGCATCATAACCTGAGGGCTTCTGCCTGCGGCTATCTGTTCCGCCGCTCCCTTCTGCTCAACCTGCGTTTCCGTCCGGGGATTCTCCATGAGGACGAAGAGTTCACCCCACAGTTGGTGCTGCGTGCCGACAGGGTCTTTTCCACGGAATCACAGGCTTACTACTACCGTGTCCGCAGCAATTCCATTACGCACAGGCAGATATAAGGTCCAAGGTAAGACGCTTCATGGATATGGAAAGCATCATAGTCAGCCTGCATGAGAAGGCCGACCGTCTGCCTGCCGGAGACAAGGCGGCACTGCGGAGGCGGGTTTCCCAGCTCACGATGGACTACATCTACAACATCATGGTTCAGACGCGCGGCCGTTCTTTCCTCGACCATGCCCTAAGTCGGCTGTCGCGGCGCGGGCTGTTCCCGTTGCCCGAGAAGAATTACACGCCGAAATACAGGTATTTCAGCAAATTGGCAAACACAAAGCTGGGCAGGAGGGCGCTTTGGACGCTTCTTCCCCTGACTAAGTAGGAGGGCGGACTATGAAGATACTTCTGATAGGAGAGTACAGTAATGTGCACAACACCCTTGCCAAGGGATTGCGCGAACTCGGCCATTCCGTTACGGTCGTCTCGAACGGAGACTTCTGGAAGGATTACCCCAGAGACATAGACGTGAGCCGCAAGCCCGGGAAGCTGGGCGGAATCCGGCTGCTCTGCAAGGTATGGAGGCTGCTGCCGTCGCTGAGGGGCTTCGACATCGTGCAGCTTATCAATCCCATGTTCCTCGAATTGAGGGCGGAGCGGCTTTTCGCCGTCTACCGGTATCTCAGGAAGCATAACGGACGCTTGGTGCTATGCGCTTTTGGCATGGACTATTATTGGGTTGACGTGTGCAGTACCCGGATGCCCCTGCGATACAGCGACTTCAACATCGGGAACAAGCTCCGCAGCAACAAGGAGGCAACGGAGGCAAGACGGGACTGGGCAGGGACGGCGAAGGAACGGCTGAACAGGCTGATAGCAGCGGACTGCGACGGCATAGTCGCGGGCCTTTACGAATATTGGGTGTGCTACGAGCCTCTCTTTCCCTCCAAGACCGTCTTCATTCCTTTCCCCGTTCAGGTGCAGGAATATCGGGAGCGGCCGGCGGATACGGCTTCCGCAGAGAAAGTGCATCTGTTTATAGGCATCAGCAGAAACCGCTCCGAATACAAGGGAACGGACGTGATGCTGGCCGCCGCACAGGCTCTCCGGAGCAAATATCCCGATAAGGTCGACCTGAAAATAGCCGAGGGAGTTCCCTTCAGCCAGTATGTGAAGATGATGTCGGGTGCCGATGCCATCTTGGACCAGCTGTACAGCTATACTCCCTCCATGAATCCATTGGAGGCTATGGCCCGCGGCATAATATGCGTGGGCGGAGGAGAGCCTGAGAACTATGAGATTCTCGGAGAACGGGAGCTGCATCCCATCATCAATGTCCTGCCTACCTACGAAAGCTGCCTTGAGGAGCTTGAGCGGCTGGTCCTCCACAGGGACATGATTCCAAGCCTCAGGCGGCAAAGCGTGGAATACGTTGCGAAGCATCACGACTACAGGAAAGTTGCCCGGAAGTACGAGGCTTTCTATGCCGGCTTGCTGGCCGACCGTGCAGAATAGTCTTTCGCTGTGGGAGGAGCGTTGGCCCCGGCCGTAAAAAGCATTTACATTCGTGTCTTCTGAAAGGTGTAAGGTGAAGTCTGTAAACAGCTGATAATCAGCGATACATGAAAACCGAAAATGTCTTATAAGACATTTTAAGTTCTCTTATAGGGGGCAAAAGCAAGATTTGATGCAAAAATATGACGTCATATTTTTCGCTTTTGGAGTCGTTTCCGGTGGCTTTTCGCAGAAGGTCGTCCGGCTTTGTTCCGGGCAGCTGCCGGAATGTGGCACGGGGATAGTCTAAGAATCGGCTTCTTGCTGAATTATCTTTCTGTTGGAATTGTCGGCAAGGACATCATAGACTATATTGGTTATCTGCACCTTGAGTTCGTCGATGAACTGTGCCGCATCGTATTTCCCGTGCTCGATGTCGCGGAGTTTCTTCTCCCAGATTCCCGTCAGCTCTGCCGAGGTGAGCAGCTTCTCGTGAATGGTGTCAATCAGGGCAATGCCCGTCTCCGTAGCTTCAAGGTTCTTCTTCTTCCTGCGGATGTAATGCCGCTTGAACAGGGTCTCAATGATGCCTGCGCGCGACGAGGGGCGGCCTATTCCGTTCTCTTTCAGGGCTGCCCGGAGCGTGTCGTCGTCGACCAGTTTCCCTGCCGTCTCCATGGCACGGAGAAGCGAGGCCTCGGTATAGTGCTTTGGGGGCGTTGTCTGTTTTTCCGTAAGGGTAGGGGCGTGGGGGCCGGACTCTCCTTTCACGAAGGCCGGGAGGAGGGCTTCTCCTGATTTCCCTGAGGCGGACGGGGACTTGCCTGCCTGTCTGCCTGCAGTTGTGGCTTCCGGCGACTTCACGTCGTCTTCTTCAGGGGAGGTCGGGGCGGTAACTGCCCTCCATCCCAAATCCAGTATCTCCTTGCCCGATGCCTTGAACTCCACCTCGTCGACCATCCCCAAAACCGTTGTGATGGAAAACTTGCAGTCGGGATAAAATGCAGCGATGAAGCGGCGGGCAATGAGGTCGAAGACATTGTGCTCGGCATCAGTCAGCCCCTTCGGGGGAATCCCCGTGGGTATGATGGCATGGTGGTCGGTTACTTTGGAAGAGTCGAAGACGCGCTTGGGCTTCGGCAGCTGCCTTCCCCCGAGTGCCTTTACCCACTCTGCATAGGGCCGCTTCCCTGCAAATTCCGTTTGGAAAAGGCCGTTCATGGTTTGCGGCACTTGGGATAAATGTCGTCCGAGAGATATTGCGTGTCGACACGGGGATAGGTCGTGATTTTCTTCTCGTAGAGGCTCTGGACGGTGTTCAGCGTCATTTCGGCCGAGTAGCCGAACTTGCGGTTGCAATCGACCTGCAGGGACGTGAGGTCGTAGAGCTGCCGGGGCTGTTCCGCTCCTTTCTTCTTCGTTACGCCCGTGATGGCGAACGGCTTTCCCTCGATGGTGGCAAAGGCCAGTCCGCCCTCTTCCTTGGAAGCGAATCTGCTTGGTGGCTGTGAACTGGGTGTCGCGGTAGATGGTTGCCAGTACCCAGTAAGGCTCCGGCTTGAAGTTGTCTATCTCTTTCTGGCGTCGTACGATGAGGGCAAGCGTGGGAGTCTGTACCCGGCCTATGGACAGGACGTGGCTGTTTTGCCCATAGCCGTTGTTCCCGTACTTCAGGGTGTAGAGGCGGGTAGCGTTCATGCCGAGCAGCCAGTCGCCGATGGCGCGGGAGAGGCCTGCAAGGTAGAGAGGCTGATATTGTTCTTGCTCTCTCAGCGTGGCAAAGCTTCGCGGATGGCCTCGTCGGTCATTGACGAAATCCACAGCCGCTTTACGGGACATTTCACGCCGGCCTTCTGCATCACCCACCGCTGTATCAGTTCGCCTTCCTGTCCGGCGTCTCCGCAGTTGATGATTTCGTCGGCAGACTGGTAGAGCTTCTCTATGACGGAAAATTGCTTCTTTATGCGCTCGTCCTCTATGAGCTTTATGCCGAATCGGGGGGGAATCATGGGAAGTGCCCCAAGGCTCCACCGTTTCCAGTTCTCGCAATAGTCGTTCGGCTCCTTAAGCTCACAGAGATGCCCGAACGTCCATGTAACCTGATAGCCATTGCCTTCCATGTATCCGTCATGCGGGCTGTTGGCTCCGAGGATGCGGGCAATGTCTCTGGCGACACTCGGTTTCTCTGCTATGCAAACTTTCATTCTCTTTTCTGGATTTTTACTTTATGGAGCGTGTGGCCTCATTGAAAGGCACCGATAGGGCATGCAAAGTTAAGTATATTTTTTCTTTCTGCAAAACTCTGCTTCCCATTACTCGCCGCCGTCTGCACCCGTTCCCGGTTTATGAAAAAGGTGCGGGGCTATCGCGGAAGCCGTCCGTCCCAAAGAGAAAGGATAGCCGGAAAAATCGGCTATCCTTTCTCTTTTCAGGCATGACGGAATTATCTCATGGGAGCTTTGAGGGTAGAAACAACCTTCTTTTGTTTCAGGTCTTGCCTCTTCGTATTCTTTCCGCTGAAGACTTTGCCGGCTGCGGGATTCGTCTTCTTGCCCTTTGCCTTGGCGTATGTCGCGCGGGAAAGGGAGAATTCATCATATTCAAGCAATCCCTGCGTGTTGCTGGTCATTATCCCGGAAAAGGAATCATCGTCTAGATAGTTCAGGTCCTTATAGTAGATAACCATCTCTACACCCTTGCCTTGCCCTAACTCAGCGTCGTCAAAGTCTATGATGATGTTCCCGTAATCATCTATCGACCAACTGAAGAAATCCTCGCTGTCGGGCGAGCCGTCGGCTTTTCCCGTCCGCACTTCCCTGCCGCGGCCATAGGCTGCCCCCGTGGCGGCAAGGTCAAAGTCAAGTTCTTCGGTACAGCCGACAGCCGTGTATTGAGTCTCAGCGGCAGTGTTCTTGTAGTGCATGGTCAGGTTTCCCCTCCATGCGGCTCCTGACAGTATATTTGCCATCAATGCCTTGGACTTCTGGATATCGTTGGCCGCTTCTTTCCAAAAATAGATGAAGTCGCTTTCTATGGCATAATCGCAGTTGGAAAAGAACCATCTCCGCGCCGTAGTCTCGTCTGTTCCAAATGTTCCGAATCCTTTTTCGCTGTCAAAATAAGCGTCCAGTACTTCATCAATATTAAGAATATACTTGTTAAGAGCTGCTATGAAATCGTTGTATTCGCTGTCATAGGCATCGGATAATGGGAAAAAAACCACCTGTCAGTTTCCTGCCTATCCGTGCCAAAGGCTCCGTAGAGGTTGAAATAGTCAGAAACTGCCTGACCGATATTGATTTCATATCGGGGACTTCCCCAGTAATCATCACTACTGTCACAACTTGCAAACGCCAACGGCATTGCACACAGGGCAAATGCCATCAAGTAATTCATTATTTTTTTCATAATTTTTGATATTATAAGCATTTATAATTCTTCTGACGATACAAAATTAGACAATTAATCGGATAAAATGAAGAATAGAATTACTATTTTAATATAGGGATTTCCCTATCCTGTAAAAAAGTAGTCGGCAGATTAACATATCCTCCTTGATTTTAGGACTTTTAATATAACTTCCAAATGCTTTGTGAAATAAATATCGTAAATTTGCAAAAATACAATACCAATTTATTGAATAACAAAAAGATTTCAAAACAAGAAATGAAGACAGTTTACGATTTCTCTGTTAAAGACAGAAAAGGAAAAAACGTTTCACTGAAAGAGTATTCCGGCGAAGTTTTACTCATTGTAAACACAGCAACGAAGTGCGGCTTCACTCCAACCTATGACGAGTTGGAGGCAACCTACAAGAAATATCATACACAGGGATTTGAAATCCTTGACTTTCCCTGCAACCAATTCGGACAGCAGGCTCCGGGTACCGATGAAAGCATCCACGAGTTTTGCAAGCTCAACTATGGCACAGACTTCCCGCGGTTTAAGAAAGTGAAGGTAAACGGAGAGGATGCAGACCCACTTTTCAAGTTCCTCAAGGAGCAGAAAGGCTTCGCAGGTTGGGACGAGACTCATCCTATCTATCCTGTTCTCGACAAGATGCTTTCCGAAGCTGACCCCGACTACAAGGAAAGTGCGGAGATTAAATGGAACTTCACAAAGTTTCTCATCAACAAGAAAGGCCAAGTTGTAGCCCGTTTCGAGCCAACAGAGAAGATAGAGCATATTCAGGCACAGATAGAAGAATTGCTGAAATAGTATTTCTATCGCTCAGAATATCAAGGTAGGAATAAGGCGGCTTCCTTATTCCTACCTTTATTTATATGTAGAAGAACGAGTCAAAATACTATCATCTCTTGGACGAATTTGATTCTGCAAATAACAAGACAAGGCTATCTCTATAATTTCTTTTTATTAGTTTTCCTCCTTCCTTTCTTGCTTTTTCTTTTCCGCTTATGTTGGGTCATCATACGAAACAGCTACTTTGGCCAAGTGAAACGGACACTTTGACCCTATGAAAGTGCCCGTTTGACAAGGTGAAAAAGCCTTTTTGGCATAATCTTCGTAAAGTGCTGACTATTATATGTTTATACTTTAGTTATATTGAATGTCGGGAAATAGTGGCAGAATATGGCATAAGTATGTTTTGGCATAGTGTTTTTGAGGTATATACAACAAGGATGTCATGTACCTGATATGTGAAGGATGCTGTATTTGAAACGGGATATTGCGCGATGCCAGTTAGCAGGAGAGAGCTTCCCTATATGGAAGACAACATGTAAGATGGCAGTGTGGAGATATATGACTATCTTTCTCTCATTTCTCAAAAATGTAGAAAAAAACATAAACCTTAAGATTTCAATGAAAGAATTTGCCTAATTTTGCAGTATGAAGCAATTTGGCTATATATTGACCCTGTACCTGATGCTGTTTGTGCACCCTATGCTGATGGCAAAGGACTGGACAGCCACTGACATACCGATGGTACATTTGCAGGATGCACGCAGATATGTATGCGATCCGGAACAGCTGATGGATGCTGCCATACGGGATTCTACGGATGTCTATGCGCACAGGCTTGAAAAGGAATGTGGCATAGAAACCGTTTGGGTAGTGGTCTCGAATGTTGAGAACGGAGACGTCTTCAGGGTAGCACAGGATATAGGCAACAAGGCAGGCGTAGGCAACAAGAAGACCGACAGGGGGCTTGTCGTGGTCATAGCCGTCGGCGACAGAAAGTATTTCATAGCTCCGGGAGAAGGGTTGGAAGGCGATTTGACCGATGCCGAATGTGATGACATTGGCCGTGCCTGTATAGTGAAGAATATGCGGCAAGGTAATGTCAGTCTGGCTGTGTTGTCTACTGCTAAAGCCGTATACTCTAAGTTCAGGACGGGAAAGACTGGAATAGAAAGCAAAGCAGATGCCGACGACGACGGTGTAGGAGCAATGATTTTCCTGATAGCACTTATTGCGTTTTGGATTTATAGTGTCCTGCGCAATGGCAACCGTGGAGGCGGACGTGGCGGACGCGGCAGAACGGGTGGTTGGGGGCCTATTATATGGGGAAATCCCGGACATCTGAACGACCATAGCTTTGGCGGTGGTTTTTCGGGCGGAAGTTTTGGTGGTGGCAGCTTTGGCGGTGGTGGTGCCGGTGGTGGCTGGTAGCAATTTCAGAATAAACAATTAATATAACTATTATAGTATAAAACAATGAAGAATAAGACTTTATGGATTTTAGTAGCCGTCCTCGTTGTAGTGGGAATGTGGGCTTTTTCAGGGTACAACGGAATGGTTGATAAGGAGGAGGAGGCTACGACGGCCTTAAGTAATGTACAGGCTGCCTATCAGCGCAGGGCTGACATGATGCCGCAACTGGCCAAGATTGTCAAGGCGTATGCAAAGCATGAGCGTGAGACTTTTGAACAGGTTACAAAGGCGCGCAATGCTGCGACTCAAATACACTTAGATGCCAGCAATCTTACCCCGGAAAAATTGAAACAATATGAAGCGGCACAGAACCAAGTTGCACAGGCTTTTTCGCGTCTGATTGCTGTTTCCGAACGCTACCCGGAACTGAAGGCAAGCGAGAATTTTAAGTCGCTTCAGATACAGGAGGAGGGAACCGAGAACAGAATCAACGAGGCGCGAAGAAAGTTTAACGAATCGGTACAGGCGTATAACCAGACAGTCCGCCATTTCCCCAACTCAATGCTCGCAGGCATTTTCGGCTTTAACAAAATGGCAAAGTTTGAGGCTGCTTCTGGTGCGGAAAATGCACCGGATTTGGATATTTGATAATTGAGAAGCCTATTGCCTCTTTGCAATTAAACAGACTTTTCTTCCCACGTTTCGATAGTCCCCGGTGGATAATCGAAGTGTGGGAATATTATTTTTTGATGCTGCGATAACCTACCAAGCGGTCTGTTCTTCCGCCTGTTTCACGATAATATACCAGTGCCTGATAGGTATTCTCTGTCTGGTAGAAACTGCCTTCACTGGGTAGAAAACTCGTCCTCCCATTGGCATCAAGGAGCAGGAACTGGTAGTTGTAGTAGCCTAATTTCAGGGGGATGGCAGCCTCGTAAGACTTCGCGTCTTCGTTGTATTCCATCCTGTATTGCGGTTCAAAGCGGTCGTAAGTCCAGTCCCCGTTCAGGTAAATCTCGCCTGCAGTCAGGCGTGGACAGGCGTATTGGAAGTGGACGGTCATATAGTCGCTTTGTGTGTTGACTTCCACGTCATTAGAGTTTCTGACTACAAAGGCTCCGTCAGCATCTTCGTCGTAAAGGTAGTTGGGACGTGGAAGGGCTGTAAACGGGTAGGCTTGGAAGTTGCTGCCGTCCCAACCAATCCGCTCAATGCCCATTGTGGCAAAGTCGGTGGACAGTATTTCAAATTTTCGGTATTCGTTTCCTGCCATGAAGATGTAGTCCTTGTTGTGGCTCCACCGCAGTCCGTCGCCCATGACGTATTGTGGCCGGGAGTTCCATCGGGCATCATCCCACCTTCGGTTTTGCAGTACCACGGTCTTTATTTGTCTGTTTGGGTCGGTTACGGTATAGTTTCCATAGCTGAGTTCCATCCCTACCTGCTGATGAGCCGTATTGATGGTGGCGTCGGTCTGGGTTGTTACCGACAGCCCCACACCCATTCCCTGTGGTTCGGTCAGCATGAAGCAAGCTGAGAGCACGGGCTGTTCGTCAGTGTCAAGTACGGTCAGGCGGTAATTACCCGATAGTTTCGGACGGCACTTCTCATTCGGTAAAGTGATATGGTAATGTGTATAGAGTGTATTGGTAAGGAGCGATTGCTGATAGTCGTCAATGGTATTATCGTTGATGAATCCGCTCACGATGTCGCTGTCAAAGAGTCCGGTTGATGTCGTCCAGTCTGCCTCGCAATGTTCTATCCTATAGGTATATCGGCGGTATTCGTGGGTTGTATCGTCAAAATCGATGCTGATGCTTCCGTTACCCAGCTCTGCCACTGGTAGAGAGAGCCAGTCGCCATTGGCTACAACCTGAAGGGAACGAATGTCTGGCGATAGTATCTCGTGGCGTTGCGCCAATATCGGGCAGGACGTGAAGAATACGGAGAGCAGCAGTAGTTTTCCTTTCATCGTGTTGTTTTTTGTTTGAATTATCTGTATAAGCTGCTTGTGTCAGGGTAAATGTATGTGTCCGATTTCCCTGATATGGTAAGGCTGCCATGAGAGTACTCTCCATGAAGCGGAAATCGGACAAGTTTGTTCAAGTGAAGCTAATAGTCTCTTTGCCGGGGGCATCGGACAAATATTATTGTATCTTGTTATTCCTCGTCTAATAATACTTTCAGGAAGCTGTTGAGTTCTTCGTCCAGCCCCTGCATCAAATCGCCTCCGATAATTATAGTGTCGCCGTCTGCAACATAAAGCTCGGCAATATTCTCCTTGTCGTCGTTTTCGAGCACAAAGCTGTAGGGCTTCATAATGCCGAAGTTGTCTACCATCTCTTTCATCCGCATTAGTTCCAGACGTAGAAAGTTTGCAACATCCCGGTAGAACTTGTCGTCTTTATTGTCTATCCATTGGTCTACGACGCATCGGGTAATTTCCTTGTCATCATCGTCGAACGCCATCAAGTCTCCGCTGTCTTGTGATACCCTGATGTGAATATCCGTCATCAGCCCAGCCTCTTCGTCGGCAGGAACTTCTGTGCCACTTTCTTGAGAAAGCGTTCAGTCTGTTGCTGTGTTTGTTCTGTTGGTTTCATAACGACTAATTTATTCTATGTCTACAAAGATACAGAAACTTTTAGTTATTTGGTTATTCTTCTCGCCTTTTTCTCTTTTTTTATTGTTAGGGTCTGAAATATTCCCTACCTTTGCACGGCAGATTGTCGCCGGCGCATCGGAACAAATGGCTTGGTGATGCTGCATCGGACATACGGGAAAACATATCAGGAGCGATAAGCCGTCGTATATCAGGCTTTCATTCTTCCAACTCCCTTAGTTCCTTTAACTCCCAAATATTCAGGCTATATGAAACAGACCATTTTAGTAACTGGCGGTACGGGCTTCATCGGTTCGCACACGACGGTAGAGCTGATAGAGGCAGGCTACAATGTAGTTATTGTAGACAATCTGTCCAATTCAAAGATTGAGGTGCTTGACGGCATAGAGAAGATTACGGGTGTTCGGCCGGCTTTCGAGCAAGTGGACCTTCGCGATAAAGAAGCGACCGAAAGCGTATTCAGAAAATATCCTGCCATAGAAGGCATCATTCATTTTGCTGCCTCCAAGGCAGTGGGCGAAAGTGTTCAACAGCCCTTGATGTACTACCGCAACAATGTAATTTCGCTTATCAATCTTCTTGAACTGATGCCCGAATATGGCGTAAAAGGCATTATCTTTTCCAGTTCCTGTACCGTCTATGGCCAGCCGAAGCCCGAGCATCTTCCTGTTACCGAGAGTGCCCCGCACCAAAAGGCAACATCGCCCTATGGCAATACAAAGGAAATCAACGAACAGATTATTTACGACTATATCCACAGCGGTGCCGGCATCAAGAGTATCGTGCTCCGCTACTTCAATCCTATAGGGGCGCATCCTACAGCCCTTATCGGCGAACTGCCCAATGGCGTTCCCAACAACCTCATACCTTATGTAACCCAAACCGCGATGGGTATCCGCGAGCAGCTGACAATCTTTGGTAACGATTACAATACCCCCGACGGCACCTGTATCCGCGACTATATATATGTCGTAGACCTTGCCAAGGCACATGTGGCCGCGATGGCCCGTGTACTTGATAAGCAGACTGAACCTGTCGAATATTTCAATATAGGGACGGGCAGTGGTAATTCCACTCTCGAAATCGTTACAACTTTCGAGCAGGCAACGGGTGTAAAGGTGAACTGGAAATATGGACCACGTCGTGAAGGAGACATTGAGAAGATTTGGGGCGACTGTACCCATGCTAACACCGTATTGGGGTGGAAGGCTGACACACCGCTTGCTGATGTTCTTGCCAGTGCGTGGAAGTGGCAGCAGAAACTTCGTGAGGATGGGGTTATGTAGACTCTGTACTTCCCAAAAAGATTATCGGCAAGGAGGCAGATGGCGTCTAAAGATAACGTTAAACATCTATACTCCTCCTGTATCTGATTGAAAATAAATAGAATGGTATGATAAAAGGCAGGAAATCCAAATGGTTTCCTGCCTTTTGTCTTGATTATAATTATTTAGCCTTTAATATTTGGCTCTTCAAGTCCAAGGTGCTTCTTCTTGTCAACTACCTTCAAGATGAGTCCAATAATCAGGGCGACTACACCCAAACCGGCAAGCATGATCAGCGGAGCTGTATAGTTGAGCTGCGTAGGGTCGGTTACTCCAACATTCGTTTTGTCAAGAACCTTGCCAATAAGCAGTGGGAACAGCCATAGGCCTATGTTCTGAATCCAAAAGATGAGGCATAAGCAGAGCCGATAATCTTTGCATCTACCAACTTCGGCACGCTTGGCCACAAAGAGGCTGGAACCAAAGAGAATGATGCTCCAAGGATGAGAATCGTTACATAGGCTACGATGACGCCTCCTACCTGACTTGTCTTGAATATCGGAAGAACAAAGGCAAAGGTGAGATGGCAAAGAATCAAGAGCATAGAACCTAAGATGAGCATGGAAGCTGCCTTGCCCTTGTGGTCTACATAACTTCCCAGAATTGGTGTGATACCTACTGCAAGGAGTGGGAATACAGCAAAGATGGATTCTGCCGACTGGCGCATGTAGCCCATATAGCAGTAGAGTACAAGACTTGCAACAGAGAGCACAAGCGTCAAATTCTTGATTGCTTTATTCTTCATGAAGTTGAACATGAATGCTGTCGCTGCAACAACCAACATGATAACATACTGAACGATGGTAACGCTTGAGGATGCCCAGAAAGAGTCGGCAGGAAGCTCTGTAAATGTAAGGTTACACTGGAGCATGTTTACGGCATACTTCTGGAATGGGAAAATAGCCGAATAATAGAGCACGCAGAGCAGTGCTACGAGCCAGAAGCCCATACTGGTGAGAATCTTGCCCAAATCGCTGATTTTGAATGGGTCTTCCTTCTCTTCGGCCTCGCCTGTCTGAGAATCAAGCTTCTTATCCATAAAGAAATAAACAACGAACATCATCAACGCAATACAGATAAGCACGACACCGAACGCTACCGAACGGGAAACATCGATGCTTCCGCCCAACTTGGCAAAGAACGGAGAGAAAATCATACAGGTAGCAACACCAAGACGAGCCAAAGCCATTTCTGAACCCATGGCCAGTGCCATCTCGCGTCCCTTAAACCACTTTACAATACCACGTGAAACCGTGATACCTGCCATCTCGGTACCACAGCCGAATATCATAAAGCCACAAGCAGCAACCTTGGCAGATGACGGCATGCCCTCATAGAAAGGAGAAACGCCCAACTGCTCAAAGACAGGAATGTGGTTAAGGTTATTGGTAAACCAAACGTCAAGGGCACTGCCTGCAAAACTTTCGCTGATGGCGTAATATTTGATAAGCGCACCTGCCAACATTACCGCTCCCGACAAAACAGCCGTAAAGCGCACGCCCATCTTATCAAGGATAATACCTGCAAAGATAAGGAAGAAGACAAAGACGTTGAGGAATGTCTCCGAACCCTGCATAGTACCGAACGCAGTGGAGTCCCAACCTCTTTGCTGAAGCATCAAATCCTTAATAGGAGAAAGGATGTCTACAAAGATGTAGGAACAGAACATTGCCAAAGACAAAAGGAGGAGAGCCGTCCAGCGCATTGCCGCCGAATCTCTCAGTTGTTGTTTTCATTTTTTCTGTCATGATATTTATTTAATTTATAACTTATATTTCGTTTGAATTGTACTTTGTGGATAGGCAAATAAAGCTTACTTCTTCAGCCAACGGTCAAGCCAATTGAAGAAAGTACGCTGCCACAGGACACCATTCTGTGGCTTCAACACCCAGTGATTTTCGTCCGGGAAGAGGAGAAGTTCTGCAGGGATACCGCGGAGACGTGCCGCATTGAAGGCCCCCATGCCCTGCGTAGCATTGATGCGGTAGTCTTTTTCTCCGTGGATACATAGGATAGGAGTGTCCCACTTGTCAACGTCAAGATGTGGGCTGTTAGCGTATGTCCGCTTGGCTGCCGCCGTCTGGTCTTTGTTCCAGTAAGCATCGTCATACTCCCAGTTGCTGAACCATGCCTCTTCGGTATCAGTGTACATGCTTTCCAAGTTGAAAGCTCCGTCGTGAGCAATAAAGCACTTGAAGCGTTTGTCATGGTGTCCTGCCAAATAGTAGACGGAGAATCCACCAAACGAAGCACCTACAGCACCAAGCCGGTCTTTGTCAACAAAAGGCAGGTTGGCCGCAGCATCGTCAATGGCAGAAAGATAGTCCTTCATGCACTGCCCTGTCCAATCACTACTGATTTCCTCGTTCCATTCGCTACCATATCCAGGAAGGCCGCGACGGTTAGGAGCAACAACAACATAGCCATGTGCAGCCATCATCTGGAAGTTCCATCGGAAGCTCCAGAACTGCGATACAGGGCTTTGCGGACCGCCCTCACAATAGAGAAGGGTTGGATACTTCTTATTGGGGTCGAAGTGAGGAGGAGTGATAATCCATACCTGCATGTCTTTTCCATCGGTGGTCTTCACCCAGCGGTCATGCACTTCACCCAATGCCAGCTGGTCGTAGATGGCTTTGTTCTCGAAGCTAATCTGCTCTTGCTTGCTGTCCTTTTCTTTCTTCGACGGTGTAACGGCATATAGTTCGGTAGCCTGCGACATACTCTGCCGAAGCCCGAGGAGCTTCTTGCCATCCTTGCCAAGGAGAGAAATTCCAACATAGTTGTGCTGTCCATCGGTCAGTTGTTTTACCTCACCTTTCAGATTGGTCTGATATACATTGATAACAGCATGCCAGCAGCCAATAAAATAAAGTTGCTTGGAGTCGGGTGCCCATGTATAGTCGTCAACATTAGAGTCGAAACTTTCGGTTACATAGCTCTTTTTGCCAGTGCTCAGCTCATAGATACAAAGGCGGTTACGGTCGCTTTCGTATCCGTTGTGGGCCATGCTTTGCCATGCAATATACCGTCCGTCGGGAGAGAATTTAGGATTAACATCGTATCCCACATTCATGTCGCCCTCCTGATGGTTGACAGCCTGATTACGCATTGACTTGGTTGCATCTACCGCAGGTTCTTGATAATCTGCCGGCTTACAGATGTTTGTCGTCTTGCCTGTCTCTATATTATAAAGGTATATGTCTGTATCAGTAGAGATGGCATACTGAACCCCTTCGCGCTTGCGACTTGTGTAAGCAATTGTCTTTGAGTCTTTGCTCCAGTCTATTTGTTCTATTCCACCAAACGGAGCAACAGGACTTTCGTATGGCTCCCCTTCCATGATGTCTATTCCTTCATCAATTCCGCTTGCCTGTACATTGGCAAGGAAAGGATGGGTATTTGTTTTCACATAGTGATCCCAGTGACGGTAGTTCATGTCGGTAATGAGCATTCCGCTTGCCTTTGATAAATCGGATGGATTCTTGCTGATGGTTCCATAGTAAGGGATGCTCTTTATCAGCACCACACGGCTACGGTCGGGAGAAAAGCGAAATCCCTCAATATCAATTTTAGAATGAGACAATTGTTTTCTACTCCCCCCATTGGCATCCATTGTCCACAATTGGCCTTCCGAAAGGAAAGCTATTGTGTTGTCGTCCAGCCATGCAGCGTCAGATTCGCTCTTTGCCGAAGTTGTCAACTGGCGTGCGTTCTTGCCGTCAGCATCCATGATGCAAAGAACCTGATGCCCTTTGTTTTCCTTCACACTATAATAGCCTACTTGGTAGACTATCTTCTGTCCGTTAGGCGAAGCCTGTGCCGATCCGATTCGCCCCATAGCCCATAAAGCCTCTGGGGTCATCAGATCGCTTGACAACGTAATGTTGCTCTTTCCGATGTTCACGTCTTGTGCTTGAGCCATACCACTGCCCATCAGCAGGGCAGCAGTTATGGCAACTGAAATGTTTTTATTCATATTCTTGATTTTTGGTTAGAAGCCTGTTTTATAGACTATCTTATATTCCTTTTTTCTTTTTGTTCAGTTCTTCCTGTCTGCGTCTCAGCTCTTCCTGCTGCTGTTGCTGCATTTGTTGAATAGCCTGCATACGGGCCATCAGGCCGCTTGCCTTCTTCGGATTCTTCTTGTTGTCAGCACGGCGTGCTTCCAGTATGGCAAGAAGTTTCTCGTCGTCGGTTGTCTTACGGAGCATCCACATAATGGCCGCTGAAAAGAAAAGAGAAACAAAGTAGTAGAAGTTAAGGCCGGAAGAATAGTCGTTGAACATGAAGAAGAAGAAGACAGGCATGAGGTACATCATCCACTGCATCATCTTCATCTGGTCTGCCTGCTGACCCACCATTTGGTCTTTCTGCTGCTGCATGGTGAACCAAGAATACAGAACGTTGGCTGCACAGAAGAGTATACAAGTCAGCGACAGGTGGTCACCGATGAGCCACAAGTTCTGATTCCATGTAAAGACTGGGTCGAAGGTACTGAGATCGTCAATCCAAAGAAAACTCTGACCACGCAGTTGGATAGCATTGGGAACAAAATTGAACATAGCAATCCAAATAGGCATCTGAATAAGCATGGGGAGACAGCCCGAAAGCGGACTCACTCCGTATTCTGAATACATCTGCATCATGGCCTGCTGCTTCTGCATTTGGTCTTCAGGTTTATTGTACTGCTTAGTAGCCTCATCAAGTTTCGGTTTCAATACGCGCATTTTGGCCGAACTCATATAGCTTTTCTTTACCATCGGGTAGGTAATAGCCTTCAACAGCATAGTGATGAGAATCAACACGACGCCCATTGGGAAAATCTTACTCAACCAGTCGAACACATAGAGAGTAAACCAACGGTTGATGGTGCGGAAAAGCGGCCATCCGAGATATACCAGACGCTGCATGTCAAGGTCTTTGCCAAAGGTGCTTTCCTTTTCAACCTTTTGCAAAAGGCGGAAATCGTTGGGGCCAATGTAGAGTTCAAACTCCGAAGCTTTCTTGCCTGTAGGGTCGAAAGCTGTCTTCAGCTGACTGGAATACTGCTTCAGATAGTGTGTGTCCTTGCTTAGAGGCGTGCTGGCCAGAGAAGCCCCTTGGGCAAATCCGTCCTTGGAAATGAGCACTGCCGAGAAGAACTGATTCTTGTAGGCTACCCAGTCTATGGCTTCTTCGGTCGTTTCATGGGCCTCGGAGGTTTCGCTCAGGTAGTCAGTACCACCCTCGGCCTCCTTATAAGTAAGGGTGGCATAGCGGTTTTCAAAAGTATAGCCCAATTCCTGCTGGCGGCATTTTTCCTGCCAGTCAATGTCCATCTTGTTGTATCCCGGTGCGAAAAGTCCGCTCATGCCAGTAGCGCGGAAGTCTACATGGAGCATATAGGTCTTTCCAAGGCGATAATTGAGGGTCAGGGTCTTGCCTGCACCAGCCGTAGCTGTCAGCGTTACGGTAGAGTCGGTCTGATTGGATGGAACGAAGTAGAGGTCTTTGGTTTCGATGTTGACCTCCTTGGCGGCCAGCATGAGGTTTAGGCTATGGTCATTCTCGTCAAACAGGGTAACATCTCCCTTGTCATTAGAGCCATCCTTCACCTTAACATCGTGCCCGATGTAGTTCTTGATAACGGCTTTCTTGACTACACCGCCTTTTGTTCCAAGGGTTAGCTCTACGTTGCCATTTTTCAGTACGATGTCTTGGGCTGTTCCTTGCAAGGCTGCATGAAAAAGGGCTGTAGAGTCGGCTACGCTTGCCGCCTTTTTCTGCTGCTGTTTCAGGTCGGCCGCCTTCTGCGCCTGCGCCTTCTTTACCGCAGCTATCGAATCTTTTACAAATTCCTTCCGTTGTTCTGCTATCTGTTCAGCCGATGGCTGCTGCCACCAAGCGAACCCGAAGAGTACGAGGGCTATCAGTACAAACCCTGCAATTGTATTCTTATCCATTGATTATTTTTGCTTGTTTTCTATTGCTGTCTTGATGAAGTCGAGGAAGAGTGGATGTGGGTTAAGAACGGTGGATTGATACTCGGGGTGGAACTGGGTTCCGATATACCACTTCAGCCCGGGAATCTCAACAATCTCTACGAGGTCGCTCTCTGGATTGCGGCCCACGCACATCATGCCGTTCTTCTCGTATTCTTTTTCATAGTCGTTGTTAAACTCATAGCGGTGGCGGTGGCGTTCCTGAATATGCTCCTGATGGTAAATCTCAAAAGTACGGGAATCCTGCCGCAGCACACATTCATAGGCTCCGAGACGCATGGTACCCCCCATATTGGTAATGTTCTTCTGTTCTTCCATGATGTCTATAACGTTGTGGATAGTTTTCTCGTCTATCTCGCGTGAGTTGGCATCCTTATATCCCAGAACGTTACGGGCAAACTCTATGACCATCATCTGCATTCCGAGGCAAATGCCAAAGGTGGGAATGTTGTGGGTACGGGTGTAATGGGCTGCGATAACTTTCCCGTCAATACCACGCTGTCCGAATCCCGGGCAGACAACTATGCCATCCTGACCTGCCAGACGCTCTGCCACATTCTCCTCTGTAAGTTCTTCGGAGTTGATGAATGTCAGAACGGTTTTGTGGTCGTTGTATGTTCCTGCCTGTGAGAGGCTTTCACGAATACTCTTGTAGGCATCCTGCAAGTCGTATTTACCGACCAATCCTATGTGTATCTCTTCGGTTGCATTTTTCCGTCGCTCAAGGAAAGCCTTCCAAGGACCCAGTTCCGGTGTCGGCTTAATTTCTTCACCGCACTTGCGGAGAATAGCAACGTCAAGTCCCTGTTCCTGCATCTTGACAGGAACTTCGTATATACAAGGCAGGTCCTCGCTCTGCACGACACAGTCGAAGTCTACATTGCAGAAAGCTGCAACCTTCTTGCGGATGCCGTCTCCGAGATGCTGTTCTGTGCGAAGGACAAGAAGGTCGGGCTGAATACCCACGCTTTGGAGTTCCTTCACGCTGTGCTGGGTCGGCTTGGTCTTCAGTTCGCCTGCAGCCTTCAGATAAGGAACGTATGTAAGATGTAGATTGATGGCGCGTTTACCCAGTTCCCACTTCATCTGTCGGATGGCTTCGAGAAATGGTGCCGACTCTATATCACCGATAGTACCGCCAATCTCCGTTATAACAAAGTCGTAATTATATTTTAGTCCGAGCTGTTTGATGTTTCGCTTGATTTCGTCTGTGATATGGGGAACCACCTGAATGGTCTTGCCCAAGTAGTCGCCTCGGCGTTCCTTGTCGATGACGCTCTTGTAGATTCTACCCGTCGTCATGGAGTTGGCTTTGGTAGTCTTGATGCCTGTAAACCGTTCATAGTGTCCAAGGTCAAGGTCGGTCTCCATACCATCAACCGTTACGTAGCACTCCCCATGCTCATAAGGGTTCAGCGTACCCGGGTCGATGTTGATGTAGGGGTCAAACTTCTGAATGGTGATATTGTACCCCCTTGCTTGCAGAAGTTTACCGATTGACGACGAAATAATTCCTTTTCCCAACGATGATACGACACCGCCAGTAACGAAGATGTACTTTGTTTCAGCCACGATAGTTTATCTGTTATGTTTATATTTAATCGGAATAATCGTAAAATTAACCAACTATGAATGTGCAAAGATACTAAAAAAACTGGTAAAATAACATCTTGATGTACTTTTTTATTTTCCTTGTTCTCATCGTTATCGTATTGTGTGGTAGCGAGCATGGGCAAAGTCTGAACAGAGAAAGCAACGGCGAGCAGGTCAACAAGGGATAGCCGGAAAACGAAAGTGGCTGTTTTAGCAAGTCAAAGTGCCACTTTCGCATGGTGAAAGTGGCACTTTCGGTAAACGCCTCTATCATGCTCTGTAAGAGCGCATTTTGATATACTATAAAGATATAAACTTAAAGCATTTTTTTGTACGGTTTGTTTATTCTTTTATACACTGGAAATGGGGTAGAATACTCTGTAATTGTATTCTACGGATAGACCTTATTTTAAACGAAAGGGTGTCGTTTTCATGCAAATGTATATATGTTCTTTTTTAGCGTCAACGTCCGGTTTGTCCAGTTTTCATCATGGACGGACTATTCATGGTGGTAGGGTTCTCCTTTTATAATAGTGCACGCACGATAGAGCTGTTCTACAAAGATGAGGCGAACCATCTGGTGGGAGAAAGTCATTTGGGAGAGGCTAATCATCTCGTTTGAACGCTTGTAAACGGCATCTGAAAACCCGTATGGGCCACCGATGACAAAGACCAGCCTTCGCGCAGTGTTCAGTTTCCTCTGTAACCAGTCTGCATATTCCACTGAACGAAACTCCTTGCCGTGTTCGTCCAAAAGTACAACCGTGTCGGATAGCTGAATTTCCTTGAGAATTAATTCTCCCTCACGCTCTTTTTGCTGGTTTTCCGTGATATTCTTGGTATTCTTTAATTCTGGAATAACAATGATGGAGTAGGGGAGATAGTGGCAGATGCGCTCAACATAATCCTTGATTCCCGCAATAAAATGCTTGTTTTGCGTCTTCCCGACCAATATAAGTACAGCCTTCATACGTCTATGCTTTCTGCTCTGTTTCGGAGGGACGACTATCAGTCTTATAGCAATTTCTCCGTTTGGGATTCATCGGGAACCAACCTCTTTCTACTCTGCGCTTCTGCTCGAAAAGCTCCCCGATGCCCCAAAGCAGGGATGCACCGGTAACACCCAACAGGGCAGACCAGAAGATGTTGGCAATGAACAATGCTCCCGTACAGCAGGCAACACCGCCTATCAGCCATAGAGTCCACGGCTTGGTACCGAAATAGTATTCGGTCTTTATTACTAAAGGATGACAGAATCCTATGATTAGAAATGTACAAATGGCTAAAATGACGCCTTCAAAATATAAATCCATATAATGACCAGTTTTCGTGCTCTCCATAGTTGTCCTCGGACAGCACGGAAAAACAACAGCAAATGATGAATGGAGGTTGTTGGCACCATCATCAATATTGATTAAATCAGGTACAAAAATACAAAAAATAATCCAACGAAGTGTTGCTTTTCGGAATAAATGAGTATATTTGCAGATAATAATAAATCAATTATTCCCAATATATTTTTATTATGGAAAATAATCAGACACTCATCGCCCAGTGCGAAGCAAAAGCCAAACAATGGTTGTCGCCAGCGTTTGACGAAGAAACACGAAAAGTCGTTCAGGCCATGATAGATAAGGAAGACAAGAATGACCTTATTGAATCTTTCTATAAAGACCTTGAGTTTGGAACAGGCGGTCTCCGCGGTATCATGGGGGCAGGGTCTAACCGAATGAATGTCTATACCGTAGGCATGGCCACACAGGGATTTGCCAATTATCTGAAAATAAACTTTAAGGATAAAGAGCAAATCAGCGTTGTCGTTTGCCACGATTGCCGCAACAATTCGCGTTTGTATGCCGAGACTGTTGCCAATATATTCTCAGCTAATGGCATTAGGGTCTATCTTTTTGAAGACATGCGTCCGACCCCGGAATGTTCCTTTGCCATCCGCCACTTGAAGGCACAGGCAGGTGTCAATATTACAGCAAGCCACAACCCACGCGAATATAATGGTTACAAGGCTTATTGGGAAGACGGTGCTCAGGTATTGAGTCCGCACGACACAGGTATCATTGGCGAAGTAAACAAAGTAAAGGTTGAAGACGTTAAGTTTGACGGAAACAAGGAGCTAATTCAGATTATCGGAGAAGAAATCGACAAGATTTATCTGGAGCAAATAAAGACAATCTGCATTGACCCTGAAGTTATCAAGCGTCAACACGACCTGAAGATTGTCTATACGCCGCTTCATGGTACAGGCATGATGATGATTCCGCAATCTCTGAAGTTCTGGGGATTCGATAATGTGAACTGCGTGAAAGAGCAGATGGTAAGAGATGGCAATTTCTCGACGGTAGACCGTCCGAATCCGGAGATTGCAGAAGCATTGACATTGGGCTTGCGTGATGCAAAGGCATTAGATGCTGACATTCTGATGGCATCCGACCCTGATGCCGACCGTGTTGGAATGGCTTGCAAGGACGATAAGGGCGAATGGGTGCTGATAAATGGCAATCAGACTTGTTTACTCTTCTTGTGGTATATCATAACCAATCGTCAGGCAGTCGGCAAGATGCAACCAACCGATTTTATCGTGAAAACCATTGTTACAACAGAGGTTATTGCCAAGATTGCTGCCAAACAGCACATCGAAATGCGTGATTGTTATACTGGTTTCAAGTGGATTGCCCGTGAGATTGCCGTCTCTGAAGGCGAGAAGCAGTATATCGGTGGCGGTGAGGAAAGCTATGGCTTTTTGGCTGAGGATTTTGTACGCGATAAGGATGCAGTCAGTGCTTGCTCACTGCTGGCTGAAATTTGTGCATACGCCAAAGACCATGGCAAGACACTTTATGACATTTTGATGGACATCTATCTGGAATATGGCTATAGTAACGAATTTACTATCAATGTAGAGCGTCCGGGCAAGAGCGGAGCAGAAGAAATCCAGAATATGATGAGGAACTTCCGTGAAAATCCGCCTCTGGAACTTGGTGGCAGCAAGGTTTGTATATGGAAAGACTACAAGACCTTAGAAGTGAGGAAAGCTGATGGTTCGATAGAAAAACTGGATATGCCGGCAACCAGCAATGTACTGCAATGGTTCTGTGATGATGACACGAAGGTAAGTGTTCGTCCTTCTGGGACTGAGCCTAAAATAAAGTTCTATCTTGAGGTCAAGGATATTATGAAGGAAGCCAATGACTACAAGATTTGCGAAGAGCGTGCAAGAAAGAAAATTGCTGCTATCAAGAAGAGTTTGAATGTAGATTAATATCTTTCTCCTCACAAATAACTTCTCCTCATTTTTCTGTTTCAGAAATATGAGGAGATTTTCTTATGTATCCATTTTAATCAATATCTGTATCTGCGTTAGCCAGTTTTACGATTCCGCAAATTTATCGCATAATCGGCATTATGATAAATAAATAGCTTGTGTTAATCAAAAGTAAACAAAAAAACAACGAATGATTTTGATTTATAATTTATAATTATTAATTTTGCAAGGAGGTGGACATATTGCCTATTTGCCCTTAAGTTATGATGCAACAGCATAAAGCATGCCGAATAACCAAATAGAGACAACTAACAACCTAACAAATAATATGAAAAAACTTTTATTGGCAACAGCCGTCATATTCAGCAGCCTTACTGCGACGGCACAAACTCCGAAATGGATTAATAATGTGAAACTTTCGGGATTTGGAATTGTACAGTATCAGTACAACGGAAAAGAAAACTCCAAGTCTAATTCGTTCAACCTCAGAAATGCACGTATTGCTTTAGACGGAAGGATTCTCAGCGACTGGTATTGGAAAATGCAGATACAATTCAATGGAAACACCTCTACGCTTGGCTCTTCGCCACGCTTAGTAGACCTTTTCGTAGAATGGCAGAAGTATAGTTTCTTCCGTGTAAAAGCAGGACAATTCAAGAATCCGTTTACTTTTGAGAATCCTATCCACCCTGTAGAGCAAGGATTTATGGGATATGCACAGGTGGTTGACAAACTGGCAGGATTTTCTGACCGTGCCGGCACACATAGTTCTAACGGCCGCGACATCGGTGTGCAGGTTCAGGGAGACTTTCTCAAGAACAGCAAGGGCCGTAATCTGATTCACTATCAGGTGGCAGTTACCGACGGTCAAGGTATCAATGTGAAAGATATTGACCAGCAGAAGAATCTCATAGGAGGTCTGTGGGTAATGCCTGTCAAGGGAATGCGACTCGGATGGTTCGGATGGAGAGGTTCGTATGCACGTAAAGGGCAATGGACCGATGCTGAAGGCGACCACAATGGTATACGCAAGTTGCAACAGAGACGTTATGCGTTCTCGGCAGAATACTGCACCAACGACTGGACTATCCGTTCGGAATATGCACATTCCACAGGCTACGCATTTGCAAAAACGATGAACAACACCAATGATGCCTCGGCATCAGATTGTGCACTGAGCAGCAATGGGGATAAGGCACAGGGTGTCTATGCTATGGTTATTGCACCTATTATTAAGGAAAAACTACATGCCAAGGCACGCTACGACATGTATCAGCCATCCAAGGGAGCAGCCAAGCAGCGCACACAATATGAAATCGGTATAGATTATGAGTTCAGCAAAAACATCAAACTTTCCGGTGAATATGCCTACATACACGACCGTGCATTGGCAAAGCCCAACTATTCTATTATAGATATGCAACTCAGCTTCCGTTTTTAAGCCTTGCTATAAAAGTCTTAATGAAGAATGTATTAAAATGCGGGATAACTTAGGTTATGTCCGCATTTTTATTTACCTTTGCAACCCTAAAAAATTAATATAGACTATTTTATTATTTTACAAACTATGTCTGAAGATTTATCAAACTCTCGCAAGCATCATCATCGTAGTCGTCACTATCATGAAAGTCATTATACGGCTTTTAACAGCAATAGATATTCTGCTGATGTACGACGACGCAAACTTATAGGCCGTATCTTTCTCATCTTAGCATGCGTTCTGGCCCTCTGTATAGCGTGTGCAGTATATTGGCTTTACAGAAACTAAGTTCACCAAACTTTTCCCGATGCCCATATATTCCCGGTACATTTGGCATTGCCGGACTTGATGCAGAAGGCGGGAAGAAAAAGGCAAAAGAATGATTCAACAGACTATAGATACGTTCTACAGCCGTCTATTTCAAGTCGACCACAAGATACTCTGACCGGGTTCCTATCCTGAACTTACCGCCCCAAATGCCGATACCCGACGAGACGTAATAGTCGGTCTTGCCTTTCCGCAACGGGCCGAAAGCTTTCTCGTAAATCAAATCTTCTATCCAACTGACGGGCCAGACCTGTCCATGATGTGTGTGTCCTGACAGCTGGAAGTCAATCCCGGCCTGTTCGGCTTCTTCCAAGTGATAAGGCTGATGATCCATCAAAATAGTATAATACCCTTTCGGTGCTTCTGCCATCAGTGCCCGTACACTCTTCCGGCTCTTATTGGTACGATCGTCGCGTCCGATAACGATAAGCGTGTCGGCACCATCCTTACCGTTACTTTTGCAACCTCGTCTATCAGCAACCTAATACCGGCATCCTCATAAAACCGCATTGCCTCTTTTCGTCCTCCATAATACTCATGATTACCCAGACAAGCGTAGACTGGAGCCTTCAGCCTGCGGAACTCTTCCGCCATCCCCTGCTCGCGGATAGCACGGATGCTGCCGTCTACAATATCACCACCTATCAGCACAAGGTCGGGCTGCTCGAGATTCACTTTGTCTATCCATTTCCGAAATTCATCCACGCGGTTGTGATAGCCTAAGTGCAGGTCGGTCATCATTACCATCCTGACAGGCTTGGACAATGGCTTTGCAGACTTCAGGACTAACGGCACTCTCACCTTATTATAATAATGTAGGTTTCCATAGAGGAAAAGACCGAAGACAAAAAGAAAGATACCCAACGATGCCACACCGTTATGATAGAAAAACGATTTGGGAATCAAGCGCGCCAAACGTCCCAAATCGAGCGCGATAAATATCATTGCAAGATACAACGCCACGAAGATTGACGAATTGCCGACTTCATAAAGTACCGAACCCACTGCCATCGGCTTGTTGTCCAGTCCAAAAATAAAGTTGGTAAAGAAACACACCATGCAGGCTGCCAATAAGCCTACAAGCAGCCACTTCCCTATATTTCCGAAAGGCAAGATGTTCCATATATGCCAACTCAGATAGCCGCATCCCGCAAGCAGCAACAAAAGAAAGAATACTATCCACATTCTGTTTACATTATTCATTTTACCATTCAACCAAAGTCATCATTTCCTAAAAGCAGGAAAAATACGCACTCTTGCCCAAAACCATTGCGTAATGCCCCTCACCGACAGGAAGAGCAGGAAGGCCAGCCACAGCGCATGGTTGCCCCAAGCCGTCCATCCTTCCCTATACACGGCAAAGAAGATGCCAGCCGCCAACATCGACGAGACCAACATTCCTTTTGTCTCCGTTATTCCGATAAATACGCCATCGAATATAAAGGCTGCCACGCCGGCTGTCGGAATGAGATAAGCCCATAAAAGATAGGGCTGGGCAGCTAAGACAACATTCCCGTCATCGGTCAGAAAATGCAGGAATCGTGTACCGCCAGCGACATAGACAGCCGTAAACAGCACCACCATGCCTGCCCCGAAGAGGAACAGCTGACGGACAACACGATGCAGCCCTACCCTATCGCCTGCTCCGTAATATTTTCCGCTCAATGCCTCTCCGGCGTATGCGAATCCATCCATCACGTATGAAAAAAGCGTAAACATCGTCATCAACAGCGTATTGACAGCCAGCATCATTGCCCCCTGCCTGCCCCCGGCAGCAGTAAAGGTCATATTGACAGCCACTAAGCAGAGCGTGCGCAGAAAAATATCACGGTTGACAACGAAAAAGCGTTTCCAAGCCGAACCTTCATACAAAGTTGTGCGTATGAAGTCCGTAAGTTTTCCCTTTATCAGGCGCAGCTCTTCAAAAGCCCTGCCCGGACGCGACAGAAAGACAAGGCAGCCCGACGCCATCAGGAATCCTGCCCACTGGGCTATCAGTGTTCCTGCCGCAACTCCCTCTATCCTCCATCCCAGTACATAGACAAAGAAAAGCGAGCATGCTATGTTGACCACATTCTGCACAATGGCCACCATCATTGGCACACGCGTATTCTGCATGCCGACAAACCACCCAGTCAGTCCGTAAAGCCCTAACATGGCCGGGGCACCCCAGATGACAATCCGGAAATAGGCGGAAACCAGCGATGCTGCATCCTGTGGAGTATGGAGCAGAAACGACATGGCACTTTCCATCCACCGCTGACAGACAATGAAGGCAATGCCCATTCCCCATCCTATGGCGAGGGCACGCAGGAGGATGCGCCCACTCCCGGCAAAATCGCTGCGTCCGTAAGCCTGCGAGGTCATGCCACTTGTCCCCATCCGCAAAAAGCCCAACACCCAGTAGATGACATTGAATATCATTGAGCCGACGGCTATTGCGCCAATGTAGTTCTCGCTGCCGATGTGCCCGACTATCGTCAGGTCTACCAAGCCTAAGAGAGGGACGGTTATATTGCTGACGATAGAAGGAACGGCAAGTGCCAATATGTCTTTGTTTATCTCTTTCACGCTGCAAAATTACAAAAATATCATTACCCTAACGTCCTGTTGCCATGAGGATTAAGCAGAATTAAGACTTATCCGTTAAAATCGCAAAAAATAAAGTTTAATTCGTAATGGCAATCTTCCGGATTATTAATATCTTTGCACCATCATTCAATCATAATAGTGTTTAAGTAGTTTTTTAGAAAGGAGAGTTTTCAGGTAACCGGGCGTTGGCCTCTTGGTATAAAGATTATTCAGAATGACAGTTTGGAGTTATACATGACAACAGAAAGATGCGCGGATGCAGGGATGCATCCGCGCGTTTTTCTTATTAACAACTTGGATATTTACAAGAGTTCTTGCCTTCAAAGTTCTCTCTTTCCTTGATTACAGACGTCTGGTAACAGGATTACCAACCACTGGTAATCGGATTACCAACCACTGGTAATTGAATTACCAACCACTGGTAACCGGATTACCAACGTCTGGTAAAACCGTCCCTTTGGGATAATGAAAGAGACATAACGGGCAAGAGTGCCGGAAAACATCTTACGACAGACTATTCAGAGGCGGAAAACGACAATTTCAAAACCTATACTTTATTCCCAACCTATAATCATAGGCCGTAGAGGAAACCTGAGCATGGTATCTATAACAGAAATCGCGGAAGACGTAAAATGCAGAAGCCTCCATGCCCCAATGCCTGTTGAGAGAAAGCTCGAGGGAGGGGCGCAAAAGGAAGGTAACGACATTTCCGCGGTCCCCCATCACGCTGTATTCAATATACTGCTTGGTTTCATCTTCGTCCTCGTAGCCCTTCCATGAGTGAATGAATTTCATGTCTGCCAGTAGCCGTAGACGCAACCAGTTGTTGTAATCAAACCCCGTCAGGCTTTTCAGACTACAGCCACTTCCGATGCTGTAATCTCTTCTACACCGGTTCGCACGATAATCTGAAAGCGCACCGCCAAGTATAACGCCATTCACATAAAGCTCTTGAAAATTTCTTGTCCGGCCCAACTGGCGATACCATGCCAAGCCAATACCAATGCTGGCAGCCTCGGATATTTTATAGGGTGTCTTGGCGTGAATGGAATCTGTGCAATAATAGTCGAAATTCTGATAGATGCCCAAGGAAAGGCAATTGGCTTCTGTTTCTTTCAGCATCCAGTTTTTCAGCTGTCCTATAATGTTCAGGTTGCTTACCAAGGATTCTTTTCCTGAGAAATCAACCCCGATGCTGGCCCGGAAGAAATCATAAGGTTTGGAATTTGCTCCTGAAACGGGCAAGCCATAAAGAATGTCAAGATTCAAGGTACTCCCCAGACGGCGCGATTCCGTTTCTTTCCATACTCCTAAGTATCGTCCGCTCAAGAGAAGGGACATATCCATTTTAGCTCTTTGGCGTACAGATTTTCCATAAAGCGAATCAGAATCTTTCCTTACGCGAAAGGTCTTACCGTCCATCAGGCGTGTGATGGCACCTGACGGGTTTACCAATGCCCCGGTGATTTCGCGCACAACCCGTTCCAACCCTCTGGCTTTCTCGTCATACACCATTTCCGACAATCTGTTCGTAACCTCGCCTATGGCCAATCCGCCTGCCGACGTTGTCAGAAAATCATTGATTGAGGGCTGTTCCATTTCCCCGGCAAGTTCCCACATCAGGCTTCCGCCTACGACGAAAGGAATCGCCTCAAGGTAGCTCATGCCATTGCTTCGGGCAGCATTGTAATAAAGAGAGCCGTGATAGGGATGCAGCATCAGGTTTGTACGGAAAACATCGCTGTCCCAATACCACTTCGAAAGCGAGAAGTTCTTCCCGATAGTATGCCATGTTACCTTTGCAAAATCCTTGTTGAGGACATAGCGGTCGACGGCCAGAATAGCGAGGTTGGATGCTGCGGTTTCGGCAACGGCTCTCCACGGCCGTTTTGTTCTTTGCTCCACAATGGCAGAGCCGGCAGTCTCCGTAGCGGCCGAGGCGGCCGCCGTGTCTCTGCATGCGTCAGGCGATATTCTGGCAGAAGAAATGGAATCCATGCTGCCGAATGTTATGCCTGCCACCAACAACAAACCAACAAAAGTCATACAGTCTAAATTTGTTAATAGTCATTATAAAACACGGGGGCGGGATAAGCTGGCAAGTCTGCGGGAGATGCGGTACATTCTGCATGGCGGCTTGCTTAGCGGATATAGTCCTTTGCCACCAAGTCATAGTACAATGCCTCCAGTTCCGGCAAAGTCAGCTGGTTGATGGAATGTTCCAAGGCACGGACCAGTTCCGCCCTCCGGGGTTCGTTCTCTGTTCTGTCAAAGTTCATGTTCTGCTCCTTATTTTGAAGTTACTTTATTGTCTGCCTCCCGTCCATCAGGTTCTCCAGACGGGCAATGGCCTCTCTCATGTCGCTGTCGAAGGAAGCATGACAGAGGAGGAAGTCTCCGCGGTTTCCGGCAAGTGCCGAATAGAGTTCCCGGCTCATGCCTTCCACATACGAGCTGATAGCGTATTCTATGTCGTCTCGCTGCATGTCGCTGTGCGAGAAGGCATAGACCCGATACTTCTGATGGAAGAAGCAATATGCAGACTCAATGCTGTCCTTTGTTATCATCACCTGCCGTCTGTCCTCCGTTATCTGATATTCAGAATCTTATGCTGCTGCAGCGAAAGCATCCACTTCGGATGGGCCTTTACGTATTCTATACAGGCGTACAATATCTCCCTGTTGCGCCCTTCGTCGCCCGTATCGCATGGCTGCAGGTAGTAGTGGATGGCCTTTATTTTCTCGTCGGACACTTCGGCCTGTCCGTCGAATACGACCTTCACCTCGTGCGCACGCTCCACTACGGGACGCACGCCCCTGCTTCTCACGAACGACGTCTTGGGCGAGACCGTCAGCCAGTCGACGGCCTGTGGGGGCTGGCAGGTTCCGTTTGTTTCCATGGCCACATAGTAGCCGTGCCGGTGAAGCAGGTCTATTAGGGCATTGTCTGCCTGAAGTGCCGGTTCTCCTCCCGTAAGGACGACAAAGCGGCACTTTCCCCACCGTTCTACGTGCTCCAGAATGGTCCCGGCATCCATCAGCTCGTAGCCGGAGAAGTCGGTATCGCAAAACGGACAGGCAAGGTTGCAGCCCGAAAAGCGCACGAAGACGGCCGGACGGCCTGCCCAGAAGCCCTCGCCCTGAAGGGAATAGAAGATTTCGTTGATGCGATATTGTCTTTCCTGCATCATAGGGCCTCCCTGCCGTTGGTCTTGCTCTCGTCCACATACACGGCTATGTTGCCTTCCGTCTCCTGCACCTCGGCCTTATAGCAGGTAGGAATCTGCCCGGTTATCCACCGTGCAATATTCTCCGCAGTCGGATTGACAGGGAGCAGCTCGTTCAGATAGCCGTGGTCGAGATAGCCGTGTATGGCCTGCTTTATGTGAGTGAAGTCGGCCACCATTCCGTTTTCGTCCAGCTCCTCCGACTTGCAATACACTCGCACACGCCAGTTGTGCCCGTGGAGTTGCGTACACTTGCTTTCGTAGCTAAGTTTCAGCTGATGTGCAGCCGATATTTCCATTTCCTTTGAAACGTAAAACATATTTGTCCTTATTTTCCTTTATTGTCATCCCCGCTGTGCGGTCTCGGGCCTTCCATGTGCCGGATGGCCTGATACGGGGGGATTCATGTTACTTTGCTGCCGCAGGCGCCTGATGCGGCCCGGCTTCTCTTCAGTCACACCGGCTCTGCCGCCGGGGATTTGCCTTGCCGCCTAATGTATGCCGGGGCAGAAACTCCGACGCGAGTTCGCTGATATGGCTGATGATTCCGTCAGCTCCGGCCTGTCTCAGCTCTTCGCGCGTTCCGTTTCCGTAGTCCACCCCGCAAGTCAGTGTCCCGGCATTGCGCCCCATCTCTATGTCGAAAGCCGTGTCTCCTACCACGACGGCCTCGCCGGCCTGCAGTCCGAAATGGTTCAGGGTCTTGGTTACGGGCTCTGCCTCGGGCTTGTGCCGGATTACGTCGTCTGCCCCGACAAGATAGGAGAAGCAGGACTGAAGCCCGAACTGGTCTACAAAGTCTGCCAGAGAGCGGTGGCTGCGGCTGCTCGCAATGGAGAGAATATAGCCGTTGGCTGCAAGCTGCTTCAGCATCCCGATGACACCGGGAAACGGCTGCACGGCTCCGGCGACATTCTTCTGGTCGAATATCTCGCGGTAGGTCTGTGCACAGTGTTCGGCCTGCCCGTCGGTCATGGGAATCATGCTGGAGAAGCATTTCGCCAAGGGCAGCCCGATGGTGCGCGCGCACTCCTCCCTACTCCGCTTTTCCAGTCCCAGACGATCTATGGTGGCGAGCATGGTATCGGTTATGAGCTTCTGCGAATCGCCCAGCGTACCGTCGAAATCGAATATAATCAGCCTGACGGCAGGTAGCCCGGCCTCCTTTCCCCTCTTTCTCAACGAACGCTTTAACCGTCTATAGCCCTCTGCACCGAGGATGGCAAGCCCGCTATACTGAAACGCCTTGGCCGTCCCGAACAGCGCAGCCCACAGAATACTCTTTGCGCCAACCGAAAGCGGAAGCAGCATCTGGGCAAATGACGCTATATAGAAAGGTATACAGAGCAGCAGGACGATGACGCCCGTGCGGAAGGATAAGCGTGAGAGCCACAACTTGACGGAGGACAAGGGGGACGTTGTTAGCGTTTTTTTCATTCTTGCAAAACAAATCTTTTTCGACGAGGAACAAAGTTAAGCATATTTTGTCAGACAGCCACATACTCTCAACATTCTTTAATGAAAGTTCTCCGAAAAGCTGCATTACGGCCCTGCCTGCACGGTCATGCGTATGCCGCGGAGGGGGCGTCCACCCCCTGTACGGAAGACGCTTTTCGCCTATTGCGCAGAAAGAATACCGCACCGCGATGGATGTTTCTGATATTTCTTTATTAACTTTGCAGCTATGAACATTCACAGAACAGCCCCTCAGCCGCCTCTCATGCAGCAGCACATATCCCTTTACGAGCTTAATTCGCTCGTCGCAAATGTCATTTCGACAACAATACCACATTCGTATTGGGTAGAGGCCGAACTCTCCGAAGGGCGCGAGAACCGCGGGCACTTCTACATGGAGCTGATTCAGAAAGAAGAAGGAACTAACACACCGATAGCCCGGGCTTCAGCAAAGTGCTGGCGGACGACATGGTCGCAGGTGAAGCCCTATTTTGAAAAAATCACAGGACTTCAGGTGCGTGCCGGGCTGAAACTGCTGCTGCAAGTGCATGCCCAGTTTCATCCGCAATACGGATTTTCGTGGATAGTCGACAACATCAATCCCGAATACACGATGGGCGACATGGCACGCCGGCGGCAGGAAATCATCAGGCAACTGAAGGCGGAGGGAGTATTCGACCTTCAGAAAGAACTGCGCCTGCCATTGTTTGCCCGGCACATAGCCGTTATCTCCTCCGAAACGGCAGCAGGCTATGGAGACTTCTGCAATCAGTTGGAAAACAATGAATACGGATTCGCCTTCGACGTGACGCTCTTTCCCGCCATCATGCAAGGCGAGCAGGCTGAGAGGAGTATCATAGCCGCACTTGACGCCATCAACAAAAGGGAAGAAGAGACAGACTGCGTAGTCATTATACGCGGAGGAGGAGCTACGGCAGACCTCAGCGGATTTGATACGCTGCAACTGGCGGAGAACGTAGCCAACTTCCCCCTGCCCGTTATCACCGGCATAGGGCACGAGCGCGACGAGAGTATTCTCGACATGATTGCCCACACACGGGTAAAGACACCTACGGCAGCCGCAGCCTTCCTTGTCGGGCATCTTGCCGGCACGTTGCAGAGGATAGAGACCGCACAGGAACGGCTTTCGATACGGACAAGGGAACGAATGGAACGCGAGCACCTGCGCTTGCAACGGCTTTCGGCCAATATCCCTACCCTATTCTCGCTGGTAAGGCAACGGCAGGAGATGCGCATAGAGAGAAAACTGCAACGCATTACCGTCGCCGTCGCAGAAAGACAGACGAAAGGCACCCACCGGCTGGAAATGCTTGCCACGGCCATTCCGCAGGCATTGCAGAGAAATTTTGCAGAAAGGCGCCACCGACTGGAAATGCTTTCGCAGCGTGCCGAATCACTTGACCCTGACCGCCTTTTAAGGCTCGGATACTCAATAACCTACTACGACGGACAGATTGTAAGAAACCCACGCCAGCTCCGGACAGGCGACAGGCTGACGACGAAAACCGAAAAGGGCTGCGTGGAGTCGACCGTTGTATAAGCCGGCAAGAAGAACAAGCCGGCATCCCAGACGCCGTCGGACTATCCGCATAATGAGAAAGACAAACAGGAACCAATATATAGATACAATGAATAAGAAGGACATGAAATATGAAGAAGCTATCGCACAGCTTGAGGCGATAGTAACCAGAATGGAGAACGGAGAACTTGACCTCGATGAGATGGCCGGACAGCTGAAGCAAGCGCAGATGCTGGTCAGAATGTGCAGGGACAGACTCAAGAAAACCGATATGGAGATAAAGAAACTTCTGAAAGCCAAGTAGCAAAAGTTTCGTTCTTTTAAGGCAATTTTGCTTTATTATCCGAATTATTATCAGAAAAACAATTGCAGATTAAAAGAAATGTTTGTACTTTTGCCACGAGACATAACGAGTAAGGACTTAAAATAAAACGACATGAAAGATTTAGATTGGGGAAACTTGTCCTTTGGCTACCTGCCAACCGACTATAACGTCCGTTGCTACTACCGCGACGGCAAGTGGGGGGAAATAGAAGTTTGTTCTGACGAATACCTGAAACTCCACATGGCAGCAACCTGCCTCCACTATGGACAGGAAGCATTCGAAGGGCTGAAAGCCTTCAGATGTCCGGATGGGAAAGTGCGTGTGTTCAGAATGGAGGAAAATGCAGCACGGCTGCAACGTACTTGCCGGGGCATCATGATGCCCGAGCTTCCGACAGGCATCTTTGAGGAAATGGTGAAGAAAGTTGTTCGCCTCAATCAAGAATATATACCGACCTACGAGAGTGGAGCCACGCTCTATATCCGCCCGCTGCTTATCGGCACGTCGGCACAGGTCGGGGTCAAGCCGGCAAAAGAATACTGCTTCCTAATCTTTGTTACGCCGGTAGGTCCGTATTTCAAGGGAGGCTTCTCCAGCAACCCGTACACCATTATCCGTGGTTTTGACCGTGCAGCCCCGTTGGGTACCGGTACGTATAAGGTAGGCGGCAACTACGCAGCCTCGCTGAAGGCAAACAGCATTGCTCACGACAAGGGATATGCTTCCGAGTTCTATCTCGACTCAAGGGAAAAGAAATATGTAGACGAGTGTGGGGCGGCTAACTTCTTTGGCATCAAGAACAACACATACATTACTCCAAAGTCGTCCTCTATTCTCCCGTCCATTACCAACAAGAGCCTGATGCAGATAGCCGAAGACTTGGGCATGAAAGTAGAGTGCCGCCCTATCCCGGAAGAGGAGCTGGAGTCGTTCGAGGAAGCGGGTGCCTGCGGAACGGCAGCCGTCATATCACCGATTTCCCATCTGGACGACATGGATACGGGGAAAGTATATAACTTTGGTGAAAAGCCGGGACCATGGTCTACCAAACTCTATAATACGCTGCGGGGTATCCAGTACGGCACTATAGAAGACAAGCATGGTTGGACCACGGTGGTAATAGAATAAGATAATGTCAATTAGGAATGTTAGGTTCAGAATCCGCATTGCCCATTATGAATGGAAATGCAGCAAGAGCGGAGAGAACTTTATTCAATCTTTCCTGTCCATGAATGATTGAACTCTGAATTTGACATTCCTAATTCCAAATTTTATTGTATCTTTGCACCCTATGAGTAAAGGTAAGCTACAGAAGTTCGCAGAAATGGAAACGTTCAGCAACGTCTTCCAGTATCCCTATGGCGTTATCAGCAAGATTCCTTTCGATATGAAGGGACACTGGCGTGAACAATATTTCCATAATGACAATCCCGTCATTTTGGAGCTGGGCTGCGGAAAGGGAGAGTATACCGTAGGGTTGGCACGGCTTTATCCTAACATCAACTTTATAGGAATAGACATAAAGGGAGCACGCATCTATACGGGGGCTAAACAGGCGCTGGATGAAAATCTGTCCAATGTTGCTTTTCTCCGCACTAACATTGAAATCATAGACCGTTTCTTTGGCAAAGACGAAGTACAGGAAATCTGGTTAACATTCTCAGACCCACAGATGAAGAATGTTCATAAACGGCTGACTTCTACTTTCTTTCTTACACGCTATCGCCATTTCCTTATTGATGGCGGTATAATACATCTGAAGACAGACTCCAACTTTCTCTTTACCTATACAGCTATTTGGTAGAATGTAACCAACTGCCCACCCTCTTTCGGACCGAAGACCTGTACGGAAGTGCTTTATCCACAATGGACGAAAGTACACGCGAAATCCTCGGTATCCATACATACTATGAGAACCAATGGATTGAACGGGGACTGAACATCAAGTATATGAAGTTCCATCTGCCTGTCAATGGCAATCTGCAAGAGCCTGATGTCGAAATAGAGCTTGACGACTATCGCTCCTACAAACGCCCTAAGCGTAGTGGACTAATCACGAGCAAATAAGGCTTAATCAGGCGTAATGGACATTGAAGATGATTTTCAGCCTGCCAAATGTCCATTACACCTAAAAACTTATAATTCATCGAACTTACATTACTTAGGATTTCTTCTTGTCAAGCCTCGACGGAGCATCAAATTCATAAACCAACGTTCCGCTCGTGGAAGTAGCAGTCTCAATCTTTACAGACCGGTAAGTTTTCATGTGAGAAATAAAGGCTAATGGCTTGTCTATATAAATTGTATCCGTTTACTTCGACTTTTCGGGGTGATACTCATATTGTCCTATTTCCCGGCCTTCAGCATAAAGTCGCACATAATTGGTACTGTCATATCCATTACCTGCAAAATGTTCCCCATCACCAAGAACCATACAAGCATGGTTTTCTAATTTTAGTAAACTTCTCAAAGAATTGGCAAAGAACTTTATTCTCAGCTGCATTTTCTTGATTCTCCATAAAAAGAACAGGCTCACCCTCACGATGAAGATGAGCCTGTCGCATGATGATTGTTTCAATTTTAATACTCACCCCAAGCCTTGACGTCAATATCATCGGGCTTGACGGTACAGAAGGCATAGATAAATGCACTTGCCAGTCGGCTATTCGTTATCAACGGGACGTTAAGGTCTATGGCTGCACGGCGTATTTTATAGCCGTTGGTCAACTCGCGTGGAGTAAGGTCCTTCGGAATATTAACTACCATATCAAGTTGTTTCTCACGCAGTAAGTCCAATGCCTGAGGCTGTTTCTCTTCGTCTGAAGGCCAATAGACCAACGTGTTTTCAATGCCATTCTCTGCCAGATATTTAGAAGTGCCACCTGTGGCAAACAAGTTATAGCCGTTCTGTTTCAGCATTTTGGCTGCATCAAGCATTTCAGCTTTCTGCTTAGCACCACCTGTAGAGAGGAGAATGTTCTTGGCCGGAATACGTTGACCAACCGAAAGCATACTCTTCAGTAAGGCTGTGGAAGTATCGTCTCCAAGACAACCGACTTCCCCAGTGGAGCTCATGTCTACTCCGAGCACCGGATCTGCCTTTTGCAGTCGGTTAAACGAAAACTGACTTGCCTTGATGCCTACATAGTCGAGATCGAAAAGGTTCTTATTAGGCTTCTCTACCGGCAATCCTAACATCACCTTGGTAGCCAAATCAATCAGATTCAACTTCAAAACCTTGCTGACAAACGGGAAGGAACGACTTGCACGAAGATTACATTCTATGACAAGAATATCATTCTCACGAGCCATATATTGAATATTGAATGGACCGTTGATATGCAAAGCCTTTGCTATCTGACGACTAATGCGCTTGATGCGACGCACCGTTTCTACGTAAAGTTTCTGTGGTGGGAACTGAATCGTAGCATCGCCAGAGTGTACACCGGCAAACTCAATGTGTTCGGAAATAGCATATGCAAGGATTTCTCCGTCGCGTGCTACTGCATCCATTTCTATTTCCTTAGCATTTTCTATAAACTTGCTGACGACAACCGGATGATCCTCACTAACGTTGGCAGCCAGCTGAAGGAATCGGGTCAGCTCGTCCTTATTGGAACAGATGTTCATAGCTGCACCCGAAAGAACATAGGAAGGACGCACGAGAACCGGAAAACCAACACGGTCAACAAACTCCCCAATGTCTTCCATACTCGTCAGTGCACTCCATTCCGGCTGGTTGATGCCGTTATTAGTTAGCATTGACGAGAACTTAGCACGGTCTTCGGCATTGTCAATGTCTTTGGCTGCTGTTCCAAGGATAGGAACATTCTCTGCATCAAGATACATTGCCAAGTTGTTTGGAATCTGTCCGCCCGTGGAGACAATCACGCCATGTGGCGTTTCCATATCAACAATGTCCATGACACGTTCGAATGTCAGCTCGTCAAAGTAGAGCCGGTCGCACATATCGTAGTCGGTCGATACGGTTTCGGGGTTATAATTAATCATAATGGAGCGGTAGCCCTGTTTACGAATGGTGTTCAAGGCCTGTACGCCACACCAGTCAAACTCTACGGAGCTGCCTATGCGGTAAGCTCCTGATCCCAAGACGATAACATTATTTCGGTCGTTGCTGAAATTGATATCAGAATTTATTCCTGCGTAAGTAACGTAGAGGTAATTGGTCTGTGCCGGATATTCGGCAGCAAGAGTATCTATCTGTTTGACGACCGGAAGGATGCCATAGCTCTTACGGAGCTTACGAACAATCAGCATCGCCTTGTGCATATTGCGTGCCTCACCTTCCAACCCTACCGCACGAGCTATCTGGAAGTCAGTAAAGCCGTAAACCTTTGCATCACGCAGCAAATCCTTGCCAAGGGTATTGACATTTTTTGTCTTCAACTCCTCGTCAATATCAATGATATGCTTGAGTTTATAGAGAAACCAACCGTCAATCTTAGTAAGTTCATGGATTTGATCAACCGTATAGCCTTTATGCATAGCTTTTGAAATGACGAAAATTCGCTTATCCGTTGGCTCGCGTAAAGCAGCATCTATATCAACAATCTCAAGTTCTTTATTCTCAACAAAACCATGCATCCCCTGTCCTATCATGCGCAATCCCTTTTGGATAGCTTCCTCAAAATTACGCCCGATAGCCATAACTTCACCAACCGACTTCATACTGGAGCCGAGTTCCTTGTCCACGCCACGGAATTTGCTCAAGTCCCAGCGTGGTATCTTGCAGACAACATAGTCAAGGGCAGGTTCAAAGAAAGCTGAGGTCGTTTTTGTAACAGAGTTCTTCAGCTCAAAGAGTCCGTAGCCCATCCCAAGTTTGGCAGCCACAAAGGCAAGCGGATAGCCCGTCGCTTTGCTTGCCAATGCAGAAGAACGGGAAAGCCGTGCATTTACTTCAATGACCCGATAGTCCTCGCTTTGCGGATCAAAAGCATACTGAACGTTACACTCACCTACGATTCCAATATGGCGCACTATCTTAATAGCCAAAGCTCTGAGCTTGTGATATTCGCTGTTGGTGAGGGTTTGAGATGGAGCAATGACTATAGATTCGCCCGTATGGATACCCAAAGGGTCGAAGTTCTCCATGTTACAGACCGTGATACAATTATCATAACGGTCGCGAACCACCTCATACTCTATCTCTTTCCACCCTTTCAGGCTTTTTTCTACGAGCACTTGGGGAGAGAAGGAGAACGCTTTCTCACAAAGTTTATTGAGTTCTTCTTCATTGTCAGCAAAACCGCTACCCAGTCCACCCAATGCGTAGGCAGCACGAACAATGACAGGATAACCCAATGTTTGGGCAGCCTTACGGGCATTCTCTATATTTTCACAAGCCTCACTTTTGATGGTTTTTACACTAATTTCGTCAAGCTGCTCTACAAAAAGTTCACGGTCTTCCGTATTCATGATAGCCCTAACCGGCGTACCAAGCACTTTCACCCCATACTTATCAAGGATTCCGAGCTTGTCCAACTCAACGCCACAGTTCAGGGCAGTC
>NZ_BAKG01000011.1 GCF_000614065.1 Prevotella dentasini JCM 15908 | reverse complement strand
TTATCTACGCAAGTTCGGGATAATTTAGCATGGAAAAACTCCAGTTGTCTCTCATTCTCCACATGCACGGGCAGCGCCTCCGGCTTATTGTCGAAGAAACAATATACCGTAAATGCCGCATAGGGGTTTATGATGAAATTGTGTATGGACCGGTATTTTGAGTATACTAGGTCTGCCTTGTTCTTGAGCAGTTCATGGATGTACTCAATGATATACCTTTTCCTGAGCATGATTTTGTCCCACATGGGCATGAGGCAATTCTTCATCCTTGCCTTCAGTCTGTGAACAAGATGGATGCCCTGTCCAGACAGGCTCCCAAAAAGTTCCTGCCTGATGTGTCCCCTGTCGGCGAATACCTTTCCATATAGCACCTTTGCAAACACGTTCCATACGCGCTCATCCCAGTCGTCCACGTTCGCTCCTGTAAGACAGAATGTTATCACCTCTCCGGAGTCGTTGCAGAGCAGGTGCAGCTTGAATCCGTGAGACCATCCCATGGTGCCCTTGCCGCTTTTGGCAAGACCAGAGAAAACCTTGTTGAAATGTCGTCTGACGTTGTGGCATACGGGAATCATGGTGCTGTCGACGCAGGTTGTTCCCGTACACCTTCCGAAGGCATGGAGCTTCATGAAGAGCATCATCCTGATGAACACGCGCGCTATGAGTTCCATAAATCGGTTGTAGGAGACGTCATCGGGAAACTCCAGCTTCAGCAGACCACGGACTTTGTCTTTGGTAATCATCGTGTATTCGTTTTGTAACTTGTTGATTTTCACCTATAAAGATACAAAATAATAACGAGATTACCAAGTTTTACAGGAACTTTCTTATCCCGAACTCGCGTAAATCTTAAAACCCAATGCGATACAAGACCAAACATGCACTATTAGAAGCTATACTGGAATCCTATTGAGGCAAACTCCTTGAACTGCCAATAGCCATGATGCGCGTCTCTCGTGCCTCCGTCATCAAATCGGGGATATATAAACAGCTGTGCCCCAATATATCGGTTGAAAGCCAGAGTGAACGTGTTTTCCCATTCCAATTCTGCCCTTTCGTATGCAGTATATCCATACAAGCGCGTCTTCCACTTGAGAGCATCCATCAGTTTCCACTCAAGGTCTATCGTAAACTCCGAACCAAAATCGTGCCGGAAATGTCTTCCCTCATCTATTCCCAAACGTCCAGCCAAATCAGGAAGACGGGTATATTTCATATTATAAGCCAAGGGGGCAAGGTGAAAGTTTCCTTTCAACTTGTGATTCATCCAGTCTACGGAGTAGTCCATACCAACTGAAAGATTCAAGTTCAGCGGCGCGAGGAAGTCAGCGTACAGCTTTGGGTCGTTGGAACGGTAAGAATGGGTAAACTGCGAATACCCTACCAGCTGGAAAGTATAATACCAACGCTTGCTCGCCTGTAGTCCGAACTTCGACGTAAGGCGAAACAGGTCTTCCGTTGCCTTATAGCTGTGCAGCGAGTCCGACTTGCTGCTCTGTATGCCAAACTTCATCTCCAACCGGTTCTCCCACTTCACTTTCTGCTTGTTATTGTAGTTCGCCTCCATCAGCACTGCCGCAATGGTTGAGTAATTACCCTCGCCTCCCTTATACCAGTTTCCTGAAACATAGCTTTGCAAGAGTTGCAGGCTATACTCTCCACTATACGACCAAAAGTTCGGCCTCCTGACAAGCACCTCTACCGGCACACTCTCCGTCTCAACGGCAGACGGAACCGTCTTGTCTACAATATCCACTTCGTGCAGTACCGGCTTCTCTATATCCACCGAAGACAACCGCAACTTGCGCAGGACTTCGCCCGTAGTCTCCACCCAATAGGGATGATTCCGATAGATATCCAGCAGTTCCTTGTCGCCATCGCCTGCATCAAGACTGAAAGCCCTATGCACAACATCACGATAGAAAGCGACGGGCAGAAACAGACGGGCAACACCTTCCACCGTATGGCAAGGTCCGTCTCCTACCGGACGCTCCATGATACGTTCCCGCATATTCTGAAGGGAATCCATGTATTCTTCTACCAGCCAGTCATCCTCCGCGTGCATGGCAACACCAAGACGCAGACCACTATTCTCCTGTGCCCTCACCACAAGACTAAGCATTGCGGCAAGCAGCACAAGACACCATTTGTTGTTTATCTTATCCATAATACGAACGCAAACTTACATAAAAATATTGATTTTCATATCTCTTGAATAGGAAAAAATCAATTCACAGGCAAATCAGCCCACGGATTCAACCCGGTATTGCCGAATGAAATTATTTTCCATCACGCCTCCATCTACTTATTATTGGAACATCAGAATCATTCAATATGAATATACCATCAGTGCAATAACAAGACCCAATCATGCGCATTGATATTGAGAGGAACTTAAAGAAGAACACATTGAAAATGGAAAAATAATTACATCAGACTTTCAACATGAAGCTCAGGAAAAGATAAAACAAAGATTTTAACAAGACAATGTATATTACTGACCATCAGAATATTAACAAGCAAGACACACATATACGCCTTTAACTTGGCCAAAGTGCCACTTTCGCATGATGAAAACGGCTTCCTCGCAATGCCAGAAAGCCACTTTCAGATAACGGGAAAGCCATTCCGGGGAAATGGGCATAATGAACAGCATGAAAAAACACGACAAAACAGCCAACACAACTATATATTTTCCACCTTTCCTGCATGAGAAATCGCGAATAAATTATTATCTTTGCAAATGGAAAGAACTAAAAGCAATTATACAATATGAAGCGAATCATATCATTTGCAGCCTGCCTGCTCCTGACCCTATCAGCATGGGCGCAAGCCGATGTTGTTTCCATGAAGGATGCCATAGCCATATTCCAAAAGAAAACACTCTATACAGGCAAACAAATTTTAGAGAAACAGGGCTATACATACAAAGGCTTGTCAACAGACAATTACGGCAAAGACCATAACTGGGTAAAGAATATGGATCTTACAAAAGACTTTCTCCCAACCTCATTCAAGAAAGGAAACTCCAGTATGGTACTACTTTCCGAAGGCGGCAACACGCTCTATGTATATGTCTTCAACCGTGCAGCTTATGCAGGGCTTCAATCACAGGTAAGAAACATGGGATACGACATGGGGAATGTTGTAAAGTCAACTTCAAAAACCCTTATATGCACAAAGGACGCATGCCGACCATCACATTCTTGGAGCTTCAAGACCCACTGCCCTATTGTGTTCAGATTACCGAATGACAAGAACAGATAAATCTCCTAAAGTTGCCAAATACCCAATAACAAACTTATAAAATAGCACAGATAGTATATCCTTGCCCACAAAACAGCATCATAATGTTGCTGTTTTTTTACAATTTAACGATAAAACTTATTCCTTTTATAAAATCTTTCTATACCTTTGCAACTACGAAAACAACAAATTGGAATATTTACAAAAAGAACAGGATAAACAAAAAACAATTAATTAACCCATTATCATTTATGAAAGAAAGCTACCACGCTCGAAGTTTGGGTTCCCGACTTGGGCAGCGGAGAACACGGATTCCCCTTGCTGACTGGTGCAGGCCGACTCGTCATTAAGGACGTGGCCATCCTTGCAGGTGCAGTTGTGGTATTGTCCGACTGTGCGGAACGCATACTCAAAAACAGAAAGCGATAGAAGACACCCGTTCGGCATACATTCTGGCAAAATTATTGGCCGATATATTATAGCCGATGCCATTATCTCCGCCAAATGGGGATAATGGCATCGGTGCATTGTGGGCATATCTGCCAGAAATGAACCTACTTCCTATAAAAACCACAAAAGGCAATATACCCCATCAATCTAAGATTTGAGAATATTGCAGCACGGGCTTTTTCCTTGTCAGGAAAGAATCTTGTATTTGGCAAACTTCAACAGCAATTGCTTTGTGCCTGCATTTCGGAAAGCTACCGTGGCCTTGGCGTTTTCTCCAGCCCCTTCCAAACGTTCTACCGTACCGATACCGAAACGCTGATGTTCTATGGTTGCCCCTTCGTAAAGTCCATTAAAAGAGGCAGCAGAAGATGACGAAGAAGCGGACGCGGTAGCCATGGTTCGTCCTCCATTGGCAATGGCCGACGAAATGCGCCTAAAGTTTCCTCCCTCGCTCAACAGTCGTTGCTTGGTACGTTCCGACAATGGATTCACCGCCTGTTCGGGACGCTTGCGTTCTGTGAGCTTGGGCTGTGGATCAGCACGGAACTGACTGGCAACAGGATTTGAGTTTTGCCAACGGCTTCCCGTCTTGCGATACTCCTGTCCCCAAGGACGACTGCCGGTATAAGCCTTGTCAGGCTCGTACTCCCGGAAGTTGTCTCCATCGTCCCAAGGCATACGACCGTGGGGAGTGGAAGACGAAAACGAAGCTGCCTCGTCGTCGGTATGGAGAAACCGAGGGTCTATATCGTTGAGGAAACGGCTCGGATTGTCGAACTGCATCGTTCCATAGCGGAATCGGTTTTTAGCATTGGTAAGAATACAATGACGCTCGGCACGGGTAATGGCCACATAGAGCAGACGACGCTCTTCTTCCAGTTCGCGCTTGGAAGTGGCAGACATCGGACTGGGAAAAATATTCTCTTCCAGCCCAACGACGAAGACCGTAGGGAACTCCAGTCCCTTTGCGGCATGGATGGTCATCAGCGTTACCTTGGGCGTATTGTCGTCTTTCTTGTCCAAATCGGAGTAGAGCGCAACCTCTTGCAGATAGTCAGTCAGGTAGGTTTCCTCTTCCCTACCCTCTTCCCTGTTGCCTTCAACAAAAGCCTGAAGGGCAGACAGAAACTCGTCAAGATTCTCCTGCCGGGACAGGTCGTCAGGGTCAGAGCCCGAAAAGATGTCGGCAGAAATGCCACTGCTCTTTATGATGTCCTTTCCCAACTCGTAGGCATCCATCTTGGGCAACCGTCGTATATATCCAGTTATCAGTTCCCGGAAGCCCTGCAACTTGGCAAGTGTACCTTTGTTTACCTCCAACCCATAACGCTCCGGCTCCTGCAAGACCTCCCACAAGCTGACGCTGTTGCTTTCTGCACACTCTATGAGTTTCTGAACTGTCGCGTTTCCAATGCCACGGGCAGGGTAATTTATAATTCTGCGGAACGCTTCCTCGTCGTCAGGATTGGCTACGAGCCGGAAATAAGCGATAATATCCTTGATTTCCTTACGCTGATAGAACGACAGACCGCCGTATATCTTATAGGGAATGGCATTTTTACGCATCTCGTCCTCGAAAGAACGGCTCTGCGCATTGGTACGGTAGAGGATGGCAAAGTCGTCGTATCCACAGCCGTCTAGCCGCTTGATGCGCTGAATTTCCTTTACCACGACCATCGCCTCTTCCTTGTCGCTGTAGCAGGGCTTGTAAAGCAGGCGGTCGCCTTCGTCCTCCTTGGAATATACCTCTTTGGGTATCTGACGCTCGTTGTGCTTCATCAGCGAATTGGCTGCCTGCACTATAAGTCTCGTAGAACGGTAATTGCGCTCCAGCTTGAAGAGTCGGGCCTCCTCAAACTTGTTCTTGAAGTCAAGAATATTGTCTATGTTGGCTCCACGGAAAGAATAAATGCTCTGATAGTCGTCGCCAACCACGCAGACGCAGCGGTGCACCTCGGCCAACAGACGGACAATGGCCACCTGCGCAAAGTTGGTGTCCTGATACTCGTCTACAAGAATGTAGCGGAAGTTCCGTGCATAGCGGGCACGCACATCGGGATGGTCACGCAAGAGGATAAAGGTATAAAGCAAGAGGTCGTCGAAGTCCATCGCATTGGCTTGACGGCAACGCGCCTGATAGGCCTGATAGATTTGAGCTACCGACGGCATCCGTGCATTGCGGTCGCGCTCCAGTGCCGCGCGGTCGCCGGCATACTCTTCGGCATTGATGAGATGGTTTTTTGCCATGGAGATATGGCCGTGTACCACTGCCGGCTTATATGTTTTCTCGTCGAGTCCCAGTCCCTTGATGATGCTTTTCAGCAGCGAACGCGAATCTGACTCATCGTAAATGGTGAAGTTGCTGCCGAAACCGACATGCCCGGCTTCCCTCCTCAAGATACGGGAAAAGACGGAGTGGAACGTTCCCATAAAAAGCCTGTTCGCACGATTCCGGCCGACAAGTTGTCCGATACGCTCCTTCATCTCCCGGGCGGCCTTGTTGGTAAAGGTAAGGGCAAGGATATTCCACGGCTCCATCCCACCAGCCAAAAGGTAGGCAATCTTGTAGGTGAGCACACGTGTCTTACCAGAGCCTGCGCCGGCTATGACGAGCGAAGGCCCCTCGCAATACTCGACGGCAGCACGCTGGCTTTCGTTGAGGGCAGAGAGCAGGGTTTCTTGTTGTGGGATAGTTTCCATTGCGTTATACGATGAGTTGTTGATGGATTACAGTGAACGGTGAAGAGATGACATGGAAGAGAAAAACTCGGACTTTTATACGCCCTTGTCTGACAAAAGACATTATCAGTCCTTAGTGTTCTTCCGGAAATAAGGGAATATAGGTCATCTGCCGCTCAATCTGCCGCAGACGTTTCCGCATGTAAGGACCGGGATTCTTTGATGAGAAGCGGCGGGGATTGGGAAGCGTTGCAGCTATCAAGGCGCAGTCGGCACGCGAAAGGTTCTTGGCATCCAGACCGAAATTTTCCTCGGCACAGGCTTGTACACCGTAGATTCCGTCGCCCATCTCTATGGAGTTGAGATAGACCTCCATGATGCGCTGCTTGCTCCACATCGCTTCTATCAGAAAGGTAAAATAAGCCTCCAATCCCTTGCGAACCCACGACCGTCCTTGCCAGAGAAACACATTCTTGGCAGTTTGCTGTGAGATGGTAGAGCCGCCACGAAGTTTCTTTCCTCCTCGAGGTGCTCCTTGGCTGCCTGTTCTATAGCCTCATAGTCGAATCCGTGATGCTTTAGGAAACGTTGGTCCTCGCTTGCTATCACGGCTACGGGCATCGACTTTGGCATCTCGTCCAAGGAAATCCAGTCGTGATAGAGCTTCACCTCCTCTCCCTGCCTATCTGCTCAAAGCACCGGGAAATCATCAACGGAGTAAAATATACGGGAATAAAGCGGTAGACCACTACCGCAAGGATGGACGCAGCAAAGAGAAGTGCCGACGTCCAACGTATTATTCGGGAAATCTTCTTCATCATAATGGCTGCAAAGTTACGAAAAAGTTAATAGAATGGCATTTCATCAGAACGTAAACTTTAATAAAACGTGAGTTCATAATAAGACGTAGAGTTTACTTTCCAAAATGAAGTGCAAAAATATGACGTCATATTCTCGCAAATATGACGTCATATTTTTTGGAACATGACGTCATATTTTTCCATATTTGTCCGTGAGAGCCTAAAGATATGCCAGCCGGCAAGGAAAAGCCCCTCACCCTGACAGACGGCAAAGCATCAAAAAAAAAGGAGCAAAACCAAAAACCAGACAAACTATGGCAAACACGCAGAGCCAACCGCCCCAAAGCGGATAAGGCATAAAAATAGAGTATCATTTGCACGGGTGCGAGATTTTTGCTACTTTTGCACAACTTATCGAAATAAACAACACATTATATTATAATGAAGATTTCATATAAATGGCTTAAAGAATACGTCGACTTCGACCTTACTCCGGAGCAAGTCTCCGTTGCCCTGACCTCTACGGGTCTTGAGGTGGGCGGACTCGAAGAGGTGGAAACGATACGTGGCGGACTGAAAGGTCTCTATGTGGGCAAGGTGCTCACATGCGAGACACATCCAAACTCTGACCATCTTCACGTAACGACGGTAGACCTCGGCAAGGAAGAACCGCAGCAGATAGTCTGCGGTGCGCCCAATGTTGCAGCCGGACAAAAAGTTATTGTGGCCGACCTCGGATGCGTGCTCTACGATGGCGACAAGGAGTTTACCATCAAGCGGAGCAAGCTGCGTGGCGTCGAGAGTCTCGGAATGATTTGTGCAGAGGACGAGATTGGCGTAGGCAACAGCCATGACGGCATCATCGTCTTGCCGGAAGACGCCAAGACAGGCATGCCGGCTGCTGAATACTACCATTTGGAAAGCGATTGGGTAATTGACATAGACATTACCGCCAACCGTGCCGATGCGCTGAGTCATTACGGTGTGGCACGCGACCTTTATGCGTGGTTACGCCAAAATGGGCATGAGACCCGGCTGCATCGCCCCGGCTGCGAAGCTTTCGCGGCAGACAATCACGACCTCCCCATAGACGTTACTATAGAGAATACGGACGCCTGTCGTCGCTATGCCTGCCTGAGCATCACGGATTGCGAGGTAAAGGAAAGCCCGCAGTGGCTGAAGGACAAGCTGAATGTCATCGGCCTGCGTCCCATTAATAACATCGTAGACATCACCAACTACATCATGATGTCATACGGACAGCCAATGCACTGCTTCGATGCCGATATGGTAACCGGGCGGCATATCATTGTCAAAGACAAGAACGAAGGCAAAAAATTCGTTACTCTTGATGGCGAAGAACATACACTCGGCGAACATGACCTTGCCATCTGCAACGCAAAGGAACCTATGTGCATCGCCGGAGTTTTCGGCGGCAAGGGAAGCGGTACATACGAGACGACACGCAACGTGGTGCTCGAAAGTGCCTATTTCCACCCGACTTGGATTCGCAAGAGTGCCCGTCGCCACGGCCTGTCCACCGATGCCAGCTTCCGCTTTGAGAGAGGCATTGACCCGAACGGAACCATATACGCCCTTAAGCAGGCAGCCATTCTCTGCAAGGAACTGGCAGGCGGCAAGGTTAGCATGGAAATCCGAGACGAGTATCCTACGAAGATGGAGGACTTCCCTGTCCGTCTTAATTATGAGTATTGCGACCGCCTCATCGGCAAGAAACTCGGCAAGAACGCAATAAAGAGCATCGTCAGCAGCTTGGAAATGCAAATATTAGAAGAAGACCAAGAGGGGCTGAACCTGCTCGTTCCTGCTTATCGTGTAGACGTACAGCGTCCATGCGATGTCGTTGAGGATATACTCCGTATTTACGGATATAACAACGTAGAGATTCCTGCAGAGCTGAAGTCGTCACTAACCATTGCCGGGGAAGCAGATAAGAATCACCATCACGAGAACAATATCAGCGAGCAGTTGGTGGGCGAGGGATTCCACGAGATTCTCAACAACTCGCTCACACAGACTTCCTACTATGAGAAGACGGAGATGAACGCCTATCCATGGGAAAAGACCGTAAAGGTGATGAATCCGCTATCTTCAGATTTAGGCGTGATGCGTCAAACCCTGCTTTTCGGTGGTTTGGAAAGTATTCGTCGCAATATCAATCGTAAGGCGCAGAACCTAAAGTTCTTTGAGGTGGGCAACGTTTATTCCTACGACCAAGGTAAATGGTCGGAAGAGAGTCCGGTCAAAGCCTATGTTCAAGACTATCATCTCGCTCTGTGGGTAACGGGAAAGAGAGTACAGGGTTCATGGCTGCACGCAGAAGAAGAAACAACCTTCTACGAGCTGAAAGCATACGTTGAGAATATCCTCCGCCGTCTGGGCATTGCGCAGGGCACGCTGGTCAGCGAGACATCCGGCAACAACATCTTCAGCAAAGGCCTGTCTTTGAAGAACAGGGCAGGAAAGACGCTTGCAGAAATGGGCATCTTAAGCCAGCAGATATTGAAACGCTTTGATATTAGTCAGAAAGTTTATTATGCCGAGTTGGACTGGGCTGGGCTGATGAAAGCCATCAGGAAAAATAAACTCCAGTTCCATGAAATTTCCAAGTTCCCCTCGGTAAGTCGTGATTTGGCCCTATTGATTGACAAGAACATTGAGTTCTATCAGATAGAAGAGATAGCCCGCCAAAGTGAAAAGAAACTATTAAAGCAGGTAGAGCTGTTCGACGTCTATGAAGGTAAAAACCTCCCGGAAGGCAAGAAGAGCTATGCCGTCAACTTCATCTTGCAGGATGAAACCAAGACGCTGAACGACAAGGCTATTGATGCCATTATGCAGAAATTAATTAAAAATTTAACTAATAAACTCGGAGCAGAGCTCCGATAAATAAAATCCAATGGGAAGAGCATTTGAATATCGTAAAGCTACAAAGCTCAAGAGATGGGGGCACATGGCCCGTACATTCACAAAGTTAGGTAAGGAAATCGCTATCGCCGTAAAAGCTGGCGGCCCTGAACCTGAGACTAATCCTCGCCTGCGCGCCATTATTGCGACTTGCAAGCGTGAGAATATGCCAAAGGACAACATTCAACGTGCTATCAAAAACGCTTTGGGCAAGGATACAAGCGACTACAAGGAAGTTCCATACGAAGGCTACGGCCCTCACGGAATTGCCATCTTCGTAGATACTTTGACAGATAACACCACCCGTACGTTGGTGATGTCCGTTCAGTGTTCAATAAGTTTAATGGCAATCTCGGCACACAAGGTTCTTTGAGTTTCCTTTTTGACCATAAGGCCGTCTTTACTTTCAAAAAGAAAGAAGGACTGGATATGGAAGAACTCATACTTGACCTGATAGACTATGGTGTGGACGACGAGTTTGACGTGGATAATGAAGAAGGAGAAATCACCATCTATGGCGAACCGACCAGTTTCGGTGAAATTCAGAAGCACTTGGAAGATAATGGCTTTGAGATTACATCGGCAGAGTTTACCCGTATTCCAAATGACTTGAAGGATGTAACGCCTGAAGAGCGCGAGGTCATTGACAAGATGGTAGAGAAACTCGAAGACTTCGACGATGTTCAGAATGTCTATACTAATATGAAGCCTGCGGAGGAATAAGGGTGTCAGGAGACAGGTGTCAAACATGGAGTACAGGCTATTCTTTTTATATAGTATTCTCTACAAGATATCCTTTAATACCTGTTTCCCAAACTCTCCATTCAATACCACTTATAGGTTTCCATCTGTTTGGCGTGAAAGATTTGTTTAATTCCACAAGGATTGACCAACTTACATGGCCTCTCCCACGGAAAGAAATAAAACAAATTTATTCAAACCAAACAGATGTTATTATATATTATTGTTGAATAGATGCTTAGCACTGCTCTATAAGGGGGGCTTAACACCCACCTTTGCAGGTATAACACTATTGAATGTAGGTGTATGTACACCTGCAAATGCACCCAAATCAAGAGTCTAAAGAAATAAGTAGGCGAGTATGAGCGACAAGTAAACCTTTCCCCCTCGCCCACTTGCCTCCTTGCTTATCCTTCCCGGACCCGCGTAATAGTTATCTTACATCAAACTCACGTAATAAGAATTGTTAAGACCGAACACGCACACAGACATCTCCTTTCCACTCTTGCCCGGCAGAATGGCAGAAAGCTCCATAAAGCGGACTTCGCCCCCAGCTCAACAACAAAGAATACAATTGTTGTTGATCATCTAACCATCCAACTATTTCGTCTCTATCACTATAGATGGTAATCCTATGCTCATGTTGTGCATCAGCTTTGGCATATCCAACAAATAATCCTTCATCCTTCTCATCCATTTCTACCACATAGTCCATTGAAAAACGCAGGTAGCCCGGACGACAAATCAACTCGCCATCAATGTAATTCTCCCTTATGGAATCAAGCTTTGGCAAACGATTATCCTTTAACGGATGGGGAACAGCAGGGAGAACACGCAGGTTTTGTGTACGCCTTGCAATGATAACAATCGTCAAGGCTACTATAAAAATAGCCAAGGAAACAAGTATATAAGTTAATGGCATTGTATGCATATTATCTATTCAACATCTACAAAGATACTCAAACGCTCTTAAATTTCCTATAATATTAAGGTGGAAAAATACATTTTATACTATAAATTTACTATCTTTGCCCATAAATAAGCCTCCAAGGGTTTATCTGCTAAATAGTTTCTTTTATGCGAGCACCACTCACCCCAACCACAACGGGAAAAAAGACTATACAGCAAGACATATCTGAAGGCAAAACAACAAGTAAACTCATAAAGAAAATTATAATGAAAAAGAACATTCTGCTACTATTTATGATATTGACATTACCATTATCAATACGGGCACAGAACTATACGATGCTATGGAAACAAGTCAGTGAAGCCGGCCAAAAAGATTTGCCACGAACACAGATAGACCTCCTGACGAATATCTCTGCAAAGGCACGTAAAGAAAAATCTTACGGCAATTTGCTGGCTGCCGAACTTCAAGCAGCAGGGTTATGGGCACAAATCTCCCCAGACTCCATCTTCAACCAATATATTCGACTGAAAGAGCAAGCAAAAGATGCTGAACGACAGGATGAAACTTTGGCTGCCGTCTATAATTGTGTTCTAAGTAAAATAGCTCCACGCTACAATGCAAGTAACGAAGATGGAGAAAAGGACACAACAGACTATGTAGCCAAGTCGCTTGCTAACCCTGCCTTATTGGCAGAGCACCAATACACCGAATACCAACCACTGCTTATAAAAGGAACAGACGACAAAATATTCAACAACGACCTCTTGCATGTCATAGCCATGGAAGTAGGGAAATACGATTTGCTTGATAAGTTCTATTCCGCCAATGGCAATCGCGAAGCGGCTTGCTACGCAGGAACAATGGCTATCAATAGCCATCCAGACATGCAGACAACAGGCGGACGGAAGAAGGTAGCAGCCAAACTCGACTCCTTAATGCAACGCTACGGCGATTTGCCCATCAGTGCAGAGATAGCACTTTGCCAATACAACCTGCTCGTCAAAGAACAGGCAACCGCCAGGGAAAAGATAGGCTTTATAGATAAAGCATTAGCGATGGGGTACATGGAAAGGAATGGATTTTTTGCGCAACGTGCGTGAAACACTGACCGCCCCAATGTTCGATGTTAACGAAGTGCCCAACATTGTTCAGCCCGGAAAAATCATTAGTATCAAAGACGTTGAGACGAGAAATATCAATGACTTGAAGCTAACGATAACACGCACTACTCTTGACGGCAATACGGATTTAGACGTTGATAGTGACAAGGAACTGACCAAAATAAAATCAGCTTGTATACATTCCACCAAACAGACCTTGATACGCACTTATCAGGGCTACGAGACCTATGAGGTAGTAAAGGATTCACTGACTATCCCTGCTTTGCAGACAGGCGTTTACTTAATGGAATTTGCATCTTCCTCTCCAAGGATAAGGCCACGATACTCCTTACTATATGTCAGTGATGTTTATGTCATCTCAGAAAGACAGCCCAACGAGACCACACGCTATGCCGTTGTCAACGCAACAACAGGACAACCAATAGCCAATGCAAAGCTCTTGCTGACGTTTGAAGGCAACTATAGAGAAAAGAAGACGACTAAGACACTCACAACCAACAAAGCCGGAGAGGCATTCCTGTCGGGAAAACTTCCAGACGATGTGTTTGCATATACCGATAAGGATAAGGCGTGTCCCAGTCAAGAAATATGGAACAACTTTTCTTATTACAAGCGGGATATAGATGAGGACAAATGCAACATCTATACCGACCGACGCATCTACCGCCCCGGTCAAACCGTTCATGCTGCTGTCATCGTCTACCACCAAAAGCAAGATGAAACGAAGGTAGTAGAAGGCAAAGCATTCAAACTGCGCCTGCGTGATGCCAACTATGAAACAATAGCCGAGAAGGAGGTAACTACCGATCAATTCGGTACGGCTGCTACAGACTTCGAGTTACCAACAAATGGTTTGACTGGGAATTTCATTATTGACTGTAGCCTTCAAACAAATGGTTATGCTTATTTCAATGTAGAGGAATACAAGCGACCAACCTTTGATGTATCGTTTGACGAGTACAAGGAAAAATACGTATCTGGCGATACTATCAAAGTAAAAGGCCATGCCAAAACCTACTCAGGCGTACCTGTGCAAGGTGCAAAGGTAGAATATACTATTATACGTCGCCAGTCAAGATGGTGGCGTTGGTATGGAGAAAGCGAGGAAGAATTGTTTAGCGACAATGCTGTTACGGATGCTGACGGTAATTTTGAAGCTATCGTTCCATTCACTTTTCCGAATGACGAGAAAGAACACTACTACAACTTCATTGTCGAAGCTACGGTAACTGACATTGCAGGCGAATCACACCAAGGTACTATATCGCTTCCATTGGGTAGCAAGACAACTATTCTCACCTCCAATCTGCCCACCCAGTCTTTAGCTAACGAGCTTCAGGAAGTGAAATTCAACTATCTCAATGCTGCCGGACAACCCATTGACGGCATGGTGAAATATGCAATTCTCCCTTATAAAGACTATTTAGCTAAAGCCGAATACAAGAACTATACAAGCGTGGCAGCCAATCAAACCGTCAAGTTAGGTAAATTCTCATCAGGAAAATACCATTTCCACGCTATTTGTGAAACAGATACGCTTGACACAGATGTTGTCCTCTTCTCCCTAACCGATAAGCAGCCTGTCGTAGAAACACATGCGTGGTTCTATCCAAGCGACAGAATATTCCCACGCGACGGCAAGCCTGTTTATATCCAAGTAGGTTCTTCCGACAAGGATGTACACGTGTTCTATACGGTTTATGCTGAAGATAGAATCATAGAAACCGGAGCTTTTGATCACAGTAACGCTATCAGAACCTTTAAATATTCCTATAAGCCTGAATACGGAGACGGACTTCATCTCACTTTTGCATGGGTAAAGGAGGGTAAACTCTACGAAAAGATTGCCAATATAAATAAGCCTTCCCCTGCCAAACAATTGGAAGTAACGTGGAAAACCTTCCGCGACAGACTTATACCCGGACAGCAGGAGGAATGGACTATAAGCGTAAAGCAACCCGATGGCAAAGCCGCAAATGCCCAGCTAATGGCTACACTCTACGACAAGAGTCTTGACAAAATTATTGGACACTCATGGTCATTTGCCCCGAGCTTCTGGCGCAGTTTGGCATCTTCTGCTTGGAGAGGCTTCGAATTCACCAACACTAATGTCTTTTATACTGCAAATTATAATTACATAAGGGTTAAAAACCTATCTTTTGCACAGCTGGACGAAGATTATACCAATATCTTTGGGTATTGGCATGGACGCTATGGCAATCGTTCTAAGATAATGATAAGAGGTGCAGTGAGTGTGAAGGAAGAAGCAAAGATGTTTGATTCTGCTCCTAAAATGGAAATGCCTTATCCCGCTACAGATACAATTGCGGAAGAAAGCAGCTTTAACGAGGTAAAAAAAGCTAATTACACAGGGGCAGCAACAACCCAACAAGACAAAGAAACAAAAGAAAACGAGAAAGCGAACGATGTGCAGCTGCGCGAAAATCTGAACGAGACAGCCTTCTTCTATCCGCAACTCGTGGCAGACGGAGAAGGAAATATCTGTGTGAAGTTCACACTGCCAGAAAGCTTGACTACATGGAAGTTCATGGGTATCGCTCACGACAAGGAGGTCAACAGCGGTTATTTGGAAGGCGAAGCAGTGGCTAAGAAAACCGTGATGGTGCAGCCCAACCTGCCACGCTTCGTGCGTCAGGGTGATGAAGCAACTATTTCTACACGCATCATCAACACGTCCGACAAGACTATTACGGGTAAGGCAATGATTGAACTCATAGACCCTGCTACAGAGAAAATCGTCTATACCGATACCAAAAATTACGAGTTGGCATCCAATGCTACATCTTCGGTAACGTTTGCTCTTGCAGATATACTTTCCAACAAAGCAAATATGCTCTACGAGTCAATGCTCATCGCACGCATTACCGCAGCCGGAGAAGGCTATTCTGACGGTGAGCAGCACTATCTGCCCGTACTCCTAAACAGCGAATACGTTACCAACACCTATCCATTTACACAAATTGGACCGGGAACGAAAACAATTGACCTGAGCCAACTCTTCCCAAAGAACACGACACGCCAACGTCTGACAGTAGAATATACTAACAATCCAAACTGGTTGATGATACAGGCCCTACCCTACGTGTCTGACCTGAGCAACAAGAATGCCATTGACTTGGCTGCTGCATACTTCACCAACCGGCTCGGAAAGAAGATAATCGGCACTTCTCCGAAGATTCGTGAGACTATCAATCAATGGAAAAAGGAGAAGGGTAACGAAACTTCCATGATGTCGGCTCTCGAAAAAAATCAGGACTTAAAGGAACTTACGCTCAATGAAACACCTTGGGTAGCGGATGCACGGAATGAAAGCGAACAAAAGCAGATGCTCGTTCGATATTTCGACGAGAACCAGCTACAGAGCAACCTCTCTACAGCCATCAACGAATTACAGAAGCTCCAGAATCCAGATGGCTCATTCTCATGGTGGAAAGGCATGAGAGGTAGTCTCTATATGACCGTATATGTTACCAAGTCGCTTGTTCGCCTGAACGCACTTATTGGCGAAGAAGATATCAATACAAAGAGTTTGTTGAAATCGGCTTTCCGCTTCCTTGACAAGCAAGTGGGAGAACGAGTCAAAGAGATGAAAAAATTGGAAAAGAAAGGATACAAACATATCTATCCATCCGATGAACTTTGCGACTATCTCTATACCAATGCGCTTGCCAATCGTCCGACAACAGCTGATATAACCTATCTTATAAACCTGTTGGCAAAGAAACCTGTGAATCTCACCATCTATGGTAAGGCAAACACAGCTGTTATTCTCCAGCAATATAATAAGACGGAAAAAGCAAAGGAATATCTTCAAAGCATCAAGGAATATACCGTCTACAAGGAAGAAATGGGACGCTACTTCGATTCTCGCAACGCCTACTATAGCTGGCGCGACTACAAGATTCCGACACAAGTTGCAGCCATCGAAGCTATAAAGACTATCACACCAAACGAAAAGCAAACGCTGATGGAGATGCAGCGTTGGCTGCTTCAGTCGAAGCGAACACAAGCTTGGGACACGCCAATCAACTCTCTCAATGCCATTTGGGCATTTATGGACAATGGAAACTGGACGATGGACAATGGCGAAGATACACGCTTGACCATAAACGGCAAACCTTTGGAAACATCGCAGGCAACGGCAGGCATTGGCTATGTAAAGTCTACGCAACCCGTCAACTTCCAACCGTCCGACCGCAATGAGTTGACAGCTGTAAAGACAAGCACAAGCACAAGTTGGGGAGCAGTCTACGCACAATTCTTCCAGCCATCGACTGAGATTGCCAATGCTTCCGCAGGGTTAACCATCAAGCGTGAGGTATTGGGCAAGGATGGCAAACCAGCAACAGCACTTAAGGTGGGCGATAAAATCAGCATCCGTCTGACCATCAAAGCCGACCGCGACTACGACTTTGTACAAGTCATAGACAAACGTGCCGCCTGCCTTGAACCAGTCAATCAGCTCAGCGGCTACAACTGGGGATATTATATTGCCCCAAAGGACTACACGACCAACTACTACTTTGACGGGATGGCAAAGGGTACGCATGTTGTGGAAGCCGAATATTTTGTAGACCGCGAAGGAAGCTATCAAACTGGCACCTGCATTGTACAATGTGCTTATGCCTCAGAGTTCACTGGAAGAACGGGAGCAACAATATTAAAGGTAAAAAAGTAAAAGAGTAAAAAATAAAGAGAAAGAAAAAGGACTATACAGCAAAAGGAGAAAAAAGAAAGGTAGGCTGAGGTTTATTGGGGCAGTTGTTTCAATGAAGCCCATTGGGACTGATTGTCCTCTATAGTGTTTCAAATTCCCTTTTCGGTCCTTAACTACTCAAAAGGATATATGCTTCAGATTGAAATAGACAATGGCAGTGGTTTCTGTTTCGGCGTTACCACTGCCATCAAAAAAGCCGAGGAAGAGCTTGAAAAAGGCACAAAGCTCTATTGTCTCGGTGATATTGTACACAATAGCATGGAGGTGGAACGCCTTACCCGAAAGGGACTCATCACCATCAACCATGACCAACTTCAGGAACTTCACAATGTGAAAGTTCTCCTCCGTGCCCATGGTGAACCTCCGGAAACCTACGATTTGGCACGCAAAAATAATATAGAAATAATAGATGCAACCTGCCCGGTCGTGTTGGCGTTGCAGAGAAGAATAAAGACACAATACGAAAAAAAGGAAAAGGAAAGACGTAATTCCCCACTGCCCAACAACAATTCAGGACAAAAGAATCGGGACACATTTTCCTCCCGGCCGGAGAAGCAGCAAATAGAAGCAGCAGAAAACACCTCTTCTATTGTCATCTTTGGCAAGAATGGTCATGCAGAGGTCCTCGGCCTCGTCGGACAGACCCACAGCCATGCCATTGTCATAGAGAAGTTTGAGGACGTCAAGAAACTCAACCTGTCGCACGACATCTATCTCTATTCCCAAACGACCAAAAGTCTCAATGAATTCCATAAAATCATAGATTACATACAGGAGCATATATCTCCTACAGCTACTTTCCGCAGTTTCGACACCATCTGCCGGCAGGTAGCCAACCGTATGCCCAATATTTCTTCTTTTGCCTCTCGCACGATCTCATCCTCTTTGTAGCAGGACGCAAGAGTTCCAACGGCAAAGTGCTGTTCCATGAATGTCTTAGCGTTAACCCTAATTCGCATCAGGTAGAGAGTGCCGACGAAATTGATATGAGTTGGTTCGATGGTGTCAAAACCGTCGGTATATGTGGAGCGACAAGTACTCCCAAATGGTTGATGGAAGAATGTCGTGATGAAATACTCCGGCATACAGAATAATCTTCTCATCGCACAACGACCATTACAAAACCATATAAAATCAAACCGCCAACCTACTATCCTCTCTACGCGAGAAGTTGGTTGGCGGTTTTCGTTTTTTTATTACAGATAAAGCCAATATAGAGCATGTATGTGAGCAAACTACATACTATCCATGCAAGCAATCCAATATCAGGCAACTTTATCTATAAAAAAGCACGGCAAACACACATATAGAAAAAAGGACACACATTCAGCGTATCCTTTATAATGAGAACCTACTCTTCTACGGTATCTGTAACACAATCCTCTATCGGCATATCAATGATAGGAAGAGGACGGTCAATAACAGCGTTATAAGAAATTGTACTATCGCTGCGAGACAAGCCCAATGGTTGGAGCTTGTCATGGATGATATCCAGAAGGTGATGGTTATTGAATGCGTAAATCTTGAGGAATAAGTCGTATGCCCCCGTCGTGTAATGACATTCCACTACTTCGGGAATCCGCTTAAGTGCATCAACTACATCATCAAAGTTCTCTGGATTCTTCAGGTTTAATCCCACGAAAGCACACGTTTCGTACCCAATCTTCTCCGGGTCTATAACAAACTGTGAACCTTTCAGTATACCTAAGTTAGTCAGTTTTTGAATTCTTTGGTGAATGGCCGCACCGCTTACATTACAAGCGCGGGCTACTTCCAAAAAAGGAATTCGTGCGTCTTCTGCAATGAGATGCAGAATCTTCTTGTCAAGTCGATCTAAACTTCTATGTGCCATTATTATTATCTATAATTGTTGTGCAAAGATATGAAAATATTTTCAGATTAGCAACTAATATGCCTGAAAATATTTTAATTTATAACAAAACATCTTGTTACTTGTTCTTTTCCGTTCTGTAAACACCCGAATAATTTACTTTCAGAGCATTTGCCTCGCGCAAAGTTTGTTTTAAGTCGATGATAGTTCCCATATCAGTTTGTTGGTCAGCCTTAATGCTGACAGTCATAGCCTGCCGGTCTTCTGACGACATTTCTTCCCTACTGCGGATCAAGTATTGTTTTATTTCAGGGATAGAGGTAAGTTTATCATTCATCTGAACCTGCAGCCTGTCCTTTTCAACCTGCCCCCAACCATTCATCGGCTTACCTATATAAATATAGGAAACAGCTGACTTGTTGACAAGGCGCGTCAGCTCCGTACCTGCCGGAACCTGATACTTTACCTTTACCGTAACCTTACGCATGTGGACAACCAGCATGAAGAAAAACAGAATAGTAAAAATCAGGTCGGGCAAGGAGGCTGTATTCAGTGCCGGAATCTCGTGGCCGTGTCGACGATAAAAACTCATTGTTCTCCTCCCCCTTCATTTTCCTGCGCCTGAATCTCATACACTTCTGAGATACGAACAGGGATTTCATCGCTGATTTTCTGCTGTTGCTCTACGCTGCAAAGGTCGTATGCCTTTCCAAACTCTTCCATAGAACGATGGTTCCGCAACGCGCTGTAGGCTGCCATTATCTCGTTTTGCACTTCAAAATAGGTGTTGTAAGACGACTTTCTATCTGCCTGAAGTTGTATAATGTGCCCTTTTCCATTAGAAGAAACGAACTTTTCCACAGCAGCACGGACAGAACCTATCTTGAAGTCTTTCCCATTAAGCAATACCTTATTGTCCTTGGATATTTGAAACTTCATCAGCTGACGGCTATTCACCATGGCTTCCGTCTGTTTCTCCCTATCCTTGTCTATCGGAGGAAGCTGTCGGGCAATGCCTTGGTCTAAGTCCATCGATGAAGAAACAAGAAACAGAATCAACAGCATGAACGAAATGTCAGCTGTTGATGTCGTATTCAGTCCCGGGACCTTTCTCCTGTTGCGTTTACGGAACATCATCTTCTCCTACGCCCCTTTCTATAATAACGGGTTGCGCCAAAGATTACGGACAGCGTAGCCAATACCAACAATATCAGCGATGACCATACAAACATATCGGAAATCCTCAGCCAAATCACGTCATTATATTCTACGCCATTGACAAGCATCCCGGAAGAAGAACCCAATGCGAATGTCAGCACAAGGCAAAGCAGGGTCGCACCAAACACGCTGTACGAAACCTTGCGTGCAGGTATTCCGTTGACAACGCCCTCGCTTCTGCCTGCCTTGCGGAAAGTATGTAACAACGAGTAGACCATAACGCCAATGGCGGTCAGGAACAGGACGAACATGAAGCCCAAAAGCAAGTCTGTCAGCAACGGCGCATTGAAAGCCCCATTACCAGAGAAGGGAAGGTCGAAGTCTACCAAATAAAAGGTGGTAAAGACAAGTCCCGACAACGCAACAATAATGTAGAGAACCCACTGCGAAATGCGTTCTGCACTATGTCGTCTGCTCTTACTTCGTGCCATTTATCTTGCCAGTTTGTATTTCATAATAGAGTCAAGCAGTGAAATGGCCGACTCTTCCATCTGTGCCGTAAGATGTTCTATCTTCGAGAGAATGTAGTTATAGAAGACCTGCAGCACCAATGCAACTATGATACCGAAGATAGTTGTTATCAACGCAACCTTCATTCCCGATGCCACAATGGTCGGACTGATATCTCCTGCTTGCTGTATTTGGTCGAACGCCATTACCATACCAATGACCGTTCCCAAAAAGCCGAGAGACGGAGCCATGGCTATGAAAAGCGTAATCCACGAACACCCCTTTTCCAAATTGGCACTCTGCACGCTGCCATACGCCGCTACGCTGCGCTCTATAACCTCTATGGTATCTTCTATTCGCAGCAGTCCCTGATAGCAGATTGAGGCTACCGGACCACGGGTATTCCGGCTCAGTTCCTTTGCCCCCTCAATATCACGCTGCGTTATTTTCTCTTCTATTGCAGCCATAAACCGCTTGGCATCTATTTCAGAAAGGCTCAAATAGATAATACGCTCAATGCAGAAAGCCAAGCCGAGGACAAGGGCCAAGGCTACCAACGACATAAAGCCTGCATTTCCCTCAATAAACTTAGTCTTCAGAGACTGATGGAGACCGCCGCCGGAAGCAGATGCAACAGGGGCAGGACTTGACTCACCGGCTACCCCAGTGCTGGCAAGAGCCTCATCCGACAGAGTATCGGAACTGACTGCGACAGCCACATTCCCACGAACAGCACCGGCCGACGCTGCCTGAGCTAAAGTCTGGGTAGAAAAAGACAGAGAGAAAATAACAATCATTGCAAAAACTGCAATCAAATTCTTCATAATGATAACCTTGATAGGGTTTCTATAAAAAAGCGGAGAGGATAGGATTCGAACCTACGATACCTTTAGGGGTATACAAGCTTTCCAGGCGTGCCTCTTCAACCACTCGAGCACCTCTCCTTTTTCGGTTTGCAAAGGTAGCACATTCTTTTTACAATATCTGCAATACACATTGAAAATTACACTCCTTTAACATTTTTATTCATTAGAGACACATCATCAGTAATCCCGCTGAAAGATGTTCCATCTCCCAGCCGGATATATTATAATACAAACAGACCTCAACTTTCCACAGGCAGATATACCGCCGGATAGTCATAAAGCCTATACGAACATGCGAAAACGGCACTTTGACAGAACGAAACGGGCTTGTTCGCTTGGTCAAAGTGCCACTTTCGCAGTACCCTTATAAATATCTGAAAATCAGATATATAAAAACCATCATTAGACAGCTTGAGAGAAACCTCCGCACCTGTGTTGGGCCGTCTCGTTCGCTTATACAGACAATACTTTGGCAGTAACATGTTTCCACTGGAGGCAAAACGCTTCTGCCGCACTGCATTATCAGGCCAATGGCTTCACCATAAGAAATTAAGAAGGACGGTCTTTGCTGCCGAGCTGTAAAAAGGCAATGTTTTTTATTCGTAAAGCCAAGTTTTTTAGTAATTTTGCCCTCACTATGATTATCATTATCACTATCACCGCATATTTCTGCATACTTCTGTTAGTCAGCAAACTGACCTCAAGGCATGCAAATAACGAAACCTTCTATCGCGCCAACCGCCGCTCCCCGTGGTATCTTGTAGCTTTCGGAATGATAGGAGCCAGCATTTCTGGGGTTACGTTTGTAAGTGTACCGGGGATGGTCATAAGGACGGACATGACCTATTTGCAGACGTGTCTCGGCTTTATATTAGGATATGTCGCCGTGGCGTTCATCTTGCTGCCGGTCTATTATCGGATGAATCTTACTACGATTTATACATATCTTAAGGACAGATTGGGACAACGGAGCTATAAGACCGGTGCAGCGTTCTTTCTCCTGTCCAAGATGGCAGGCGCAGCCGTCAGGTTCTACGTCGTCTGCATGATATTGCAACGCTTTGTACTGGACGGCTATGGAGTTCCGTTTCCCGTTACCGTTATCATTATGGTAACGCTTATATGGCTCTACACACGCCAAGGGGGCATCAAGACACTGGTATGGACCGACACCATTCAGACTCTTTGCATGCTTACGGCCCTCACGCTTATAATATATAAGGTAATAGGTGCTTTAGACCTAAGCGCAGGACAGGCAGTCCGCACCATCATGGAGGACAGCCACTCACGGATTTTTGTCTTCGACGACTGGATGACAAAGCAGAATTTCTGGAAGCAGTTCATCAGCGGTATATTTATCGTCATTGTCATGACAGGGCTTGATCAGGACATGATGCAGAAAAACCTTACCTGCAAGACACTCCATGAAGCACAGAAAGACATGTGTACCTACGGACTGGCTTTCGTACCCGTCAACTTCATATTCCTGTCTTTGGGAGTTCTTCTGCTGTCCTTGGCGCAAAAGCAAGGGACGGGCATACCCGGCACGCCTGACGAACTGATGCTCCTCTTCACTGCAAGCGGTGCATTGGGAATAACGGTCGTAGTGCTCTTTACCATTGGCGTAATGGCAGCCAGCTTTTCCAGTGCCGACTCCGCCCTGACCGCTCTGACTACAAGCTTTTGTATTGATATATGCGGACGCGGAGATGATGAGAAGCTCCGCAAAAGGGTGCATATCGGCATGGCCGTATGCTTTATGTTCTTTATTCTCTTCTTCGGACTGGTCAACTCCACGAGTTTGATTGATGCCGTGTACATTATCTGCTCCTATACCTACGGGCCTCTTCTCGGGCTTTTTGCCTACGGGCTGTTAACGCATCAAGCCGTAAGCGACCGCATAGTGCCCTATATAGCCATTGGCAGCCCTCTATTGTGTTTTCTGCTTTCTACAATCGCCTCCTCTCTCTCAGACTATACATTCGGCTACGAGCTTCTGATGCTCAACGGCATACTTACCTTTACAGGCTTATGGATAAGCAGACGGTGGAAAAGGACAAGCGGTTGCAGATGAAAACAACAAGAAACAAGTAAGGCAAACCAAAAAAAATCGTACATAAGCATCCTGCATAAAAGATATTATAAAAAGTTTGTCAAGAAAAAATCGGCTTTTCTTGGCAGTACGACAAAAAGTCTGTAACTTTGGAGAAACTAACAGTACATGCCGATGATAACGCAAGATAACTTCAACACAGAATTTGCCGACCCCATAGAAGAGAGGCAAATCCGGCTTTTTGCCTGCCGGGAAATGAGCCGCCAAATCCATCGCTACATCAAGGGGATGAGGGGCAGCAAACAGCAGATGCTCCGTTTCGAGGAGAGTCTGAAGGATTTACCCTTGGAGGAAAAGGAGAAGGCAATAGCCTCTACCTTGACCTGAACAGAAAAGCCCTGAAAGGACTGGATATGAAGATAGTACTGGCCCGCTCGATGGCTAACTATTCTGACACTTTCGATTATCTGCTCACTTTGGTCAACGACCGAAGAAAAATGGTCAGGTATCTGAATCTCATACGTGAAATCTACATTAAATACCATCAGGTCATAGAGCGCGGAGGAAAGTTCGGCATACTTGACTATCGCGGACAGGTCCTGCTAAGTCCCAAGTATGAGTTCATACGAACTTGCTATGTATATGTCGACGACTTGCGCACAATGCCTGTCATTGCCCAGCTTGACGGAAAAATGGGACTCGTATTGCCCGATGGTAAAGACACCATCGTGGCCCCGTTCAAATACGACAGCATTTCCCTGAGAGACGAACCACCATATTTTGAAGTAAGATACGATGGAAAGGAAATGCTGATGACCACAGAGGGGGTAGAGAAACCCATTGCTTGACTACAGGGAGATGGGCTGCATAGATGCTGATAGGCGGCCCATCTCTTTTTATAATCCTACGACAAATCTCCAGCCCTAAAAACAGCAGACTCGGAATAGTCTCTGTCGCTAATCTCCGTGGAAATTGCAAGCAATGAAGAAATACAGAACAATACTGTGGTAAAATAAATATAATTATAGTTTTACCTCTTATCAATCATATCTTTGCCGTAAACATTTTGCACAAAGGATTTGGTTTTGTGCAGTAAATACCGTAACTTTGCACGAAAATTATTCAATTGTGCAATGGAGTCAATACAAAGTTTCAACTCTTATATTGAAAAAAGCATCAAAGATAACTGGGATAACAATGCCCTGACCGATTATCACGGACCCACGCTGCAATTCCACGACGTGGCCCGAAAAATAGAAAAACTGCATATACTCTTTGAATACAGCGGTGTCCAAAGAGGAGACAAGATTGCCCTGTGCGGAAGAAATTCGTCGGCATGGGCAGCAGCCTTTCTCGCCATACTCACATACGGGGCAGTTGCCGTACCCATACAGAACGAGTTCAAGCCGGAACAGGTATACAACATTGTCAACCATTCTGAGTCGCGGCTGCTCTTTACAGGCGATGTTGTTACCCCTACATTCGACCCGGAACAAATGCCCAACATAGAGGGCATCATCTATATACCAGACTATTCGCTCCTGATGTCGCGCTCTGAGAATCTTACATACGCACGGGAGAACCTTAATGCCATCTTCGGACAGAAATATCCCAAGTTCTTCCATAAAGAACACGTCAATTACTACATTGATGCGCCTGAAGACTTGGCGCTTATCAACTATACCAGTGGCACGACGGGATTTTCCAAAGGAGTCATGCTCACCTATAGAGTGCTTTGGAGCAATCTTGACTGGGCATTGAACGAATTAGGCACACATATAAAGAAAGGCTCCAACGTCCTAAGCATCCTTCCCATGGCCCACATGTATGGCATGCTTTGTGAGTTCATTTTCGAGTTTTGTTTTGGAAATCACATTTTCTTCCTTACCCGGCTTCCAAGCCCTACCTTCATTGCTCAGGCCTGCACGGAGATTCACCCTGCCATTCTTGTGGCAGTACCTATGGTGATAGAGAAGATTATACGCAAGAACGTTTTTCCACAGACCCAGAATAAGGTAGTACACATGCTGCTGAAGATGCCTGTTGTCAACAAGAAAGTAAAGGAACGCATCCGCAACATGGTCATGGAGACCCTTGGCGGAAACGTATACGAGGTAATGGTAGGCGGTGCAGCCCTCAGCCAAGAGATAGAAAGTTTCCTGACAAGCATCGACTTCCCTTTGACGATGGGCTATGGCACTACCGAGACAGGACCGATGATAACATACAGCGACTATACAGACTTTGTCAACGGATCATGCGGAACAACCGTCAGGCACATGGAGACAAAGGTACTCAGTCCGAACCCCAAGGAGATTCCGGGAGAAATTGTTACCCGCGGACTCAATGTGATGTCCGGATATTACAAGAACGAACAGGCCACCAAGGCAGTAATCGACAGCGAAGGCTGGTTTCATACGGGCGACCTTGCCACTATGGACGAAACGGGGCACTTTTTCATCCGTGGGCGCATTAAGAACATGCTTCTTGGCTCTAACGGACAGAACATATTCCCAGAAGAGATTGAAGACAAGCTGAACTCCATGGCAATGGTCAGCGAAAGCATCATCATTCAAGACGGTGAACAATTGGTCGGCCTCGTCCACCCCGACATGGATGAGGCGCAGTCGCTGGGCTTCAGTCAGGAAGACCTCCAAAGCATTATGGAGCAGAACCGACAAGAGCTCAACAACATTCTTCCAACCTTTTGCAAGCTCTCTGCCATCGAATTGCAGGAGAACGAGTTTGAAAAGACACCCAAAAAGAGCATAAAAAGGTATCTGTATCAACGAACAACCTGACTATCCGCATATTATCCTAACCCGTGGGGACAGATTAGGGAGTACTGCTCTTATTTCTTTCCCCTGCGCTGTGGGGAAAAGTTAGGATTGAAACTTTTGGGCGTCTTGCCCCTGACAGACTGAGGCTTGGCAGGCCGATTCCCGTGGTTTACCCTGTCCTTTCGGCCTGAAACTCCCGAACTTGGCAGGTCGGGGGAGCTTCCGATAGCCCGTGGATCGTATTTCACCTTACCGTAAAATTTCTGTGGACGGTCGTATAGCCTTGCAATAAGATCCTCTCTGCCTATCCTCCTAAGTTCGCGTTCAATATTCTTCCGTTCTTCAGGCTTGTACCAAAAGAAGAACTGACGTTGTGCGAGTTTCTCCCGAGGGGTTTTCGCAGAGAAAACGGGTTCGAGCGTATATGGGTCATAACCCGTGTACCATGTTTCGGTAGAGACGGTCATGGGAGTTGGGGTGAAATCCTGAACCTGCTCCAAATGGAAGTTCAAATCTTTCGTAAGTACCGCCAGCTCAGCCATGTCTTCTTCTTGACATCCCGGATGAGAAGAGATGAAGTAGGGTATAATCTGTTCGCGAAGATTCTCCTCTTTGTTTATCCTGTCGAAAATGCGTTTGAAGGCATAGAATTGCTTGAAAGAAGGCTTACGCATCAACCTTAAAACCCTGTCGGATGTATGCTCCGGAGCGACTTTTAGGCGGCCACTGACATGCCTGACAATAAGTTCGCGCGTATATTGCCGTGCAGCCTCATTGCTTTTGGGGTCTTTGCTCTCATGTAGCAGCAAGTCATAACGCACCCCTGAGCCTATATAACTCCGCTTAATTTCCGGCAGACGGTCGACAGCATGATAAATCTCCAAGAGTTTGGAGTGGTCGGTATTGAGATTAGGGCATATCTCTGGATTGATACAGCTGGGACGCTTGCAGTGCTCACATGCCTTCGGATTTCTGCCTTCCATTCCATACATATTGGCCGAAGGGCCTCCAAGGTCGGACAGGTTTCCTTTGAATCCCGGCATCTGTGCAACCTGCTTTACTTCCTTTATGATGCTTTCTTTAGAACGGCAAGTAATAAACTTACCCTGATGGGCGGAAATGGTGCAGAAGGCACACCCACCGAAGCATCCCCGATGGATATTCACACTGAACTTTATCATTTCGTATGCAGGAATGACCTTTCCTCGGTATTTAGGATGAGGCTCACGAGTATATGGCAAATCAAACGAGGCATCCAATTCCTGTGTGGTCATTGTTGGATATGGCGGATTTACCACCGCATACACATTGTCAACAGCCTGAATGATTCTCTGGGCATGCTTTTTGTTTGACTCTTCCTCTATATGCTTGAAGTTTTCGGCCTGAAACTTCTTATTACGAAGACATTCCTCATGTGAGTGCAAGACCAAATCGTCCTCTCTTATTCCACCGGGAATGTCATTCCGCACACATAAGTATACGGTCTGTGGAACATCCTTCACATCTGTGATACTTTTCCCCTCCTCCAATTCCCGGGCAACTGCAACAATCTGCTTTTCGCCCATACCATATATAATTAGGTCAGCACCAGAGTCGCAAAGAATACATTTCTTCAGACAATCTTTCCAATAGTCGTAATGGGTAAGACGACGCAAAGAGGCTTCAATTCCTCAAGACGACAGGTACATCCGGGTAAAGCTGTTTAAGAATCTTTGAGTATACAATTGTCGGGTATTCTGGACGCAAATCATGCCTGCCATCAGGCGAATAGGCATCTTCTGAACGCAGGCGACGATTGGCAGTATATTTGTTTACCATAGAATCCATACATCCGGGAGCAATGCCAAAGTACAATTTCGGACGACCAAGTTTCTTGAAATCGCGATAGTCTCCATGCCAGTCGGGCTGTGGAACAATGGCAACCTTATAACCAGCCGCCTCAAGAGTCCGTCCTATAACGGCTGCTCCAAAAGAGGGATGATCTATGTAGGCATCGCCAGAGAAAAGAATAACATCCAGCTGCTCCCATCCCCTAAGTTCCACCTCTTTCTTTGTAGTCGGCAAGAAGTCGGTAAGTCTGTGAAAAGAGGGAGAAACAGATGATTTCCCCTTTTCGTTGCCTCCTTTCTGCTGCTTCATGCTGCCTGTAGTCTGTTGTGCGTCCAAATTCTTTTCTTCTTAATCAGTTAGCTCTGGTTGTTTTTCTTGCATTGCTGTATTCTCATCCAGTCGTGTAAGCCAATCTCTGTAAAGCTTAACGAGATTATTCAGTCCAAGAGCCTTCATGTTTTGATTATAGACTACGTCAAGGCATAAATCGAGCAGAGCCTTGTCCTTGCCAGCTTCTGACTCCAAAAGACTACGTACGTTGAAACGCAGTCTATCCAAAATGTCTTCATCCACTATCCCTGTAGAACCAACGAGATTGGAAAGGAGTGCATATTTGCGGATGGTATAGAGGTGGGACTCTTCTATCTCTATATTTCTTGTACCAGAGGCATTAGCTTGAATCTTATGCATAATTTCAGTCTTATTATATTCAAATTATTATTTTTACTTCAACAGGTATGCAACGATACCACGCATTATCTTGTTACGCATATCCTTATCTTTTATACATTCCCAAGGAAAAGCCATGGTAAAAGTGCTGTAATCATTGCCTTTATAGGCAACAGCCGCATTACCGCCACTGCTGTATGTCATAGTGGCAAAGGCACTGCCCACGGGGGTAAGAATATCAGGGAAATAAGCACCATAATGCTCCTCATTCATGGTTCGATAGACATCGAACCTTAGCCCCAAGCCTTCAACCGATGGCTGATAGCCATTCTGCTCCGCCCCTGCATAAGCAATCTTCAGTGTTTCAGAAAGCCATTTACTTTCTGCGTCAGTATTCATATCCGAAGCCAAATAGGCTCCGCTTACCAGCAACTTTCCTTTTCTCCTCAGATACTCGGAAATCTGATGTTGCATACTTGGTCTAAAGCATTTGTAACGAATCAGGCTGTGCCCGTCGTCTTTTTCCAAACCTAAAGCTAGATCAACCAAATCGTACTGCGAAAGGGAAACTTGGGCACTCTCTACGGCCGTACTGGAACAGCTGACAATGTTATATTTTTTCATAGTCTGTATCGCCTCAGCATGAGCACGTACATAGTTAAAGTCATTGCCTGCTATGATTTTTCCGGCTAACTCATTACCGCCATATCCCAAAGCTCCTGCTCCCTCTTTTCCCATTTGGGCCTTGTCAAAGTTGCTTTGACGCCCATTCCATCCAGTTGTAGGCCCGTAGCTTATTCCCGGGTCTGATTCCAAATCAAATCCTTGTTCTGTGTTGGAATTTATCTGGGCAGGGGATGATAGCCTATGAAAACCATTTATAATCAGAACTGTTCCCCGTGGGTCTTTTGCCCTATAAGCGGACAACACCTCTGTTGGAAAACTTTCTCCTCCCTGATTGCAGGCTGTTAGGCGAAAACTATAAAGCACATCCGGTTCCAGTTCCATATCAAAACTGGACGAACGTATATTCATTCCGTTATCAAATCCACTAGTGCCTGTTGAAGTATACAGATTATACGATGTTGGCTTGGCCGTAGGCTCAAGTGGGTCTTTGGCTTCATCCCATCGGATACGGATCTTACTTTTTGAAATAAACTCAATTCTGAAGTTTCGGGGGGCAAGTGGCTGTACGACATAGCTTTCGCGATGTAAACCTGCTTCATATTTCAGCAAGGTTTTATAAACAGACCGTGCCAAAGTAAACTTAAAATTCGGGTCTTGACCCAGTCTTATGTCAGGAAAGTTCTGATGAGAGAGGGTTTCCAATATCACAGACGGAACGCGAGGAAGCCGAGTTTCACTATAATTCCTATCCCATACAGACCGTGTAGTCCATGAAGTATAAAAGGTCTGCTCAATATCTCTCTTAAGATTATTGACTAATTGCTCTGCAAGGGTTTTTGATACGCCACGCTGTAATCCACCTGCGAGAGGGGAATCTCCCTGCTGTGTCGTGCAGATTCCTAAAGTTCCAACCAAACTGCCATCATTCTTCACCCCTGCATCACTATGGACAGCTAATGCCAATTCTATTGGCACATTCTTACCGTCAGCATCAGGAAGATACACAGAACCTCCAGCGAGCCAGTTCGTCATCAACGAACGCACATTTATGTCATCATTGTAATCGTTACCTCCACTGCTCTTGCTGACAACAGAATAAGGAGCACCTGCCCATTGGGCATAATATCTTGCTCCTTCCAAACTTCTAGGTAAATGACTGATAGTACCTCCACGCTGTATATTACCCATGCCCCCGCCAAAACGAACGGCATCGGTGGTAACAATTCCCTTACGCCTACTATGGTTGGTAAGTACCACCCTATTATAAGAATTGCAACCTTTGTCAAAGTCAAAAGTACCAAGGTAAACCCATGTTCCGCTTCCCATCTGCTGATTAACACGGACATGAGTTTCCTGTCCCTTGTGATAGACAATATACTCCGCGTCGTCTACACTTTTCTTTTGTGTTTGATAACTTACATATACGGCATATTTACCCTCTTTGGGCAAGACTGGCTGATACGAGGCAGAACTTAACTTGCTACTCCTCTTTCTTGACTTTATTTGCCTTGCAGTTCCGGCAGCAAACGGATTCTCACCATCTCGGTAATCACCTTGATGGAAGGCAAAGCCGGGAACAGAAGCTGTAGTCCATTTCTTCTTGATGTTCTCTTCTTTATAGGATGAAGAGCTACCATCATTGTCTACTATGACTTCGTTTTGTTGCCAATCCCGTTCCCGTGGAGTAAACACAACCGCTCCAGCACTCTCCAACATTGGAATCAGGTATGGGACAACAATAGTCTGCGTATACAAGTCTTCTGTTGTTCCAAAAAGGATAGGACGTTGCCATTTCCACAGCCCGGCATTTGTGTCAAAATATCGTCCATGCGATGCCCATAAAGCTAAATGTACATTCTGTAACCCTGCGGTAATTCTATTAGGCCGTGAGATGTTCTCTACCCATGAATTACCTTTATATCTCTCTTTCATTGTATTCTGTGCATATAAGCCCGGAACAAACATTAAAGAGAAAAGGAATGTCAACAATCGAGTATACATAGATTTATATCTCCCCTATTGTAAAATTTTCAGGATTCTTCCCTAAAAAATCCTTGAAATACAATTTAATTTCTTTCATATCAGCATCAACATCACCTGTCGGGACAATCATCTTAGTGCATTGAATCAGCTTTCTTTTATAATCAACTCCATATAGCAGAATAGGCAGGTTTGCCTTTAACGCTATAAAATAAAATCCTTTCTTCCAGTCAGGATTGAGAGACCGAGTTCCTTCAGGCGTTACGCACAAACGAAAGGTGGGAGACTTCCCAGCATAATCTGCCAATATATCCGTCATGTTCGTATGCTGACCTCTCCAAACTGGGATACCGCCCATCTTCTTAAAGATGACTCCCAAGGGCCAAAAGAACCATTCTTTCTTCATCAGAAAATTGCTCTCAAAGCCTTCTGCCCGCGCATAAAGCTGCCCAATGACAAAATCCCAGTTGCTCGTATGTGGTGCAAGACAGATAATAAACTTGCCTTCGGTGCTGACAGAGACATCATTCTTCCATCCCAGAATCCGATAAAGCAACCATTTAGAAAACAAATTCAGCATGGTCTTATCCCAATGTACTTATTTGATCTATGATTTCTGAGACCTCCTTATTAAATTTATTCTTGAGATCGTTGAAATAATCTTTGGCAGGCATCCCCGGCTCAACATGCGAGATACGGCTGATATAGTTGTTATGCATAATCAAGATGGATGCCATCAAGGAATCTATGTTTTCGATATTTGCGCTTTCCCCATAAAGAGAGGCCGCTACAGCCTCTGCAAACAAACCACCACAAATATAATTAATGGTTCGTTTTAATTTTCTTCTATTGTTCATAATCGTAAGGTGCTATTTATTCCTGTATTCTTTTTATTGTTCAAAGATAAGGAAAAAATGACAGACCAACGAAATTTGAACAAAAAAATAGAATTAAAATCTTAATTTATCACTTTTCTTCCTCAATTGTCAGATAAAAAACGTACTTTTGCAAAACAAAGGCAGCTGCTTATGAGAAAGTAGCCAAGGTGTTACCGATCAGAGTACAGATACATTAACCCGAGCTGAGTTAATCTATTCGACATGGTCGCAATACACCTCCTTTATTGGTAGAGAAGACGATTTTATTATTAAATATTTCAAGACAATTAAGTTTATGGAAATTAGTGCTTTACAAAAGGAAAGAGCTGCTTATCAGCCTAAATTGCCTAAGGCTCTTCAGGGTACAGTAAAGATTCAGGAAGGCGAACCTACACAGAGTGTAGACAATCAAGAAGACATCAAGAAACTTTTTCCCAACACTTATGGAATGCCTCTCATAGAGTTTGTTCCATCCAATGTTACTAATGGCAAGAAGGTGAATGTTGGAGTAATTCTCTCTGGAGGACAAGCTCCCGGTGGACACAATGTCATTTCTGGTCTTTTTGACGAAATAAAAAAGCTGAATCCAGAAAGCCGTCTTTATGGCTTCTTAATGGGGCCAGGTGGACTTGTCAATCATAACTACATAGAGATTACCGAAGATTATGTTCAAAATTACAGGAATACTGGTGGCTTTGATATGATAGGCTCCGGCCGTACTAAATTGGAAGAAGAGGAACAATTCGAGAAAGGTCTCGAGGTAATCCGTGAATTAAATATTCACGCCATTGTCATTATCGGAGGCGACGACTCCAACACCAATGCCTGTGTGTTGGCCGAATACTATGCTGCCAAAAAATATGGCGTTCAAGTAATAGGCTGTCCAAAGACCATTGACGGTGACTTAAAAAACGACCAAATAGAAACCTCTTTCGGATTTGACACAGCAACGAAGACATATTCCGGACTTATCGGAAATATTGAGAGAGACTGCAACTCTTCCCGTAAATATTGGCACTTCGTCAAATTAATGGGACGTTCGGCTTCACACATTGCACTTGAATGTGCACTACAGACCCAACCGAATATTTGTCTTATCTCAGAGGAAATCCAAGCACGGGACAAAACCTTGAATGACATTGTAGAATACATAGCCAACATCGTTGCATATCGTGCAAATCAGGGGAAAAACTATGGAGTCGTACTCGTACCCGAAGGACTTATTGAGTTTGTACCAGCTATAGGACGTCTGATTCAAGAACTCAACGACCTACTTGCAGAACACGGTGCTGACTACAAGGATCTTAAGGAAGAAGCTCAGCGTGAGTATATCCTCGCCCACTTGTCAGCAGCCAACAAGGCAACATTTGAAACACTCCCCGAAGGAGTTGCCCGTCAACTTTCACTGGATCGCGATCCACATGGAAACGTACAAGTTTCACTAATTGAGACCGAAAAGCTCCTTTCAGACATGGTAGCCGATAAATTAGAGAAGTGGGCTAAAGAGGGTAAATTCAACGGTACGTTTGCCTCAATGCACCATTTCTTCGGATACGAAGGCCGGTGCCCTGCCCCATCAAACTTTGATGCAAACTATTGCTATGTTCTCGGTGTCTCTGCAGCCTTACTCATTGCTAACGGAAAAACAGGATATATGGCAATTGTAAAGAATACAACTGCCAAGCCTGAGGACTGGAAGGCTGGTGGTGTGCCAATTACTATGATGATGAACATGGAAAAACGTAACGGAGAGATGAAGCCAGTTATCCGTAAGGCCCTTGTTGACTTGGAGGGTGCTCCTTTCAAAACCTTTGCAAGTCTGCGTGATAAATGGTCGAAGGAAACATGTTTCGTTTATCCCGGCCCAGTCCAATATTGGGGACCGTCTGAGGTTTGTGATCAACCAACGAAAACACTTGCCTTAGAACAAGCTAAGTAAAGTTTATACTATTTCTATTATTCTGCTGAATAAAGAAAGAAAATAAGTTCGCAATGAACATTTCTTCTATTCCCTGTATGCTGAGGGCATGGCTGAAAAGCCATACCAAAGCATTTTTGTCAGGAATAGGAATGTTCATTGCGCTTTTTTATTGTATTCTTTTTTACACATTTCTTGTCTCACCTTCAGGCTTCAGATGGAGGGCTATTTTCGGAGATCCTGACTATCCAAAAGGCTATAAAATTCATGGAATAGATATCAGTCATTACCAGAAGGACATCAATTGGGACAGATTGAGAAATGCCTTAATACAGACATACCCCATCCGGTTTGTCTTTATCAAATCAACAGAAGGAGACAGCCATTTGGACAAGAACTTTCGCGATAATTTCTATTGGGCGAAAGAGAATGGCCTAATTCGCGGAGCATATCACTTTTGGAGCAACAAGTCTTCAGCCCGTCGGCAAGCCTACTTTTTCCTTGCCATGGTACAGCTTTCACCGGGGGACTTACCTCCCGTGCTTGATGTTGAAAGCAAACCAAAGAATCTTACCGTTCAAGACTTCCAGCAAAATATACTGACTTGGCTACATATCGTTGAGGACAGGTATCACGTGAAGCCCATCATCTATACCTATTATAAATTTAAAGACTTATATCTATCCGACTCACGCTTTGACGATTATCCTTATTGGATAGCACATTACTACGTGGACAAGATGGAGTACGAAGGCCCTTGGAAATTCTGGCAACATACCGATGCTGGCAGACTCCCGGGCATCAGTGGTTACGTAGACTTAGATATATACAACGGCAGCTATTACGACCTGCGCCAATTGCTTATACCTGTTCCCCAGCCCGTACAAAGGATAGACAGCACCAGTTTCGATTCTCTTTCAATTGTTGAAGAATAAGGCCGAGACTCTTTGCCTTTGCCGCTATCAAATCTACATCTTCCTTGTAGAAGCCACTAAGTATCAGCCATGAACACTCATTCATCACAGAAACAAAGGCCTCCATATCATCCAAAAGTATATTGCGGTTTATGTTGGCAAGTACAATATCAAAAAGGCCGCTTATATTCGACAAGACACTTTTATCCCCTTCCAGAACTTCTATCTCCACACCGTTAAGTACTGCATTATGCCTTGTATTGTCTACGCTCCACTCGTCAATGTCATAGCCAACAACATTCTTGGCACCTGCTTGGGCTGCAATAATACCAAGAATACCTGTCCCACACCCACAGTCCAACACTCTTTTACCCTTTATGTCCATATTCAAGAGAGTGGATACTATCATTTGGGTAGTTTCATGAGTGCCGGAACCAAAAGCCTGACGAGGCTCTATCCATATCTTTTGAGGTAGAAGAGACAATTCTGACTTTTTTAGAACTTTATCCTTGTCCTTGATATGGCTAATGACACAAAGTCCTTCAATACAAATCGGTTCAAAACCCGATTTTTCCCATTCCGTATTCCAGTCTTTATCTTCCGCAGCCCGCGCAAAAAAAGACACATCAACACCTTCCAACGGAAGTTGATTCAATGATGCCGTGAGCTTCTCTGCACTATAACCAATCTGCTGAATATATCCCTTCAAGCAATTCTCTTCATCATAGAACGATTCCACTCCTGCTTCTCCTGCCAATGCCATGACAATCTCGCGTGCAAGCTCAGAATCCGGCTTTATATTAAATTCTAATTCTATATACTTCATTCTACGTTAATTTTATGTGCAAATTTATAAAAAATAGGGGAAAACCTATTAATTGTTAGGGAATTTCCGTATATTTGCATAGCAAGGTTATTATATATTTGCAATATCACAATAAACAAGACACAACATAAGAGATGATTATGAAACGAATTATCCTTCTTTCAGTCCTATTTGGAGCAATGCCATTCGTTACAATGGCGCAGGACGATCTTTACTTCTCTCCATCCGAGAATCAAGAAGAAAGTTCCAAAGCAGGCAAGGACATCTGGAACACAGACGACTCTCCTGCCTATTATAGTGGCATAGATAAATCCACCGAAGAATACAATCGCAGAGGAGCCTTTTCTTACAAGAAAATAGGCACCGACTCCTTAGGCAACGACATTATCCGCTACCGGCTTGGTACAGATTCCTATGTTGTTGATACCGTCTATGCTGGTTTAATGCACTCCTACGAAACTAATGTGGATGATTTTGCCTACAGCCGTAGGATGGAGCAGTTTGAAGGATTCTGGGGACGCTATAATCCTTGGTATATAGGTTCACCTTATTATTATAGCAGTTGGGGCTATTGGGATCCTTGGTATAATGACCTCTATGCTCCTTGGTATTATAGCAGTTGGCACTATGGCTGGGGATATCCATGGGCTTACCGGTACAACTATTGGGGATGGGACTCTCCTTATTATTATGGATTCGGATTCAACCGTCCATATTATCCCGGTGGAAGCTATTATTACAGCAATAATGGAACACATACTGGCACTGCCAACCACTGGGGCAATGGAAGAAGCTACGAAAACCCTACCATTGCAGGACGAAGCAACAGCAACTTTAGCGGCTATCGCGGAAATACAGCAAACAATAATGGCACAAGGGGTTTCAGCCGTGGCCGTACCACTATAGTAAACCGAAATAACGGATTTGCAGGAAGCCGTCGACCTTCCCGTAATTCACAGCCTACCTACCAGTTCGGAACGTCCCGTACCTATACCCCGACACAGAGAACTTCGCCCAACATTACTCCGCGGAGTTCTAATTCCGGCTTCAATTCCAACAGCAGCTTTGGCGGAAGCCGCAGTTTCGGTGGAGGCAGTCGTTCTGGCAGCACAGGAAGCAGAAACAGAACCAGCTTCGGTGGCCGACGCTAATACGTCCCCAACCTTTACTCCTGACAAACAATTCGACACAGATATTTGTTGAACTAACAAAAAGCATAAACTACGATGAATGCAAAACACTTTATATTGACTGCGGCAACACTGATGACATTACCCTTGGCAGCACAGGAAACTTACGAAAACGCAAAACTCATAGAAAACGACCTTAATGGTACAGCAAGATATGTCGGCATGGGTGGTGCATTGGAAGCTTTGGGTGCAGACATTTCCACAATTGGAAGCAACCCTGCCGGTATCGGACTTTTCCGGCACAATACCGTCTCCGCAAGTGGCGGACTGGTCATGCAGGGAAAAGGAACGGAATTTGCCAATGGCAACAAGACAAATGCCAGCTTCGACCAAATTGGAGTGGTCTATTCGACCCGTACCAGACGAAACTCCTTTCTGAACTTCGCCTTCAACTACCACAAGGGAAAGAATTTCGACTATATTCTGAATGCTTCCAACTCATTGCATAATGCCTCTCAAAACACCCAGTCTTACCTGAAAGGATTCTTAGGAGCTGAGGCTAATGGTGGCTTCTCGGTAGGAAAGGATAAGGACGGATACTACAATGGCTACGTGGACGACAACAGCAACAGCACCGCTTTCACATGGAGCCAAACCGACTTTCTTTACTGGAATACCATGATACCTGATGCCAAAGATAGCAAGAGCTACAACTATTTGGCTGACAGCTATGCTTTCAATCGTGCCCATACAGGATATATCGGTAACTACGATTTCAACATCAGCGGCAACATCCACAACCGGATATTTCTTGGCATAACGTTTGGCATCAAGGATGTACATTACAAAGGATATAGCGAATACCGCGAGAAATTGTCAGACGGTCTCGGCCAGATAAACTACTCTGACGAGCGTAAGATTACCGGCACGGGCGTAGACATCACGGCAGGTGCCATTTTCCGCCCCGTTGACAATTCACCTTTCCGCATCGGTGTGTACATGAAGACCCCGACATGGTACGACCTGACCACCTCCAACTACTCCAAGATAAACAACAATGCCACGGAGGGCGGATTATACGATAAAGGCAACATCAGCAACTCTTATGACTATAAGATTTGGACTCCGTGGAAGTTTGGCCTGTCGCTGGGGCATACCGTCGGCAACTACCTTGCTATGGGTCTCACCTATGAGTACGAGGACTATGGCAGCATCAACACACGAATTATCAATGGTGTCGATGGCTACGAGACAACCTTCAGGGATGCAGCCATGAACGATCACACCAAGAAGACACTGAAGGGCGTCAGCACGCTTAAGTTTGGTATGGAATACAAACCTATCAGCAACTTCGCTGTCCGTTTTGGCTACAACTACTTGAGCCCGGCATACGAGGAGAATGGACAGAAAGACACAGGCTTGGCATCACTCGGTTCCAGCTATTCTTCGGCAACCGACTTTGTCAACTGGAAATCAACCAACCGCTTCACCTTTGGATTGGGCTATCAGATAGAGAAATTCAACGTAGACCTTGCCTACCAATACAGCTCACAGCAAGGCGACTTCTATCCTTTCTCGTCTATGGCCGTCAGAGATAATGCCACTTCTACAACCCTCACCAACATACCAACGCCGACCAAAGTAGACAACAACAGGAGTCAACTCCTACTGACACTAGGCTATCATTTCTGATTATCCGCTTAAAACATTACTCATAGCAATCCCGGGACATTCTTGCAAGAAAGTTCCGGGATTATTTCATCCCGGAAATACCTGTCAAAGATGTACATCAGTGTTTTGGAAAGAAATCAAAATCTTTTTTGTAATTTTGCAGGAGATTTTCAGCCCAGAGCCATCTGGCAGACCAAACAGAAACAACATGGACAAGTACATAGAAATACGAGGTGCAAGGGTAAACAACCTGAAGAATATCAGCGTGAGGATTCCCCGAAACAAGTTCATTGCCGTAACAGGCGTGTCAGGCTCGGGAAAATCATCGCTCGCCTTCGATACATTATATGCCGAAGGACAAAGAAGATATGTTGAAAGCCTTTCTGCCTATGCCCGGCAGTTCCTCGGCCGGATGTCGAAGCCGGAAGTTGACTTTATAAAAGGTCTCCCTCCTGCCATTGCCATAGAACAGAAAGTCATAGCGCGCAACCCTCGCTCTACCGTAGGTACATCAACTGAAATCTACGAATATCTCCGATTGCTCTATGCACGAATCGGACGGACATATAGCCCAGTGAGCGGTGAGGAGGTGAAACGGCACACGGTAGAAGACGTCATTGACAAGACTCAGGAATACTCACCGGGCACCAAGTTCTGCATTCTCGCCCCCTTGCATGTCGTCGAAGGACGGTCTGTGCAGCAGCAACTGGAGATGGAGGTACAGGAGGGATATTCCCGAATCTACACAAATGGTGATTTCGTGCGCATAGAAGACTGGCTGGCAGAGCATCTGGAAGACGAAACTGTTTCCGGAGAAAATGTTTATCTGGTCATCACACGCATGTCTGTCGATGAATCCAAGGATGCCATCTCACGACTGACCGATTCCTGTGAAACGGCTTTCTATGAGGGAAACGGATCGCTGCGGTTGTTGTTTCTCCCATCCAATATCGTTTATGACTTCTCCACGCGTTTTGAAGCTGACGGAATCAGGTTTGAAGACCCGAACGACAACATGTTCTCCTTCAACTCACCCTTGGGCGCATGTCCCACCTGCGAAGGATTCGGACGGGTCATCGGCATAGACGAGCGTCTCGTCATCCCCAACTCGTCCCTGTCGGTCTATGACGGCTGTGTGCAATGCTGGCACGGAGACAAGATGAAAGTATGGCAGGATGAGTTCTGCCGACGGGCAGCCATTGACAATTTTCCCATCTTCAAGCCATATTTTGAGCTGACACCGGAAGAGAAGGGACAACTCTGGCATGGTCTGCCAAGCGACAGGCATACGCCAGACAACGAGCGCATCTGCATTGATTCTTTCTTCCAAATGGTGAAAGACAATCAGTACAAGATTCAATACCGGGTGCTGCTGAGCCGCTATCGGGGCAAAACCGTATGCCCCGACTGCCACGGACGAAGACTGAAAAAAGAGGCAACATGGGTAAAAATAGCCGGAATGGCAATAACAGACCTCGTGGAAATGCCTGTCGGCAACCTTCAGGAATGGTTCCGGGAACTTAGACTGACCGAGCACGAAGCCAAGGTCAGCAAACGCCTGTTGGCTGAAATCAACAGCCGATTACAATTTTTGGTAGAAGTGGGATTGGGCTATCTGACGCTCAATCGCCAGTCAAGCACGCTCAGTGGCGGAGAGAGTCAGCGCATCAATCTGACAACATCGCTGGGTTCTTCATTAGTCGGCTCACTCTATATTCTGGACGAACCCTCCATCGGTCTGCACAGCCGCGATACCGACCGCCTTATAGCAGTGCTGAAAGAACTGCAAGGACTGGGCAATACGGTAGTGGTAGTTGAACACGACGAGGAAATCATGCGGGCTGCCGACTATCTCATCGACGTCGGGCCGGACGCAGGACGTCTGGGTGGAGAAATCGTTTACGAGGGAAAAATCCCCCCACCCTATCCGCTGCCAGCGACAATTCGCATACCAACAAGGAACTTCTTGAAAAATACCCACGCTCCTACACCATCAAGTATCTGACGGGGACAGAGAAAATAAGCATCCCGCTCTCAAGAAGACCATGGAACATGGCCATTGAGCTAAAAGGCTGCCGGATGAACAACCTCAAGGGAATAGACGTAAAGATACCTCTCAACGCGTTCACCGTAGTTACGGGTGTCAGCGGCAGCGGCAAGTCGTCGCTGGTCAGGGGCATACTCTATCCGGCCCTGAAACGGCGGTTAGACGAAGTTGCAGAAATTCCCGGGGAATATTCTTCCCTGTCAGGAGATATTGACCAAATCAGGCATGTAGAGTTCGTAGACCAGAACCCTATCGGCAAAAGTACCCGTTCCAACCCTGCCACCTACGTGAAGGCCTACGATGAGATACGAAAGCTCTATGCCGAACAGCCGCTTTCCAAACAGATGGGGTTCACGCCGCAATACTTCTCCTTCAATACCGAGGGAGGGCGATGCGAAGAATGTAAGGGAGCAGGGGTGATAACCATTGAGATGCAGTTCATGGCAGACCTGACACTCGAGTGCGAAGAATGTCATGGCAAGCGGTTCAAGCGTGAGATTCTCGACGTGAGCTTTAACGGCAAGAATATCAGCGACGTGCTTGACATGACGGTTTCGGAGGCGATAGAGTTCTTCGGCAAATACAAAAAGAAAGGCATAGCAGGCAAGCTGCAACCGCTCGAAGACGTCGGACTCGGCTATATAAAGCTCGGGCAAAACTCCTCCACTCTCTCCGGTGGCGAAAACCAGCGCGTAAAACTCGCCTACTTTATCGGGCAGGAACGTCAGGAGCCTACGCTGTTCATCTTCGACGAGCCTACCACGGGGCTGCACTACCACGACATACGACGGCTTCTTGCAGCCTTCAATGCGCTCATCAGCAAGGGGCACACCGTTCTGGTCATTGAGCACAACATGGATGTCATTAAATGTGCAGACTATTTGTTGGACATTGGCCCCGAAGGGGGCGACAAGGGAGGCCGCCTCGTTGCAGCAGGTACGCCGGAAGATGTTGCCGCCTGCGGCAGGAGCCTCACGGGAAAGTATCTTTCAGAGAAACTTCAGACGCCTTCTGCCCCAGCCCTATAGCCTCATGTTGCCAAGGGCAACCAATTCCGCCGCCTTTTCCGTCTTGGAGCAAGCCTGCCGCATCCGCTCTTTTACAGAAAGGAAATTTGAGTCGTTACAAACCGGACTATTATAAGCTCCCAAGCAAGAGTATCGCCCTTGCTTGGGAGTTTTTTGGAGAACACTTAGCCAACTTTCGCATAAAAGATTTAAAGCTTTTGGAAGGACACTTTGGAGAGTGCCACTTTCGCGAGCTGAAAACGGCACTTTCGCACCCCGAAAACGGCACTCTGACAATGCCAAAGTGCCGTTCTAAAAATACGGTTCGGATATTCTGCCATTCGGAGATGCCCGCCTCCTCCCACTGCCTGTCATGCAGGCCGAGACATGCAAGGCGTCATTTCGCAGTCTTCATTATCAGAGGAGGGTCTGTAGCGAAAAGGAATACCGTGGCGGTATGGAATACCTGCCCGGGGCGGAGGATGTTGTCGATGGCCTCCCCACTGCCGTTGAATCCGCTGTGCAGAGGCTGAAACGAAATGCCGTTGCTCTGGCTGCCATACGTATTCACCTTCAAGGTTGGCTCGGCAACGTACACCGTCATCGACCTGCCGCTCTGGGCATCGAACAGGATAGCTGCCGGCTTCTGCATATTGTCGGGATGGCGCAGTTGGAAAGCATGGCAATAGCCCTCGCCCAGCAGCCCGATGCGGTCGCCTATCTCGCGTGGGCGGAGGAAGTTCAGGGGCGTATTGCGGACAGGCTGCAGCGTGCCCGAGGGCTGCCGCCTGTCGTCCAGCAGGTTATGCTTGGCAGCGTCCAACCATAGATGTTGCCTGAGGATGGACCGATGACCGTCGCCCGAGAGATTGAAGACTATGCCGTTGGTCAGGCGCAACGGGACAGGCACGGTAGAAGTTACGCGGTAGTCTATGTCAAGGGCGTTTTGGTCGGTCAGCGTATAGGTTACGGAAATGTTAGCCTTACCTCCGCTGCCCGGTTCGCCACAATCGGCTGTGCAGCGCATGGCGACCGACTGGTTATCCGAACTGATTACATCCCATGTATTGTCCGCCAGTGCGTCGGCAGTCGTCGAAGTGAAATTCAGGAGCGTTGCCCCGAGCGTAGGCAGCTGGCGGTAGTCGTCTACGCTGTCGAAACCCTTTACGACGGGTTCCAGTCGTCCGTTCCAGTTATGCGCTGTCAGCGACATCAGGCGCGCGCCATAGTTGCTTACCACAGCCTCCATGCCGTTTCCGTTGGTCAGCCGGAATGTCCGGGGAGTCTGGGCATGGGCAGCCAGTGCTGTCAGGCAGGCCATCCATATAGTAAGAAAGTGCTTCATTGTATATTGTCTTTAGTTATCGGGGCAAGGCTGTCCGCATCGGGCAGCATCCCTATTCCACTGCAAACTTACACATTTTTTCCGATAAAGGTGCCGGTTCGGCGGAAAAGTTAAGCCGAAAACATTGAAATGGTCTTCTCCCTTGAAGGATATTCCACACCGCGGCCGCTATATTCAGACACAAATGCCATTCCTGCCCCCCGCAACGGACGAACAAAGCTGCCGGACTTAGCAGGCCATCAGCCTATCGCCATACCACCGCTACACCTTGTCAAGACTCTTGCGGACACTGCCTTTCGCCGCCCTGAACTGCGAGGGGGTCATGCCGGTTACGCTCTTGAACTGGCTGGACAGGTAGGCCGTCGACGAATAGTTCATTTGCAGGGCTATCTGCGTCAGCGTCAGCTCGCCATACCCGATGAGTTCCTTCACGCGCTCTATGCGGAGTTCGATGTAATACCGCTCGATGGTTTTTCCCTCTTCTTCCGAAAAGAGTCTGGACAGGGCACTGTAGTCCTGATGCAGCTCCGACGAAAGGTAGCTGCTGACGGTCTGCCGTGAGCGATTGTCGCCATAGCGCACGAGGCGGATGAGCGCGCTTTTCACGGCATCGACAATCTGCTGCCGCCTGTCGCCGAGAAGCTCAAACCCGAGCCTGCCGAGCGACTCGCGGAGCAGCCCGAGGCGGTCGGGAGAGACGTCCTCCTCCACCGAGACCTCGCCCAGCTCTATGCTGAGCGGATGAAGCCCGGCAGCGGTAAGAACCATACCGACTGCCATCTTGCAGCGGTCGCAGACCATATTCTTTATATGCAGTGTTGTCATTGTGCGGATATTGACGGTTAGATGGTGAGGAATATCGTGGAGGGAGCTTCACTCCGACTTCATTTCGCGGAAGATGCAGACCATGATGGGCACCGTTACCACGAAAGAGAGGAAGTCGCTGACGGCCTGACACATCTCCACGCCCAAGAGTCCGAAACGGAGAGGAAGCAGCACGATAAGCGGAATGAAGAACAGTCCCTGCCGGGCAGCGGCAAGGAAATTGGCACGCCATGGCATCCTGCACGTCTGCGCCATCATGTTGCTCGCAAGGATAAACGCATTCAGCGGAAAGGTGGAGAGCTGAAAGCGGAGGGCCACCACCCCGACGGCTATCACATCGGGGTCGTTGCGGAATATGCCTATCAGCGAACCGCTGAAGAGCCACCCGGCCACGGCACAGACCACAAGAAAGAGCGTGCCGACCATGACCGTGAAACGGTAGGCCGACTTCAGCCGCGCGAAAAGCCCTGCACCGTAGCAGAATCCGCAGACGGGCTGGAAGCCCTGACCCAACCCGATTACGGCAGCGAAGACGAGCATCGCTATCCGGTTGACGATGCTCATGGCGGCGATGGCAGAGTCGCCGTATGCTCCGGCAGCGACATTAAGCGTCATCGTAGCCACGCAGGCAAGCCCCTGCCGCATCAGCGACGGGCTTCCGCCATAGAAAATCTCCTTCAGCAGCGGCCACGACAGGCTGAAACGGCGAAGACTGACGGATATGTTCTCGCCCCGGCGGGACATATACAGGAGAACGACGAACGAAACCAGCTGCCCCGCAACGGTAGCCAAGGCCGCTCCGCGCACCCCCATCCCGAGGCCGAAGATGAAGACGGGGTCGAGCGCGACATTGAGCACGGCTCCCACCACGATGCCGTACATGGCATAGCCGGCATTGCCCTGCAGGCGCATCTGGTTGTTCAGCGTCAGCGAGGAGGTCAGCAGCGGTGCCCCGAGCAGGATGATGCCCATATAGTCCTCGGTATAGGGGCGGATGGTGGGCGTGCTCCCGAGGAAAAGTGAAAGCGGCGTGAGGAAAAGCTCGCCCAGCAGCAATATCGCCATACCGAAGACGAACGAGAGGAAAAAGCCCGCGGAGGCCATGCGCACGGCGTTGTCGTGCCGACGCGCACCCAGCTCCCGGGAGATGTAGTTGCCCGACCCGTGCCCGAAGAAGAATCCCGTAGCCTGAACGAAGAACATCAGTGAGAAGACGATGCCCACCGCTGCGGTAGACTGCGTGTCTATCTGGCCGACAAAGAACGTGTCGGCAATGTTGTAAAGGCTCGTTACGAGCATCGAGATGATGGTCGGTACCGCCATCGTCAGGATGACGCGGTGTACCGGTCCCTGCGTCAGGAACGTATAGTTGTCCGTATGTCCGTGCATAGCATCATTATCCTAATTCCATCGCAAAGGTACTAAATAAGGTAGTAAATAACGTGGGTTCGGGGGTGTAAATTCCCCAATCGCCGAAAATTGTTGCCGCCGGAGTCCCATACAGGGGCGGCTGCGGGGAACCGGCCAACTGCTGCGGCTTGTCCCCACACGCCTGCTGCCCGCTTATGGCACGGTCAGTCCCATGTCTTCCAGTACGCCCGCACATCCCTGCCCGGTATATGTCCCAGTCCTGCTTCCGGGCAGAAACGGGCGACAAGTCCCTGCGCGAATGTGAGCCTGACACTGGCTTTTAGCAGGAAAGACCGCACATTTTCAGAACAACGACAGCACATTTTCATTGAAACGACCGTACAATTTAGAAAAAACATAATTACGTTTTTGGAGAAACATCTATACCTTTTATAGAAAGCATAATTATGTTTTTGAAATCTATAATTATAACTTTAGAAAAAGGTATATACTTTTTATGGAAAAAGTACGTACCTTTAGGTGAAAACGTACGTACTTTTAGGTGAAAACGTACGTACTTTTAGGTGAAAACGTACGTACTTTTCTATGAAAAATCTATCATTTAGGTCTAAGTAATTGGCTATGAACAGCCTTTTGAGTTATGATTTTCAGCAGGTAATGATTTAGCGACCTATCTTCTGCAATGACACACAACGCTTTGCATAACTCGAATAACCTATTGCAAAGGTAATATTATCTACGGAGAAAGACGAAACTTTCTCCGTTTTTCTTTTCTAATAGTTGTCTGTTCAGACAACGGCTTTCATTCTTTTCGTCTTATTCCTCACGATTATGGCAGTCTTTCTTGTGAAGGCTGCCATTCATTTTTTCGCTCTGTCCTCTGCGGTGTTCCTCTCCACGTTCCATTCTATGTATTCGCATCGGGATCGGTTGTTCGTTGTCAGCGGCAAAGGTAGTTCCGGGCTTTCACGGACAAAAAAGGTCGAAGCGGCAAGCCGTTATGGCGACAATCTCCACACTTCCATTTCATTGCAGGTAGTATTCTCGCCATAAACCTTGTTTGTCCTAAGCCCTACCTTTTTACGCCACTGAAACGAAAACGACCGACCCGACGGAAAAACGCATAAAAAAAATGTCGGAAACACGAGGACAGAGAAAATGAAAAATGGAAACTCAACTCCCTCACCTCTGGAATCCGCATAAAATCAAAAAAATCAGACAAGATGAAACTGAGATACAAAATATCAATTTGGGTGGCACTTGCACTCGCAGGGTCTCTCCTTTGGGGCGGAAGCGTCTGGCTTTGGCTGGCAGGGATATGTGCAGGGAAATTCCTTATTCGGCTACTCCTTACCATCGTTTTGGCAATCGCAGCATACATCTTGGCTTATGCCCTCACCATTGGGACAATACTTTGGTTACTCATTTCTTAAACAGACAGATATATGAAAAGAAGAAGCAAAACAATCGCACAGCAATGCAGATACTACGAGGTGGACAACATCTTCGAGTATATGGTATTGGTTTACCTCAACGGAAACATATCCGCCTTTGGGGAACTATACAAGGAACTCAATCGGAAAGACAGAAAGGAATTTATATTCTATCTCTTTTCAGAAGTTGAACCTATTCATATCCAAGAAATCATTTTAGCAACCATCTAAATATAGGAATTATGGAAACATTCAGTTTTTACCAAGACCGAAAGGTTACTTGCTGGGAACGCACCCGATTTGAAGTAACAGCCGAGAATTACGAGGAAGCCGTTGCCCTTGTCAAGTCGTGGCAAGGTGAGGACGTACTCTGCTTTGAGGACAACGAGAAAGTCATCATTACGGACGGAGAAACATTATATGAAACCTCCGAACACCTATCCGTAGAGGAAAACGGAGGGAAACCTACTATCGAGGTCTTTGCGGACAATGGAGAAGACATCATCAATAATACAACCCGATAGCATCAAACGAATATGAGAACGGAAACAAGAACATACGAGGTATATAACCTCCACGAACTGACAAGAGAGGCACAAGCGAAAGCACACAGCCATTGGGCGGAACATTTCAACTATGGTTGGGACGAAGAAAACCGAAAGACATTGCAAGCCTTTGAACAGACATTCAATATCAAGGTGGATAGATGGTCATACGATAGTTGCACCTATTGGTATCGCTTCACTTCTCATTACAGCGAGGAGGAAGACAATCTGAAAGGAACAAGACTTCTGAAATACCTTGTCAATAACTATTGGAACGACTTGTATCTACCTAAGACCATTTGGGGACACAATTACAAGACAAAACGCAAGAGTCGTGTATTTGTTACGGACGATTGTGTGCTGACGGGCTACTATATGGACTATGAGATATTACAGCCTATATATGATTTTTTGAAATCTCCCGACCAAACCACATTATACGAACTTATGGACAGATGTTTGAATGGCTTTTTCAAGGCTTGCAGGGACGATATGGAATATCAACTCAGCGAAGAAGCCTTTGCCGAGAGTTGCGAAGCAAACAACTACGAATTTCTATCCAACGGAACATTATTCAACTGATAAAAACAACAAAGACAATGAAAGGTACAGAACATTTCAAGGATGTTATCCAAAACTATTTGGAAACGAGAGCATCATACGATGAACTCTTTGCAGAAAGTTTCCGCAAGGAGAGCAAGAATATAGACGAGTGCATTACCTACATCTTGACGGAAGTTCAAAGAATGGAGTGTGCAGGTCTGTCCGATGAGGAGGTATATTCCCTTGCCGTTCACTATTACGATGAGGATAACATCGAGGTGGGCAAGTCCATCAACTGCCAAGTCGTGGTAAACCATACTATCGAACTTACAGAGGAGGAAAAAGCAGACGCACGGAAAAAGGCTATCGAGCGATACCAAGCGGAGGAATACCGCAAACTTACCGCCAAGAAACCAAAAGCGGAGAAGCAGGTGGAACAGCAGATAACCCAACCTTCATTATTCGAGTTTTAACCCTCTAAACAACGAAAGAAAAATGGACACAAAGGATTTGAACGAAGCACGTATCTATGTAGGCACTTATGCCAAGTACAACAACAGCTCATTGCAGGGCGAATGGGTGGAACTTTCGGACTTCTACGATTTGGACGGCTTTATGGAGCGTTGTGCCGAGATACACGAGGACGAGGAAGAACCTGAATATATGTTCCAAGCGTGGGAGGAAATCCCCGATGGTCTGATAGCCGAGAGCCATTTGGAGGAAACCTTCTTTGAACTTCGGGACGAGTTGGACAGACTGAACGACACGGAGAAAGAAGCCTTTTGGGTGTGGGCAGACGGCAACAACGCCCAACTCACACAAGACGCTTACAGCCTTGTGAAATCTTTCCAATCCGACTACATCGGAAATTATGCAAGCAAGGAAGATTTTGCGGAGGAACTTGCGAAAATGGAGAATGAATTATCCGATTTTGCATTGAGTTACTTCGACTTCTCCAAATATGCCGATGACCTTTTCGACACGGACTTTTGGTATAAGGACGGCTTTGTATTTCGTAACAACTGATTAAGGAGGACAGATTATGAAACCGAGAAACAAGTTTGAGAAAGCAGTACTTGCAGAGAGCAAGAACCTACGCCAAATAACCAAGACACAATGTAAGTGGGCATTTAGAGAGTGTATAGACCATTTCGCCTACCGCTTGCCCAAAGGGCGCACAACGTGTATGGATTGTGGGCATAGTTGGACAATGGAAAAGCCGAAGGACACTTGCACCTGCCCTCATTGCAGGGCAAGGTTGCAGGTCAGGGAAACCTTTGAACGCAAGATAAGGCAGAAACAATACTTTACGATACTTACCACTTGTGGAGAATACCAAGTACTAAGAATGTTCCTCCTCTCCGCAGAAATGGAGAAAGGATGCAAAGCAACGTCCTGCGTTGTTGAAATTGGTCAATATTGGTGGAACGCACAAGGAAGAAAAACGATTGTTGCCGTTCAGAGAGTATTGGGCAAATACATCGACACCTTTTCCTATTGCTCGCCTATGGCAGTGAGAAACGATAACGAAGCCTACCGCCATATATCGTACTCCCAGATATATCCCAAATTCAAGGCTACGGACACACTCCGCAGGAATGGATTTAAGAATGATTTTCACGGCATTGTACCAACCATTCTTATTCCAGCCCTATTGTCCGACAGCCGTGCGGAAACATTGATGAAAGCAGGCAGAACCGAGCATCTGAAATACTTTCTTGACAATTCGAGGGCATTTGACGCTTGTTGGCAATCCTATAAAGTAGCCACTCGCAACGGCTATGACATAGAGGACATTTCGATATGGTGCGACTATGTGGATATGCTCCGCAGATTGAATAAAGACATACACAGCCCGAAGTATGTTTGCCCCACCGACCTACATAGGGAACACGACCTAAGACAAAACGAATTCCGCAAACAACGGGAAAAGGAAGAAAAGGAGAAGAGGCGCAAAAAAGCAATGGAGGACGAAAAGCGTTTCCACGAACTCAAATCCAAATTCTTTGGTATCCGTTTTACGGACGGCACAATACAAGTCCACGTTTTGGAGAGTGTGCAGGAACATTTGGAGGAAGGAGTGGCAATGCACCATTGTGTATTCGACAATGCCTACTATCTCAAAGAGAACTCACTTATCCTTTCGGCTACCATTGAGGGCAAACGGATAGAAACGATTGAGGTTAATTTGGACACGCTCAAAGTGGTGCAAAGTCGAGGAGTGTGCAATCAAAACACAGAGTATCACGACCAAATTATCAATCTTGTCAATGCCAACCGCAAACTGATAAGGCAGAGAATGAGAGCGACAGCATAAGAAACAATTACCAAAACATCACAGAATATGAAAGCAGAAATAGAAAGCATCGTATGCAATTGGGCAGACGAGATACCCCATATCCTTATAAGGATAATCAATGCCATTACCCTATCCACCAACGAGAAGGAATTGAGGGCAGCCGTCAATCGGATAGCCGAAGAAACGGAACTTGACAAGTTCTTTGCATACGGCTATGGCACACACCATTTTTGGCTTACCCACCGCAGGTTATCCAATGGAGAGCCGAAGGAACACAGATTACTAATTGCTGAATTTTGAGAATATGAAGAAGAGAGTTTACAGAGTACGGACGCGGTACATTTTCGAGGGAGTGTTTGAAGTGGTTGCCGAGAGCAGAGAGGATGCACGGCAAAAGGTCATTCAGGATTGCGGATTGGTGATGGGCGGAAATGTTCACAGCACCCTTCCCGATGAGGAAATCAATTGGACTTTCTCCACGCACCCCGAAGTAAGGACGGGACGGATAACCGTTCAAGAAGAACGGACAGAGTAAAGCGGTCGGCAGATTTGCCGACCGCTCCTTTCTTTCGTGAGCTTCGGGCGGACAAAGAAAGGAGCAAAGAAACCCCGATGAAAAAACCTCGTTACTTTTGACAGTGAGTTGAGACGGCTCAAAAGTAACAAAAAGCCAAATAACTAATATCCTGTCTTATATGTTATATCTAATTTGTTGTGAATTATAGAAGCAACGACTAAAACCTCTATCATAGCTGATAATTGTGTATCCTCTGTCATTCTCGGAGTATGAGCTTTAGGATTACGATACATACTAAAAAAACCTTTCATAAAATTGCTAAACCCTTTATGTTCACTTTCCTCTGAAGGAGTTCTCAATGTATTAAAAGCCATAATAGGTCTCTTTTCTTTTCCTAAGCCAAAACATGCATCAACCAACTCCGAACCATCTAAGAATAACCCACTTTTTTGTCGCATTTTATCTGCAACACTTTTTGTTATCTCCAAAATTGCATGGAAATAATCTTCTTTTAACCATTCTTCTTCACAGAAAGGAAGTATGTCTGAATGAATCGTTATGCCTTGAGCTTTTCGCTTTAATCTCGAAGAGCGTTCTTGGGCTTCAGAAATTGTTTTAGCCCTTTTTACTGAGAGAATCTCTCCTCTTTCGTTGATTGCTATCCCTTCATAAGACAAAATTTCATTTATAGTGCTTCTATCATTTTCAAAATCTTTCTCGTCTTTATATCGCTTGGGAGTAAGTAGTTTCTGAACAAATGCCAAGACATTGTTCCCACACCTATCTTGTTGCTGAACGAACCTGAAAGCGTAATAAACCCTATCTGTTTTATTCGAACCTCCACGTTCTTGTATGTTTGAGTTTGCAAAATACTCCGTTATTTTGCTATGGGTCAGTATACCAGCTATGGCATCTGATAGATTTCGTAAGGTTATATCATCAAAAGTTTTTATCATATTTCAACTCCTATAATTTTGCAAGTTTCCAGTATTTCTCTTCAAAGTATTTTTGAATATCACGACTTGAAGACTTAGTAATAAAGTCAAATATTTTTTGTTGTTCAGGGAGCATTGTTTTTTCTTTTATTAAATCCATAAGGGATTTGATCCTATTAACAGGACCTGGACTTGATAAAATTCTTACGATATCTACATTTTGGTCAATTAATCTAAACAATCCTCTTATTCCTGTTTGGGTTAAATTTAAAAGCATCTTTTCATTATATTCTTGGGCATCTTTAGAAACTCCGTAACAATTTCCTAAATAAGATAATAAAACAGCTTTTAAATAGGTGTTTAAGGATGCAATTGGAATTTCATATCCTAAGGCATCAAGTTCTTTGGCAAAATTTGGTTCATTATAAAAATTGTTCCATTCATAATGAGCATCTATGAGAAACTGAGCGTGTTTCTTAAAAATAACTTCTTTATAAGATTCTGGTATATAAGAAACACCATTAACTAGTTTTAAAAAACTTAGTGCTTCATTAGCTCCATCTTTCCCTTTAACTTCTCGCAGAGATGCAAACTTAACAGCTATACTACTTTTTACATCTTCGGAAACAATATTCCATAATGAAGGAGCTATCAATTTTACATTGTATTTTAGAATTGCATTACAATCAGGTTTGATATAATTTGAAAACAAATTATGTAAAATAGGACCATGAATTTTTGACGACTGATTTTCTATAATAGCACATATCTCCTCACCTTTCTCAAGTTTTTCTGATGACAAATTTTCTATGAGTTCTTTAATTTGCAATCCTGGAGCTGGTAGATCGTATGTAAGAACATACTTTATGCAATTCTTGATGAAATTAAAAGTCTCTATCTTATCTAATTCACCCATAGGGAAATGAGCTGTTGAGAAATTATTCCGTATTTCTCGACACTGTTCAAGAAAGAAATGGGCCTCATGTGGAATGATGCCGAGAGAAAAAGTGCCAGAGATAATTTGATAATCTTTTACTTCTCTTAAGTCTTCAATGGTGTTTAATTTCTTACCCTCCCAATTAATCGCACTTGAGAAATATTCAATCCCATAGGAAATAATTTTACGATACAAATCATAAATCGCCAAATTCCAAATATAATTTATAGCAGCATCATTTAAGCCTACTTCTATAGCTTTTTGTGCTTTCTCAATACTTTTTTCATCTCTACAATCAGGTCTTATCGCAAGCTTAACTAAGTCCCAATCTTTTGATAAACTATCCACTTTCTCTATATTCTCAAATCTTGAGGGTAGGATTAATGTTTCCATGCTAATTATTTTTTTAAATTTTCCGCAAAGTTACTCATTCATAACGAGAAATTCGAATAAAATGGAAAGAGAACGCCCCTTGCGGAGCATAAAAATGTCGCAAGAGGCGTATTTGATAATCAGGGTACATAAAACAGAGCAAACTCCACTTTTCGTCGTTTAACAAGACCGCGCAGGACTTTGCCTTTGTATCGGCAGAAAGATATAAATTCGCGGTAGAAATTCCTGTCGCCCAATTCTATCTTTCGTAGCAATCTACTCTTGGCATACTTCCCATATCCCAGCAATCTGCCCACTCCGACATTATAGGACAGGACGGCAAGAAGCAAGGCATCCTTCCCATAGTCCTTGAATATCATCAGCCGCTTCATCAGGTCAGTCCGAAGCAGGGAGTCTGCCTGCCGTTCCGTCATCGCCGCCGTGAACCGTTCTTCGGGCAGAAGCCTGTGTCCATAGCCTACATACGGGTAGTCTTTCCAAGTATGCAAGCCCTCGAAGTGCTTGATGCAGACAATGGCACGCTCGAATGGAGGAAGCGATAGAAGTAGATTTCTTCCGTCCTGAGCAGAAAGCCGTAAGCAGGAAATGCAGAAAAGGCACAAGACGAAAAGTTTACTTCTTACCCTCATCCTTCTTCTCCTTTTCCTCGTCCTTCTGGCTGTTGAACTCAAACGAGAGTTTTGCCGTCTGTCCGAAATTGTCCTCCACATACACGTCTATCGCCTGCTGGTCGGCGGAAGCGGAGGTGTAGTATAGCCTGAACTCCTCTTTCGTGAGCGGGTAACGGTCATTGGGCTTAAAGACCGTATCGTTATCCATTTTCAATTCCCCCTTGCCGTCGGGTTGGAAATAACGGATGGTATAGCGTGCGTCTTCAAACCGTCCCTGCCGTTTGAGCGTGCAGCGTATCTCCGCTGTCTGCCCTTTGGCAATACGCTTCTGCACCGGCATCGTCTCTACCGTGAACGGGTACGCCTGCTGAATATCCAACTCGTGATTACAAGCAGATAGACAAAACCCCGCAAGGGCAAGCACTCCCATTACCCAAATCGTATTCAATATTTTCTTCTTCATTGTTCGTTATCGTTTTATAGTTATACATTGTTCCCTGCATTCTTGGAAAGCAGAAACTCATTCAAATCCTTGTGGGCGGCATACAGGGAGGAACGGTCGATGACCTTATCCCCGAAGCACTCATGCAGCCTTTGAAAAGTCCTTCGCCCCGCCTCGTCATTGTCGAGGAAGCATTCTATCCTTTCATAGCCCAGCAAGGCTTTCACCGCCTTCTCCACGTTTGAAACGGAATTAAGGACAAGCCAGTCCGAAGCAATGATACCTAATAGCATAGCGGAGAGGCAATCCATAAATCCCTCAAAGACGGAACACACGTCCGAGCCGTTACGCTTCAGGGAAATATCCTTCGGCGGTATGCATCCCTTGAAGAAGCGGTTGCGCAATTCCAATCCTCCGGCATCGTTGCGAAAGCCGATGGTATAGTACCGTTTGCCATACACCCGGTATCGAACCTCCTCGCAGTTGGGTATGGCAACGTGGGTATTGATGCCCCGTTCTTTTAAGTAGCCCAGCAGTTTGGCGTCCTGCAACGGTCGCACCCAAATATCCTCAAAGACGGGTTCTTTCTTTTCGCTTCTTTGCGGTTGTTCCAAAGCAGGCAGCGGACACGTTCCGCTCTTGGCGATGAAAGCCGCCCGCAGGAGAAAATCACCGCTTCCGATAAACTCTCCCGCCAAGTCGAAGATGTCGCCGCCTTTGCCCGTCCCGAAATCGAACCAAACATTCTTGGCTGTATCGACCTTGAACGAGGGTGTCCGTTCCGTGCGGTAAGGGGCGGAATACCACAAGGAATTTCCTTTCTGTTTGGTCGGATGAATCCCCATCGCGTTCAGGAAGTCCGCAATGGGAATCTCTCTCATCTGTCGTGCGTCCATCAGTCCAGCATGATTTTCAGTCCGACACCGTACTGCGTATGGAAACGTCCCGTAGAGCCTCCCCACAGGCAACGCTCCCTGCCATAGAGCAGTAACACGAATCTGTCCGTCAGATAGGTCTCTGACTGTAGAGTGATAGCCCCACCGTAGAGAAAGCCGTCCTTATTGCGTAGCGTTGAGCCGTCAAAGAGCAGTTTCTTTCCACCATTGACCGTCTCATAGCCTGCCAAGGCGGAAATACCGGCAGAGAGGAAGAAGGTCTTGCTTCCGTCCGAAAGCACACCAAAGAAGAAACCTCCCTCGCCCGTGAACTGTTCCACAGGGATACGGCTCTCACGATAGGGATGGTATCTACGAAGATACTCCGCACCAAGCACCCATTGGTGTCCGCCTTTCGTGTAGGTGGCAAGCGAAGCCCCGAACGAATAGCCCGTTTCATTCTTGGAAGAGGGAGAATAAAAACCGTCCGCCATGCCTGCGGTCAGGCGTATACCTTTCATCTTGGGCAGACAACGCTGGGCGTGCGCCTGCCCTGCAAAGAGGGCAAGCGACACGACAAACAGGAAAAACAGAGACTTTCTCATACTACTTCACTTTGAGTTCGTTGATTTCCCTCGCACGCACAAGGTCTTCGTTCTCCACGACAAAGGATTGGTGTCTTCCGCCGTTCTTCTCGTGCATCTCCACAATGAGCTGCTTGTCATCGGGGATGGTGAACTTTTGCAGGGTGAATACCGTGCGTTCGCTCTTCTGCCCCGCCACGCAGGTGGTGTAGTTGTAGGCACGCAGCGGAAGCAGCACCTGCTCCTGCATGGCCGTCTGTTTGGCAACTTTCTTGTCCACAATTTTGAACGTAATGAAGTCGATGTCGAACGGCACGTTGGACTTGTTGCGCAGTTCCGTATGGAAGTACAGCAATCCGTTGTGCGAGTACAACCCTCTGAGCAGGTACTGAATACCGAAGGACTTGCTGCCGATATGCTTCACCGTCCGCTTGTCCTCCTTGTGAATGGACTTCATGATGAGCCGTACCAGCATCGGACTCTCGCTGCCAAGCTCCTTGAGATAGACCTCCATTGCGTTGTTCGGACGGTTTACGCTCTCCCCATCGTGGATGAAGTCCGCCATCTCCACATTGAGCAATAGCGGCTCGTTGGCATACTTGACATTGAAGGTGTAAAATGCCCCGTCTTCGGTGATGACGCTCATGTTTGTCTCCTCACGGAAGTCCTTGACCGTCGCTTTCACACGGATAACGTTTTCCGCTCCGTCCGCCTTTCCCGCAATGAGATTGGGCGAACCCAAATCGACATAGCGCACGGCAGATGGAAAGATGATGTGCACCGTCTTGTCGTAGGTGATTTCCAAGCCGTGGGGCGGTATCATCCGCTCAAAGGCTATTTTGCGAGTCAGCCCCTGATAGAGGTCTCCGCTTGAAGTCGTTTCCTGTGCGTTGGCACAGACTGCGCCCAGCATCAGGGCGATGGCTAAAACTGTTCTTTTCATTTTTACTTTGGATTAAAGTGGTGAATAATAAATATGAATTACTTGTTTTCCGGCTGATAGAGCAATACCTTATAGCCTGCCTTCAAATGCACCTTGACGGTACGCATTTTCTTGGCGAAATACTGCGAAGTACCTTGTATCAGCCCTTGCCGAGATCGGAGGCAAGCTGTGCTCCCGCATCGGTGGAGATGTTCACGCTGCTGCCTACGGACGTTCCCATGTTTGCGGCAATCTCCTTGGCGGCACTGCGCTCCATCGAGCCGGGAATGAATATCCCCGCCTGTCCGTCCGTGTCATAGACCGACAGCTCTACGGGTAGGATGTTCCCGCGATATTCCAGTGAGGTAATGAGTACGTTCAGACGTTCGCCCTGTACCTTTGCCGTTCCCACGACGAGGGCATTGCTCGGTATCTCCCTGTTTGACACCTGTATCGGCTCCAAGAGACGGAAACGCACTGTCTGACCATCCATTACCTTCTGATTGTCATGCACACAGGCAGAGATGGTATTCTTCTCCGTCAGCGGGGCTGTTCCGATGGCGGTATGGAACATATAGTTTCTCTCCTTGACATATTCGGAGCGGAAAGTCGAGTCGCTCATCGGCTGCGCCAGAGCCGACACCTCTTGCTCGCTCACAGGGGCAACGGGAAAGGCTGTCGCCTTACCGTTTCGGGTGGTTGCGACCGCTTTCCTTTCAGAAGCCGTTTCCCCGTCCGATGCCGATGTCATACTGGAAGAGGGCTGTCCACTGCCCGACGGCATATACTTTGCCGCCAACTGATAGGACTTTTCAAGCAATGCCATCTGGTCGTTCACGGTTATGGCAGGCGACTGCTGTTCGCTGCTCATACGGTTTTCCAACTCTGCCAATCGGGCACGCAGTTCCTCCTTTTCGGGGTCTTCCCTCGGTGCTTCATAGAAACTGCCGAGCGTGCGGTTGATGTCTTGGTAGGCTGATGCAGAGGCGTGAAAGCCGTCTTGCGGAGCAGTGGCACGAGAGCCGAAGCCGTTATCTCTTTCCGATGCGTCCGTCTTCAAAGCCAACTCTTCGGAACTCTGCACCGGTAGTTGTCCTCCTGTCATTTCCCCGAACATGGAACTGAGGCTTTGCATCGCCTGACTTCGTTCCTGCTCCTTCTGTTCCATCATCTCCTTCTCGTAGGCTTTCTTCTTGTCGCCGATCAGTTCGGCTGCCATCGGGGCGGGTACTTCCGTATTGAAGCCCTTTGCCTGTTTCTCTTCTTCTTTCTCCGATGGAGCGAAGATGAGCCATATGGAGCCTGCAAAAAGCAGGAACATCAGGGGATAAATGATAAACTTCTTTCGTCTTTGTCTCTCTTCCTCCGTCAGCTCAGGCGAGGTGCTCGTGTCGGAGGCTGTCTTTCTTTTGAATGGGTACATAATCGTAATACTTTAATAGGTTGATACTGTCGTTGGGATAGAGCCGCCTTACTTCAGGGGCTTCTATATGCTTGATTGCCGGTAGCGTTTCCTCTTCGGAGTCTCCGTCTGAGAAAATACGGTACAAACCGTTGAAGAAAACATAGTTGGCAAGGAAGGCGAAAAAGAGAAGCATCGTCAGGACGACATACAGCCTCAGGTGAGTGGGGATGCGCCCGCACAGGCGGCGGAGTCTTGTCTCTGCTCCCTCCTGCATCATTCGTAACAGACTTTTCTTTTTCATCGCTTACGGGTACTGATGTCCTTGTTTTCCACAATCTCGAATCCCTCGATGTTGAATCCGTTCGGGTTATCGTCGCTACGGCTCGTATTGAGCAGGCGGCAGATGGTGACGAGACTGCGCTCGGTCACGTTGGTGGCACGGATAATCATCTGCCGGGCATACGTCCGTACCGCATAGGGATAGCGATCGAAGTCGCAAAGCACGCTGTCCACCTGCACGACCTGATTGATGTTTCCTGCCACGATACGGTTGTAGTACCCTTTCTCGGAGAAATCCCGATAGTAGTTGTAGGCACTCTTGTCCGCCAAGAGCAGTGCACGGGAGATATTCCCCTCGATGGCACTCTTGTCGGGCGAAAGGGTGAAGAACAGTTCGTGGAAGCGGCGCACATGCTCCTTGGCTTCTGCGGGTCTGTTCTGCGACAGATCCTGCGACAAGGCGAGCATCAGCGACTTACCTCCATCCAGCACATAGATTTTCTGCCTCTGGGCTTCGGCAAAGGAGTAGGCACTCCATACCGAATAACCCGCAAGGGAGGCACACAGGCAAACGACGACTAACGTAAAGAGGCGTATCTGTCTGAAACTTGTTTCGATATTCTTTAATGACTTAAATTCCATAGCTTTTTAATTTTGTTCCGATGGTTCGGATGATTGGTTTCCTCCCCGATGAAATAATTTTCCGGCAATCTCTTTGGCTTTGCTTCCCGCATGATTCATCATGTTTCGTCCGTGTCCCACGGCAAAGCCACCGGCGGCTCCACCCAAGGCACCTGCAATGCCGGCACCCTTTCCTGCTGCATAGTTCACGTTCTTGCCGAAATTACCCGCTCCACCTGCCTGTATCACCCAGCCCGCAACCGTCGGAATGGTGAAGTAGCCGATGATGCCGATAATCATAAAGACAAGGTACACTCCGTTCGAGGCGTCTATCGTATAGGTCGGGTCGTTCTGCAACTGTGTGATGTCATGCTTGAGCATCAGTTCCTGAATCTTTGCCAGCATCGAACTGAACAAGTCCGCCACGGGCAGCCACAGATAGATGGAGATATACCTCGTGAACCATTGCGTGAGGGTACTCTGAAAACCGTCCCACACGGAGATGGCGAAGGCTATCGGTCCCAAGATGGAGAGGACTATCAGGAAGAATGTCCGGAGCGTGTCGATGAGCAGGGCGGCGGCAGCAAAGAGCAGTTCCAAGAATTCCCGCACCATATTGCGGAACCATTTTTTGAAATTGTACATACTGCGTTCCACGTACATTCCCGCCATCGTCGCCATATCCGAGGGAGCGATACCGAGTTCATCCAGTTTCCTGTCGAACTCCTCGTTGCTGACCAGATAGGCTGTTTCGGGGTTCTTCACCATCGCCTCGTACTCCATTTTGTCCCGCAACTTGCGGTATTCATCCATGCTGAAGGTCTGCTTTTCGAGCATCTTGTGCGTACCTGCACGACGGGACTAAGCACGCCGTTGATAGTTTCCAGTACCATCGGGAAAAAGAGGATGCAGAGACCGAGCGCAAACGGACGGAGCAACGGATAGACGTCGATGGGTTCGGCACGAGCCAAGGTCTGCCATACCCGGAGTGCCACATAGAAGAGCGCGCCCAAGCCCGCAATGCCTTTGGCGACGCCAATCATGTCACCGCACATGGGCATCATCTCCGTATAAAGCGAACGGAGCACCTGATGCAGGTTGTCAAATTCCGCTCCCATACCTACCAATACCTTTCGTTGTCCGTTCCATAGAGCGAGAGCACCCGGTCGGTGTCCTGCTGCTTCTTGGCTCTGAGATAGCTCACGGAGATGTTCTTGTTCGTATAGTAACGCACGAGGTTACGGTAGTCCCGCACCTCCTTGTAGCAGCGATCCACCACGTCCATGCGCTCCTTGTCGGTCATCTTCAGCGTGGTAATGTTCACCACCTGCTTCAGTTCCTTGAGCAGGTTGTTGCTCTCTCCGAGCAGCTTGGTATAGCCGTTGGCGATGGCAATCAGCTCTTCCGGTCGGAAGTTCGGGTCGGAAAGCATCTTCTTGTAATTTACGACATAGATGTCGGAGATTTCCCCTACCATCAGGATGGTTTCCTTCACCCTTTGGGCATCCCGCACGAGGTCGTTCACCTTTTTCAGGGCATCGTAGTATTTCTTGCTCTCGTTGTAGAGTTTCTCCACTTCCTTGAAATTGTCGAGCGTGTTCTTGACCGTCTTGGAGGTCTGCACGATTTCCTTGGTCGTGTTGATGATGCTCTGTGCAAGGTTGGTGGGATCCGTGACTACCCACTGGGCATGTGCGCTGCCTACAAGGAGGCAACCGCACGTGATAAGCATTAAAACTTTCTTTCTCATTTTACGTTGGATTTTAGTGTGATTGTTATTTACTATTCTTCTTCGGCGAGTTGCCTGACGGCAAGCTCCATGTTTCCGCCGAGTTGCTCGGCACGGGCGAGCACCCGCATCTTCTCGGTCTCCTCCGTCGTGTAGGTGAGGTATTCGGCTTTCGACACTTCGGTGGCATAGACGGCGGACTGCACGCCGCCCAGTCCGATCCACACCTCCTTGTACGACCGTGTGGCATCGTTGCTCTGGTTGATGGAGAGTATCTGCCCCCGTTCCTTGTCCGTCAGTCCCAAGAGAGCCTGTATCTGGTCGAACTTGTTCATATACTTGCGCTGGTCAAGCAGTATTTTGCAGTCAGAGTTGTTGATGATGGACTCCTTGACAATATCTGAGGAGATGATGTCATCCACCTCCTGCGTCACCACGACCGCCTCGCCGAAGAACTTTCTTACCGTCTTGTAGAGGTATTTTATATACCCTGCCATATTCGCAGACGCAATAGCCTTCCAAGCCTCCTCGATGAGGATGACTTTCCGCACTCCTTTCAGCCGTCGCATCTTGCTGATGAACAGTTCCATAATGATGATAGTCGTGATGGGGAAAAGGATGGGATGATCTTTTATCGAGTCGATTTCGAAGACGATAAAGCGTGCATTCAAGAGGTCGAGCTGCTTGTCCGAGTTCAGCAGGTAGTCATATTCACCCCCTTTGTAGTACGGTTCCAGCACGTTGAGAAAGTTGGCCAAGTCAAAATCCTTTTCCCTGACCTTTTTCTCACGGAGCAATGCCGAGTAATCGGTGGTGAGATACTCGTAAAAGCTGTTGAACGAGGGTACAATACCATCGTCCGTCTTGATACGCTCGATAAAGAGCGACACGGCATTGGAGAGGGCAACCTCTTCCGAACGAGTAGCGGGCTCGTTGTCCTTTTTCCACAGCGTAAGCAGCAGTGTCTTGATGCTCTCCCGCTTCTCCACATCGAACACCTTGTCCGTCGTGTAGAAGGGATTGAAGCTGATGGGACTCTCATCGGAGTAGGTGAAATAGACTCCGTCCTCGCCCTGCGTCTTGTGGCGTATCATCTCACACAAGCCCTGATAGCTGTTTCCCGTGTCCACCAAGACGATATGGGTGTTCTGTTCCCAATACTGCCTCAAAAGGTGATTGGTGAAGAACGACTTGCCTGAACCTGAAGGACCCAAGATGAACTTGTTGCGGTTCGTGATGATTCCTTTTTTCATCGGCAGGTCGGAGATGTCGAGATGAATCGGCTTGCCGCTGCGGTCTGCCATCTTGATACCGAACGGCGAGAGTGAATCACGGTAGTTGGTCTCCTCATTGAAGAAACAGACCGCCTGCTCGATGAACGTGTAGAAACTCTCTTCTGCGGGGAAGTCGGCTTCATTGCCGGGAATGCCTGCCCAGAAGAGCGTCGGCACATCCACGGTGTTATGCCGTGGCTTGCACTCCATCAGTGCGAGCTGGCTGCCCACGTCGTTGCGGATACGGCGGAGTTCCTCCTCGTCCTCACTCCACGCCAAGACGTTGCAATGGCAGCGGACAGAGGTAAGCCCGAAGCTGTGCGCCTCGTTCAGGTACTCGTCGATCCATTGCTTGTTGATTTGATTGGAGCGACTGTAACGGGATAGCGAGTGCATGTTCCGTGCGTTCTTCTCGAAGCGTTGCAGGTGCTCCGCACTGTCGTCAATCAGCACATACTGGTTGTAGATATGGCTGCACGGCAGCAACAGCCCTACGGGAGCGGCAAAGGAAAGGCGGCAGTCGCTGCGGTCGGTGGAGAGACGTTCGTAACGCATATCCGTACCTACCAGTCCGGGCAGGTCTTCCGTATCGGAGAGGGTATGCAGGCAGAGTCGCTTGTTGCCGATACGCATCCGGTCTGCTCTCAGGTCGATGTCTTCCAATACCGTCGTGTCGGAGAGGGAAAGCGAGAAATACTTTTCTATCAGTCCCGGTTTCTCCTCCGTGCCGACGATCTCTTCGTCGCTCAATCGAGTCAGGCGGATAAAACCGCACTCGTTCATAATCCGCTCGAACTGCTCGGTGGCTTCGATGAACTTGCGGGCGGTATCCTTGTCGCGTACTTCCTTGGGAATGATATGTCCTCGGCAGAGCGTGGAAAAGTTACTCTGTTGTCGGCTTCGGTTCTTGGTTGTCTTGGTCAGGAACAGATAGCAGGCGTGGTTCAGAAACGGACGCTCGTTGAAGTGCCGCTCGAAGCTGCGGGAGAGGAAGCTCATCTCCTCCTTCTGCAAGTCCGGACGATAGCCCTCCTTGACAAACCAGTCCTGCTTGTGTACGACACTGTAGGTCGGCAAGACCTTGATAGCCTTCACCCAAGCCGAATGGATGACGGCATACTCTGCGCTCGTCACCGTATAGAGTTCGGGAAGCTCGACCCGAAAGGCGACCGTGATATCGGCATCCTTTGAGAGGATGCACCCCTCTTCGACGGCAAGCAGCGGGAAGCGGTTTTCCAGCGTGGTGGCTTTCAATAGGTTTCTCATTGCTTTTCCTCCTTTCTGTTTTGCAGATTCTTCATCGGTCGGGTTACCGCTCTTTTCCGCTCTCGATGGCGGAAGAGACGGGGGATGCGTCGTCGGTTGATGAGGTAGCGGGGATGGCTGTGCAGCGCGGAACGCTTCATCAGCCCGTGTTCCCCGTACTTTCTGTTTAGGGAGAAGGTCTGCCAAACCAGAATGGATGCGGCGGTCCCTCCGAAGCCGATACAGATCCATTGATTGACACCCGCCATATAGAGGATGACAAACAGCACGAAAAGGGCAAGCAGCCCTCCGGCGAAAATGAACAGATACTGACTTTTGAGTCCCTGAAACTCTACCGAGCGACCGATTCCCTTGTTGATGGGATAGGTCTCCATAGGCTTAGAGGAAGAAACTTCTTAAAATGGTGGCTGCCACAATGAGGAAAATACACGCCCCAAACCAGCTTGCGGCGGTCTTCGAGGTGTCCGGATCGCCGGACGAGAACTTGGAGTAGACCTTTACCCCTCCGATGAGACCGACGACCGCACCGATGGCGTAGATGAGTTTCGTGGCAGGGTCGAAATAACTCGTCACCATGTTGGTGGCTTGGTTGATGCCCGACAAGCCGTTGCCTTGGGCAAAGGCAGAGGAAATGGAAAGCAGCAGGACGGCTGCGATTAGAAAATGTCTTTTGGTCATAAATCTTTGTTTTGTGCCGAGTGGATTGGATATGTCCTCCCGACGGGTGAATACTGTTGTTACTTTCGGATGTTAGTGGTGACTCTCTTAGGGTCAGCCGTACTCTTTTTCTTTCATTGCTTCTGTTGCATTAAAGGGTTCATACTATTGGGTCAAGACCATTCGGAAGAGGCGTTACGCCTTTTCCCCACTGTAAAGTTCCTCGAAACGGGCACGGACGATTTCATCGATCGTGGCCGAGCGTTTCGCGTCGCTTCGGAGCGTTTCCATCAGATGGGTTCCTTCCAACTCGCTCAGCGTATCGCCGGTCCTCTGTCGCTCTGCTTCGGTATGGGCGTGGCGGTGAATGACCGACAAGGCTTCCAGCACCCGTTCAAAATCAATTCCCGTGGCATATTCGCTTTCTCCCTGTATGGGAAGTTCCTCGTCCTCCTCTTCAAATGATGGAGAATCGGAGGACTCATACGTTAAAGGAATCTCATCTATGTCGGGCAGATTATCCGGCTCCTCCGATGGCTCTTGTCCGTTTTCGGCAGCAAATGTAGAAGCCTTTTTTGCTTCAGCCTCGCCTTTTGGATAACTGCGTACTTGTGGCGCCGAGTGGCTGAGCTTGAAGCGACTTTTACCGATGATTTCAGCGTCACTGACCGTTTGGCAAGGCTTTTTCTCAATTGCCCTGTTCTTTCTTTTTCTTCGTTCATACGAGAGAAAAAGCAGCAGCCACAAAAGGTAGAGCAAGAGCAGAACAAGGACTATTCGGTACATAGGCGTTGCAGGATTTCATGAAGTTCATCGCCTAATTGCTTGCATAGCTGACTCAACTTTCCTCCGTGAGGAGGGAAGAGGGTGCATACCCCTCTTCTGCGCTCGGAAAGGAAAGGACGATACAAACGGGAGTGGCTCAATGAAGTCTGCATCAGCAAAGCTCCTGTTTCATCGGCAAGGGTGCGACAGCATTCGTCGGCATCCTCGCGTTCCCAAGCCTGTACCATATTGCGGAGCAGGTAAAGCTCACGGATATTGCCCTTGCCCATAGTCAGTATCTGCTCTCCCAAGATGTCGATGAAATGTCGGACAGCTTCCATGTCCATCGGACTCCCCGTAACGGGAAAGACGACGGCGTCCATTGCTGAAAGCAGCTCTACTGTTCCTTCGGTACGCATCAATGGAGGGAGGTCGAAGAGAATGCAGCGAGGAGGATTGTCCGCACAGTGTCGCTCCACCCGGTTCAGGGCTTCCCGCACCGAAGCGCAGATAATCGGATAAGGGGTGCAGGGTGTCCGATGTTTCAGATGCATCAGGCTTTGATGATTTAGTTCTTCCGACTCTTGCTGACGCAGACGGGCGATTGTATGGACGGGATGGTTGTAATCCACGACGACGACATCGTATCCTCTGTGGTAATGCAGAATGCTTGCGGCAAGTACCGTAAGCGAAGTTTTGCCGACACCTCCTTCGGGGAAGCGATGGCGAGATAAAGGGGGTTACTCATATTTTCTCTTTTCTTTGAGTGGATGAATTCTACGTAGTGATAAATCGTTTGTAATCGAAGTTGCCTGACTGAACCTCTTTCGGAGTTTCTTTGGCAACGCGCTCCAGCAGTTCGCGGACACGTTCTCCAGCCGCTTTCTTAATCGCTTGGAACATCGGGGAGTCGTGTATCTTACAGATAGTTTCAGCAGCTTTTGCGGCTTCCTCTATCGGGGCATTCTTACAGGAGAGGACACTGCCCATTTGTTGCAGCTCTTCCGCTGTGATGCTTTCCGAGAGGGAGTGGCTTTCACCTTGGACTTCCACCAGTACATATTCCTCTTCTTCGGGAATAGTTGGAGAGGTCGCTTCGGATACTTCTGTTTCAAAACTCTGTTCTTGTTGTTGCTCTTCTTCAATGGGCAATTCGTCTAAAAGGACATTCTCCTCTTGGAGGATTCCTTTTGGGGGATGCGGATGGTGATTACGACTTTCCCCTTGCCCCGTTCCCTGAAAAAGAGTTGCAAGTCACGGTAGAGTCTCACGGCACTCCGATAGCGTCCGTACAGGAAACGGGCGACCTGCACGCTGCCAAGATAGGCTAAGCCTACCGACAGCAGAATAAAGATGACCTGCTTCATCGCTCGAAACGTTTACGGAACTGTTGCTCGAACAAGGCGTCTATCTCATCGCGATGGGTGTCAAGATGATGACGGATGATGTTGTCGATGTAGGCGGAGAGAGGCAGGCTGTTGCCAGTGATTGTGCCCACGATGCAGGCTATCTCATCTTTGATCTGTTGGGAAACATAGACGGACACTCCCTTTTCCATGATATGCCGTTTCAGGAAGGTCTCCTCGTAATCGCTCGGTTCCGGTTTCTGCTTTTCCTTTCCTGTCTCCGAACGCTCTATCAGCATGGTGGAATTACGGATAGTCACCTTGGAGGATACACTCTTGTTTTCCATGCGGGCTGTCTGCCCTGCATTCTGTCTTACGTTTTGCTTTTTCATCTTACAATAGTTTTTTGAATTTGAGTTCATTTAATCTGTTTATTTCGTCCTTATAGACTTCAAAGTGGTGGAGGATGATGTTCTCGACATAGATTCCGATGGTCATCTCCCTGTTTTTCATCGACATGACTATCTCTGCCAGCTTTTCCTGCAATTCTCTGGCGACATAGATGGTCTTACGGTCTTTCAGGTCGTTGCGGTAGATGAACAAGGATTCATAGTCCCCCTTCGGTATTCTGCGACGTGTACGGGAAAGAGGCCGTTTCACCTCCTCGGAAAGTTCTCTCTCTTCCTCCTGAGTTTCCTCGACAGACTCCTTTTCCTCGCAAGAAGCAGAGGGAGAACTATCTTTTCGTCTCATGGGAATGCCTTGCGAGATCAGCTCCCTGATAGCATCAGGATTTATTTTTTCTTTATGCTTCTCTGCCATACGCTTCAGGTTTTACAATGGACAGGATTTCTTCCACAAGTTCTTTCAGGCGGCTGCCTCTGAGCAGCGTGCGGGATGCGGGGAAGATAGTTGAACGGAAGAGGGTCGTACCCTCATCCATGATCTCCTTTTTGTAGCGGGTCGTGTTGGGGACTGACGTCTTTAGGATGGGAAGTCCCAACTCGGCAATGACTTTCTCATACATCGCATAGAGGGGTGTTTTCTCTCTGCCGTCCACCATGTTCCAGAAAAGGTAAATCCCCTTGTTGTCCGTGTCCGCATTGTCCGTGACCGCCTGCTTGATAACGGCAGAGAAACTCAGCGTGCTTTCCAAGGAGATTCGGTCGGAAGAGATAGGTGTGAAGATATAGTCCATACCAGCAAGCGTGTCGATGACACCTCTCGTGTTGATGGTGCCTGGCAAATCGAAAAACACGAAATCTGTTTCCGATTCATTGTGTTCCAGATAATCCTGTACGACGCCTATGGCTTCGTCCGAGGTCGTACAAAGGATGTTGTAGGTAGCTTTTGAAGCCGGGAGAATTGAGCGACCGCCAATTCCTGTAGCGAGCTGTTCGTTTCCAAGCCTTTGGCATCTCGTTTTCTCATCTCGTTGATGCTGAACTGCGGGTAGTCGCAATCCACCACAAGGACATTGTATCCGCAGACATAGTGCAGACAGCTTGCCGTCAGGACCGTAAAGGTCGTTTTGCCGACGCCTCCCTTCTGGGTGGAGAAGGCGATAAAAACAGGTTTCTTTTTCATTGTCTTTTAGAGTTTTGTTCTACATATGCTTCATCACGGGAATCTGCCCGTGTCAGTTGATTCATTCCAATACCGGCTTCCTCATCTGTTCGGATGTCCCGACGTTCGGGGAACTCCGTTTGTGCAGAGGAATATATGCCGATGATGACGGCTGTCCTCGCCTGCATAAAAAGTGGAGTTGTCCATCCCTTCATTCAGGAATCCCATCGCGGATTTCCCTCTGCCTGCGTCAGGACAATTGTACCGTCGTTCGCAGATACATCCCTTCGATTGCATTGTCGAAGTTCCATACGTATTCGCTGTACATACTCTCGAAAAGGAACGCATCCCAATCAGGGACTTTTGCGATGGCGGACATCTTCGATTTGCTCTTCGACGGGGCAAATATAGATGCCTTCAAAGCTCTTTTCTCACCCTTTTTGCTAACTGCGTACTTGTGGCTCTGATTTGCGTATTTGTGGCTTCGTGAGAGGTAAGTGATTTAGGCACAACGCTTAGTAACTTTGCACCCAAGCGGTAAGCCGAAGTTTTCGAGGCATGAAGCGTTCTTTTTTGAGAAACTCGACTTCCGTCCTTTGCGGACGGATTTATTTGCGCCGGAGCAAATAGCAAGGTATGTTTTATGCAGCACGACTCCGTTTTTGCAGCATAAAACCCTTGCTCTTGCAGAGGGCTGAAAAAACTCCGAAGTCGTTTTTTCTTGGAAGGGAGAATGCCTTGTCTCGAATGCCGGTGATGCCGTGAAACACTAAAATCCAAAGTAGAAAATGAAACAAAAGAAAATGCGGGGCATAAGCTCCAAAGTGAAGACCGAGAAACGGGTCTCGGTCAATTTTACGGCGATGGAATTTGCCGAGTTTCTCTCCATGAAAGAGACGGCGGGCGTACAAAGTCAGTCGGCTTTCATCAAGGCAAGGGTCTTTGACAAGACTTTCCGTGTTATAAAAGTAGACCGCTCGTTGCTTGACTACTATCAAAAATTGACGACTTTGTACGGGCAGTTTCGGAGCGTAGGGGTCAATTACAACCAAGTAGTGGTCGCCTTAAAGAGCAATTTCACCGAGAAAAAAGCCTACGCCATACTTGCCCAACTGGAGAAACTGACACTCGAATTGGCGGCTATCGGAGGCGAAATCGTACAGCTCACCCGTGAATTTCAGGAGAAATGGTCGCAAAGATAAGTTATGGGAGTTCCCTTTTCGGGGCGTTGGCGTACAATGGAGAGAAGGTAAACGAGGGTGTTGCAAAGATTTTGGAGACCAACAAGGTATTTTGTTCTGCCGATGGCACACACGATATTGCTGCTTGTTTGCAGGACTTTCTGGCATATATGCCGAGCCAAGTTCGCACGAAGAAGCCCGTTATTCATATTTCCCTGAACCCGCATCCCGATGATAAAATCACCGATGAGCAGTTCTCTGCCATCGCACAGGAGTATATCGAAAAGATGGGCTACGGCAACCAGCCCTTTGTCGTGTATAAACACGAGGATATAGACAGGCATCATTTGCATATTGTCACCTTAGCCGTCGATGAACAAGGGAAGAAGATTAACGATGGCAACAACTTCTACAAGAGTAAGCATATCACACGGGAGATGGAGCAAAGGTATGGATTGCATCCTGCCGACAAGAAGCAATTCAAGGAAGCATTTCGCTTGCAGAAAGTCCGTATAGAAGAAGGAAACCTTAAAAAGCAACTGGCTTCAGTCATCAAACCGGCGGTCAAATTTTATCACTGTCCGAGCTTTAAGGAATACCGCGCCTTGCTTTCCACCTATAATATATGTGTGGAAGAGGTCAAGGGGGAAATGTATGGAAAGCCCTATAACGGATTGGTCTATTTTGCTACCGATGATAAAGGTAAGAAGGTGGGTAATCCTTTCAAGGCTTCCCTTTTCGGGAAGGCTGTCGGATATGAAGCCCTGCAAAAAAGCTTCAAGGCTTCAAAGGAGAAACTGAAAGAAAAGCATCTTGCCCCCAAGACCAAAGCGGTCGTAGCCGGAGCATTGAAGCGTTCTGCTACCAAAGAGGATTTTCGAACGAATCTCCATCACAAGGGTATTGATGTACTCTTCCGTGAGAACGAACAGGGACGGCTCTATGGCATCACCTTCATAGACCATAACAACGGCTGTGTCGTCAATGGCTCGAGATTGGGCAAGGAACTTTCGGCAAACGCCGTTGCCGAGTGGTTCGACTGCCCGCATCCCGAACTATCTGTTACTACCCCTCAAGCAGAAAATCAGTCTGCTTCCCAGACATTTTCGACAGAGGATAATTCCTTCTTGGGAGGTCTTCTCGATTTCCCTGTGGAAACAAGCGGGACAGACTGGGAAGAGGAGCAGTTCCGAAAGCGGATGCAGAGAAAGAAGAAACAGAAGAAGCCTCGGTTATAAACCGTGTTTTCTATCTCTAAAATGCAGTAAAAAAAGAAGATTGTAAAATGCTAATTATCAGAAATTATCAGAGGTGTCAAATTCTCTTATAAGGGAATTAAAATTGTCCTATAAGACAATTTGAAAAGTCTTATAAGACAATTTCAACAATCATAAAAGTAAGAACGAAATTAAACGAAACACTATGCAACAAGAAGACGATTTGAGGGCACTGGCAAAAATCATGGATTTTCTGCGTGCCGTAAGTATCATACTGGTGGTTGCCCATCTCTATTGGTATTGCTATGAAGCCATCAAACTATGGGAGCTGAACATCGGTGTGGTGGATAGGATTCTGATGAACTTCCACCGCACAGCGGGACTATTTGGTAATATGCTTTACACCAAACTCTTTGCATTGGTACTGATGGGGCTTTCCTGTCTGGGCACGAAGGGCGTTAAAGAGGAGCATATCACGTGGTCGAAAATATGGGTATTTATGGGCATTGGCTTTGTCTTTTTCTTCCTCAATTGGTGGATACTTGCCTTGCCGCTACCCATTGAAGCCAATGCAGCGCTCTACACCTTTACGATAACCATAGGGTATGTATGTCTGCTGATGGCGGGACTCTACATGAGCCGCCTCTTGAAGAACAACCTGATGGAGGATGTCTTCAATCAGGAGAACGAATCCTTTATGCAGGAGACAAGGCTTTTGGAAAACGAGTACTCGGTCAATCTGCCGACCCGATTCTATTACCGCAAGACATGGAACAGGGGCTGGATAAACGTGGTCAATCCTTTCCGTGCGGTCTCCGTCTTGGGAACGCCGGGCAGTGGTAAGTCCTATGCCATCATCAATAATTTTATCAAGCAGCAAATCGAAAAAGGTTTTGCCATCTACTGCTACGACTTCAAGTATCCCGACCTCTCCACGATTGTTTACAACCATCTGCTGCATCACTCGGAAGGATATAAGGTCAAACCGAAGTTTTACGTGATCAACTTCGACGACCCTCGTCGGTCGCACCGCTGCAATCCGATACACCCCGATTTCATGAGCGACATTTCAGATGCCTACGAGTCGGCGTACACCATCATGCTCAACCTTAACAAGACGTGGGTACAGAAGCAGGGTGATTTCTTCGTGGAATCGCCCATCGTACTCTTTGCCGCCATTATTTGGTATCTTCGCATCTTTGAGGGGGGTAAGTATTGTACTTTTCCGCACGCCATTGAGTTTCTCTGCCGCAAATACGAGGATATATTTCCCATTCTTACCTCTTATCCCGAATTGGAGAATTACCTTTCTCCTTTCATGGACGCTTGGCTCGGAGGGGCGGCTGACCAATTGCAAGGACAGATAGCTTCCGCCAAGATTCCCTTGTCAAGGATGATTAGCCCGCAACTTTATTGGATTATGACGGGTGATGATTTTACACTCGACATCAATAATCCCAAAGAGCCTAAAATCCTTTGTGTGGGGAACAATCCCGATAGGCAGAACATCTACGGAGCGGCATTGGGGTTATACAATTCGCGTATCGTCAAGCTCATCAATAAGAAAGGAATGCTGAAAAGTTCCGTGCTCATCGACGAGCTGCCCACCATCTATTTCAAGGGATTGGACAACTTGATAGCCACCGCACGAAGCAACAAGGTGGCGGTATGCTTGGGCTTTCAGGACTTCTCACAGTTAAAGCGGGATTATGGAGACAAGGAAGCTGCCGTGGTGATGAACACTGTCGGAAACATTTTCTCCGGTCAGGTGGTCGGCGAAACGGCAAAGACGCTCTCGGAGAGGTTTGGCAAGGTGCTTCAGAAACGGCAGAGCATGAGCATCACCCGTAGCGATAAGACCACTTCCATCTCCACACAGATGGACAGCCTGATTCCGCAGAGCAAGATTTCCACGCTCACACAGGGAATGTTCGTGGGAGCGGTCGCAGATAACTTCTCCGAACGTATCGAGCAGAAGATATTCCACTGTGAGATTGTAGTGGACAATGCGAAAGTTGCAAAGGAAACGGCTGCTTACCGCCCGATACCCATTCTGACAGACTTCACGAATGAAAACGGAGAGGATATGTTGGAACAGGAAATCAAGGCGAATTACGAACGGGTAAAGACGGATGTGCGGGACATCGTGGAACGGGAGTTGCAACGGATTTCCGACGATCCGGAACTCTCCAAACTACTCAATACCAAGAAATAACGGTTGTTTTTCTTGGCTCTAAGGCAGAATTTTTGTATTTTTGAAAACGCTAAATGATTACACTATGAACTGTTTTAATCATACCCAAGAACCGGCGGTAGCCCAATGTTCCGATTGTGGAAAAGGGCTGTGTCCCGAATGTGCGGAAAGGTATCAGCCGATACTCTGTACACCTTGTTTTCAGAAAAGAAAACGTAGTGAGATTTGGCGAAGCATCTTCAGCCTGTTATTTCTCATCACCTTGTTTGTCATAGGTTTCAGATGGAATTTCTTGGCGACCAAAGGTTTTGAGGATATGAGATGGATGTCCGGATATGTGCTGATGGCGATATGGTCGGGCTACCTCTTCGCCGAGAAGTTCATTCCCTATAAAATGATTGCAGGAACAAACTGGCAGTGGGTATTTTACTATATCTTCAAACTCCTCCTCTTTGGCATCATAGGAGTCTTCACCGCTCCTTTCACCTGCCTGTGGGCTGTCTATAGAGTTATCAGGGCTTTTCGATAGAACTTGTGGAAACCTTATAAGAAAAGAATATGAGTATGCATAATATATCGCTCACTTCGACAGAATACCAAAGTTTCAGAGACGAGATAACCAAGCGCATTCGCTCCGCACAATACGAGGCGTTGAAAGCCGTCAATAAGGAGATGATAGCCCTTTACTGGGAAATTGGCATGCGTATTACAGAACAGCAGACAGCGCTCGGCTGGGGAAAATCTGTTGTGGAAAACCTTTCCCAAGATATTCAAAAGGAGTTTCCGGGCATACAAGGATTCAGTGCGAGAAATATGTGGGATATGGCACGATTCTACTCTGAATATCAATCAAATGAAATTCTGCAACCATTGGTCGCAGAAATCAGTTGGACAAAACATATCGTCATTCTGACCAAGTGTAAGGAGACACAACAGAGACAGTTCTACATCTTGGCAACCAAGAAATACGGATGGACGAAAGACGTGCTGATACACAAAATAGAATTGAAGACGTATGAGAACTTCCTGCTCGGACAAAGCAATTTTGATACCACGCTACCCGAAAACATTCGTAATCAAGCCGTCCTTGCCGTAAAAGACGAGTACACTTTGGATTTTATCGGATTGGGCGAGGGGCATTCGGAATATGAGCTGGAACAGGCTATCATCAAGAATATCCGCTCTTTTCTGATGGAGTTCGGAACGGACTTTTCGTTCATGGGAAATCAGTACCGACTGGAAGTGGATGGCAGGGAGTATTTTATTGACCTGTTGCTATATAACCGTCGCTTGCAGGCAATGATAGCCGTGGAGCTGAAAATCGGTGAGTTTAAGCCTGAGTACAAAGGGAAGATGGAGTTTTATCTCAATGTCCTGAATGAGACGGTTAAGTTGCCGCATGAAAACCCTGCCATCGGCATCATCATTTGCAAATCCAAAAGCAGGACGATTGTGGAATATGCCCTCAAGACTTCGGCAATGCCCATCGGTGTGGCGACATACAGCCTTTCACCCGAACTGCCCGAAGCCTATAAGGAACTGCTTCCGGCATCCGAGGATATAGCCAAGAAATTGGAACTGCTTATCAAAGAATAAGACAGAGGGAGATACTCCGAATCAGAGTATCTCCCTTTTGATTTACCGTTTCTTGAACTTTCCGCCTTTCAGGTCACTCTCCACCATACGCTTGTTCAGCTCCTCTCGGAGTTCATCAAGAAAATAGGTGCGGCTGTCATCCTTGCGGCGTTTCATGTTCATATAGACGTTGTAGCAGTTCTTGATTTCTATACCAAAGATTTCGGAAAAGGCATCTGCCAATTCTTCTATACCGATTTCACCATCGTTGATACAGTCACAGGTATCAAGTGCGTAGAGTAGTTCCACCAAGTCGGTTGCTTTACCTGTCCAACGAAGTTTCTCGGTTGGTTTGACGGGCAAAGTAGAAAGAAGCCCCTGCATCCGCATCTTTAATAACTTTAACTCCGTATCAATGACACATAGTAGCTCCGACACATTTTTTCCCCTTTCCGTCCATCAAATACACCGCTTGCAAAGTTTGTAAACGAAAACGAGTATAGCGGAGAATACGAAACAAAGAGATGGCGTCGTCTTCTGCATCACATAGATCAATGATCCTCTTCATAAAGTTCTCCGATGCTTTTTGTTCTTGTTCATTTGTAGAGCAAGACGAAATTATCGTCTTAAATTCTTCCGTTTGAATAAGTCTTAGCATAATCATATCTTTTATGGTTCAACATTGCAGATTCTCTGTTGTGAGATGTGATTTATGACCTATCTCCTTATGAATTCGGACAGCAAAGAACAGTGTCATTAAAGTTGCAAAGACGTCGGCAATAGGCTGTGCATAAAGCACTCCATTTAGTTCCCAATACGATGGAAGCAGCAATATTATAGGGATAAAAAACAAACCTTGCCGTCCGATGTTTAGCAGAAGACTTTGCCTTGCTCTTCCGATTGCCATATATAGTGTGGAATACACAAATTGGAATCCGAAAGTGAAGAACATAATCGTATTGACTCTAAGCGCAATTCTTGCTATTTCCTGCATTGTTTCGTCTTTACCGAAACAACTGATGATAGGAGAGGTAAAAATGACTATAAGAATACTCCAGAGCACACAAAACGAGGTTGTGAGTATCAGAGAACAGCACACCGCTTCCCTTAATCTTTGACAATTGCCTGCCCCGTAGTTATAGCCTGCCATAGGTTGGAGTCCTTTTACAAATCCGAAGACCACGTTTGTTCCCAATGTGACGATTTTCAGGACGATACCCACAGCCGCAACAGCCTCTGCCCCATATTTCACAGCGGCTTTCTGCAACAAACTGATGGAAAGGGTCTGGAGTAGTTGCAAAAAGAGCATAGAGATACCAATCTTAATGATGTCTGCGTATATTCTTATCGTGGGAGCGAACAAGGCAAGAGATACTTTTACCTCTGCTTTCGTAAGGAAACGGATGTAAATAGCTGTCGTGATGATTCTTGAAAGAATAGTTGCCCATGCAGCACCTTCCACACCCCAATTGAAAGTGTATATAAACAAGGGGTCTAGTGCAACATTAACGATAGAGCCGATGATCATTGCCGACGCAGATGTCTTCGACGCACCTTGTGAAACAATGATATTGGACATGGACACATTCAATGTCCCTATGACACAACTGATGATAAAAAGCCTGCCGTAGGATTCTGCCAAACTTATCATCTCCTCGTTTGCTCCCATGAAAAGTAGGATGTCCGGCAGGAACGCATTGCACACAAGGGCAATGAGAGCTGCCAACATCACAGAGGTTATCACTGAGACGGAAGCGACCTGACTTGCTTTGACAACCTGTTTCGCTCCCAACAGACGGGATATATACACTCCGCCTCCGACACCGAACATCAGTCCTATCCCAAGAAATAACAACGATATAGGGAAAACAACCGATACAGCGGCGACAGGAAGAGTTCCAAGACGTGCAACCCAAAAAGTATCTACCACATTGTATATTGCCATAATCAGCATTGCGATGACAATAGGTATCCCCAATTTTGTCAGGGCTTTCATCATACTTCCTTCTCGCAAAATATTCACAGCGTTGTTCATCCTTATAATCCGTATCTTTTTAAGTGAATAAAGTTCGCTGCAAAGGTACGGTGGGATACAAGCTGTCACAATAGACGGACAACGGTAATGATAGCACTATTCGTGGTAAGCCCTTCTGAAGAGCGTGGGAGAAACGCCTGCAACCTTGGTAAACAGCCGTGTGAAGTAGGAGTAATCGTTAAAGCCTAAACTATGTGCAATCTCTTTGATGGAATCTGTAGTATAGACCAATTGACGTTTAGCCAACAAAATAATCTCGTTTTGGATATGGTGGCTCACACTTGTCCCCAGAACAGAATTTACAGCTTCATTCAGGTAGGCAACGGTAATGTTCAGCCGCCCGGCATAGAATGATGGCGAACGTTTGCTTCGGATATTGCTTTCCAACAAATCCCGAAATTCCCATACTATTTCCTTGTGTCTGGTCACTGTCCCCTGCAATTTGGATTGAGCTATCGTTGCATTTACAATGTTCTCCACGACTAACCCTACAATGACGGTGGTCAGTCGCTGAACGACTGCTTTGGCAGATGGATTTTCCATGCCACTCAGTTTGCAGTCAAGAAGTGATAATAATAGTTTCTGTTCCGATATGTCGGATAGTTGTATTTGAGGGCGACCGTATCTCTCAAGCGTTCGTTTTTCTTCCTTATCCACCAATACCGAGTCGATAACCAGAAATTTTGCAGAAAGATTGGAAGCGTCGATGATACGATGCACCTGCCCGGGTAGAATGATAGCCAGACTTCCTTTCCCGAAAGTGTATTCCTCGAAATCAATATTCAGACAGCATTGCCCACCCTCTATGAAGCCAAAGAAATAATAATCGTCGGTATGAGAAAAGGCGTATCTGTCTGAAGATGCCGATGTCCGAGAGATGACGGTCTTCAGATAGACTCCGAAATCTGAGAGTTGTGAACTTCTATGGATGGGTAACCGAGACATATATCTTTCGGGTATTGTTTTTTGATTATCAGACCTACAAAGTTAATCATAATAATGCAGAATAACGAATTATAAAGTATCTTTTAACTCGAACTACACATCAATACGATGAAAGAGAACTGATAATATGGAGGTATGGCTCAAGAACCATACCTCTTTTTTGCCACTTCTATCCATATCGACGCCACAAGTACGCAGTTATTTATAACCTATAACGCACACGGTTTCTTTGGTTTACTTTTGTCCGTGCACCGCTGTTGGTGCCATTAAATACATTATAATATGGACGAAAAAATCAAAGACCAAGAAGTCCTTTTGGTCAAGGATCAGAAAGACGAGAATCTCAAAGTCGTCACAGGTATGGACGAGAAAGGCGGACTGAAAACCGTTCCGCCCACCGCCGAGCATGAACAGAGCTTCCTGAAGTTCGACAAGCACAGCAATACGCTGGAAAACTTCCTCTCCAACTTCATGCGTCAGTTCAAGCATCCCACACCGCTGAACTTCTTCAAAGTCCCCTTTGAGAGTGCCGTTGCCAGCGCACGGGTTCTCTCCGAGATGCTCAAAGCTCCGGAAGTCCCCTCCAATAAAGAGATGCTGGATTCCGCCCGTGTCAATCCTTCAGACTATGCAGGGGAGCAGAAACAGCCGTTTCAAGGTATTGATCCCGACAAGGTGAAGTGGGAGCAGTTCGAGCAGATGGGCGTAAGCCGTGAGAGTCTCGAAAAGGGCAAGCATCTTGATGACCTGCTTCAATACCGCAAGACTCCGCTTATTCCCATCGCAATCAAAATCGGAGAAGTCTCCCTTTACACCGATGCCCGTCTTTCTCTGAAAGCCTCCGGAGACGGTACATTTATCCCCGTTGTCCATGCCATCCGCAAGGAACCTCAATTGGAGCGTGAGTTCTTCGGGCATACCTTCACCGACGAGGACAAGAAAGCCCTCAGGGAAACGGGCAACCTCGGTCGTACCGTGGAGTTGACCTTCCCCGGCAAAGATGAGCCGACCCGCAGCTTCGTAAGCATCGACCGCCTGACGAACGACATCATCGCCTTGGGTGCCGACCGGGTACGCATCCCCGATGAAATCAAGGGCGTGAAGCTGAGCGACGAGCAGAAAAAGGAACTTTCGGAAGGCAAAAGCATCTACGTGGAGGGTATGACCTCCAAAACGGGAAAGCATTTCAATGCCAACCTTCAATTCAATGCCGACAAGCGGTCGATTGAATTTCGTTTCGGCTCTCCCAAGCAGGAACAACGCCAAAGACAAGCCCCCGAAGGACAGGAACAGGCAGAGCAGAAAGAATTGCGTGTCCCCAAGAAGATGCTGGGACGCGACATCTCTCCCGAAGAGCAGGCAAAGCTCAAATCAGGTCAGACGGTCTATATGACCGGGCTTATCGACAAGAAGGGAGAGTCTTTCAATGCCTATGTACGTCCGAATTTCGAGCAGAACAAGTTCGATTTCCTCAAATGGAATCCCGACAAGTCCCAAGCCAAAGAGGTCATTCCCGACAACGCTTCCCGCACGCAGGTCGCCGTCAATTCCGAAGGCAAGACCAACGAAGCTACCAAGCATGTGAAGGAGCCACTCAAGCAGGGGCAGACAGAGCCTACCACGGGGCAGGAACAAAAGCAAGAAGAGAAAAAGCGTTCCAAGGGAATGAAAATGTAATCCGCCACCACTAATATCCAAAAAGTAAGAACAAATGAAAGTCATCATAGCAGAAAAACCGAGCGTAGCTCGTGAAATTGCCCGTGTCGTTCGGGCAACCAACAAGAAGAATGGTTATATCGAAGGAGGCGGCTATGCCGTCACGTGGGCATTGGGGCACCTGATAACGGCAGCCATGCCCGAAGTTTACGGCATCAAAGGTTTCCATAAAGAGAACCTGCCTATTCTTCCTCCCGTCTTTACCCTTATTCCCCATCAGATTAAGGAGGGCAAAGGTTATAAAGCCGATGCTGCGGCAGTCGCCCAATTGAAAGTCATCGAAAAACTCTTCCGAGCGTGCGAAGGCATTATTGTAGCCACCGATGCCGGAAGGGAAGGTGAGTTGATCTTCAGGTTCATCTATGAGTATCTCGGCATCGCCAAACCCTTCGACCGCCTATGGATCAGTTCCTTGACGGACAAAGCCATCAAAGAGGGACTTGCCCATCTGCAAAACGGAGCGGCGTATGACAATCTCTATTATGCCGCCCGTGCCCGCAGCGAAGCCGACTGGTTAGTGGGTATCAATGCCACCCAAGCCATATCCATTGCGGCAGGAAGAGGCACTTACTCCTTGGGCAGGGTACAGACTCCGACTCTCTGTATGGTCTGTTCCCGTTTCTTGGAGCATAAGAAGTTCGAGCCGCAGCCATTCTGGCAACTCAGCCTTACTGTAAAGGAAGGTGATGAGAGTTTCCGTTTCTCCTCCGCCGACCGCTGGTTTGATAAGACAGAAGCCACCGCCTTGTATGATAAACTCAAACAGGCTCCTTATGCCACCGTGGAAACGATTGTACGCAAGGAGGCCAGACAAGAGCCACCGCTTCTGTATGATTTGACCACCTTGCAGAAAGAAGCGAATAGCCGGTTCGGCTATTCGGCGGAACAGACCCTTTCCTTGGCACAGAGACTCTACGAAAAGGCATACATCACCTATCCACGAACAGGCAGCCGTCATATCCCTGAAGATGTGTTTGCCGAAATACCTGCCTTGATAGCCTTTTTGTACGACCATTCCGTTTGGGGTCTCCATGCCCGCCGACTAACCGAATTTAATGCGCATTCGGTGGACGGCAAGAAAGTGACCGACCACCATGCCCTTCTCATCACAGGCAAGAAGCCGATAGACGTGTTTGGAGAGGAGGCGGTCATTTACGATATGATAGCCGGACGTATGCTCGAAGCCTTCTCCGCCCATTGCGTGAAGGATGTCAGTACGGTTACTGCCATTTGTGAAGGCGTGAAGTTCATCCTCAAAGGTGAAATCATCAAAGAAGAGGGTTGGCGTGCCGTCCTCAAAAACAGCAGGAAGAAAGACAAGGAGCAGCAGGAAGCCGAAGAACGGGAAAGCAGGGAAAACGGAGAAGGCATCATCATTCCTCAATGGGAGGAAGGTAAGCAACTTCCACTCTGCGCCTGTTCCTTAGCACAGGGAACGACCAAGCCCAAGCCTCTGCACACGGAAAGTTCGCTGTTGGCTGCTATGGAAAATCCGTGCCAACGAGAGCAGACGCGAACTTGTTCGGGTATGCCGAGTACAGCCGGATTTCGCGGGACGCAAACGGCGGGCAAGGAGTTGGAGGACGAAGAATTGCGTGCGCAGCTCAAGGATTGCGGTATCGGCACGCCCGCTACCCGTGCCGCCATCATCGAAACCCTCTTTGCACGCGAGTACATGGTGCGCCAAAAGAAGTCGCTCGTCCCTACTGAGAAAGGACTTGCCGTCTATTCCATTGTTAGGGAGATGAAAATCGGTAATGCCGAGATGACCGGACAGTGGGAAGCGGACTTGGCGAAAATCGAACGGGGAGAATTGAAAGAGCAAGAGTTTCGCAAGGGCATCGAAAGCTATGCCACACAGATTACGGACGAATTGCTCTCGTCCAAAATCCTCTTCCCCAAGAAACAGAGCGACATCCACTGTCCCAAATGCGGCAAAGGAACACTGGTCTTCTATCCCCGATGTGCCAAATGTTCCGATGCCGATTGCGGTCTGACCCTTTTCCGCAGCGTGGCTGGCAAGAACCTCACGGACGAACAATTGACGCAATTGGCGGTAAACGGGGAGACAGGTATCATCAAAGGCTTCACCTCCAAAGCGGGTAAGAGCTTTGAGGCTTCGCTCTCCTTGGACGGAGAGTTCAAGACGGTCTTTGTCTTCCCCGAACGTAAGAAACCGGGCAAATCCCGAAGGTAAATCCCCGTAAATTGCTAATTTTGCCACTGAATGATGCGGTCATAAACAATCATCTTGTTTTTACTGCGGATTTTAGTGGTGGCACTCGGCGGGGACGTCGAGTGCCTTTGCATTATAAAACGTCATGCCCTAAAAGACATCGGAGAGACTCTCTTACCAAACCGGACGACTAAAAGGCAAAAAGCTTATAAGCTTTCTCTCGATTACTCCTAAGCTTTTATCCGATTACTTAGGTGCTTTTCAGGGCAACTCAAAACATTCACTAAAATCACAGATATGACAGCCATTCGATTTTCATATTACGAGCTATCCCTGCTCTCTTTTCTTCGGGAAAGCCATCCCGAGAAAGCCGATGACATTCCTTTTATCAAGGAACGTGCGGCAGCCGCTTCCGAAGCCTATGCCGAAGCCTTCAATGCCGGACTTCCCATAGCCGAATGTATTGGCATCGCTAACAATACGCTCTATGCGGGTCTGCACTTTTCCCGCCACGATACCATCTCTTCCGTTCTTTGGAACGAGTTCTCTGCTGAAGTGCCGCTTGAAGCTGTCAGGGAGACCGCCATCCGCCTGCGCCCGCTCTTAGAAAGCATCTTCGCCAAGTATCCTATTTCGGACGAGTTCGCCTATATGCCCGAATACAACTCCCTCTATACGGAGATTACGGGTTTTGTCCAACTAAAACTGGAAGAAGATGGCATACTATAACAAGAAGGAGCATCTAAGGGCGAACATAGAAGCCATAAAGACCATCTTTGCCCTGCATCGGGAACAACGCACGGCAACGGAGGAGGAAATGGAGGTGTTGCGGGCTTATACGGGCTTCGGCGCATTGAAGTGTATTCTTTCTCCTGCAAACACGATGGAGGACATCGCCCGATGGAACAAGTCGGAGTTGGAGCTTTTCCCCTTGGTGATGGAACTGCACAGCATCATTCGGGACAACACTGCTTCCGAGTCGCAATACAAGAGTTACATGCAGAGCTTGAAGAACTCCGTGATGACCGCTTTCTATACTCCTGCACCCGTAGTACGGGAGATTGCCGCTTCCTTACAGGAGGCAGGCATCGTCCCCCAACGCATCCTCGACCTTCGGCGGGAATGGGCGAGTTCATCCGCTCTTTTGACGGCATTGCAGCCGAAGGGCATACGACCTTCGGTTTTGAGAAAGATATTCTCACGGGACAGATGCTCTCCGCTCTGCATCCCGAAGACAAGATACGCATCCGAGGCTTCGAGGAAATCGAATCCAAGCTCAACGGTTTCTTCGATGTGGTCAGCAGCAACATTCCTTTCGGAGATGTGGCCGTCTTCGACCCTGTTTTCAGCAAGACGGCAGAACCTGCCCGAAAGATCGCCCGCATGTCCCTGCACAATTACTTCTTCGTCAAGGGGGTGGATATGCTCCGTGAAGGCGGTGTGTTGGCATTCATCACCTCGCAAGGCGTTATGAACGCCCCGACGAACGAACCGGTACGGGAGTGGCTGATGAACCATACCCGCCTTGTTTCGGCAGTCCGTCTGCCCAACAATCTCTTCTCGGAAAATGCAGGGACGGAAGTGGGCAGTGACCTTATCGTCCTGCAAAAGCAGAGTGGGAAAAAGGAACTGACCGAAGAAGAGCAGCGTTTCATCAAGAGCGAGAAACGCCCCAGCGGAGTACTGTTCAATACCTATCTGCGAAGTATGTCGCAAATCGTGCATACCGAATGGAAGCAGGATACCGACCCTTACGGCAAGCCCGCCATCCTGTTCCATCACGAGGGCGGAGCGGAAGGCATCGCCAACGATATGGGCAAAATCCTGCGGGCAGATTTAGCCAAACGCTTGGACGAGGCATTCTACCAAAAGCATACCTCCATTCAGGAGCAGCCCAAAGTTACCGTTTCTGTTTCTCCCGAGGTCAAGCAGGGAGAGCCAACGCTTACGCCTGCCGCTTCGACAGAGGAGCAATCACACCGAGAGGTGGTGCAACCGAAAGAGGAACAGCCGACGGAGCAAAACCGAAGCAGTGTCACACCGCAAGTACAACTGCTCGACCTTTTCGGCAATGTTATCCTGGAGGAAAAGCCCAAACGTAAAGCTGCCGCAAAACCGAAATCTGTCGTATCACCCTCCATCTTTTCCGAGACTTCACAAAGCAATGATACGGCACTGGGGCTGAAAGACACGGGAGAGCTGTGGTGGCAGCAGGACAAGGAGAAAGGGATGCAGCAACGTCCCTACGAGGGTTTATGGCATGAACACCTCAGAGAGGGTTCTTTGCTGGCTTCGGACTTTCAAGTCGGAATGCTTGTCCGTGATATGGAGGACAACCGAATGTTCCAGCCCATAGACCTCCCGTCCCAAGAGCGGCAGAAGATATTGCTCTACATAGACCTGCGTGACGCCTACCACGCTCTCTATGACTATGAAGTGGAATGCAAGGTGGCGAATGACTCCTTGCGACAGAACCTCAATGAACTGTACGACCGTTTCGTGCGGCAGTACGGACATTTGAACGACCGCAAGAACCACGAGCAGATCCTGATGGATGCCGGTGGCAGGGAGATCCTTTTCTTGGAACGGAAGGTGGATAAAGAAACGCTCAAAGCCGATATTTTCCGTCAGCCCGTTTCTTTCAGCCTGCACGAAGTGACAGAGGTGAGCAATGCCCAAGAGGCTCTCTCGGCGTCACTCAATAAGTTCGGAGCGGTGGACACCGAGTATATGCTCTCTTTGCTCCCCGACACCTCCGAGGAAGAGATGCTCTCCGAATTGCACGGCAGGATTTACTACAATCCCTTGGAGGGAGAGTATGAAATTGCCGAGAAGTTCGTATCGGGCAATGTGGTTGCCGCATCAGAACGTATCGAACTCTATCTCTTGGAGCATCCGGAAGACACAAGGGCGCAAGCTCCTTGCAGGCACTGAAAGATGCCATCCCCGAACCGATTCCTTTCGTGGATTTGGATTTCAATTTCGGGGAACGGTGGATTCCCGTAAACCTTTACTCCGACTATGCCTCACACCTCTTCGACACGGAGGTGACGATACGCTACAATTCAAGTGCGGACGAGTATTCCGTAGAGGCACGGCTGCACAATGCCAATATCTGGGACAGGTTCTGTGTACGGGGACAGCATCGTCGCTACGACGGTATTGCCCTGATGAAACACGCCCTGCTGAATACGACGCCCGACATCACCAAGAAAATCATGGTCGGGGACAAGGAAGTCAAGGTACGGGACACCGAAGCCATACAGATGGCGAATGCCAAAATCGACGAAATCCGAAACGGCTTCACCGATTGGCTGAACGAGCAGAGCGATGAGTTCAAGCAGCGGTTGGAGAAACTCTACAATGACACTTTCAATTGTTTTGTGCGTCCTCAGTATGATGGTTCTCACCAGACATTCCCCGACCTCAATCTGAAAGGCTTGGGCATAGAAAGCCTGTACGACAGCCAGAAAGACGCCGTGTGGATGTTGAAGCTCAACGGAGGCGGAATTTGCGATCATCAGGTGGGAGCCGGAAAGACGCTTATCATGTGCACCGCTGCTTATGAGATGAAGCGGCTCGGCTTGGCAAACAAGCCGATGATACTCGCTCTCAAAGCCAACGTGCAGGAGATAGCACAGACTTTCCAAACGGCTTACCCGAATGCCAAGCTGCTCTATCCGGGCAAGAACGATTTCACCCCCGACAAGCGGCAGCGGATTTTCCACGACATCAAGAACAACAACTGGGACTGTATTGTCCTCACGCACGACCAGTTCGGCATGATACCGCAGTCGGACGAGATACAGCAGAAAATCCTTCAGGACGAGCTGGACAGCGTGGAAGAGAACTTGGAAGTTCTGCGCCGACAAGGGCATAATATTTCCCGTGCAATGGAGAAAGGACTTGTCAAGCGACAGATGAACTTGCAGGCGAAGCTGGATGAAATCAAGTTCAAGATAGAGAGCCGAAAGGACGACGCGGTAGATTTCAAGACAATGGGCATCGACCATCTTTTCGTGGACGAGTCGCATACATTCAAGAATTTGATGTTCAACACGCGCCATGACAGGGTAGCAGGGCTTGGCAACAGCGAGGGCAGCCAAAGAGCCTTAAATATGCTCTTTGCCATCCGAACCATTCAGGAAAGGACGGGAAAAGACTTAGGGGCAACCTTCCTTTCGGGTACGACCATATCGAATTCACTCACGGAGTTGTACCTGCTGTTTAAGTATTTGCGTCCCCAAGCCCTCGAAGCACAGAACATCAAGACCTTTGACGCGTGGGCTGCCATCTTCGCCAAGAAGTCGGTGGACTATGAGTTCTCTGTTACCAATGAAATCGTGCAGAAGGAGCGTTTCCGCTATTTCATCAAAGTTCCGGAGTTGGCGGCGTTCTATGCCCAGATAACGGACTATCGAACGGCAAAGGACATCGGCATCGACCGACCGGAGAAGAATGAGATTATGCACAACATACCGCCTACACCCGAACAGGAGGAATTCATCGCCAAATTGGTGGAGTTTGCCAAGACAGGTAATGCAGAATTGCTGGGACGTCCCAAACTCTCAAAAAGGGAAGAGAAAGCCAAGATGCTTATAGCCACCGATATGGCGAGGAAGATGAGCTTGGATTTGAGGCTCATCGACCCGAACAGGTACGGAGATCATGTGGACAACAAGGCTTCCCACTGTGCCGCCAAGATAGCGGAGTACTACCGGAAGTTCAATGAGCAGAAAGGAACGCAGTTTGTGTTCAGCGACCTCGGCACTTATAAGCCCGGTGAATGGAATCCTTACAGCGAAATCAAACGAAAGTTGGTGGAAGATCACGGCATTCCTGCTCAGGAGATACGCTTTATTCAGGAAGCTAAGACCGACAAGGCTCGAAAGACACTCATCGCGGGAATGAATGAAGGTTCAATTCGAGTGCTTTTCGGTTCTACGAGTATGCTCGGCACGGGTGTGAACGCCCAAAAACGTGCCGTCGCCATCCATCATTTGGACACGCCGTGGCGTCCTTCCGACTTGGAGCAGAGGGACGGACGAGCCGTACGCAAGGGCAATGAAGTTGCCAAATTCCATGCGGACAATAAAGTGGATGTCATTATCTATGCTGTGGAGAAGTCTCTTGACAGTTATAAATTCAACCTGTTGCATAATAAGCAACTCTTCATCGAACAACTGAAAAACAACCGTATGGGCAGCCGTACCATTGATGAGGGAAGTATGGATGAGAAGTCGGGAATGAATTTTTCCGAGTATGTCGCCATCCTCTCCGGAAATACCGACCTGCTGGAAAAGGCAAAGTTGGAAAAGAAGATTGCCGGTTTGGACAGTGAACGGCAGGCGTTCATTCGCAGTAAGTCATCCTCCCGAGGCCGATTGGACGAAGTTATGAGAACGGTGGACGGAAACAAGGAATTGATAGCCCGTTTCCAAAGCGACTGGGACTTATACCAAAGCCGTGTACAGAAGGATAAGGAGGGCAATATCCTCAATTCGATAACACTCAAAGGGGTAGAAGGAAGCGACCCGAAACGTATTGCCGCCAAGCTCGCGGAAATCAACGAGAAAGCCTGCACACGGGGAGAGTATTTCAATATCGGAACACTCTACGGATTTAACCTCGTGGTCAAGACGGAATCCTCCTCCAAAGACCTTTTCGACCTTTCACAGAACAAGTTCTTCGTGATGGGAGAAAGCGGAATGAAGTACAGCTACAACAACGGCAGGATTGCGGCAGACCCGCAACTCGCCAGTATGAATTTCCTGAACGCCTTGGAGAAGATACCCGGATTGATTGAGAAGTTTAAGGCGGACACGGAAAAGATAGCCAAGGATATTCCTGTTTTGCAAGAGGTCGTGAACGGATCTTGGAAGAAGGAAGAGCAGCTCAAAGACCTCAAAACGGAACTTGCTGCCCTTGACCGCAAGATACAGCTCTCTCTAAAACCGATTGAGCAGTCGGAGAGTACGCAAGAGGAAGTGGAAATGATGCAGGATGGCGAAAGAAAGGCGGAAGAATTGGAACGGTCACGTCCGATTGAGCCGACTGTCGCCGCCCCCTCCGTCAGCACCTCTGCGGCTCAAACCGACAGACCGTTGGAAAGCAGCGGGCAGAGTATCTCCGCTACACAGCCCTCTATGGACGGACTGCCGCCGTCTCTGGCAGAAAAGGTGTTCGTTGTCAAACCGAAAATATAAAACAAAAGGACGAACTACATATTGTTGTAATTCGTCCTTTTAGAATTTATACCATTTCAAAACAACTTCAATTTGGATTGTTGATATAAAGTCATTCCGGGAATATCATCATACATTGCAGCTAATTTATTCCTAAGTCCAAACATTCGTTTCTCAGCAGTGTCAACAAGTTGATCAAAGTCTGTCAAGAAGATGCTTCCTTCATCTTTAGAACCTGCACGATACTGACGTTGTAACCCTTTTGCCACTTTATCTCCTACGACAAAAGCTGTTATTTTTGCAGTATTAATTCCCAATGCAATCAAACTGTCTACATAGTCAGTAGCTTGATTTCTTTCTTTACTTGTTATTTCAAAGCCTCCTCGTTTTAGTTCAACTATCAGAACTTTGGTTATTGTAGCTAGCTCATTATCACCAAACTCTTCTACACCTGTCATGGAAAGAGAAGTACTATCAGCTAAAACGACAAGGTCTGGTCTTCTATTTGTTTTTATCCCGACTTCATTCTGAACATCCATTTTGAACAGGCTTCTCATTACAGTCTGAAGTTGCCTGTTAGAGGTATATTCTGGGGTGTCATATTCGGGACCGAAGAGCCATCGGGATTCGGTTACAAGAGGATGCAAAACATGTAATTCATCCGTGTCCTTTTCTTTAGAAAGTTTTCTTATTGCTTCAATAATGGATAGGCGTCTATCAATTTCACTCAATACGGTGAGGGCATCCTTTACAGACCACTTATTGAGTATCGTATTAAGACCGGTAATATCTTCTTCCGTAAGTTGAGAGAGCTTCATTAAAAGCTCCTGTCCATTTTTCGATGATTCTAAATTTAATACAGCTTCAACGGCAATAGATATTGTTTCTTTAGTTGCTGTCGGAGAATTTATCGAGATATTCTCTATAATCTCATCTACCTCATACTGGCTAATGGAGAGGCATCTTTCAATTTGGCTGCCAATTCCTGTTTTACAATAGCCTTTGTTTCTTCTAAATTAGCTTTTGCCGTTTGTTCAAACATTATATTCACATACTCCGAAACAGTTTGATATAAATTCTCTGTTTCTTTTGTATTTTTGAAGCCACTCCAATCCTCTTTAACTAATTCTGCTAATTCATTACTCTGTATAACGATAGTATACCTTTTTGCAAGGGCTGTTCGACCGTCTAAATAGAAAATCGTTCCTAATCCCCATGACGGAATACCTATTAAACGACCACTTTCCCAAAAAGCAATTCCTTGATAGATGCTTTTGCGAGAAGATTTCTTTGAATCTATAAAATTCGCGGTAATGCTGTATCCATCAGATGTTTTCAATTCTGTTGTATCCAATAAACCATCTAATTGGTCTAAAGAGAGTTGCTTTTTATTTACCTCTATTATGAATTCGGGATCATGCAGGAAACGAGAAGAGATTATTTCTCTGATTTTATCAACATTGGGAAGATTTCTATCAACTTGAACTTCTAGCCTTGTGCCATGCTTTGAAGATGGAGAAATATTTTGGTTAGTGACAGAGATAGCTTGTCCTTGTACTTTAGTCGATACAGTAAGAGAAAGTTCTTTCCCATTTTTTGAAGTAATAACATGATATTCGTCATTAAAGCATAAGAGGCTATGTCTTCCGATACCATTGCGACCATAAGCTATACGAGGGCTTCTTTTCTTATTATCCGGAAATAAAACCTGTTTTCCTTGACGTAATAATTTGTTATATCCCAATGTCATCCAACGTTCTTGAAATTCTTCTGCTGTTAGACCATTGCCATTATCTTCTATTACGAGGAGGTCTCCATATTCGTCAGGAATAAAGACACTTACTTTTGTCGCTCCTGCATCCCAAGCATTTGCAACAAGTTCTGTCAATGCAATGTCAGCTTGACTGGTAATACTACTGTTCAACGTTCTGACAAGGTAATCATCCTCGAAAAGAGAACGGTATATGTGTTCCGAATTCTTCTGCATTATATCTGTTTATAGTCATTATCAACTAAAAGGTCTCTTGCCTTTACTTGCAACACTGCGGAAATCCGATATAGCATCTCAAGAGAAGGCTGCTGTCGATTGCAGACATATGCATTCACTGTGCTGAAACTTTTATTGAGCTTCTCTGCCAGCCATTTTTGAGATATTCCCTTTTCTCCAAGAACGTCTTTTATTCTATTCAATTTCATCTTCGTAAAAAGCACGAGTATCGTATATTCTGCTACAAAAATAGCGAATTATTTCTGATGTGCCTAATTTTTGGAAGTAAAATCTTCTTTAATACAAAAACGACTTGTCATTACGACAAAACGGGGGCTTTGCTGTTGCGTATAATCCGAAATTACGTGTCTTTGGGAGGTCTTTTCCTTTTTCGTTTGAGATTCTCCGTAAAATGGGCTTTCATAAAGGTGAGGATTTCCGATTCCAAATACCACGTCTTGTGGTAAACGATGTGGAAAGGAAGCGTACCCGATGCCCGATAACGTTGCAGGGTACGCTTGCTGATTTGGAGCATCAGGCAGACCTCTTGGTTATCCAGCAGAGGTTCTCCATCTATCATCGGACGTTGGGGTATGTCGGCAGTCGTTTGTTTCAAGTCATCGAAACGCGTCATAATGCGTTCCATCCATTCAAGAAAGGTCTCTCTATCCAATAGTTCCATCCTTAATCCTCCTGCTTTTGAGTTTGAAATTGTGTCGTAGCTCTTCCATATTTTTCGGGTTACAATAGAGGCTTCTGTTACGTATCGCCTCCTCAATGTCGTGCAGGTCGTAGTAGCAACGCCCATAAATCATCTTGTAGTTGATTCTGTCCGCACTGCGCATACGCTGGAGGGTACGTTTGCTGATACCGAGCATTTCGGCTAACTCATCATTGGTGACGAGGCGGTTCTCATACTCCGCCTTTGCCTTTTCTTCCTTCTCTATATACCGGAGAATCTTCTCTATTTTGCCCATCAGATCGTGGTAGGCTTTGCTTTCGATTGTTATGACATCCATAATTCTTTGAATTTGATTATGGTGCAAAGTTCGGGAGTTAAAACCGTCCGGATTGTATGCTAAATATGTACTGAATAGAGATTTTTCTGTCTGATTCCAAAAGCCATACGACAAAAGCATCCATATTGAAGCCACAAGTACGCAGTAAAGGAAATGCTGGTTTAGAATGCTTCCTCCGTAAGTACATTTGCACAAAGTGTAACATTAAAACGGACAAGAATATGGAAGTAATAACAATCGAGAAGAAAACGTATGAAGCCATGATGGAACGTTTTCGCATTTTGACCGCCAAAGTCGATGCCCTGTGTCGGGAGTGTGACGAAAAGCATATGCAGGTGGCTGGACAATCAGGATGTCTGCCGAATCCTGAACATCAGTTTGCGTACCCTGCAAACTTACCGCAGCAACCGGATGCTGCCCTATACGCAAATAGGGTATAAGATGTTCTACAAGCCGGAGGATGTCGGGAAACTGCTCGAACAATCCTCCGCTTTATGACCAATGAATAGTATCACCACTAAATCCGATGTAAAATATGGACAACGATGTAAAGACCAAGAACAACGAAGAGATTGCGCACTTTCTCAACGCGAGCGACCGCATGATAAAGGGAATAGATGTCCTGCGGAAAAAAAACAGACCTCTGCTTAACGGGCATCGCTATCTGACGGACGATGAACTGTCCCGCCTGTTGCATATCAACCGGCGCACGTTACAGGATTATCGCAACATGGGAAGAATCTCCTTTGTCAAGTTAGGCGGAAAAGTACTCTACCGGGAAGAAGATGTGGAAAAGCTGTTGCAGGAGAATTACCGTCCTCGGTTTGAGAAGCCTTGACGGAGAAACAGGCAGTAAGAAATATTTTTCTTACTGCCTGTTCTCATATTCAGTTGTACCATCCTCCTTTGCCATAACACACAAGTAATGGAGGACTTGTTCTCTTCTTTTCGGTCAGTCTTCCGATTATCCATTGACGGAAACTCTTTGCCTGTGGAGAAGCAAAGCGAAATGACAGCATCGTAATCATTTCAAGGTTGTATAAATCCACCGAACCATCCCTAAACAATAGCGTTTGCATTACCTCATCTTCCCTGAGCAAGCCCTCTTTGAAGATAGACTTGATGTGGCTGTTTACCTTGCCGGAGAATACGCCGAACAAGGAGGCTATTTCGCAAGCCGACATCCAAACGGTAATTGTCGGGATATGTATTTTTCCGTTCTCTCCAATGGTTATGATTTCTCTTTTCATCGTTCGTCCTCCTTTTATATAGTGATACCATTGAACTGCTCTATCTTACTCAGTTTGTCGGAGAGTGCCGCCATGTCCCGACTTTCCTTTTCGTGGGTGATTTTGGCGTAAATCTGCGTGGTGCGGATATTTGTGTGTCCGAGCATCTTGGAAAGGGTTTCGATGGGAACGCCGTTGGTCAGACAGATTTCCGTCGCCATAGTGTGGCGGCTGGTATGCCACGTAATCTCTTTTTCGATACCGCAGAGTCCGATGATTTTCTTGATGTTCTTGCAGGCGGTAATATACTGCGGAACGGGCAGGAGCAGGTTGTCATTCGCCATACCATCGTACTTTTCTATAGTCTGCTTCGGAATATCCAAAAGCATGATGTTGGACTCCACCTCCCGTCTTTTGCCGCTTGGTCATAATCCAGAGTTTACCGTCAAAGGAGGTTTGAAGGTTGTCCTTGGTCAGGTTCTTCATATCGGTAAAGGACAAACCTGTAAAACAGCAGAAGACATACAAATCCCGAACCAGCTCTATTGATTTACGCCTGAACTTCAAATCCAACAGTCGGCGGATTTCATCCTTGGTCAGATAGTCCCTGTCTGTACTCTCGGCGGATATGCTGTAATCCACGAACGGGTCACGGACTATCCATCCGTGGTTCTGGGCAATGGTAATCATACGGCGCAGAGGCATCATGTAAATCCATACCGTGTTGTTACAGCATTGCTTTTCGGTGCGCAAGAAGATGTCAAAGTCGGTAATGAAAGCCGGAGTGAGTTCTTTCAAAGCAATGTCGCTGACACGGTAGCGGGTCTTGATAAACTCCTCCAAATGTTTATAGACCGTGCAGTACTTGTGGTAGGTGGATGGGCATCGCAAGCCTGCATCGACCTGTTTGGAAAAGTCATCATTGTGCTGGGCAAAGACTTTCAGCAGGGTTTCGTGCCGCATCTCCAAGCCCAAGAAAGCATTCTTCACTTTCTCGGCAGTGACATAGTTATCCCGCTCGGCTATCTCCTTGTATTTGGCATTGATGCCGACACGTATCTTGTCCAAGAAACGGTTGGTTTCCAACGCCACGGTACTTTTTCCCGAAGCTCGGTTGCTTTTGATATCCCACAAGTCGGGATGGATGTCGCATTTGCAACTGAACTGGGCTATCGTACCGTCAATGGTGATACGACACATCACGGGAACGGAACCGTTCTTCTTGGGGGCGTTCTTTTTGAGGTAGAACAGAACCTTAAACGTACTACGCATAACTCTGACTTTTTACGGTTTACAAAACTATTCATTGTCAGGTTATTTGTTGCTATGCAAAACATTGTCGTTCAATGGTAAAGAAACAATCCGCAATTTATTTGCCTATTTCTTTTCATCGACGTACCTTTGCAGGAGGTAATCCCCGAAGTTCAGGTCGGATTTTACACTGTTCGTTACCGCTTTTCCCAATCCTCACTTGCAAAGGAGGTGGTAATGTTTTGGTAACGCTGCTCTGTCCGAAGTAGGCATAAGCCTGTCTTTTGACGGTTTTCGGACAAATGGCTTAAAAATCAGAACTGACTGACTCACAATTCATTTACGCTATTTTGCCTTTTCTTGAACCTTGAGGATAGATTTTCTAAAAAAACATATATACCTTTTATAGAAAACATAATTATGTTTTTTAATTCTATAATTACAATTTTGAAATCTATAATTATAATTTTGGGAAAAAGTATATACCTTTTCTAAAAAACGACCATACTGCTTCTAAAAAAGCAATTATGTTTTTAGGGAAACGACAGTATCCATTAGCCGGAAGGATAATGCCTTTTCACGAAAATGCACACAGCCTATATGCCAGCCTATCAGACTTCTCCCGGGAAACGGATTGTTTCCCTTGCAGAATCAGGCGGATTCCGGCAGACAAAAAAGCCGTGTGCCAGTACCCGGGAAGGGCACTGGCACACGGCTTTCGTCGCTATGAATCCGGCGGAATCACGCTGAAGAACTGCGGGAGCATCCTAAGAGACGGCTGTCGCCCGGGCATCCGCACGGGGGCTAAACGGAGATTCCGAAAACTCTGAGGACATTGGCATTGGTCCGCACGGCAACCTCTTCGGCACTCACCCCGTAGCAGTCGGCAAGCGTCTGCTGCACGTTCACGACAAATGCACTTTCGTTTCTGACTCCCCTGTGCGGAACGGGGGCCATGTAGGGGCTGTCCGTCTCCAAGACGATGCGGTCGAGCGGCACGCAGGCAGGCAGGTCTTCGCGCAGATGGCTGCTTTTGAAGGTTGACACGCCGCCTATTCCAAGCACGAAGTTCCCGAACTCAAGGTAGGCCAGAGCCTCCTTCTGATTTCCCGTAAAGCAGTGGAACACTCCTCCGGGAAGCTCGTCCTTGTATTGGCTGAGTATGTGCAGCAGCTCGTTCTGCGCCTTCCGGCAGTGAATCATCAGCGGCAGGCGGGTCTCTATGCTCCACCGAACCTGCTCCTCGAAGGCCTTGAGCTGCTCTTCCTGAAACTCGCGCGACCAATAAAAGTCGAGCCCCACCTCGCCGACGGCTATGAAGCGCGGCTCCGGGGTTCTGCCGCTCAGATTGTCGAGCAGCCGCCGGTGCATTTCGGTCAGCACTTCCCCGTAGCCGGGCTTCACCTCTTCCGGGTGCAGGCCTGTCATCGGATGGCAATAGCCGGCGTAGTCCTTGCAGACCTTCAGTATGTTGTCCGTCGAAAACAGGTCAATGGCAGGCAGGAAAACCTTTCCCACGCCGGCCTCCTTCGACCGCCGGATGACCTCGTGCAGGTCGTCCCTGAACTCCTCGCCGTCCAGATGGGCGTGGGTGTCTATTATCATTGTTTTCTTGTTCTTTATGTCCATTCTGTATTGTTCTAATAGAGATGCTCCTCGTTTCGCCGGTAGTAGTAGACTACCCCGAACCTCCGGCAGGCATCAAAGCGTTGTTCGGGAGGAAGCTCCGCATAGTGGCTCTCTATGCAGTTCCATGCCTCCAGCAGCAGGGCATCTATGTCCGGGCGGAGACTTGAGATAATCCGGGCCGATTTCTCTGTCCGCTGTTGCAGGAGACGCTGATTGTCGTATGCCTCCCTGAAGAGGTCGAAATGGGCAGCCACCATGCCTATGGACGGATTGCAGACGGGGCGTCCTCCTTTCCCTATACGGGCCTTCTCGCCTTCCGTTATCTTCGTTCCCCATTTCAGAAGTCCGTCTGCCGTCTTCAGGTTAGGGATGGTCGTCGCATCCTCCGGCAGTCCGTAAAGTTCCAGTACCGTCCGCTTTATTTCCCCACGCTCTACCGCCATCAGGAGAACCTGCACGAAATGGCTTATATACATCGTCGCGCGGTGCTGCAGCGTGTCCGTCTTGCGGGCATTGCGCACCTGCGAGCTTTTCGAAATCCTGTATTGCTCTACGGCCGTCAGCAGGCGGTTATACAGCGGCTGCGCCTGATTGATGAGCTTCCAGTCAAGAAAGCGGTCTCTGACTGCATGAAGGTCATTATTGCTCAGCAGCGTCTTGAGGGCCTTAAGGCGCGCGGCGTCGGTCTTGGGAAGTCTGCGGTAGGGCATATCGGAGCGGTAAATAACTATTTCGTTTGCTTGGCCGGAAGCAGGGGGACAGGTGTACCGGTTACTTCCGACGCTTCATTATGCGTGCGGAATATGCAGTCAGCTCGGCCTTTCTCCCGGATGGAAGATTGACGGCGTCAAGGTATTTCCGGCTCTGCTCAAAGAAGAAGTCAATCTTCTCCTGCGCCAGCCGGTCTATCCCCATGTCATTGTAGAGAGCCGTAACGGCGGCAACCTTTTCCCCGGCATCGAACTCCGTCCTGCCAATCCAGTCCTTCAGCTCCCTGAGCTGGGTCTCGTTTGCCCGGTTGAAGGCATTGATGAGCATATAGGTCTTTTTGTTGGAGATAATGTCTCCGCCTATCTTCTTCCCGAAGACCTTCGGGTCGCCGTAGACGTCGAGATAGTCGTCCTGCAGCTGAAATGCCAGTCCTATCTGCTCGCCGAACTTGTATAGATTCTCTGCATCCTCCTCCGGGGCATCGGCCAGAATGGCCCCCATCTTCGTTGCGCAGGCCAGAAGGACGCTGGTCTTGAGACGAATCATTTCGATGTATTCCGCCTCGGTTACGTCTTCCCTGCTCTCGAACTCCATGTCGTATTGCTGCCCCTCTCCTATCTCGAGGGCCGTTTCCGTGAAGAGATGCAGTATTTCGTGCAGACGATAAGGCGACTGCGCCAGACGCTCGTAGGCCAGCACGAGCATGGAGTCGCCCGAAAGGATGGCAAGATTGGGATTCCACTTGATGTGTACCGTAGGCTTTCCGCGGCGGATGGGCGCATTGTCCATCAGGTCGTCGTGCAGGAGCGTGTAGTTGTGGTAGGTCTCCAAGGCGCATGCCGTCGGCAGAATATCCGCCGGATTCTCCTTATATAGATTGTAGCTCAAAAGCATCAATATAGGACGTATGCGCTTTCCGCCCAGCGAGAGCGCATACCTGATAGGTTCGTACAGACTTTGCGGTTGGCGTGTATAGGGAAGTTCGTCAAGATAGTTGTTGACAATGTCCAAGAGTTCGTCAGATGTATACATAATTGCTCTTTTGTTTTAGGATTATCGGAAATTTGCTTGTAACTGCGCTTCGGCAGCATTATAGACTGAAGACAATGGGAATCTCTACCAACGAGCGGCACGGACGACCCTTTGCTATGCCGGGCTTCCACCTTCCCATAGTCTTGAGAACCCGGAGAGCCTCCTGCTCAAAGGCAGCATAGCCGCCTTGTTTTATCCTGACATCACTAACCATGCCGTCAGGCTCTATAATGAAAGCAACACTTACCGAGCCTTGCTTTTTGATTTTTTTGGCAGCAGCGGGATAGGTAAGGCTTTTCGTCAGCCATTTCATAAACTCCACCCATCCGCCCGGCGGCGTCGGAGTCTCGGAAAGAATACGCTTGCTTACCTTGTCGTCGTATCGTTCTATCTCTTCCAGAGAGGGGTCGTCCGTCATCTTGTTGGTTTCCTTCTCCGCCACTTCCTTTACCTTTGGAGGGTCGGGGAGCTTGTCAGCCTGTTCGGATACAATCAGCTCGTCGTTTATATTCGGTGCTGCCGTCTGCTTGTCGTTGGAATTGATATTGCCGGCATTGCGGGGCGTAACCTTAACGGGATTGCTGCTCCGCTTCAGGTTCAGGAGGTCGTCAAGGGTAGGTTTCTCCTCGTCCTTCTTTTCTGCCAAATCCTTTTGGTCTATGGCAGGCAGCATCTCCGTGTCGTGAATGGTCAGGTTCTTTGCCGACACCGTACGCTGACTGTCGTCCCCGGCATTTCCTTCATTGGAATATTCCATCGCAACGAAAAACAACGAGAAGGCCACAATGAGTCCCAGCACGAAGCCAACCCATCGCTTATTTTCAAGATTTGCCTTATCTGATTTCTTTATTTCCAATGCCAAACACTAAATGTGAACGTTCTGCGTTGATACTTTGTGGATTCTAAAAGGAACTCACGGATGATGTGCAGCAGGCCGTGGAGCTGTCAGCCTATCACAGCCGCCCCTTCTGTCAGGACTTCCCTTTGGGAGAAAATCCTCTCCGGCTGTCTATGGATAAATAGACAAATTGCAACGCAAAAGTAATAAGATATTCGGAAAAAGCAGTATCTTTGCCAATAAATTAAAGTAGATTAAATGAAAAAGTTGACTTTCGCTCTCCTCTTCCTGTTGACAGCTACAATGATACAAGGGCAGGAAAGCCAAACAGAATACAATTTCCTGCGGCTGCCTGTCAGCGCACATGCTGCCGCACTGGGAGGAGAGAACATTACCATCATAGAGGACGACCCCTCCTGATGTTCTCCAATCCGGCCTTGGCAGCCTCGGTGAGCGGCATGACCGTCGGACTCAACTACATGAACTATATGAGCGGGGCCAACCTCGCAGGAGCATCGTTCAGCAAGCCCATAAAGGAGAAAGCCACATTGGGTGCAGGCATCCGGTATATGAATTACGGCAAGATGAAGCAGACGGACGAAAACAATGTCCAGACTGGGACATTCAATGCAAGCGAAATAGCCGTTGAAGGAATATTTGCCTACGAACTGGCGCGCAACCTCGTCGGCGGCATCACGGCGAAGCTGGTTTCGGCCTATATCGGGGATTACAACAGCATGGCCGTGGGCGTGGACCTTGGGCTGAACTGGTATATGCCGGAGCGCGAATGGTCGCTGTCGGTAGTGGCAAAGAACCTTGGCGGTCAGGTAAAGGCATACGAGGAAGATTTCGGCAAGATGCCTTTCGACCTGCAGATTGGCGTGAGCAAGACCTTTGCGGCCCTTCCCGTGCGGATATCGGCGACGCTGGTCGACCTGACACACTACAATTACCGCTTTGCCAACCATCTTTGCGTGGGTGCCGACATCCTCCTTTCAGAGAGCATCTGGGCAGGAGTAGGCTACAACTTCCGCCGCGCGGAAGAGATGAAGATGGGGACGGGCGACGAGGAAAGCTCGCATGGCGCAGGGTTCAGCATTGGAGGCGGCGTCAATCTGGAGCGTTTCAAGCTCAATATAGCCTACGGGAAATACCATGCCTCAAGCAGCTCGCTCTTGGTAAATCTCGCCTATTCGTTCTGACAACAACATGAAAGGAAGATGTTCACAATGCCCGGATTTCCCGGACAACAACAACTTCCTGCAACTTCCCAACTATCGCAATACACTATGAAGAAAATAACAATTGCAATCGACGGATACTCATCCTGCGGAAAGAGTACCATGGCCAAGGATTTGGCAAGGGAGATTGGCTACGTCTATGTAGACACCGGTGCCATGTACCGTGCAGTAACCCTTTACGCCCTGCGCAAAAAGCTCTTCAACGCCGACGGAACGGTACGGCAGCAGGAACTCGAAGCGCAAATACCCAACATTCAGATTACATTCCGGCTGAATCCAAAGACCGGGCGGCCGGACACCTGCCTGAACGGAGAGAATGTAGAGACGTCTATCCGAAACATGGAGGTCTCTTCACGCGTCAGCCCCATTGCCGCCATTGCCGCCGTGCGCCAAGCCCTTGTGGCCCAACAGCAAGACATGGGAAAGCAGAAGGGAATCGTCATGGACGGACGCGATATAGGCACTGCGGTCTTCCCGGATGCAGAGCTCAAGATATTCGTTACGGCATCGGCGGAAATACGTGCACAACGCCGCTTCGATGAGCTGAAAGGAAAAGGGATGGAGGCCAATTTCGACGATATTCTCAAGAACGTGCAGGAACGCGACTATATAGACTCTCACCGCGAGGTGTCTCCCCTGCGCAAGGCTGCCGACGCCATAGAGCTGGACAACAGCCACATGAGCATACCCGAGCAGAAAGAGTGGCTCATGGAACAATTCAGAAAAGCCGTTACGGCCTGATTCCGATACGACACCTCCGCCCAGACCGAGACAGGCAACGGGATGCCAAACCTCACAGACCCTATTGCCGAAGGCACACCTGCAACCGAAAAAAGGCCGCTGACAACGGGAGAAAAACCCGCTTGCGGCATGCCTTGAATTTATATACGGTCAGCAGAAAATTTATATACGGTTAGCGGAAAATTTATA
>NZ_BAKG01000012.1 GCF_000614065.1 Prevotella dentasini JCM 15908 | reverse complement strand
TCCGCAACAGACGGTCAAGAGACTGTCTGGCGGAAAAGCGAGTGCAAAGGTACAACAAATATCAGTACAAACCAAACAATCAGGGATTTTTTTCTAATATTTTTTTACTTTCACACTCAAAAACGACTTTTGCAAAGTATTAAAAAAGGCCATACAAACACCAAAAATATTAAACAAAGGAAGTTCCCGACAACCTTTTTACGGTAATTCTAAGATTAATTCATACTTTTGCAACAAACAGAAAAAACAATCAAAAATGACACATCAGAAAACCATTTCCTTCATAGGCTCACACGAATGTACCGTTTTCCACCTCCCATCTGCCCCTAAGGAAGAGGCCGGGCAACCGTTTTCCGTACTCATTCAGCCCGTAGACAGTCACGATTTAGGAGAATTAGACAAAGAGATAGCTTTCATAGAGCAACATTATGGGAATAATTTCCTGTTCGCTGCCTTTAAGATACAGAAATGGAACGAGGAACTGACTCCATGGGAGGCCCCACCCGCCTTTGGGAAAATTCCTTTTGGGAACAAAGCACCTTCCACCTTATTATATATAGAGCACGAACTCATCCCTGCTATCCGTCGTCTGTACGGATTGGAACAAAGCCAAACACGGTACTATCTCGGCGGCTACTCGCTTGCCGGACTCTTCGCCCTTTGGGCATCCTACCAGTCCACATCATTTCACGGCATAGCATCAGCTTCTCCCTCCGTCTGGTTCAAAAACTGGCTCGACTACGCTGCCCAACGCTCTCCCACTCTCCAACTGGCCTACCTTAGCCTTGGCGACCGCGAGGAGCACACGAAAACGGAAATCATGTCGCACGTAGGAGAATGTATCAGGCGGCAATATGAGCTATACCGCAAAGCCGGACACACTGCACCCTTGAGTGGAACAAGGGCAACCACTTCCAAGACAACGGCGAACGGACAGCCAAAGGATTCGTCTGGCTATTGACCAACAGCCACGGAAGAAGCTGACAAATAAACGAAAAGGCCATTTCGCGTACAGCCGGCAAGCAGACCGACAAGCAACACATACAAAGAACATAAATAATATAAGAACTGTTGAAAATGAAAACCAAAAGCATCTTACTGGGACTATGCGCCTTGGCTGCAACATGCGTGCAGGCTGGCAATCCCCTAAAAATGGCAGTAGGAACCTATACCGACACCAACAGCCGGGGCATCTACTCCTTCGATTTCGACCAAAAGACGGGCAAGGCGACCAGCCTCGGTGTTCTCGACCTGAAGAATCCTTCCTATCTCACCTTTTCCAAGGACGGAAAATATATTTATGCCGTCAGCGAGACCAACGACAAGAAGGCGTCAATCAACTGCATCTCCTTCAATCAGAAGGACGGAAAAATGAAACTGCTCAACACGCAACCCACAAACGGGGAAGCCCCCTGCTATGTCGAGGCAGACGAAAGAATGGCCATAACAGCCAACTATAGCGGAGGCAGCATGAGCATCTTCCCCATCCTGCCCGACGGAACACTCGACAAATGCCAGAGACTATTCGGCGGACACACAGGCGGACCTGACCAGACACGGCAAAACCGCCCGCACATCCACTGCGTGAAGCTGACCCCTGACGGCTATATCTTCGCTACCGACTTCAGTGCAGACCAAATCCTGCGCTTCAAATATTCCAAAGAGTCTGGCTACATCTATATAGACGAGGCTCCGATAGCAGCCAAAATCGGCAAGGACTCAGGGCCGCGGCATCTCACCTTCTCCCCTGAGGGCAAGCATGCCTACCTGATGAACGAGCTTTCTGGACGGGTAACGGTATTCGACCATGCCGACGGAAGACTGACCGAGATTCAGTCTGTCCCGACAAACAATGCCAAGTCGCGCGGCGGTGCCGACATACACGTCAGTCCCGACGGAAAGTTCCTCTATGCCAGCAACTGCCTGAAAGCCGACGGAATCGCCATCTTCAAGATAGACAAAGAGACCGGCAAGCTGACAAAGACCGGCTACCAGACGACCGGCACCCACCCACGCAACTTTGCCATCACCCCTAACGGCAAGTTCCTTCTGGTAGCCTGCCGCGACTCCAACAAGATACAGGTATTCAGCCGCAATCCCGAGACAGGACTGCTCAGCGACACCCATCAGGACATCAAGCTGAGCAAGCCCGCCTGCATACAATTCGGATAAGCCCGAAGGCAGTCGCCGGAAAAGAGTCCTGCACGGTTTCCGTGCAGGACTCCTGCGTTTTGCACAAGAACCTGACCTCCCCCGACTATCTCCAAGAAATAGCCTGAACCGTCAGCTTGGGCCATAGAACAAGCCTCTTTACCATACACCCCTTGCCGGTATGGACGCAACGGAAGAACGGCAAAAGGATTTATCCGGCTGCTCTCTACGAATGTTCAGGCAACATAGGCAAAACATCAAAGGCATCACTATCCTTTCGTCCTCCCCACGCTCGCAACAGGAATGGGGCGACGCCCTGAAAGCACCGCCCCGATTGGTAGTAAAAAGGAACAAAATACCTGAAACTCTTAGTGGCAAATCAAAAGCCGGACTACAATATAATCTTTTGCGTGTAGGTGTGTCCGCCTGCCATAACCCTCACCAGATAGGTACCGCTTGGCAATGAAGAAGCATCTAACAGGCTGACACCGCCCGTCTTCTTGCAAAGAACACCTGCCACATCATATATTTCAACATTATCGGGAGACAAGCCGGACACTACGATATTCTTATTGTCGTCTACTCCGATTTGCACCTTGCCTGCGGCGAGACCAGAAATGCCCGTATTGGTTTTCTTTACAACCTTGAAACTGTCGAACACGCTTTCCTTTCCGTTCCCGTCCACGGTGTAGGTAACGATGTCTATGGCGTCGTTGGTTACAGCAACTGAACTGAAAGTAGGCTCGCCCGTCTGTCCGAACTTACCCGAGAACAGCCCCCAGTAGTCTTGCACGAGGTGGACAGGCTCCTCCGCCTTCATTTCCTCCTCATCGCGAGGTTCATACTTTTTCCTGCCGGCAGAGTTGTTCAGGAAATACAACGTTCCGTTTGCCACGTTGTACACTCCTCCCTGCTTGCCCGTCATGTTCTCGCGGACGCCGCCCGTCATGTCTATCTGCTCCTCAATAGCGTCGCCTACAAGCGTCTTGCTTGTGTTCACGACCGGGCCGATAACCTCATAGACATGGTCGTGCCCTTGCAGCGCGAGGTCTATCTTCAGCTCGTCGAACACAGGCAGCATCGCTTCTCTCAACGCCACTTGGTCTTTATCGCTCTGATGCGACCTGCTGCCCGTGAACATACATTTATGATAAGTGGCAATGCGCCATCTTGTACCGGGATGCTTTTCGACCTCCTTGCGCATCCATTCTGCCAAGGAGCTGAAATAGCCCTCCTTCTTCCAGTCTTCATAATTGACGACCAAGAACAGCGCATCGCCATAGACAAAGGAGTAAACCGTGCCGTCCATTGCCGTGGGCACAACTCCCGGCATGTCGTTATAGGTGGTGTCGGTATTGAAATGCAGGCTGAAATTGTTGTTCGGACTCGTATCGTGATTTCCCTGAACAGGCACAATAGGCATGGTAAGCCAGCAGTCCTGCATGGTGGAGAACCACTGTTCCCACTCCCATTCCGAGTTTTCCTTGCCTGAACTTTCCACGAAGTCGCCGTTGCAGAGAAGGAAACTCGCACCGGGTACGGTATTCAATGCCCTGTGCACCGTCTTCTGCGAGATATCGAACATCTCGGCTGTGTTTGCCTGCGTGTCGGTAATATAGACAAAGGAGAAATCGTTCTTGCCTTCTTTTGCAGTGGTAAAGGTACCTATCTCGCTCCATCCGCCGTCGCTGCCCACCCGGAAGCTGTAGGTAGTAGCAGGCTTCAGCCCCGTGGCAACAGCCTTATGGGCCGTATAGTCCTTCTTGTCGCCAATCTGAATCCCCGTTTTTCCGATTTCCTCACCGTTCTTCTTGCTGTAATAGTTCAACCGGGCATCCGTCACGTCTGCCTTGAACACCATCGTGCCGGCATTGCTGAAGTCTTCTGCGGCAGCGTCGGCCTTCTCGACGATTCGGACCTCTCCCCTTACGTCCGTGAGATTGGTGAACCAGCTGAATCCCATGCGGGTAGCCGGATCGCCGTTGTACACCATGTTGATGCTGTATGGCTGCCGGGCCGACTGCAACTTGTTGTAGGCCGCTTTCAGGCTGACCCACGACGGAATGGTGTAATCGCTCTCCCTGAGGGCAGTGATGTCCTGTGCACTCAAGCCGTTAGCCGATGCACCGATGATAAAGACAGACAGGACGAGCCTTTTGAATAGATTTTTACGATTCATTTTCTTAACATTAAATTTCATAACTTCTATACAGTCCTTGGCCTAAAGACACTGCAAAATTAATCTATCCATGTTGCATCTTCATTGCGAAAACATGAACAGAATACAAAATTATCGTTTCCTTATTCTTACAATCTCACGGAATGTAAGCTACCATATTATATGTAGACATCCGGCAAAGCGTCTGGCCCGACGACGTTCTTGCTGACAAAGAACGGAATAGGCATCAGGCATCTGCCGCCCATTCTCTCATACTTCGCAGCGTTCTGAAAAACAACAAGTTATATATAGGATACGCCAACAAGCCTATTTCGCTCCACGAAAACGGCACTTTCACGTCGTCAAAACGGCACTTTCGTTCCATGAAAGTGCCGTTTTCGTTCCACCGACCTGCCATCACTGCCTGCTTGCCCCAGACTTCCGCCCACGCTGCCCATGCCACACAGGGGGAATGACGGGCAGAGGGCGGCCTTCGCCGGCAAAGCGGACGACACCCCGGCAGGACAGACGCCCAGACCCATCAGGCGTGCAGGCAAGCCACAAGGAGGGGAAAAATGACGGAAAGAAAGAGAACCGGGAACAACACTCGGACAATGAAAGCTCCTTGAACCTTACCGCAGACAAGATGAAACCAAGTCTCGCCCTCACTCATAAAAAGGTCTTCAAAGCCACACAAAACCATTGTTTTGTGCACAAATTTCCACTATTTTCATGCTTTTCGGCAATAAATAGTAATTAAAATTAGGTTTTTTCAAAACAAATCTATATATTTGCGAAAGAGTAACATGCTTTGTAAACTATTCCTTAATTATTAATTAAAACAATCTAACATGACTAAAAGGCTCACTTACCTAATGGCAGGACTTGTCGCGGCTGCGACAGCATTGCCTGCATCGGCCCAGACGACGCCGATGAACAAAGTTCCTTTCAAGCTGACGAAGACTCTGCCCGGGCAGAAAAGTACGCAGCAACAGGTTGATCCCAAAAAGGCCTTCCCTACATTGAGGGGAATGTCGGCCATGAGCAACATCAGCCCACTCTTCAGCCGCCCAATCGTGACAGTGAGGCAGGCCCCAAGCAACAACATGCTGACGGTCAATCCAGACCTGACCATGTGGGGCAACATGACCTCCGAAAACGCGATGGGCATGTGTTCGTTCCATCCTACCCCGGCCGTCAACTTTGAACTGCTGGCCAACTACACCGACGGATTCTTCAATGGTGGCAGTGGCCTTATAGACGACCAACTTCACGGCATCTACTTCAACACACAGTATGCAAGTTTCGGTTTCATCCTCGTCTATCACTACGCCTTCGACACCAACACATGGGAACTGGCAGCCACTCCGCAGAGTACCAGCGACTACAGCCTCATCGCTACGGAGACAGCCATCGACCCCAAGACTGAGGAGGTGTTCGGACAATTCTATACGGCCGACCTGCAAAATCAGGAGTGGGGCGTAATTGATTACAGCACGCTCACCCGCACCGCCATCGCGCCATCCTCCCACTTCTACATTGCGCTGGGTATTGCGAACGACGGCTATGCCTACGGTGTTGACATCGAAGGCAGTCTCTATCAGATTGACCGCAAAACCGGCGTGGAGACCCTCAAAGGCTCAACGGGAGTCGAAGTAAAGAACTCCGAAGGAGGATACTACTACCAGAGCGGTGAGATTGACCCGGTTACCAATGACTTCTACTGGGCTTCAAAGGACAAGGACGGAAACTCCCAGCTCTACACCGTTGACCTTTCCGACGGCCACGTAACCCCGGTCGGGACGTTTGCACCAGACCAGACGCTGACGGCCTTCACCATTCCCGCACCCAAGACGGAGAGTGGCGCACCGGCAGCAGCCACCAACCTTGCAGCCAACTTTGCAGGCGCAGCCACCAGCGGCACGTTCCAGTTCACCGCCCCCAACAAGAAGTTTGACGGAAGCGACCTCACGGGCAGCCTCAAGTACTCCGTCCTGATTAACGGCGAAGAGGCAGCAAGCGGCAATGCAGAGGCCGGCAAGCAGGTAACGACCAACGTCAACGTAGACGAAGGCGTTGTCAAGTTCTCCGTTGTTACCACCAACGAGGCGGGAAGCAGCCCCAAGGCCAAACTGACCACATACGCCGGATACGACGTACCTGCAACGGTCAGCAACCTGAAGTTCAAGGTCGAAGGCGACAACAAGGTAACCCTGACATGGGATGCCCCGACGGCAGGCCTGCACAATGGCTATCTCGGCAACCTCACCTACGACGTTTACCGCAACACCGGCGGCAAGACCGAGCAGGTAGCTGACGGCATCTCGGGCACGACCTTCACAGAGACGCTCCCGAATGCAACACTGGCAAACTACTCCTACTCCGTATGCGCTGTCAATACGACCCGGAAGAGTGCACTGATAACAAGCGAGGGGCAGATTATCGGAAACGCCTTCGAGGTTCCGTTCTTCGACGACTTCGCCACCGAAGCCGATTCCAAGATTTACACCATCATCGACAAGAACACCGACGGCAGCACGTGGGAATGGATGAACCACAAGAGCAAGAACACCGTGTTCCGCTACAGGTACAATCAGGAAAAGGCTGCCGACGACTGGCTCATTTCTCCTCCTATCAACCTGAAGAAGGGCAAGGTCTATAACGTCTCCTTCAAGGCATGCGCAGGCTCGGCAAGCCAGACAGAGCGCATGGAAGTAAAGTGGGGCGCAGACAACACCGCCGAGGCAATGACGGGCAACGTTCTGCCTCCGACCGACCTCACCACGACCAAGTATCAGGTCTTCGAGCAGGAGATTACCCCGACGGCCGACGGCACCTACTACTTAGGTTTCCATGCCATTTCCGACCGCGACAAGCTGTACCTCTTCCTCGATTCCATCTCCATTGAGAGCACCATAGACGAAAATGCACCCGACGCGGTGCAGAACCTCAAGGTTACGCCCGCCCCGGCAGGCGAGCTGAAGGCTAACATCAGCTTCAAGGCACCGACCAGAACCATCAAGGGCGCAACTCTGGCAAACATCACCAAACTTGAGGTGAAGAACGGCACGCGCCTCGTGAAGAGCTTCGAGAACCCGGCTCCGGGCGCAGAGCTTAGCCTCACAGACGAAGAGCCGGCCAACGGCTTCAACACCTACACCGTCATCGCATACAACGAGTACAACAACGGCAGGAAGGCTACAGAGAAGGTCTACGTCGGAGTGGACGTCCCGGTAATGGGACCCGTCAATGCTGCCGACCTCGACACGTCGGCCAAGCTCTACTGGGACGAGGTGAAGGGAGCAAACAATGCCTTCATCGACCCGGCCAAGGTAACCTACAGCATCTACGATGTTACCGACGACGGCAACATAGGCGACCTGCTCGATGAGTTCACGGGCGTAAACGAATATACCGTTACCGGCCTGAACAACAGCGAAGGCGAACAGGCCTACAAGCAGTGGGTGCTCAACGCAAACAACACTGGCGGCTCAAGCGACTGGGCCATAGCCGCCCTCGTAGTGGGCAAGCCGTACACCCTGCCGTTCCACAACAGCTTCAAGGGCGGCTCACTCGAGAACCAGTTCATCGGCCTTGAGTACTCTTCCCGAAACGCCTCATGGAACATCAGCAAGGAAGTGGCTTCCGACGGAGACGGCGGCTCGCTCATCTTCCAGCCCAAAGAGGCAGGCAACTCCACCATCCTCACGGGCAAGATAAGCCTCAAGGGCGCGACGGCTCCCAAGCTCCTCTTCGACTATAGGGGCGACGGTGCAGACCAGAGCAAGATAGACTTGGCCTTCCAGAAGAAGGACGGTTCCTTCACCGCACCCGTATGGGCAAACAACACGGCCGAAGCAAGCTCCGAATGGACGAGCATCAGCGTGGACCTGCCGAAGGAACTGGCGAACGAAGACTACGTCATCCTGCGCATAAACGGAAGTGCCGAGACAGCGGCCATCAATCCTGTATTCGTAGACAACATCAAGATTGCAGACCCTGTCCAGAAGGATGCAGCCATCGAACTGACCGCTCCCGAAACCGCCAAGAAGGGACAGACCGTCAGCCTCAGCGTGAAGGTTACCAACCAAGGCATCGAGAAACTTGAGAACGCCAAGGTTACCGTAACCGTCAACGACAAGGTTGTTAAGGAAGAGACCATCGCCAAGAGTCTGGAAATGCTTCAGGAGGCCAAGATTCCCGTAACCTACAAGACGACCACACTCGACCCGGCAGACCAGCTCGACGTGAAGGCCACCGTTACCGTGGAGAACGACCTCGAGGCCGACAACAACGTCGCCAGCGCAACCGTCTCCCTCAGCAAGGCGGACGTGCCTGCACCGAAGAACCTCAAGGCTACCCCCGAGGGCCAAGCAGCGGTAGGACTGACATGGGAGGCACCGGCAACGACATTTGCCGAGACCACGGACGACTTTGAAAGCTACGAAGCATGGAGCCTCGACTTAGGCGACTGGACTACCGTCGACAACGACCACGGAAAGTCGGCCGGACTCAGCGAGAGCATAAGCTACGGGCACCAAGACGAGGAATATGCCTTCATGAACTGGCAGCCGGGCGACTTCTTCCAGCCGGGCGCACTTGACCCGCACTCCGGAACCAAGGCGGCCGTCGCCATCTATCAGCTCGACGAGACGGGACAGAACTTCGTCGCTGCCGACAACTGGCTCATCAGCCCGCACCTCTCCGGCCACGCACAGACCGTCAGCTTCTGGGTGAACAACGTCAACGCGAGCGACAACAGCTACGGCGCAGAGCAATTCGACGTGCTCGCATCCCAGACCGACAAGGAGACTGCCAGCTTTACCAAGATTGGCGAGACCCGCACGCAGAACTCCGGCGAATGGACGCAGGTCAGCATAGACCTCCCCGAAGGCACGCAGTACTTCGCCATCCACCACATCACCTCGGCCGACCAAGCCTTCATCTTCATGATCGACGATGCCAAGTTTGAGTCCGGCTCAGGACCTGTAGGATACAATATCTACCGCGACGGCGAACTGGTTGCCAACACCGGCAGCCTCAGCTACACCGACCAGCCAGCTGCTCCCGGCAAGTACGAGTACAGCGTAACGGCAGTCTACTCCGACGACTCGGAGTCTGAGCCTGCAAAGGCAGAGGTTGTTACCGCCATCCAGAGCCTCAACGCCGACGGCGAGACCGTCTACAACGTCTATACCACAGACGGCAAGCAGATACTCAAGGAAGCCAAGAGCCTCCGCAGCCTCGGCAAGGGCGTCTACATCGTCAACGGCAAGAAGGTCATCATCAAGTAGAATCCCCCCATGCCCCGGCCTGCACCGGCAGGCCAAGGCAGCAGACACGGCAGAGCCGCAATCCTCACCGAGGGTTGCGGCTCGTTCGTTTCCCGTCCGTCCCGGCTCCGCACGCCCCGGAGCCGCCCCTGCAAGGCATATCCCAAAAGCCGTACCGCCCAAGGAATGTCAGTCCGGGCACCCATCCGGCAATGCCCGTACCGGGATATTCACAACCGTCTCACAATAGTGAGACAATCGTCTCATAACAGTGAGACAACCGTCTCATAACAGTGAGACATATATCTTTCCTCTGCAACGACCTTACCGGATAAAGGCCTACGTCCATTCCGCTCCGGGCGGAACAGGGTTAAAGTACGCTAAAATATACTCCCCCAAGCTGCATATACAATAAAAAGTAGCTAACTTCGCTAACAGACATACATTCATAACCATCAAGACACCATGCACTCCATCAGACGATTGTCCACAAGTCTGCTATTCGCACTAAGCTTCGCCTTGTCCGTCTCAGCAGCACCGAGAACGAAAGCCGCCATCAAGGCCGCGGCAGCACAGGTGCTCGGCCAAGTGGCCGGCCAACGGAAAACACCTGCACCAAGGGGAACTCTCAAGCCCCTGCAGGCCAACAGAGCCTACACCATCGTAGGCTACGAGCAGGGAGGGTTCGCCATCATAGCCAACGACGACCTCGTCCCGGCCGTCGTCGGCTACTCCGGCTCGGCCTTCAGCAAGACCACGGAAAACGAAAACTTCAGGTGGTATCTCGCAGCTGCCGAGGCTGCCATCAACGACATAGTGGAAAAGGGCGTGCCGCACAAGACGCCGAAGCCCGACCCGGGCAAGTATGCCCCGCAGGTTCCGGCACTGATAACCTCGCACTGGGGGCAGGAGAAGCCCTACAACGACCTCTGCCCGGAGGGCACCGAGTCAGGCATCGGCGGCTGGCAGGGCTACGGCAGTACGGGCAAGACCGTAACGGGATGCGTCGCCACGGCCATGGCGCAGATTATGCGCTACAACGGCTACCCGCGGCAGGGAACGGGCACACACTCCGTCTACGTAAAGCAGGCCGACAGAAGCTACAAGACCGTAACGGTAGACTACGCCGAAAGCATATACGACTGGGACAACATGATAGACGACTACAACGGCGACTACACCCCCGAACAGGCCGCTGCCGTCGCGAGGCTGATGCTCGACTGCGGTGTGGCGGCCGACATGCAGTATGCCACCGACGGATCGGGAACCTATACCGAGAACGCCTGCGAGGGACTCAAGAGGAATCTGGGATACCCCGAGACCACGCGCATGCTCGAACGCGACGCATACGGAGAGGCCGAATGGATGGACATTATATACAACGAGCTGAACGAGCAACGGGCCATCTTCTATACGGGCGTAACGCCGGGAAACGAAGGGCACGCCTTCGTGCTCTGCGGATACGATGCCGAGGGGAAGGTCTGGATAAACTGGGGATGGGAAGGAGACTCCGACGGATTCTACGACATTGCCCTCCTGAACCCACGCTCCTATAGCTTTTCCAACTATCAGGACATGATTGTCGGGTTCGGCAGCGTCAATCAAGAGCTGCTCACAGATACCGTTGACATTGACGTGCCGGGCACGCTGGCAGACCTCATCCCCGACTCGGTCCGCAACAGAATATCGGAACTGAAGGTAAGCGGCAAAATCAACTCGACCGACCTGCGGCTTATCCGCCGGATAGCCGGCCGCGACGCCGAAGGCAAGAACCTGCCCAGCGCGCTGAGCCACCTCGACTTGGAGGATGCCGAAATAGTAGAAGGCGGAGAACCTTACCTCACCGACGGCACCAAAAGGCTGACCACGGCCTACCACGAGATACCTGAACGCGCCTTCTACGGCTGCCGCACCATCCGCACCCTCTGCCTCCCCAAGACCACGACCGCCATTGCCGACGGCTCATTCGGGCGGATGCCCAGACTCGACTCCCTCGCCATCCCAACGGGCGAAGACAAGAGCTACGTACTGGACGGCACGATGATTCTGACAAAAGACTCGTCCGAAATCATCGCCGTGCTCCCCTACGCCACCGGGACGCTCAGCATTAGGAACGGCATCCGAAAGATACACGACTACGGACTGGCAGGATGCAACCGACTGACCACGGTCGTGCTGCCCGGCACCATCACCCGGATAGGCGACGAGGCCTTTGCAGGAAACGGCATGCTGGCCGCGATACGCCTGCATGCCAAGCAGGTGCCCGGACTGGGACGCAGCGTATTCGCCGACCTCGACAAGGCAACCGTAAGGCTCTACGTCCCTGCCGGCACAAAAGACCTCTACAAGCGCAGCGGCCAGTGGAAGGACTTCGCCTCCAAGGCAGACAACATCATTGAGTTCGGAACCATACTCAAGGCGCGAAGTGCCATCAGGGCGTATGGGGAACAGAATCCCGACTTCGGATGGCAGCTGAAGGGCGACTATGTCAGCGGTACGCCGCAACTCAGCTGCGAAGCCACGCCCTCGTCGCCCGTCGGACAATACGCCATCCACATCGCACGCGGCTCCGTAACGGAAGAGCAGGTAGAGTTTGTCGACGGTGTTCTCCACGTAAAGAAGGCAACCGCCAACCTCCGTGCAGACAGCCAGACCATCGGGGCAGGAGAGACGCCGGCCTTCACCTACACCGTGGACAGCCTGCAGAACAACGAACAGACCGTCCTCCTGACCGAAGCTCCTGCGTTCACCGTCAAGGACGGAACGGGCGCAACGGTAACCTCGTTCGACACTCCGGGACAATACACGATATACGTCAGCGGAGGCCTTGCAGACAATTACCAGTTTGATTACTTCCCCGGCCGTCTCACCATCAAGCCTGCCGCCGACGGCATAGCGGACGTCCGCCAAGATGCGCCGGACGGCATCGCCTACGTCTACAGACCCGACGGCACCCGCGCAGGCAAGGGAAAGGCAAGCCTCAGCAGCCTGCCGAAGGGCGTCTACATCGTCAACGGGAAGAAGATTGTCGTCAGATAGCGACAGGACGGCCATACGACAAAACCGCCTCCGACCCGTCCCATCAGGACGCAGTCGGAGGCGGTTTCGCCTGCAGGTTTCGCAGCAGCATTATCTCTTCATCCTCATGTTCAATTGAAGAACCGACGGTATCAGTATGCACAAGGAGAAGAACAATCCCCCATACATCAGCCTGTCGCTGCCATGAAACAGGTCTATCAGCTTTCCGTCGTTCATGTCCGGCAGCAGATGGAACATAATGTAGGCAACGCTGTTGTTTATCCAGTGGAACAGGACACAGGGAACGATGCTCTCCGTGCGGTAATACATCCATCCGAGCAGCAGCCCGATGAAGAACGCATGCACTCCCTGCGCCAGATTCAGGTGGATAAGGCCAAATACGGCAGCCGACAGCACAATGGGAATCCAGTGCCATCGCCTGTCGGACATGTTGAGCAGACAACGGAGAACAGCCCCGCGAAAGACCATTTCCTCGCTGACGGGGACAAGCAGGCCCAAGGCCACATATCCCCATGGAGACTTCATGATGTTCTCAAAGAGCTGCTGATAGCCCTCGGGCATCATCAGCTGCGCCTTCTCTGACAGAAATTCCGAAGGTAATATCGAACCCAAGGCCAACAGGACGACCCATGCCAGTACCGTCCACGGCTTGGAACGGAGATAGGAACGGGAAACGGGCGTCCACCCGGTCTTCCAGAACACAGCTATGACGACAAGGCTGAAGAACACGGATATGACTGCGTACAGCCCGCCATTCTCCGCCCCTTGCAGGCTGCCCAACACCGCACTGAACGACTGGGATGTCGCCACTGCCACCAACCCGGCCGCCGTCAATGCCACAACGTTTTGCAATAAGACGAATACTGCAACAAACAGTACGACGAATAACAAATTTCTTACAACGCTACCTTTCATTTATAATTGCTTTGAGATTTAATTTCCACATTCATGCTTTCAGGCCATTGAGGCTCAGTATCTCTGCCTTGTCGGCCTCCAGCTGAGCCTTCAATGCGTCAAGGCTGGCGAACTTTCTCTCCCCTCTGATACGTTTCACGAAGCTGACGGAGACTTTCTGTCCATAGAGGTCGCCCGTGTAGTCGAAGATATGAACCTCAAGCGAAAGTTCATTGCCGCCAAGCGTCGGCCTTATGCCAATATTCATCATCCCCATACGAAGTCTATTGTCGCAGGGGAGCTTCACCTCTACTGCATAGACACCATTTCCGGGAATCAGCTTTCCTTCCGGGACAGCCGAGAGATTGGCCGTGGGAAAACCGAGCCTGTGCCCGTTCCTGTAGCCGGCAACAACGATTCCTTCCAGCGTATAGCGGTAGCCCAACCCCTCACAGGCAGCCTCTACATCACCTTCCCCGATATATTCCCTGACAACCGATGAACTGATGTAGCTTTCCCCCACCCTATAGGCAGCACTCTGCATGACTTCCATGCCCAGCTCTTTGCCAAACTCTACATAGTCGGCAAACGACTCCGCCCGGTTATGCCCGAAGCGGTTGTCATATCCTATCAGCAGCAGGCGGACATTCAGCCGTTCGGCAAGCACCTTCGACATAAAGTCCCGGGCAGAAAAGGAAGCCATGCGGGTATCGAAAGGAAGCACGACCATGACGTCAACGCCTGTACGCGACAACAAACCACGCTTCTCGTCAAGGGTAGACAACAGCCTTGGCTGATAGTCAGGATGAAGCACCTGCCGCGGATGACGGTCAAATGTAATTACCGCCGGCCTCATCCCCTTCTGCCGTGCAAGCGCAACCACCTGCTCTATCAGGAAAAGATGCCCACGGTGTACGCCGTCAAAGAAACCGATGGTAGCTACCATCGGCACCTGTTCTTTATATTCCTCCTTATCCAAATATATAGTTTTCATTTCCCTGCCATCTTCATAGCCAAGGGCAGACTAAGACTCTCTGCCCGGCTATATAGTTCCATAAAACGCCTGCAAAGGTACGCCAAATCAGTCGGATACATCGTCTACAACCATTCAAAATGTGTTAAAACCATAAAAAACTATTCGCTCATTTCTCCTTTTTCCACAGAAATGATTACCTTTGCAGCCGAATCGCAAAAGATTCCCGGACTTGTAGCTCAGTTGGTTAGAGCAACAGACTCATAATCTGGAGGTCCCAGGTTCAAGCCCTGGCTGGTCCACACTGAAAATCAAGGAGTTACATCAAAAATGTAGCTCCTTTTTCTTTGTTTTGCGAACAATTTGCGAACAAAATTGCATTTCGCGAACACCAATATAATCTTTCTGCAATAATTGATTCTCTCATTTTGTTCGCAAATCTCATTATTTTTGTTCGCAAACCATTTTCGGCATGTTATTCAGTAATATCAGTAATACGAGTAAGCTTTCTGATGAAACGCTCAATTATCCTTTTACAGCAACCCAGCGTCTACCCTTGTCAGGCCCATCGTGACGGATAAAGCCTTTGGTATGCAAAACGCTTAGCCGCGGCAGATAGTCCTTGCATCAACTTTGAAATGCCATGCAAGTGAAGCTGATGTTTCTAGGACATTTTCTAGGACACTATCTAGGACATTCATTTGTTCTGTCTCTATCAGCCGATTAAAATAATCTTCTGCCTTTCATTGAGTTGGGCTGCATTTCAACCTCCGACATAATCTCCGACATCACCTCCGACATTTGCCATCTGCCAAACTTCGTCCGCTCTATAGTCACCTGTATTGCTGCTTTCTTCAAATATACGTTGTAGTTCTTCCTTCGGAGTCAGCACCTTTGCCAAATCGCCAATTGCGATTGGCGATTTAGGTTCTATGACATTCCATGCCCCATAGAACAAGCGCGTATTTTTGAGATTTGTCTCGCTGAACCCCCTTAACCCAGGCAACTCTTGCCTTAACCGTTCACTTATACTCTTCAAAGCCCCAGACCCCCATTTTTGGTTACGGGTGTTCTCGGAGATATACCTTCCCACACCATAATACAGGGCCAGCTGTTCCTGATTGACCCCTTTGACAGCCCGTGCCTGACTCTGCAAGATAGCAGTTTTGATGGTTTGCACAGCGAATCTCAGCTCCGAGGATAATTGTATCTCTTTGTTACTCATATATATTATAACGTTTTGTTTTTGTCCTTATTGCCATATATCAAATATCATCTCTATTATAAACTTAGTGCTCCTTCCCAACTATTATATGATAGCATATTATCATGAGCCCATTGTACATTACACCAATTTTCAATTTGTGAAAAGGCAGAAACACTATATGTGTCCGTAGTAGGTCTTTCTTCTACACTCATATTGGCTGTTCGTAACCTATATCTACCATAAGTGTCTGGGGAGGACCACGAAAATATCGATTTCAATTTCTTACTCAGTCCATCATTGTCGTAAGGACCATATGCAGGGAATGCATAATTGAAATATCGTTTTAAATCTTTCTTTTCGTTCAATGGGAATAAAGGTCGCTGAACATAAGCCTTGTTTGACAAGTATCTAATACCCACATAAGACGTTTTAGTGTTTCTTTTGTTATGAATAAGAAGACACTGCATCAACATCTGTGGTATAACATATTCTTCCTTAAATGGGCCTTCAGGATGGTTCGTTCCCAAAGAGCAAACATACGCCAATGGGTATTTAAGTATTTTGTCTTTATCAAATGCCTTCATTATAGGAGCAACGTTGATGACAGAAACCATCTGCTCGTTCACAAACATTGATACGTTGCATGTGTCGAAGTTGGGATTTCCCAATTCTTCCCAACAGATATAAGTTGATTCACACAAATACAATGATGGTATCCCGTTAATACTATAGCGACCGTTAGTAATCAAATGTCTTTTATCAAATGGGATATGGAACATCTCTTCTTTACTGAACAGACCACTAACTTCAGTTTTCCTAATTCTATAGAGCCTACTTTGTGGTTCAAGTTCATATTTTTCTATATAATCTTCATTGCAGAAGATTTTTTCATAGAAAAAAAGTGTAGCTTCAGCCGAAAGTCCCTCTTGATGCAGATTGTAACAGTGTTTAATTACTGTCCAAAAGGACTCTAAACTCGCAAGGCTTTCCCTTGGAACATTTGGATATTCTATTGCAATAATATCGCGGTAGATTTTCTCTAAATTATCTACTCTGTCCAGAAAAGAAAGGCTACCAGTAGGTAAAATCGTTTCTTTCAACAGGGTCTTTGCTCTTTTAAGAGAGTTATTCCTTTTCATATTTTGATTGCCAAGTAACATTATTCATATCCATAATGCATTTCGCGATAATTGCTCAGACTGATGCTCTCTTCCTGCCTATCATAACAAGAGAAATGTTGGTCCGTCGCCAACTTTATCTTTTCACATGCCACGACAGGATCGGCACTACGTATCTCCATGTTATACAAGAAGATGCCGAAGCAGATATGCATATCTGCAGAAGTCAAGCTTTGTCTCGGACCAAGCACATAGCAAATCTGCTGGCAAGTCAGGAAAATATCGTATGCCACTTCCATCAATCCACCCCTGCAACAAGATAACATAAGGATGCTGTCTTCGTTCATGCACTTGCTTTTACATAGCAGCATGGCCAACTTCTGCCAACTCATGTTGACTTTTTCATCCTCGCTTGAAAAACCTTCAGAATTACCATGAGCACTCAAATAAATATAGTCGAAAAGTCCATGAGAATAGAGAAGGTCTTCTAAGTCCTCATTATTCTTAACGTACTTGCAGACAGACTCAATTCCGTATAATTGCGCCTGTTCACATATCCCGTTGCACTCATGTGGTTCATCGGAACCTCCGCATGCTTTTAAAATAAGGATTCTTTTTCTCATACTCAAGAATCATTTATAGTATTTGTTGACTATCTTTTGAAGATTATCAATTACAATGTCAACAGATGCTGGCCTTCTTTTTTTGGAATGATTCAACATCTGTTTTATTAAAGAGTAGAGAGAAGAGTTCCTGAGCAAGAAGTCAGATTCCTTAACGCATCCTATTGGGGCATTACCTTGTAATATATACCAAAAGACTTTTGCTAATTGGAACAAGTCTGACTGGTGATCGATATTACAATCAAAGTTTTTCCCCTCAACATTCTCTGATAAGTATTTATTCATAGCTTCTGGGGATAGCCAACCGCGTGGCCCGACTAATTCCCCTTTATTATCAAGACTTGGCTTGTTTCTCATTTGTATAAGCCCCAAATCTCCGACTTTCCAAGTACCATTAATCATAAATATATTATCGGGTTTTATGTCACGATGATAATATCCCAAATCATTAAGCTCTTTTATGCCCTGGGCAATTTGGAGGCATAACTCTACTCGTGATGCCTCGTCGTATTCCTCGTTTTCTTCTTCTAAATAGCTTTTCAAATCATATTCCGCATATTCCATAACATAGAAAGGAAAAGACACCTCGAATTCTCCATCTTCGGAAGTCCTACATATTAAATTACCGTCGAAAGCAATATCTATCACATTTCCTACATCCCGTTGTTTACAATCATATAACGCCTCAATCTCCTGTCTAAATCTTTTATTTATATTTTTTTGCCTTATTTTATTCCTTATATAGTTATAGGGCTCAGGATACTTTGATATCTTTATAACTCTTTCTGGCATCGCATCTTCATTATATGTTTGAGCGACATACAGCGCAAAGACAAAAGAATTTCCTCCTTTATTTGACTTGAACTCAGAATTTAGAAACGAAACAAAATATTCAACATCATCCAATCTCAAATAATTCTCTGTACGAATTTCTGAAATTTGAAGAAATGGCTTGTGAAAAAGAAAATCACATTTAATATCCATAGTACCTATTCAAATTGTTTCTTGTCAAGTACTTTATAACCTTCTATATCCAAGAATGAGACATCATCTAAATCATATTCTTCCTCCAAAAACTCGCAAACATCTGATAAACGAGGAGACCTCTCCTTCACATTCTTCACGATAAGTAATTCTTCCAGAATTGACAGCCTCGTTAATCTTGCCGTTTTGGAATTTGACTGCGTTACGCAATGATAAGCATACTCTTTGAAAGTCTCACAATCATCATTCGTAGGTCTGATGTATTCATGTTCATCAACAAATACCAAAAAACTATATTGTTCAGAAAGAACATGCACAGATAATTCTTTATGTTTAGCGATAAAACAGAACAATGTATAGAAATCATTTCTTTGCTTAAACCTTGTCTCTCTTATTGGTTTAATCACATTCAACTGGCAAAGGATCTCCAATGTTGACTTGAACTCCTCACGAACTTGTTCTACTTTAGCAGTTTCAAGTGCGGATTCCAACAACTCTTCAACAGCCTTTCTCTTATCTGTTACATTCCCTTTGAACAAATAAGCAACAAGTTCCTCTATCAAACTTCTGTCATTCATCCTTTGGACAGTCTTTGTAGAGAAAATGTCTAAATCTGAGAGTCCTTGTAAATCCATTAATTCATTAACTAATACCATAAAGGGAGCATCATGGTATTGTGCCTTATTGACCTCTGCAGGATTCAAATGGACACCACGTTTGTTTACAAGACTATAGAAATCTTCAAGAGATTCGCCATTTGATGTGTCAATGTCATATACCTCCGTTACATTGAGTATATATGACATGAATTTTTCCTGATCAACATCCCGATAATAGTGTTTATCAGAATCTGCGAAATCTCCTTTAACGTATTTACTAATAGTTGTAGCACGCTGTTGACCATCAACCATGTCATAGCTGCCATCTTTCCTCTTGTAAATAAAGAAATTGGGCAAAGGATACCCCTTCATGATAGAATCAATCAATAGTTTCTGGTCTTTAGACGACCAAATGAAATTTCTTTGATAAGGTGGATGAAGATTAATTTTATCTTTTTTTATCCAGTCTATCAACTGCAAAATGGTGATTTCTTTAATTGAATATTTCATATCAATCTATATTTTAATCTAACTATTCGTACACATCATCAAGATCTTCTGTCTCTTCCTTTTTGTTTGGGAATTCAAGGAATGCTCTCAAAAAAGCCGTCTCTTTGAAGAAGTAATTTAGATGATTTTCCAACATCTCTTGAAAATAATCAAAAACAAAGTTGGCACATTCCTCCTACATAAAAGTATGTCTCTAAGGTTATCGAAGTCGTTGATAAAAGAGCATATACTATGATATATGTCTGCTGGGGTCCTGCCTTTCTTGAACCCAATCTTGTACGCTTTGACCTTCCGCCTATTTTGCAAGTCTTCTATGTTAATTGGTTGCGCCATATACTTATTACGTTTTTGTTTTTTGACATTATTATCACTTTTTCTTGCCAAATCTCCGGGTATTATCAACTGCCTATCCAGCCTTTTCATTCCTTTCGTAAAATGTATTTGCCATCGATTCGTTCTATATCAGGTATCGTCTTGACAATTTCTTCCACATCATCTTCCTTGATAACCGACCTCCAAGCCGTTCTGCTGATGGCTCTGGCTATATCTCTGATACTGGCCGGCACTTTGAAATAATCCATTGCACGGAGAACGGCTTGCCTTCTTACGGCATATAGTGGGCTCTTCTTGATTTCAGATGTTTCTCGGTTCAATCTCGTACGATTGTCCGTCTCGGTGTCCTTCTTTGAAGTATCTGTGATCGAATTGCCATTATAGGTATACCAGACACCTCTGAATTTTAATTTACAATCCTCAAAAACAGGACTGTCCACAATATCCTCCACCGCATCACAATAATCGGTGGCATTTATAATTAACTGGTATAGTTCAGTTTGAGGATATGCAACGATTTTCTTTGTCCCTTTTATCCAAACGGAGCCATTGAAAGACATTCCCTTCAATGTGAAGCATTCACGTTTTAGATTCAGCCGATACAGTTTGTTACGCAAATACTTCAACTTGCCATCAGTTATAAACATTGGCTTACCGTCTTGGTCCAAAATAGTGGCTCTGTCAGATAAGTTCTTGATGACGAAATCACTTTCGTCTGTTTGTCTGTTTGCACCTTGGAATGCCTGAGCCGGAACATCATTCTCCTGCCCATAAGTATAATCTATGAGCCAAGCTTTGCAAGGCGTGATTTAATCGCGACCTCGGTACGGCCAATGAGAGACGCAATTGTGATGAAGTCCTTACCTTGTTGGTAATACAGTCTTATTAAGTTTTCTTCATCTTCTGTCCAAGTCTTACCCCTTCGGCTTTCCGTTCCATTATCTTGCTCAGGAGCGACCTCTGTTGCAGTCTCGATGCCCTTCTCACGCTCATCTAAATAGACATGCTCAACTTTCAAATCATCAAAAGAAGTATCCGCAATTTCGGCAGGAGCTATTTCTGGCAGATTCTCTTCTTTGTCCTGAGAATTGTTGCCGTGCAAGATTTCTATCGCTTCTCCTATCTTGTCAATAAGTTCTACAGAGCCATCTTCACTTAAAAGTGCCACTTTTACGTCTAAAAGGAAGTTCTCATAAACAAATGCAAATGATGGTGCTATTTCCCCCAGCTTTATAGGATTGTTGACAATTTTGTCGAACAAATCATATACAGTTGGGCACAATTCCTTGAACATCCCCCTCTCATTATGATGTTTCTTCAGAAATGTGAAATACACAATATTTAGTGCAAACTGAACATCCTCATTCAAATACTGGAATTGGCTTATGAGTTCATCATCTGTTCTTGTCGACACCACACTCTTTTCGACTTCCTTCTTTGATAGAATCTTTTCATATTCAGAGAGAGCTGAAACTGAGTAGTCAATCGCATTATCTTGACTTTCAGCCAACCTTTCAATCTGTTTATTAGTAAGAGTCGTATAGGTTTCCAGCAAAGCTCTTTTTAGAGAAGAACGTCCAGACGGTAAAGTCATCAGAAAATACAAATCTTCATCGAGTTCCGCATATTTCACGGAATCGATAAGTTTTGCCTCTGAAGGTTTGATGTTGGTGTCGCGCATTAAGGAAAGAATATCTTCCTTCCCTCTGATGGGGACTATATGCCAGAAATTGTCATTCTGCAAATACCAAAATGGCAAATAGGCATCTGGATGGAACAATGGTTCGTTTGGCAAAACCATGTTCCACATGTTCAAAAACGCAGACTTTAAAGTCTCGTCATAACGAATTTCGTTGTCCATCAAGACGTTCTTTTCATACAGTTCGATAACTGTAAGCATAAGAACAGCCTTATGGGGAGATTTTCTTCCCCATTTATTATTCGTTTTTAGATTTTTGACGGCTTCTATGTAGTCCATGTAATAATTGTGTTACAATTCTTCTAGTTCTTCGTCTTCTGTTGAAATTTTAGATTGCTTGTTAGTAAGTTGCAGGAAGATGTCAAGGAACGATCTGTGGAGAAAAAATAACTTGGATCCGCTTTCAATTTCTCTTCCATCACTGAGAATCCGTAATTTGCATATTCTTCCATTGTTTCAATCAGATTAGTCACGACTGTGCTGACCTTTATGTCACCCTTATCTAGGGCAATCCAATCAATTTCTGTCTTTGCCACCAAAGCGATGAAAATATAAGAACGAAGGCCAGAATAAGCGTGTCTGAATTTCTTTGAATCAAGATTTCCCCATTTGTCAATGGGCTGGCCCAGGACTTTTAAGTCTTCACTTGACTCGGAAAGTTGCAACTTCCTATTAGAGTACAGGCCAATGAAGAACGCCATGATGTAGGCTCATAGCCTGCGCCGAGAACTTTACCTTTGGCACCAGTATTCTCAGAAGCGCCTATACCATAGTCTGAAATGACTCGTAATACGCTTTGCTCGTACTTCTTCTCGAATCGGGGATTCCTGCGTCCCCAAATATCTATCAGCTTCTCGTCTTTACCAACGAGTTCTTCTATATTATTCAGTTCTGACATACCTACTTGATTTTTGAGATTACTGTTTGAATGGTACCAAGTTTCTTATCGTCGAAAGGCTTTTTCTTCTCGATGCGGAATACACTACCGTTCACTTCTTCTACTTTGGTTTGGTCAAGAACGGCATCACCATTCTTTTCCTTCAGGAAACTCTTTGTGACTATGATGACCTGTTTGTTCAGCTTACTTATTACATTGAAAAACTCACTCTCTTTGGCATCTGTAAATGATGACGTTGGTGCGTCAAACAACAATGGGAACTCTGTCTTGTCCTTCTCACTTGACAGCTTACCAATAGCGAAGAGTACGGACATCAGGTAAGTAGTGCGGAGTGCTGTGTTAGGTGTGAAGATTCTCGTGTTGTCATTATTCATCAGCACGGCCTCGCCCTGTCCGTTGGCTTTCTCTATAATCCGAATCGTACCCTTGAAGTCATTGGAGTTAAGCTTCTCTAAGAACTCGTTTGACTCATCCTCGATGGCATGGAGTAACCTTTTTTTATTGGTTTCCTTAGCAGACTTAAATGCTTCTGAAATTTGGCGAATAATCTGTGCTGTTTTGGCATAGATAGCAGCAGAAGTACCCTCTGCTAATTTACTGAGAGCATCCTGAGCCTCGTCTAAAGCTGCACGGTGCTGAGCCTCTGCCTCTTCAAGAAGTCAATCCGATTTTCGGCTTTGTTCTTTTGCTCAACCCAGTTAGAGATATTTTCATAATTGGCAAGCAACTGTTCTTCAGTAAGGCCGTCTGTCTGGGCAAGTATTCGTTTTTTCTGCTCAAATTCCACATTCAGGTTCGCGTCAATCTTCTTAACCTCATCATGCATTCGGTTGTTGAAGGCAATTGCTTCTTGAATTTTATGCCGGAGGCGGGTAATCTCTGAAAGATTGTCATTGAGTGTCGTGTCACGCTTTTGGAGTTCGACAATATAATTGTTCATATAGAATGGTGCTATCTCCTCGTCTTCCGGAACCTTTAAGGATTCCATGTATTCTTCAAGGCGATGAAGCATAAACTCCCATGCTTCAGAATGCTTTTTGGCAGGGCGACCACAGATTTTACATACTTCCTCATCCAACATTTCCTGCATGACCTTCTGACCAGGAATATGGACTGGTAGCGGAACAAAGTCCGTCTGCATCTTCTTAATTGCCTTTTCTTGCCCTGCCGTAAAGAGATAATTCTGCTCCAACTTCCTTCGCTTCTTATCTACCTCACTGACTTTACTGGAATACTCTTCTGCAATATCGGCAAACCCCATTAGGATCCACATATCATCTAGGAGGTTGATAGTATAGTTCTCGTCAATACGTCCCTGTATCTGAGAACGTTTCTGTGATAGAGTCTCTATCCTGCGATTAACAGCAACGAGCAGTTTTGATGCCTCTTTGCTTTGTTCAATGCTCTTCAAAAGACTGTCAAAGTTCACAGCTTCATTTTCCTTATTCTTTATCTCTCGTTCAATATCGGAAAGAGTACCTGTTTCAAATTCAATGGTTCTGTTAAGCTGCTTAATCCTGTCCGTATTCTTCTTATCTAATTTCTGGGCATTGTCACGAGCTTGGTCGGCCTTCTTTGTAGCATACTCCATGAAAGCAAAGTACGCTTCGAAATCTTTCACGTCACTAAAGGTTTCGACGAGCATCTTCAATGCATTGGAGTTTTGAAACACGTCAAGGTCACTCTCTCCTTTGAACATTGTGTATTTCCGGATCTCAGAAGGAAGGTCATAGTCGAAGCGTATACCGTCTTTTACGACACGCTCCACTCCGACATTTTCAATGAGAGAGAAAGAATAATTGGATGTGCTAACTTCCCCGTCAAACGATTTGGTGAAGTGAAACATCTTCTCAAGAATTTTTATCTTACCCTTGTGCTCATATGTCATGGCAACCCTCACGTCATCAGACTCATTGGCAAAAAGTTCCTCTATGCGCTTTTTGGAAATGAACTTGGTATCCATTTTGTTAGTACCATCAGTGCGGAATAGCCATTCAAGGGCCTCGTAGAACGTGGTCTTACCATCGCCATTAGATCCGATGATAAGATTGAGCCCGTTTGTCAGTTCGAAAGCATTCTGTTTATAATAGCTTCGAAAATTCTCTATTTCAATCTTTTGTATAATCATAGGATATAGTTCTCGTTGATGTAGTTAAACACAGTCATGTATACTTTCTTCTGATCGCTCTCGTCAGTCGAGCCATCTAGGTATTTGATGATTCTGGCGACAGCAGCCACAATGACATTTTCCGAGTTTAGAGCTTGGTACAAGTCCTCATACTCTGACTTGTCATAATCATAAAGTTCTTGTAACTTAGGGTCATCAAGAACCATGTGCAACATTCTTTCCTTATTACTCATAAATGATTGTTGTTATAAAGATTCAAACCGTAATGATTCATCACATCTCTCAGCTCCATCTCCGAGAACGATGGGTTCTCTGAAAGAAGTGCGAAATTATTTACTCGCATCAGCTCGCCACGAAGAAGAGACTGCTCCATCCTGAAACTGGTGCTATTCGGGTTAAGTTCAGGCACGACTACAAGGTCATGCAACTCTGCCATCTTCTTATCTGGATGTGCTCTTAACACTCGGCCACGACGTTGAATGAATTGGCGGGGATTACCTGTACTAGAACAGAAAATAGCCAGTTCACTGCGTGGTACATCGACACCCTCATCAAGACATTTCATAGATGTGAGCACTTGTAATTTCCCGTCAGCAAAATCAGACAGGATTTCTTCTCTGTCCTTCTGGCCAGAAACGAATTTTCTTACCGTCACATGGTCATCTACTTCCGTAACCACTTGGGTATATTGGTTAATCAGGTGCTCTGCATCGTTGTCATCACCAATGTCTTCCGACCTGTCAAAATCGTCATTGCTCCCAATATAGTCTGGCATATTGCCTTCTGGAACATAGACTAAGGTATATTTCAGATTTCCTTTTGTCTGATAGCGTTTTTCTATAATATTCTTGAAGACATCGAGTTTTCTCTCTGCCTTATGAACAATCCGCTTGCGAGCCAACAAAAGCATTTTCAATTTATCGTCGATATCATCAAAGCGTCCCTTGTCGAAATTGAAGTATTTGGCAATTCTATCGGTTAGTTCCACGTATGCATCCATCTCTTCCTGGGTTAGCTGAACCAAGTGAGGATAGTACATGTACTTACAAAGAATACCCTTATTGATGGCTTCCTCCATACTATACTCATAGGTATAACTCTCCTCGGAACCAAAGAACTTCCTTAATTTCTCGTTGCCTTCATCATCGAACTGACGTTCTGGGGTGGCAGACAGACCGATGCGCCTAAGATATGGAATATCTTTTAGTCGCTTGACCAGCGAACCGGAACCCATATTGTGGCACTCATCGGCTATCAACAGTAGACGTTTCTTGTCAAAGCCATTCAGGACGTTGAAAACCTTCTCCCTCGCATATGAGGCATAGGTGGAGATAATAATATATGAGACCTCTGGCTCTTTATCTGTCTTATATTTCCCGTTGAAGAGAATACGTTCTACTTCATCTCGCCATGTCAGGTTCTTAGAATAGACCTTAGTGATATTGGAGAAACGAAATTTTCTACATTCCTGCTCCCATTGATTGACAAGAGTGATAGTTGGAACGAGAATAATGGCCTTATAGTAGCCCTTACGCTGATAAATCTCGAAAAGGCAATTCAAAGAGGTAATAGTCTTACCTGTACCTGTAGCCATGGCAAACAACCCTTTTTGCTTGTTGTTCTTCCAATTCTCAAATGCAATCTTTTGGTATTCACGAGGACCTTGCGGGTATGGGAAAGAGGGGGCTATATCATGAACTTCACAGACAACATTTTTGCCCTGTTGTCTTTCACGGACAGCTCTCTCATGTTTAATCTTACGAAGTTTAGCCTCGACATCCAACAGTTCCTCAATGTCTTTATCACCATAGTTGGTCGTGATAGCAGAAACCAGTTTCTCTGGAGAGAGATATTCTACGTTTTTCTTCTTGCCATTCATTATGGTGTCAAATTCATCACGCTGGCTCATAATGCGTTTTTGCACCATCATGTCTATGGAATCACTACGGTCAATCTTTATTTCTTCGAGATTATTGAATAATCCGCTAATGGTAAAGTTGGCAGATCCAGTAAAGGAGGTTATGCTATCACCATCCCTGAATTGACCTGATTTTGTGTGACTGATTCCTTTCTTATTTCTTGGCTTGATGATACGTATGTCAATACGTTTGTTATAGATAAGGAAAGCCAAACACTCAAAGAACTGTTGTTGATATTCATCGAAGGTCTGGCGTAAACTCTCGAAATTAGTCAAATCAAAACAGTCAATAATACCTCCGTGCACTCCCTTACTGATGGCATCTTTATCCTCTTCTGATACTATATGGTTGATGACCAATCGCATTTTCCCGCCATTCGATATAAACGTGGCAAAGCCATCCGCAAGAACGCTGATGGTTGCGGAACTGAAATAACCAAGTTGCAGGTCAAACTCCTTGCTATTTTCCAAACAATCGTTGAAAAACTTTTCTGGAGAATTGAACTCTCCTGGTCTATATGTCCCATCTTCTGCCCAATCTACTTCGTATAGCATACACCTTAATTATATAAAACAGTTCGTACACATAATGTCATCGCCAAGGATTTCAGCAAGTGTTGTCCCCTTGTTATTGGCCTTACTTTCTTTTTGACGGCGAATTATATCGAGTTTAATTTGGCGAATGCGCTCTGGCTTGATGAGGTCTGCAAGACTCTCATTCTGATTCCACGTATAGCCGTCTTTCTCAAACTCCATCGCTTTCTTGAAGAGATCTGGATGCTGTTCATAGAGCCAAATCCATTCTATCTTCTGCTGGAAGAAACAGAAGTAGCAACCAGAACGGCTGCGGCAATAGGAACCTGTCTCGCCATCAACCTCGAAAGGAATCTCCTCATAGTAGGCTGGCACTCCAACTCCGCTTTCTCTCAGCAGGCGGAAAATGTCATCCTTCACTAATATATCCGTGTTGTCAAGTAGTGGGAAGTCATCAAGTTTACCCACTGGATAATCAGTCGTTTTCAGGAACTCGAACACGGCATGATTGAACAGTTTGATGTCGTAGTCCAGCAGGGCGTTCATCTTCTTCGAGTAGTAGAACTGCTTCGTGATAGGTTTCCTGACCGTTTCCAGAATCTCATCGCGAAGGAACCCCTCAGGACAAAGCCGTTCATAGATTTCCACTATCTGGTCCAAATTCTCATTATGCAAGAACTTGTTGATGACATCGATACTCCAGATGTTTTTGCGGAATGGGAAGATAGCTTGGATATTAGGCTTCGAAGATATATATCCATCTCTGTCCTCATCGCCGCGTATGCCAACGTATGATACAGCATAGTCATCGCCCACATATTCCTCGAACTTGTCAAGCTTCATCTTCTTGGTACACCAGCGAGCCTGTGGCGAAGGAAGGAAACCGCCCATCGCTTTCAGGAAGTGATGGAATGGTGTTGGCTCTGGACTGCCCTCAGCAGCCCTTAGTCGCTCTATCTTACCCAAATAGGCCTCCAAACGATTGATTAGCGTTTCCGTTTCAGCCAGTTCGCAACCTGTATCTGAATTATAGTACTCTATCTTTAGTGATGGGTACGTTTGCTTCAGATAGATGGCGAGTGCTGCGCTATCCTTTCCGCCTGATATGCCTAATATATGTCTTACTTTTATCATTTACTCATTTTCTTGTTAAGTATCGACAGCAGAGCGCAAACGTCGATATTGTTGTCACCAGAAAGCAGTTTGTTGATTTTCTGTTCCAGGTCATCCGCTTTAGATTTATCTTTCTCTGGCAGAACGTATGTCTGAGTTCTAACGCTGGTTCCCCTATTGGTTACCATATCGAATGAGTAGGCCTCATTCTTCTCGGAATCACCAATCTTCTGCGAGATGTCTGAATACTTCTCACACTCTCGGAACAGATAAACCAGGTCGTCAGCCAACTTGTCTTCCTGCTCATCTCTCAAAGCATCCAGTCGTTGCTCAAGAATTGTGTAGCAGATTGACTGGTACCACAGAGTACGATTGTCGTATTCTGTCATTACATGGTGATAGAACTCACGCTGTTTGTCTGTCAACAGATAGGTCTTTACATGGGCCAGTCGTTCGCGCACTTCAACGATATATTCAGAATAGTCATAGCTCTGCAATCCAAACTCTTCTACCAGACGTGCCTCAATGCGATCAATCAGCTGGGTGTAGCAAGAACGTAGTTCCTTGATGGCTCGCTGGATGATTCTGCCATACTCGTTGATAAACTCTTCCTGTTTCAATTTTTCTTGTGTGAAGCCAAGAGCCTCAGGTAAGTCCTCGAAGAATGCTTTCTCTGGGTCTTTTGCCTTCGCCAGCACGTCGCGGAACTTCATCGTTGACTCGTGATCGAACTTTCGGGTGTGCTTGGTGTATTCGTCCAGTCGCACATAGAAACTGAGGAAGGGTTTGATGGTCTCGATAAAACTAGCATTGGTGATGGTGAATTCATCGCCAAGGTTGATGAAGCGGCGATACTGGTTGAAGAAGCCCAACTTCACGCCATCAACAGCAAACTTCTTGATTTCAAAATCGCCAGGATGTTTCTGGAGCAAGTCGAAAAACTCCATATTCACGTTTGGCATGAATGCGCCTTTCGATGCATCATAGAGTGCAAAGTCCTGACGCTTGATGAAGAGATAAGTAGGAATCCAGAATTCCAGAAATCCTTGCTTAATCTTATAGGGTTGTGCAGACAGAATCTTTATCAGCTCTGAAATCTTCCTTGCTTTGTTCTCTGAGCTATTCAAGAACTCTTCACAGGCATCCCACAACGGCATAAATCCCTTGTTGGTTGGTGCATCTGCGAAATCTCCATTCTGATGTAGGCCTGTATTCAACAGCAGAGAGGAATAGATAGTTTTCTCTGGTGGGAACTTGTCTTCAGGGAAGCCCATTCCGCCTTCAGAGTAGTGCTCTGTCAAATAGGTGAGGTAACTCTTACGAGCAGCAGTTATCGTTCCGCTGAGTTTATGCTTGTTGAACAATTCATTATTCATCACAGGTGTCTTGCAATACACCTCATTGCATACTCTTGATAGCAACTGGTTGAAATCTCGATGCGATTGTACTTTTTGTTCTTTACCTGCAAATACCCAAACCACCCTGTTCTTGTATGAAAAGAGGTTGTCGCTGATTGCCTTGTTGAGCAAAGTTTCCTCATACTCCTTCAGCTTCTGGATTTCTGTCACAGCCACCCTGTCGTTCTTGTCAAGCACGCGCTCCAATAGGTACATGTACTTCTTGATGTTGTAGAGATGGTCAATGATGTCCTCCGTGTTGGTGAAATAGGCAAATATCAGGGCATGATCTCTCTCGGAACTGAATTTCTTAATCTCCTCCAAAGCTTTCTTGTGTGTAGAGAATATCAGTTCTATGTAGCCGTCCGTATCACCAGTAGGTACAATATCGATGGGCTCTTCACGAATCATGTAGTCAAAGAAGCGAGGTGTGCCTTTCTGATAGAAATGGGCTTTGACAGGAGAAATCCTACGATTGAAGAACATATTCAGCTCATCAACAAAGGTGACAGGACGTGAAACCATCATTCCAGCCTCACGTATTTCTGCTTCAAGGTCAACGTCAGTTCCCTCGAAAAGCATCAAGCGCTCTTTGTAGGCAGCAAAACGGATAATTTTCTTTGCCGACAGTTTTTGAATAATCTCTTTGGCATTGTCTATGGCCATCGCCTCACGCGCATAGTCCGTAAGGTTCCGTTCTGTTAGTTTAAAGCCGGCTGTTCCGAAAAGATTCAGCAGCCCAATGGCTTTTACGAGTTTTACGGCTTGCAGCATCTCCTCTTCGTTAGCCCAATCCTGGCCTTCAACGCGCTCTATAGAAACTTGGATGGTGCTCCAACTCATGGAGTCGGCATTGGCATCTTTCAGGTAAGAATAGAAGTTATAGAGAATGTAGTCGTAAACCTTTTGCAGATTGTATGTTTGATGATCTGTAGGTTCGAACTCGGAAATGGAATTAGTACCTTTTGCCGCCAAGAAGGTAAAGAGCGAACGCTCATTCTGACCGTATCGCTGAATAGCGGTAGTGATGGTATAAGCAGAGAAAACGTCTAACGGATATAGCTGTATTGCCGTTTCCAAGGGGAAATCTTTGGATACATATCTTGTCTCTTTCGCCAGCTCAAAAAGAGACTTGGCATTCTCTGCGTCAGATATCGTTCTTTCCTCTTGCAATTGTGCTGATGCCAAATAAAGCAACTGCTCCACAGGCTCCACAAAGGTGATTTCTTTGAAACGTCCTTTCACCTTGGTCCATTCGTTTGCTTGGGCTTCCGTCAAACCTTTGGCGTATGCACCAAAGTTCTGATGGAGCGTAGTCAGCAGCATCATATTTCGAGTAGGAACATTTACCAGTTCGGACAACTTCTGCAAGAAATACAGTTCCTTCTCTGGGTTGTTCTTGGCTGCGTGTTCCAGAACCTTTCCAAACTCATCTACCACGATTAGCAGGAACTTACCTTTCTTCTGGCATTGGGTATAGTAGTTTTTGAGACTGTCAAGGATGCTGGTAGTATTACCTTCCACATTCAAGGCTTTGCTCAGCAGAGTTGACATCTCAGCATAGTCGCCAACAATGTTCATAATCTCAAACGACTTGGCATCTGAGAGATTCTGGGCATCCAACAGATATTTCTGCTTACCAGTCTTTTGCAAATCCGATTCTAATGCTAACAGGAAACTTGACTTACCTGTTCCGTATGAGCCAATAATCGTAAAAGAATGGATGCCAGAACGGAAATCGTTCACAATGTTGTGAATGGCATTCTGCGCATTTGGCGTTACCAAGTATTGCATTCCTTCGGCAAAGCCGTTCTCTATGTTTGCTGATAAACTAAATGTCTTTGCCATAATAATTGTCTAATACTTGATATGCGTCCAAATCCTTTGTGAATTGAATCTGTTTGATGCCAGCAACATCGCTATAAGTGAAGTACTGGCTATACTCTCTTGACAACCGCTTCAACATCTCTATTGTCTCAAAGTCCTGCATACAGAACACGAGTCCAACATTCTCCTGTATGGTATCGAAGGCGATAGTGTTATCACCCTCCTGGGCTTTCAGTTTCAACAGGCCATAGAGGAAGATCTCTTTCGTAACCTTACGCTTGCCATCGACATTAAAGTAGTAGCCCTTTCCTTCTGAACTTTGGCGAATTAGATCAAGGTCAATCAGCAGCGAAGAGAAATCCTCATTGGATTGTGGCTTGCGAGGAAGGCAGTAATTCTGAAGCAGCACGCCAATGTCTTTCTTCACGGTATTGACATTGAATAAAGTCATCTTGCCTGCTTCCACCATCCTCAATTTCACGTAGGTTTGCACCTGCTCACGTTCAAAGTTTGTGCGTTCTTTCTGTACGCCACAAAAGAACATTTTATACAACGTCGCTTCCTCAGAGAATACCAAGTTGAAGTGAAGCAACCAAAGTGTTGCGATGTCTTCAAGATATTTATCCTTACCCTTACTTTCATCAAAAAGATAATCACCAAGTTCCGTTAAAACATCATTATCTGTTACGCCAAAAGCCCTGAGCCAATAACGGATTGATGCAACCATATTTTTGCCTACGCCAAGGGTTATTACAGCATCAGGACTATTGAAGTCGTTCTTATTGGCAACAAAGTCATAGCCCTTCTTAAGCCAAAGCGACTTACAAGGGAACGACTCATGTCCTGAGAAAGTGCATTTATTCTTCATCTTTGTCAAGTTCTTCAAATCTAACAAGGTCTTTAAGTTCCACGTCAAGAAGTCTCGTTATCTTCATCAGCGATTCCAACGGAGGTTGTGACGAGTTGGTACACCACTTAGACACAGTAGTTGGCGCACATCCCAACTGTTTGGACAGCCAGAGATTGGACTTCTTTTTTTCTGCCAGTATCACCTTCAGGCGATTGAGGTCTTTGTTACTTGCCATTGCAATATGTTTGTTATTCGCTCACAAAGGTACTCATTTTATCTCAGACCATAGGTCTGATAGCTATTAAAAGTTACTAAAACGAGTGCTTTTAGTGAATTTTGTTCACTTTATGGAGCGATTTGCATCGTTTTTTCTAGTCAAAAGCAGGATTAATTCAGTATTCTAACAACATGGTCGTATAACTCACGCAAGAGCGGCCTTTCACCTCCACCACTTTCTGGATACTCAGCTTAAGCGCCTCATCTGTATATTATTCACAGAAGGAAGAAAGTATTTTAAAGGTTTACGGTGCTCACGCTCCATGAACGCCAGCACTTCATTGTATCTTACTAGCCAACATTCTTCCTATTCCATGTTAGCTATGTTTAAAAGTCACATAATACTGGCCCTCTTTTTCTTCCACCTTACTGATATAATGTCCTTTCCCCTTCAGGTAGTCCAACAACGTGAAATTATGTTCATTTATATCAAAGCTAGCCCAGCCACGAGCATAGGTTAGTTTGTGATACTCACCTCCTAATCCATCTAAGAGTCTATTTTCACATTCAGTATTATACTCCCATGCGGCATTACATTTATTGATTAGAATTACCTTCTGTTCCCAGCTATCAGCTCCCTGGTAGATTGCCATTGCATCCACCACTAGCTCTTTATCTGCCCCATCAACTCCACATTGGTTATAATAGAAGCATACCAATTTAGCTAATTCCCATGCATCCTGGCCCTCTTTTGTTATAAACAAACATTCATTTAGGAATCTTTTCTTTTGCTCCAGAGTCAACTTGCTATTAAGGATACGAATACCCATACTATTCCTCATATAATTGTCCCACTCAATAGTTTCATCATCCATGAGTGTATCATAGTGAAGGATGAGATAATCGTCAGCAACTTGATAAGAGCAATTAAGGTTCAAATGCTTAAATATTTCGGGATCCGCATTTACTTTTTTCTGCCTTACAACTTCAGCGATTCTTTCATCATCATCTCCCCAAGTTCCTCCAGAGTGAAAGGCATGTCAAAACTACGCAACAACTTAACAAACTCATTCATCGATTGTTTATCTCCGGTAAATAATTGTTGATGCACCAACGCCACTAGGTTCTCATCTCCCACACACCTTTCTTTTGACAGAACAGCAGCATGTCTTGTCAGATATTCGTTCAGAGTATTATCCAGTGTCCCTAATACTTGATATGCGTCAAGAACGCTATGCCATTTAACTGCCAGTTTATCCGCAGACAGAATCAATTCCACGGACTTTTTGTCAAGGTTGCTCACATCGTCAAAATTATATAATTGCTGGCTAAGATATTGTGCTAACCATTCATCTTCGCCAACCGCCTCCTTTATCATATACAACAGTGCCGCTCTACTCTCTTCGTTACAACTCGTTTCAAACCATGTAGCGATGGTCTTTTGATTATTTATCAGGTATTTCTTCAACTTGTCATTTGACAGTTCAAGAATTGCTGTCATTGGTTTCTTTATCATGCTATCACCCAAAATAACACCCAGATTCTTCTTACTAATCACGAAACGTTTATTCGTTAAGCAATAATCATACAAATCCTGAGATTCCTTGTTGGGTTTTACAAGTGTTTCAAAACACAGATTGTACTTATTTATGAACTTCTTGAGTTTGGCTAGCTTATAGAATGTAATACTAGAATGCAAGAACTCATATTTGCCCTCAAGGTATTTTATCTCGTCATCACTCAGTTTTATAGTAATAGGCGCCTCTCTAAATAAGAGTTTCAACAACACATCACTATTCTCAGTCTTTTCTTGTCCTTTGATGACGTTAACACAAGAATCCCAACCATCAAATACACGTGTGAAGAACTGGTCGTTTACTTTTTCCGACATCTGGAAATAACTCACGATAAACTCTGGATTCTTTCGAGCGGTTTGAATGAAACTCGTCAGGAAATGTTCTTCCTTATTATCAAGCAAGTAGTTCAGAATATCATAGTTAAGGATACTATTATTCTTAAAATCCTCAACCCTAAACTTGCGAATTACACTTTTGACATTATTTAGTTTCTGATCAAACGGTCGCTCTGTACCTTGCAACACTGCATTGGTAAACTGATAATCGCTCTCAGAAGTTGCCCCTTCGTAGAACTTAGAAATATAGAGATAGTAATCTTCAGTGATATACCCGCCATAAATCATGGTTAATAGAGTATCTACCATTTCATCATTCACAGATTGAGGCTCATTTTCTTTGGCCGGATACTCTTTGACATATATCTTATTGAAAACCGCACGGGCCTTTTCTCCACCTATTTTTCTTAAGACTTCCCGCAAAGCAGTATTCTCAATTACTTTTATCTCCTTTTCGAGTTTTAGCCTTTCATCGTTGCTCCTATTATATGCTTGCGAAAGCTCATCAATGGCCTCATAATAGCCCATGTCCTCCGTAACCTTCTTCTCTATCTCATCAAACTCGAAATTATAGGTCATACTGCCTGTTTCCTCACGGTTATGGTCGGTATAAGTATATCTATCAAACTCATTGTTAATAAACAGACCGAAAAGATTATCCCTACTTGCCACCTGTCCCAAGGTATAATCATACCCATCTTTTATTAGACTCGTCACTTCAACCTCATCGTTTAGTTTTTCAAGGTATTGTTTTCTAATATTGATTATCTTCTCTCGTGCCTCATTCATACTATGAATTGAGGCATTCGCTTTCTCCCTTAATTCCTTTGTCTCGTCTTCACTGAATAATGATTTGTTCTTGAAAATCTTATAAAACAATCCCTTCTTTAAATATGCCCTAGCAAAATCTTGAGGGAATAGATTTTTATAAACAATAACCGCAAGCAGTTTTTGTTCATAGTTTTCGTCATCGCCACTCAAATGCGTCTTTAGGCTCTTCTGGAAAAGCGTATATTCATTAACTATGTTCTTCAACTCACGCAGTCCCGACACCCTGTTCAACAACTGTTCCAACACAGGCGTCTCTACTGTTTTGAACAGACCTTTACTCTTATATTGTTTAATCAGATAGTCGGTCACATTGTAATAATCCACAACAGGGACAACAGCTACAATATAGTCGAAACATTTTGTGCGCAACTCTCTCGTAAACACATCATCCCTGATGGCGTATATGAATCTGACAACTCTCTTCTGGGACTTGAATGTTTCCGACTCATTAATCAGCATGTTCAGTTCCCTGATTTTTAGGAAAAGCCTGTCTGAGTTGTCCAATCGATCCAAATCCTCAAATAGAATATAGTCATATTTGTTTGACTGGATGATATAGACTATCTCATCCAGATACCTGTTGAAGACAGAAACTTCAGCATCCTTAGATGCCTCTAGCTTGACACCTTTTGCTTCGACCTTAACACTCCTTATCTGATGTAGTTTAGAGGCCAGCATCTTCCCTACTTCCCACAGATATCGAATCAAATAAGCGACAGCCACCGCATCTGCTATCAGATTTATCCACCAACCAACTTCCTTACCAAACAATTTGTGATAAGCATCATAGAAACTGTCTATCTGGAAAATCGTTGGTTCAAAGGCTATGATATAACATACGAATGCAATGAGGGTATATGTAACGTATGAACTGAAATTGACTTCTTTTGGCAGGCGTATCCGTTTAAATCCGGAATGAGGTATCTTTGCCTTGTCACATTTATAGAGAAGATGCTGGACTATCTTGTATTCGATATCATCCGAATACAGATTATCTCCAACGGGTTTAGTATCAACTGGCAAAGAGAAGGTTGACATGGAGATACGAAGCACTTTATCGCCAATCCCCATCTCGTTGATGCAAGTATTGGCGACAGAGCTCTTTCCTGAACCATAGTGCCCCGTCACAGCAATGTTTCTGGAGTCGCTTTGCTCTAAAGCGAACTTCAGGTCATCCACGGCAAGGTGAGATGTGTCACCCGCAGGTATGTTACAAGGGGACAGAAGAGTTCGATATTCCTTAGGAATCTCTTCGACCTGAACCTTATCCACTTCTGTTTTTTTAGTTTCTTGTACCTTCATTCCTTAATCTATGACCTTTAATTAGGTATAAAGTATCGAAAAACAACATATTCTCAAAATTACAATTAGCAATAATAGAGATTCTTTACAAACTTTCGCCAATTAGTCACACCTTCATCAACCACTTCCACACTGGCACCACGGGTATTCCCTCTTCCGTGCCCTCCTCGTCGTAAGTAATCAGAAGACACTTCCAGTCATTATGCGCCTTGGCATACTTCGCCAGTGGTGGCACCTCCCTGTTGTAAGTGGTCTCATCCTTGATGCTGTAGGACACCTGTATGGCCAACTTCTCGTCAGGCACAATGAAGTCTATCTCCTTCTCCGCGTTCAGGAAAAACACATTCTTTTTGCCAAACCGCCTGCAGAGTTCCACAGCCACCATGTTCTCTAGCAGCGAAGTTTCTGAGTTCATCAGGAACAGATTCAGCAACCCGTTGTCTATGAAGTAGTATTTCTTCTGGGTTTCCTTCTCCGTCAGCTTACCCACCTCGTTCTCCATGGGTAGTATCAGCCAACTGTCAGCGGCATAACCCGCATAGTCTATCGTAGTAGGCACACTGATGGGCGACCCCGTTGACACAATCACATTCTTCAGCCTGTTATACGACAGCGGTTGCTTCACGCTCTCTGCCATCTTCTTGATTAGGATGTTCAGCACCCTGTCGTTCTTAATGTTGTTTCGCGCACAGATGTCACCCAGGTAGATCTTCTGGTAAAGACTTGAAAGCATAGCCCTTTTGTTTTTAAACGACTGAATTTCTGGCAGACCGCCGTAATAGAAGTATTCATTCAGATGTCGTTTCACCTCACTTCTCTGGATAGTGTCATACTCCCAATGTTCCTTTAACTCGACATGCTGCGCTGCCAGATACTCTTTGAATGAATATGGGTACGCATCATAGATAAAGAATCGTCCGCCCAGCGTGGTTGCCACCTCCTTGCTCAGCATCTTCGCATTGCTGCCCGTCACATAAACACGGTATTTCGCATCAGCTAGTCGGCGCACAAACTTATCCCAGTGCGGAATGTTTTGTACCTCGTCCAGAAACACCACCGGCTTCTTACCATACAGTTCCAGATGGGCCTCCAGCAGGCTGTTGAAGTCTTCTATCTGGAATTCCGCCAAACGTTCATCCTCAAAGTCCACAAACAGAATCTCGTCCCATCTCATTCCGGCAGCCTGCAACTGACGCACACGCTGATACAGCAGGTACGACTTGCCCGCATGTCTCACGCCAACTATCACATAGTTGCCGTTCTCTTCGAATTCAACGGGACGATTCACTATCACCGCCTCATCCACCTCACGTTGCTTACTGATTAGGCATTGTTTGATGACATCTTTACTGATACTCATATAAATTATATTTTATAAGAATTATGTGATTTTATTAAGTTTGGATTACAAAATTAAGCATTTTCTATAAAACAGAATTAATAAAGCTTGATTTTTTGCTATATTTTCACCTTTTTTATCACAAAACCATTATTTCCCCTGACTATTCTTGGACTAGGGAGTGTTTATTATATTTGGTGTTGCCCTAAACACTTCTATCAGATACGACACGATCCTTCTACCTCGTTGCCACTTTGAACTCTTGGATGTCATGAACTTCTTTTCCTCACGATAGATGAAGATGTCAACCCTTTGGACAAGAGCATACTTATAATCCTTTCCAACATAATCGTAGATAATACGGATGTAAACGACAAAGAGTCATATTGTGTCTTACTTGTCTTGTTATGACTCACGAATCTCCCAGATTCAAAATGTTGGTTCTAATTGCCCTCCTCGTTAGAACCAATTTTGAAATGTGAGGGCAAAAATGGCTGGTTTTTGATGCGTTTTTCTTCTTGGAGCTTGCAGCACTCTAATTTTGCATTCGATTTCGTGGCGGTGCCTCAGATTACAGGATTGTCGGACGCGACACTTCATTAAATCTGAAATGCAAAAGGATCCGTGCATAAGACATCGAGCGAATGAGAGATAACAAACAAAACTTTCACTTCAAAAAAAACGTGATTATGCAATCTGATAATAGGATCTTAGGCAACCAACTGGTTGTAATGTCGAGGGAAGACCTTGACGCTTTGGTGAACGAGATGGCCCAAAACATCGTGGCAGCTCAAACAAAGAATGCACAGAATGACTTGGAGACATGGATGAATGTCCCAGAAGGTGAGCGTTTCATCACTCGTGAAGAAGCAGCTCACATCTTGCATGTGAACTTCACCACCCTTTGGCGATGGGATAAGCAGGGGCATCTCCATTCCAGAAAGATTGGTGGCCGTCGTGTGATGTACAAATACAGCGATGTTCTGGCATTGCTAAATGGTGAAATAAACAAGTCCAAAGATGAGTGAGCAAGTCATGCCATTTGTGGGAGGACAGCCCGACTTCCTCTCTATGGTTAATGCCGAGGTGGAGAAGGTGGAGCCTACGAGTAAAGTTCTGCCTACTCCGCCATATGAGCAACCGCCATCCCTTGTGCCTCCTGAGTCATTGCCCATTCCTACCGAAAGGCCAAAAGAGGTACAACACCTAAAAGCTTCGAATTTCACAGAACCAACGCTACCAATTGACTGGCTGTCACAATCTGTGCAGGAATATATTCGGACGGTTGCCGAGTCATACGGTTGCCCACAGGACTTTGTCGTTGCCATCTGTCTGACAACGGCTGGTATTGCGGCAGGAAAGAAAGTGCTGCTTGCCACCAACCCATACACCAATTATCCTTGTGACTTCATCTGTATGGTTGGTAAGCCGAGTCGTAACAAGACAGGACCGTTGAAGGAAGTCACCAGTCCTCTACGGGAACATGACAAAGCTAACTTTGCCAAGTATTCGGAGGCGAAGACAGTTTATGACCAAAGCAAACGAGAGGATAGGAACTATAGCGGTGAACAACTGATATTCCACCAACGAGTGGCTGGCGATAGTTCCCCAGAGTCTCGTAATGCATTGCTGGCGCAAGGTGACATGATTGTCATTGTTGCCGATGAACTGAAGTCCTTCATTGATTCTTTCGGGCGATATTCCAAAGGTGGTAACGGTTCAGGAACAGAAGTGTCTCAACTGCTGTCCACTTGGTCGAATGTCAGCTTTACCATCAACCGAAAGTCGGAAGATACCAAGTTGGTTGATAATCCAGCCATGAGTATCATTGGTGGTATTCAACCAGGACCACTCGGCAAGACTTTTGGCACTGATGCCTTGATGGATTCGGGCTTCACCCAGCGTTTCCTTTTCGTCTATCCTGACAAAGCAGAGTTTATCAAAAGACAGGATCGCAGACGGATGACACAGGAAATGCGTGACAACTGGAGTGACATCATAGGAAGGCTGTTCTGTATGGAATCTTTACCGCTCTTGCTGTCCCATGAGGCTGAAAGATTCTACGCAGACTATGCAGATGCCAACGACATGAAGGCTGATGCGGAAGAGGATGACTACATCGGTGGTGTGAGGCAGAAGATGAACATTCATGTGCTGCGTCTGGCTATCATGGCACATCTGCTGTCTGAGCATTGGAATGAACCTGTTGTCACAGGTGAATGCATGGAATATGCCATTCGCATTGCCGATTACTTTACCCAGATTCATGTTGAACGCATATATCCTTTGTTGCGAGGCTCGGCAACCACACAGCGTCCGATGACCAACGGCGACCTGCTTCGGGCTGTCAGTCGGCAGTTCAAAATCAAGTCGCAGAACGCTCTTGCCGAAGTCCTCGGTGTGTCACAGCAGTATGTCAACAAAACCCTAAAGGAAGAATAATGGTTGTAGTTGTAGATGTCAGTAATAGCCTGTGGATAAAGGGCATAAGCATACAACCACCCTACAACCAAGGTGCTCTTATCTCCATCATGGAATCTCATCTATATGGTTGTACCCTTGTTGTAGCATTAAGCCCCGTATTTACAAGACTTTAAGCCAAGCTACAACTACAACAACAAACTTAAATTTTGAATAACGATGAAAAGTTTATTTGATACGAAGATTAGCTATTATAGAAACGTGGAAGACAATGTCGGCACGGAAATTTCCCTGCGCGACTTCCTCTTCAACGACCAGCACAAGGAACAGATTGAGTATATTCGTTCCATATCAGATGAAGATAAACAAAAGCGCTTGAAGTTGCAACTGCCCGTGGCAACCATCTCAGGCACATTTGCTCCTACATGTAAAGCGGAAAACCTCGTGGCCCACTCGACCCTACTCTGTATCGACATCGACAAGAAAGACAACATGGACGTTGACTGGTTCGATGACCTGAAGCATGAGTGGCATAACATCCCCCAAATACTCTATGCGGGTCGCAGCATCCGTGGCAAAGGTTGGTTTGCCATCTTCCGCATTGCCTATCCTGATAAGCACGAGGATCAGTTCGAAGCCCTGAAACATGACTTCGCCAACAGCGGACTAATCATTGACAAAGCATGCAAGAACGTGAACAGGATGCGCTTCATCTCCTACGACCCGGAGCCGTATGTGAATGAGGATGCTACATTATATACTAAGGTGTGGGTGGAACCCAAACCGGCATACCACAGTTCCAGTGCATATAGTGGTGACGACATGGAACAGGTCGAGAAGTGCTGCCATATAATTGAAGACCGTAGCATCGACATTACCGCCACCTACGATGAATGGTTCCATGTGGGTGCAGCCTTGGCATCACTTGGTGAATGTGGACGTAGTCTGTTCCATATAGTCAGTTCGCAAAATGCGAAGTACAAAGCATCTGAGACAGACAAGAAGTTCGACAATCTTCTGCGCAATGTCAGCAATATCAAGATCGGTACGTTCTTCCATATCTGTTCGCAGTATGGAATCAACTGGAAGGAGGATAGCCTATGAAAACGGAGATTACGAGTTTCAGCAGTTCATTCTTTGAATACCTCTGCGGTTTCGTCTGGTTTGACCAAGATAAGTTAGAGGCTCTGATGAAACGCTATCCAATTGGTGCTACAGAGGAAGGCGAATCAATATTCTGGCACATCAATGCAGAGAACAAGATTACTAATGGTCACATCATCACAATGGATAACGAAATAGGCAAGGTCTATGATGACAGTTGGTACTATCAAGATGGGCGACCGACTTGTATGTTTGGTGAGCACTTACTTGGTGCCTTCCCCAGCCAGACGGTTGCACTGGTGACGGATGAACTGACTGCTGCCGTTATGAGTTGTTTCCCAACGCCATACGTTTGGCTTGCAACTGGAAAAGAACAAACGACTCCTACCGATTTGTTCCCTCTTGTCGGAAAAACCGTGGTAGTATTCCCCAACAAAGGTGAGTATAACAAATGGCAAGAAATGCTGCAAGCAGTTCCCAATCTCCAGTTTCATCTCTCAGATGTGATGGAGAATGTACAAGGCGATTGCCACACCATTGCCCAGATGGTTCTCAGCCAGCAACACCTACGCCCAACCGAAGAGGAAGCAGCATTGATGAGAATGGAGGATGCCAATCCCAACATCGCATTGCTCGTCAAGGCACTTAATCTGGAGGTGGTAGGTGTTTCTTCCATTGACGAAGATGCGATGAAACCAATATCCAAATCTGAGGTAAAATCAGAACCACCTCCACAAATAGAGGATGACGAAGCCATGAAATCATTCCTGATGGCACAGGAAAAACGATGGCACGGCAGGAATCCAGAATGCCACAAATGCTCTCGTTCCCATGAGGGAATCAATGGGACATATTGTGATGAACTCCATCAATATGTCGAATATGGTAAGGGCGATTGTGGCAGATGAACTTGTTCATCAAAGGAGCCAAAATCGAATAGAGGGAAGAGAGTGATTCTACGAATCGCATAGCCTAATATGCGTTAACTTCCATTAACGCGAGTAGGTGAGAACATAATTGTTATCCCATTCGGGGAGCAAGCTCAGATAATAATACCAATAACAAACAATTTAAAGGAAAACATTATGAACAAAAAACAGGTAATGGACATACGTCCAAACTCTGATGGCATCAGCCAGGCAGAGAGTAACGAACAGCAACGAAACTGGAGTGAAGACTTCCTCCGGAAGAAATCAAATGACCCGATGGCGAACTATGACCCGACACGAACTCACTTGAATTTTGAGGTGGCTCGTAGTGGCATCGTCCAACCAATCGACAAGTCGAAGTCCATCATGCAGAAGATGGCAGACAATCTTGCAGCACGTGGAATAAAAGACCCTAATGCCCGAGAGAATGTCCGCCGTCGGCAGAACACTCTGGCCCAATTTATCTTTGGTGGGAGCCGAGAACGTATGAACGAACTCGCTTTCGGAAACCAGACATTGAGCCTTGACAAGGGTGCCGATAACTCCCACTTGACAAGGAACAATGACATCGAGGAATGGGCAAAAGATGTGTATGCCTTTGTTGCCCACCGCTTCGGCGAAGAGAACATCGTTAGCTTCTACGTCCATCTTGACGAGACCAATGTTCACGCACATTGTACGCTTATTCCATTAGACCGGGAGAAGAACCGCATTTCGTGGCGTTCTGTATTTGGGCAAAACAGGTATGAGATGGGGCAGCTGTTTTCCCAACTGCACGATGAGTTCTCAAAAGAGGTTAGTATGAAGTGGGGACTGGAACGAGGTGACAGTATCAGAGAAACTGGTGCCCGTCACCGATCCACCTACGAATACAAGCGGGAACTTGTGAATGACGTGAACCGGCTTGAAAGCCGGAAGATAGGTTTAGCTGCCGAAATCAAACAAAAGGAACGTAAACTGAAAAGCCTGACAACAATGATGGCCAATCTTCAGGAGCGTCGTGCATCCATCCAAAGAGGGATAGAGGAAATCGCCCGTAGTTTAGGTGAGGAAGGCACGGACAACATTGTTCTGACAGCTCGTATTAAGAGCCTTCGTCAAGAGATGGAAAACATTGACAGTAAGATTGCTGAGCGTTCCAAGATGCTAGAAGAAACGAGTGTCAGCCTTAAGAATATTCGAGAAAAACTCTTTGATTTGAAACGAGAGCATCAAAGAGCCTTGGAAAGAGAAGGTGATGATATTGATAGGGAGGCAGCACGCATCCGTATGGGAATCACCAGTACTTACAATATGATGCTGGCTAAGACTATGCAGAAAATCATTCCGACTCTAAACGATAGGCAACGTGACATCTTACGAGAAAAGGGTTATTATGACCTTACCGAAAACGTTCAAAATATAGCCAACTGTGCCATGTTGCTGGCTGTCAACTATGTCAAGCTGGCCACCTCTTACGCAGAATCATGTGGTGGCGGTGGCGTGTCGAACTTGTCTGGATGGGAACAGAAGAAGGATGAGGATGATGAGCGATGGTGGGTACGCTGTATCGCTACAGCTTCTGCAATGGTTAAACCAAGAGGGAAAAAACGCTCTGCTGGAGTAGGAAGATAAAAAGTTACGCCCAAATGGATCTCTTATTGTTGGAATCATTTGGTCACGCAGACTTTTTTATACACAAGTGTATAAGCAATAATGCCTCTTAAAATAATTCCCTGAAATTTTGGTCAGTTATACGAAAAAGTGTACCTTTGCAGCCAATTTTACGAAAATCCATAAAAATAGCAGTAATGCAGAGACAGAAATTTAACACATTAGGCGGATTGAACATTCAGAGCACATGGTGCCTTGAATGCGATTCCTATATGCATACGTCAAGCATTGCTGCACCACGCTATTCAGATAGGAAGACTTTCCATATTGCACGAGGAGGGGGTGGATTACTCCTGACATAATTGTACGTGCAAACACGAGATTAACGAAGTGGTTGGAAAGTCAGCAATGCTTTCCAACCATTTTTCGTTTGTGCCTATCACAACCATGAACACTGTCGACTTACCACCGACAAGACTTCTCCTCATCGGCCTGCCTACGGCACAATATGTAGTCAATCAATTATTAACCGCGCAGCGATGCGCAAAAACAAGAAGGAACAAAGAAATGTTAGAATTCAAAAAGTACAGCTCCATCGAGAATTCCTTCAACAGAGAGTTCATGGAGCGCATCGTGCAGAGATGCCAACCGATTTGGAATATGTGGTACAGGAAAAGGTACATGGTGCCAATACCAGTTTCCTCTGCGACGGAGAGAACGTAAGGTTTGCAAAGCGTACCTCCATGCTGGAAGCTGAGGAGATGTTCTACGACTATCCCGAACTGCTTGAGCGGTACAAGGATAAAGTCATGGCCCTTACCAAGGATGTCCTCAGCAGATATGAGGACGTGAGGAGCGTTAATGTCTTCGGTGAGATGTTTGGTGGAACCTATCCTCACAAGGATGTGCAGCCAAACCGCAAGTTGTCTCTCATCCAAAAGGGTGTATGCTACACTCCTGAGCATGAGTTCTATGGTTTTGACATCTATGTCATCAACGAGGATGGCGGTAGGTATCTGCCTGTAGATGAAGTAAACGAGTTTTTCGACAAACACGGATTCTTCTATGCCAGGACTCTGTTTAAGGGTACTCTCGGCGAATGCCTCAAATACCCTAATGCTTTCCAGAGCAAGATTGCCGAATGGCTTGGCTTCCCTGCTATCGAGGACAATATCTGCGAGGGTATCGTGATACGACCTGTTGTTCCCATGTACCTGAGAAATGGAAGTAGGGTGCTCATCAAGAGCAAGAACGAGCGTTTTGCCGAAAAGAAGAGCGTGAAGAAACGCAACAAGCTCTTTGCCGAACCTGTTCCTTACAGCGAAGCCTTGAAGGCACTCATCCCTGAGGTGGAGGCATACGTTACCGAGCAGCGTTTGGCAAATGTGGTGAGCCACATCGGTGAAGTACATGTGCCTAAAGACTTCGGAAAGATTATGGGTCTGTTCTCTAAGGATGTACTCGAGGATTTCCTGAAGGAACATGGCGGTGAGTATGGTTGTCTCGAAAAGAGCGAACAGAAATTGCTCAACAAAGAGATGAACAAGCTTTCCACCGAGTTGGTAAAGAAGGTCTATATGAGCCAGGCATACATACTCGATTAATTAACAAACTCTCTCCGTGCTCCAGATGGGGCATGGAGAGAATAATACAAAGAAGGAAATGAATTTCAAGTTTAATGCAGAACATACGTTCTTTACATCAGATACGCACTTCAATCATGCGAACATTATTAGGTTCTGCAATCGTCCGTTCAAGGACGTAGAGCAGATGAACGAAGTAATGATAGCAAATTGGAACAACGTGATAGGTAAAGATGATACCGTTTTCCACTTGGGCGATTTCTGCCTGGGCGGCGCAGCAGAATGGACAAAGATACTCGACCGTCTGAATGGCAAAATTTATCTAATCATGGGTAACCACGATTTGAAGAATATTCGACAAGGATTCATCAGTCGCTTTGAGCATGTAGCCATGCAGATGCACATCGAAGTCGGCAAGCAGAGAATATACCTCTGTCACTATCCTTTCCTTTGTTTTGAAGGCAGTTACAAGGATGTCTGGCAGTTGTTCGGTCATGTCCATACACGAAAGAACAACACAGGAATAGATGCCGGAAGGTTACAGTATCTCTATCCAACACAATACGACGTAGGAGTGGACAATAACAACTTTACCCCAGTATCGTTTGGGCAAGTAAAGAGAATCATTGACAAGCAAGTTGAACAAAGTAAAGAAAAGTAACAATGAAGATACAATACATGAGTGACCTGCATATGGAGTTCGCAGAGAACAGCAGGTATCTGAAACATAATGAGTTTCCTGTTACGGGTGATGTGCTGGTTCTGGCCGGTGACATCTTCTATCTGAGAAGCGATGCGGCCCCACTGGGCAAGTTCTGGAAATGGGCATCGACAAACTATCGCCAGGTACTTATTGTTCCAGGCAACCACGACTATTATGGTCATTATGACATAATGACTCGTGGTATGCAATGGGAATGGATGTTCAAGGAGAATGTCGGCTATTACCAGAATCAGGTAGTCAGAATCGATAATGTCGATTTCATCTTCAGCACCCTTTGGTCGCATATTCCGCCAGGTGATGAATATATCGTGTCCCATGGATTGAATGATTTCTACCAGACGCTGTATGAAGACCATCGCCTAACAGTAGATGATTACAACCGGATGCATCAGTTCTGTCTTGACTTTATCAAACGGGGCGTAGCCGAAAGCACGGCAGAAAAGATTGTTGTAGTGACCCACCACCTGCCTACGCAACAGGTGGTGGCACCGCAGCATCTTGGTTCAGACCTAAATTCAGCATTTGCTACGGAACTTGGAAACTTCATTGTTGACAGCCCGATCAATGTCTGGATTTACGGTCATTCACACACGAACATCGACACAACGATAGGACATACTAAAATTGTGTGTAATCAGATGGGATATGTGTTTGCGAATGAGTATCTGACAAACGGATTTGACTTCGGCAAAATGATAGAGATTTAATGAATGACAAAAATACAAAGAAAAAGTATACAATTATGAGTGGAGGTACATTTGATTATTCACAACGGACTATAGAACTTATAGCCGATGATATAGAACATACCATCTTGGAAGCAGGGAGAAAGATTCCAGATGTATTATTGGAAGAACAGCAACATCGTTACTCACGGGAGATACCATTAGAGGAACAATACTATAGTTCCTACAATCGGAAGACAATGGATATCATGAAACGGGCAGTTTATATCCTTAGAATGGCATACATATATGCTCAACGAATAGACTGGATGTTGTCTGGTGATGACGGTGAAGATGATCTCGTTAGACGCTTAGACAAAGAACTGCATGAGCTTAAAATGAAGTATCCTAATGGAAAGTTCACGTTTAAGAAGAAAAGCGTTCGATATGATGCTGACTACGGTGGCTTTCGTGAAATGTCAGATGAGTAAATGAATTATAAAAACAAATAAAGATGAATAGAAATAACAAACAAAGTGATAGAGAAATCTTAGAAGAAATACTTATGATTCTAAGAAATCTGAAAGCATCTCCTGTAGTTGTCCAGCCCTCTATGAAGGTTTACAATAACAAAGAGGTTATGGAATTACTGGGAGTGAAGGATAAATATCTCAAAAAACTAAGGGATAATGGATATCTTGGTTTTTCAAGAGAAGGCGATAAGTATTGGTATACGCAGAAAGATGTAGATTGTTTTCTGCACAGTTTTCATTATGAACCATTTAATAGCAATATAAACAAATTATGGACTCTTTAAATTATAAATACATTCATGCCAGTAAACAAAAACGCATTATTGCGTTACAAGATAATAGACAGATGCCTACGCAACAGATACAGAAGATGGACGATAGAGGACCTGGTTGATGAAATATCTGAAGCGCTGTATGATATGGAGGGTATCCGCAAAGGCATCTCTTTGAGAACTGTTCAGAACGATATTCAGATTATGCGTTCTGACAAGCTCGGATACAATGCGCCCATTGAGGTATATGATCAGAAGTACTACAAGTACGCTGATCCGAACTATTCTATTACAGAGTTGCCCCTGACAGCTGAGGACTTCAATCTTATTACTAAAGCTGTGAAAATGTTGGAAACGACAGAGGACAAACCAGAGTTTCAGCAAATGGGTAGAATACTCACACGGGTTAAGAAAAGACTGACAGCTATTCTTAACTATGGATGATGGAAAGACTCCAGTTCCTTTTGCCAGGAGCTGGAGTCTTAAGTTGTTGAGTGAGGAATCGGATTCGAACCGATGAATGACGGTTTTGCAGACCGCCCCCTTAACCTACTCGGGCATCCTCACGTAATAGGGAGTTTGACAGGTTTCGAACCTGCGACCACCAGAGCCACAACCTGGCGCTCTACCTACTGAGCTACAAACTCCATGTAGTTGCGGGAGCAGGATTCGAACCTGCGTCCGGTTTTTGACCGGCCCAGCTTATGAGACTGGTGAGTTGGGCCACTACTCTATCCCGCGATTTTGCAGAAGCAGAAGGGTTCGAACCTCCGACCTTCGGTTTTGGAGACCGATATTCTACCAACTGAACTATGCTCCCATCGTTGAGGTGGAGGGACTCGAACCCACGAAGCCGAATGGCGGCAGATTTACAGTCTGCTCTCGTTGCCGCTGGAGAACACCTCAATATATTTGTGGAACCTCGTGGAGTCGAACCACGTTCTCAGGATTTTCAGTCCTGCGCATACACCAAGTCTGCCAAAGTTCCATCAGAGGAGGCAGAAGGATTCGAACCTTCGGAGCCTTGCAGCTCGGCACGTTAGCAGTGTGTTGGTTTCGACCGCTCACCCATACTTCCATTGGATTTCGGGTGCAAAGGTACAATGCCACTCTACAGCCTTTCTGCGTAACAAGAAAAAAGTTACAAAAAAAGATTATTATTCGCTAATGATTATTGACAAATTAGCTTTTCCCATAAGTACAAAGCATAAATGCCCACATGAATTACTGATAACAAGTAATCATTCGGGCATTCTTATGTGAATCTTAGAAAAGTGTACAAAAAGAGGCAAAAACACCTTGGAAAAGTGTAATCGCATCATTTAAATCCCAACGTCGCACGTCGATAGTTGTACGAAAGCCAGTAGCTTCGTTTCAGGGATTCGGACAGGAAAGAATGGTCAATCATATCTTTTGCCAGAGGATGTTCTGCTGCAAAGAAATCCATTTCTCGTTTTATCAATCGCTCAGACAGACCTATACGGCGACCAAACTCCTCGAAGTCCTTACGGCCAACAGTTCTGGTATCGGATAGTTGCATGCCTTCTTTGAACAATCCTTTATCAAGAGCGAAGATGCGTGGCATGCTCAAATGTAGGCTGGTATTGATGAGGTCGTAGGCAGGGGTGAGGTGGTATTCTCCGTCACCTCGGTTGATTAGTGAGAAATTTTTCAGATGCGCATCATCATTGAGAGTGAGATAGTTGAAGACAACGATGCGGAAGTACTTCAGGATTTCGACGGGAGCAGCCTTGACGTATTTGCGGATGATGTCAGCACATTCCTCATAACTCAGATTACTATATTTGAAATCGCTGCCACCATTGGCATCGGTCAGTCCTGCAAGAGAGGCAAAGTCTTCTTGGCTATACTTTTGCCCATTAGGGCCGACATCGAAACGTCGACAAAGATAGGCAGCTTCACCATCTTGGAAGAAACAAATGCCATTTGCTGCCGTTTCTATATGATAGACCTGCGAAGCCAACTGCATGGTTAGATGTTCATTGGCAGGGCAATACTTACGGTCAAGCAAGGCGTATGATGTTGGAGCAGGTTTCAAAATGTATGTTCCACGTTCACCTTCAGCTGGTTTTACCAAATGTCCTTCACTCAACACCAAGCTCGCCTTAGGTTGAACGCCAGAGAGCGAGATGCGCCCCACATTCTTCAGATAAGCTTCATTGTCACCACTATCGTTATTGGGACTGTCAAAATTAAGAATATGGGAAACTTCTTTTTCATCAAACAGTTGTTTCCGAGCTACAGGGGAATAGGTGGTAAAGCCTTCCTGCAATGTAGAAGGGCATACGTTTATTTCTACCATATTCATAAGGGCTTAACGGTTACGGCTCCAATGGTATCGTGCTGAGCTGTTGCCAGCATAATGCCGAAGTCATCGTTTTCATCGATATGATGCAACATAGATTGTACTTGGCGGTTGGAACCTTCAGACAACATATTAAAGAAATAGGGAAAAAGGTGGATAGAGTGATATGCCTCTTTCCTGACAGGCATTGCCAAGCAAACTGGCTCGCCGTGGTAGTCCTCACCATAAGTGAACACATATTCCCTAGCATCCGTCTCTTGCAATATGCCTGCCTCCATATCGTGAACATAAACTTTACACTGTCTCATAATCAAGATGCTTGATGTTAATGTCTATTTGCAAACCCAAAGTATCGAGTATCGTGAGCAAGGTGGCGAGCTGAGGATTACCCTCGCCTCGTTCAATCGCTACAACGGTATTAACAGCTACACTTGCCAGGTCAGCCAATGTTTGTTGGTTGATACCCAATTTTTTCCTTCTTTCCTTGATGGCATTCCCTATTTCCTGTTGTATCATAATCTCAATATATTGCGATTTCGGTGCAAAGATAAGCAATTCTTTTCAAATAATGACACGAATTCTCAATAAAATGCGATTTTGGACATAATTTACTATGAATGGCCATAATAATACGTAAAAATCACAACGCATTGCGATTTTTATTGTTGTCCCATTATCTTCTTCAAAAGTTCTTTCATCTGTTCAGGAGTAAGGCTATCTATGTCGATAGGTCCTTCTCCCTTTTCGATGTTAAGCAACTTACTATTGTTACGGAATCGGATTTCAAGAGGATACATGTCCTGATAGCCGCTGGTGACATCGTTACCTTGCGAGTGACCCATACTTTCAGAAATGTATAGTTCCTCTACGCCCGCCAACTTCAGATTTGTAGCAAAAGAATGACGCGCCCATGTTCCAGACACCACCTTGTCCCACCCAAGTACTTCTTTGCATATACGGTTCATGCGGTCTTTGATGTTGGAGTTTTCCTGTACCGTCAACTTTCGACGCAGGGTCTCATCTGTGGCTCCATTGAAGATTTGTGGAAAAACGTAAGAGTCCTTCTCTGGCTTGGCTCCAATCTCATCAAGGATCACTTTGAGTGGTTCAATGATAGGAACGATAACCACCGACATGCTGTTGCTTCGTGCCGATGTTTTCTTTCGCATAAACTCAAAAGCACGACCACCTTCTGCAAAGTAAGTACGGTTGTAGGTCAAACGTCCGGCATCGGCAAGATTGAATCCATTGCACAAATATTGTGCTAGGAATAAGCCCAAAGAATCGTGTGCACGTTTCTTATAAGCAGGATCCCAACTTTCGGGATAGCGTTTCTCAACGAAGACTTTGTATAGTTCCGTCATTTCATCAACGCTAAGGTATGATTGCTGGCGACGTTTCCCTCGCGGAATAGAGATGAGTGTATTGTCCTTGTTTGAGAAGGGGTATTTGTCTTCGGTCAGAAAACCTTGGCGAATACATTCATTCCAAACAACACGGCAGGTCCGAAGATACATACCACGGGTGGCATCAGCAATCTTTCCGACGACCTTGCCGTTTTCAACCACGCCATTTTTCATTACATCATTCCATTTGTCAATTACGTTTTTGCCGACCATGAAGCCCTTCACATCACCAACGTATTTAAGGAAGGAGTTAAGTGCCCATTGATAGTTCTCTGCGGTTCCAACCCTGTCTTCTGCTTTCATCCTGGCAATTATGCTTTCCCAAACGCCAACAAACGAGGTGGCCTTATCGTACTCGATTTCAGCACCCGTCAAATATGTACGGATAAGGTCGAGTGTTAAAGTCTGCTTCTTGCTCAGTTTCTCCAGTTTTTCCCTGTAGCTTTCTAGCATCTTTTGCCATTCGACATGAATTGGCATGAGTGAACTTTTTGCCCCTTTCACGCTACATACGTCATTGAAGTACTTCTCGCTCTGATAGTCCATATCCTTCAGCTTGTAGTAATACCGTTTAGCTGCTATCTGAAAACAGATGGCCAAAGGGTATACATCCGTACTCTTATTGGTACGTTTGTCTAGAACTAAAGTAAGTGAACAGTTGTCCACTTTTCCGCACTTGATAGATGTCTTTTCAGCCTTCATAACTATAGTCTGTTGCTTCATTCATGGGAATCTTGCGAACAATTTGCGAACAAAAATGCGAACAAAAATCGCCCATTAATTGAGGTTTATTAAAATTTCACTTTTGCGCTGCAAAGTTACAAAATAATTGTGAGACAACAACTTACAAAGCTAAGAAAAATTTTATGAAACCCTAAAAAATTTTATTTTAACAGACTCATAATCTGGATGTCCCTGGTTCAAGCCCAGGCTGGTCCACACTGAAAATCAAGAGCTTTGCACATTGCTGCAAGGCTCTTTTTTATTAGTAATCAAGTAGTTACATCTGTAAATTATGATGATTGCAACGGTTCATTTGTGGTAAAATGCCTTTATCTTCTCCTTGATTAAGATTGCACATATTATGCTGTTTTGAGCAAAATTTCAGCTAATTTATCCATTTGTTGACCTCCTGTTGACAGATAGTTGACAGAAAAAAGAGTTATTATGCTGACAATTAAAGCAGAAATTCAGAAAGGTTGGGCACGCCAAGATGGTAGCTACAATGTCCGTATCAGGTTTACGAAAGACCGCAAGGTAAAGCGACTATCCACAAGTCTGTTTGTTACAAAAGCTGATTTAACCGACAAGTTTACTATCAAGGAAGGTTCTCTTATCAAGCAGGAAGCAGACAGACTTATCCTGCATTACCGCACGATGTTTAATGAAATGCACTTGGAAACAGAGACACTTGATGTAAATGAGATTGTAGCCCGACTGACCAGTAGAGAGGAAAGCAACAAACCAGTAGATTTTATCCAGTTCGCTAAGGAATGGATTGCCAACTCCACGTTAAAGGGAGCTACCAATTATACTTCTGCGCTTAACAGCCTCATCCGATTCAACAAGAGTGAGAAGCTGTACACGCATCAAATTACGAGTGATTTCCTGCAAGACTTTATGAACTTCTTACTAAATGAAAGCAAGGAACGAGCAGAAATGTTGAAGAAGAAAGGCAAGCGTGTACCCTCTACCCGCTGCACTTCCCTTTACCTGATGAGCATACGCAAGCTGTTTAATGAAGCTGTAAAACAGTACAATAAGCCTGACCAAGGGCTAATCCGCATCAAGAACACGCCATTTACTTACTTCCATATCCCTAAACAGGAAGCTACAAGGAAGCGAGCCATCACAGCAGAACAGATCCGAAAGATGGCGCAGCTACCCTATCAGACGGTTTATAAAGGCATACATCATACTAATCGTTTCAACCTTGCCAAAGATTGTTTTATTCTCTCATTCTGCATGATGGGGATAAATTCTGTTGACCTGTTTAACGCCACAGAATATGATGGTACTATACTTACCTACTATCGTACCAAGACAAAAGGCAGGAGAATGGATAAGGCAAAGATGGTGGTTGATGTTCCCAAAATTCTTTACCCCCTATTTGAGAAATACAAGGATAGGACAGGTAAACGGATATTCAACTTCTATCAGAGTTATGTCAATGAGAAAGCCTTTAATAAAGCCATCAACAAGGGATTGAAAGAAATTGGGGATATACTGAAAATTGACGATTTGGAATATTATGCCGCACGACATTCATGGGCTACCATTGCCCTTAATAAAGTTGGTATCAGCAAGTACGTGGTACACGAAGCCCTTAATCATATTGACGAATCCATGCGAGTTACTGACATTTACATCGAGCGTGATTTCTCGAATGAGAATAAGGCAAATGCGAAAGTCGTAAAATACGTGTTCGGAAAGCTGTAATGACAAAATCTTATAAAAAATAGTTTTATAGCCCCAATCAGAAAAATGTCACGTAACGAAAACTCCATCAGCAGAAATGCAGGTGGAGTTTTTTTATTACCTTTGTAGAAAAAAGATAAGGCTAATGACATTAGATTTCTCCATTGTAGATTTAAAATGGATATACTCTGGTTTGCAAGAGTGTTATGGTTTTGATTATAGTGAACTTAGCGAAGAGTTTTCTTCGATACTCCAACAACATTATCCCTTTAAGCACGAAGCAGATATACTTGCTAAAGCAACTACCGAAGATGGTAAAGTAGATATACAGAAATTTGCTTTAGAAACTAACGATTGCGTTGCCATTCCCATAACAACAGAATTTGCAAAGCAAGTGAAAGAATTTTATTCCATTTTCTCATCTATTTTCATTCCTGAGTTAGACGGTAGTGCTATTCATTGTGAAGCGCTGTGTCTAATGGCTGCAATCTATTATAGGGACAAACATCATCTGTTCTCTGAAATACACGAGGATATTATGAATGACGATTTTGTTTATTCACGTAAGATTCGCCCAGACCAATTAAAGCTATTTATTGAGCTGAGTAAAGGGCGTAAAAGGACGTGGGATAATATTAAAATATCTGTTGGCAATAATAGCCCTGTAATTTTGGGCAATTATGAATGGTGGCTCTCCCAAAAATTATTTGAATTATTGCGGAAAGATTTAGGAGATATTACCGTAGAGGAGGCAGAAAAAGAGTTAAAGGAGTTATACTCTGATGAACGTGGGCGAAAGAGTGCTGATCCTCACCTCAATTATTTCATGCTGGGTTCTTATCTATATATCCGCAAGTTCTTAATTCAAGATAACGGCAAAGTAACAACATCACAATGTGATTTTTTGCTGAGATACTTAACAGTCTTTGGGATTCTTGATAGACAAGACAAGAACTTCCAAGTTAACAACCTACAAGCAACTATCAAAAGTTTGCTAAGCAGCAAAGTTAATCCCATTCAAAAGCATATAAAGGAAAGAGAGTACAGGAGTAACTTTGGTGTTATAGAATAGCATACTCTTTTCAAAGGAAATGACGAATAAAAATGTCATTTCCTTTTTTTGTGTCAGCACTTTCTTCAAGGAATTTATCTGTTTGTTTTCCCAATTTCATCTTTATCTACAAGGGCAAAGAATATGACAGTAAAATTCTCTTATTCCTTTGATACTTGTTGGTTTTAATGTTGCAGATATATGGGCGAATTAAAACCTATCGCTGTAAAGGTTAAGTGATATTATAATTATGACAAAAAATACAGAAAACGCAGAAGTAATCAACGCAGAGACATCTGCAAGTACAGAAACAAAAACCAAAGAAAATATGAAAAAGGGAACATTTACGTTGCCGATTTTACAGGAGGCACAAGGCCAGTACGACAACATCGGAGCTTACAACCAGCTTCAAGCGATGATGAAAGCAGGGCAGAAGTTATCTGTCAAGTTCTATACAAGTAAAGACAATAAGCCTTGTGCTTGGATTGAGAGTAAACAAGTGAAAGGTTTTCGATATGAATTAAAAGATGTAAGCTTCACAGGTCTAATAAACTACCTGATGTCAGGTGAGATTGCAGACTTTGATGCATCACCAATGGAAACCCAGCCATTGGAGGAGGAAACAAATTATGCCCTCTTAGTGCTGATGCTGATGCTGGAAGAACACTGGAGCATCCAGTTCACGCCTCTTTTTAGAGAGAGGTCTAACTACATTACTGGGCAAAAAGTGTTGAGGAAAGGAACCATATATTTCCGAATCCCAAGAACTGATGAAAATATAGAGCTTCTAAGAGATTACAATGTAGCCATCTAAATAAGAACAGGAGGAGGGCTTAAACTCCCTCCTCCATAATAAATAAACTATGAAGAAGAAAATTGAAATCTCAGTGAGTAACGGTAAGGTACAACATCTGTCAGAAGTCCTGCCAGTGATTCCAACAAACACTATCCTATGTAAGACCCTTACAGGCATTGGGGCAACTTATGGGGAACTTCGGGCTGCGCGAAACTCTATCATCATTGAGCCGAACAGACCTGTTATATATGGAAAGTGTCGTGACCCAAAACATAAAAATGACAATCTGTTTGGAGTTTACGAGGGCATCTATACCCAAGATGTTGTTAACTACATCATCAAATCCCAAGACAGGAACAAGAAGATAAAGATACTGACCACTCCCGAGAGCTTCTACAAGGTGAGATCAGCATTTGAACAGATGGGGACAGATATTCGGACTGATGGCTATTTTCTATTGTTCGATGAGTGCCAGAAGATTGTCAAGGATTGTGGTTACCGCAAGAACATATCTCTGCCCATGGATTACTTTTTTGAGTGCAACGACAAGGCTATGGTCTCCGCCACACCTCCATCAGAGTTTGCAGACCCTCGATTTGAGAATTTTGATGTTATCACCATCTGCCCCAACTTCAACTACAAGAAATCCATAACGGTCTGTGTCACCAATAATGTACTGGAAAGGACACGACAGTTACTGCCACAGCTGGATGAGCGACCTGTTTTCTTTTTTGTGAACTCTACAGACATAATCTTTGCAATGATGGAACAGTTGAGAATTACGGAAGATTCGGCAGTGTTCTGTTCAGCTGACAGTGTGGATAAGTTAAAAAAGCAGAAGTTCTGCAACGCACATGAGAACTGGAATCAGAAGCACATGGCGAAATGCAACTGGATGACAAGCCGATTTTACAATGCACTGGATATAGAGTTGGAATGTAAGCCAAATGTTGTGATGATTACCGATTGCTTAACCGCTGATTATACAATGATTGACCCTTATATGGATGCCGTGCAGATAATAGGCAGATTCCGCAATGGGACAAGTAACATATACCACATAAGTAACCTTGATGAAAGAATCCCTGTACGAGGTAAAAGTGATATTATTACACGGTATCAGTGTGATAAAGAAATATATGAGAAGTTTGAGACTTTCAAGAACAGCGAAACAGGCATCAATCGTAGAGCGGCTTTCAGTGATGCCATGGAAGTTCTTCCTTACAACAGATTTCTTGACGATTACGGCAAAGAGGATGCTTTCAAGATAGACAACTATATCCATGAGGAACTGCTTAAAGTGATGTACCACGATTCTACTCGCTTATATGGAGGATATGAAGGATGTGGATATTATGATGTAGCCACCTCAAACATCACTTATAGATATGGTGATTTTGAACGGTTGAAAATCAGAAGTACCTCAATTCCTATTAAGGAGAAGCGAAAGCAGCTTGTAGAGCAGTTGGAAACTCTTAAAGGTGATGAGACGGAAATGGCTATGCAATTCCGAAATGACCTCCACAATGCCGATCCTCTGATTGTAGAAGCGTGGGAAGTGCTGGGAAAGCAGATAATAGAGAAACTGAATTACAACCCTAAATCCATTAGGGAGAAGATGATACTTGCCTGGCATGAAAAGAAAGCCAAATCTTCGGATGTCATAAGAATGGTCAATAATTCGTTTTCAGCAGGACGATGGTACACATCTCACTTTATAAAACAAGAATTAAAACGAATACATGAGTCGTTGGGAGTGCCTAAATGTAAGGCTACCACCGCCAAGGATATTCTCCAATACTTTGAAGCAGTAGAGAAACGGAAGAATGAGGCAAAAGGTTATTATCTTATCAGTCCAAAATATGTAACAGAGAGGCAATTCTCATAAATTATTATTAATCCCTCAATGGTAGATTGTCATATCATAAGGAACTTAAATCAAAAGAAAAATGTTGAATAAAGAAACAGGCAACATGTACAGGTTCGTCACCCACACATGGAATCCTATTAAGGGCGTTTGCTATCACGGATGTAAATACTGTTATATGCACCCAACTTGGGAAAAATACAGAATGGATAAGCCAACCCTCATCCAAAAAGAGTTCACAACCGATTTGAACGAGGGACAACGGATATTTGTTGGCAGTTCTACAGATATGTTTGCAGAGGACATAAAAGATAAATGGATTAAACGAGTGTTGGATTGTTGTGCAGCTTATAATGAGGACAAACCACAAGGCAAGCACATTATCTATTTCTTCCAATCGAAGAATCCTCAACGAATCCTACAATTCATTGATCACCCTGTTTTCAAACACGCAGTAGTCCTTACCACACTGGAGAGTAACCGCAATTATCCTGACATAATGTGTAATGCCCCACGCATAGAGGATAGAGTTAAGGCAATGGAGATAATTGCACAAAAAGGGATTGTAACGATGGTTACAGTAGAGCCTATTATGGATTTTGATACTGACGAGTTTGCGGAACTTATCAGACGATGCAAACCACGATGGGTGAATATTGGCAAAGACGAAAAAAAGTTCGTTCAACTCCCAGAGCCGACCATAGAAAAAACAAAAGAGCTGATAAAGTGTCTAGAAGCGTGCACGGAGATTGGTAAAGTCAATATCAAGGAAAATGCACAGAGGTGGTTCAATAAGGCGTAAGTAACCCACAAATGAGCGGACATAGGTCAAAGCCTAACAAGACACTTGTCATCTTGCAAGGCATGACCGTTTTAAAGGAATTATATAGCAACTACCGAAAAACCGCCTTTCCCCCTGCTTAAAAATACAGATGCAGCAACAAAACGAAAATACAGTAGTACACCCCTTTCTGAAATATGCCCCCTTTATCGTTATCCCCACCCCTGCCATTAAAACACAAGGCATTATCACCCAAACCACACTTAGGGGAAATATACGCACAAGGGTACACCTGCCTTGCATCCCCTCCCACACAGAGCAGGAGTAAATGAAAAATAGTAGAGGTCTTTACCTTGAAAAATAGGCTTATCATAACTCCTAAATGCTTTTAGGGATTTATATGTGTAACAGGCTGGAAGCTGGAGCAATCCGCTTTCGGTCTGTTTTCATTTATGCCCTGTTTTTCAATCAATATTCACTTAATTCATTTACAAGTTATGAACAACGTAGTTTTAATGCCTGCTGTTGTGGCACAGAACAACAGAGCCTATGATTTCAGCGATGCAGAGGAAGCCGTTATCATTGAGGACACCCCAACGGAGGGTAGCAGCGTTTCTTTCCTCGAAGCCAACACCAACGCTATCTCACTTGAAGAGCTTGCCAGTACGTGCGTAGTCCCTACTTGGGGCAATCAAGAGCTTACTATCTCACATCAGGATTTCATCAGTTGCGTTCACGATGCAGCCAAAGATTTCTATCATGGTGAACAGGTAAACAATCCTGCCATTCGTGTGTCGCATATCGTTAGAGGCAGGACACCCGATGCGCTGGGCAAGAAAGCATCAGAGCTGTTGGAATGTGAAAAGACACAGTTCTATCAGCGTATGGCATTTGCGTTCACCATCCCTACCATCTACGAAACCTTGAACGGTCAGCGATTGGAGCTTTGTGTGGGTGGCGTGCGTAATTACAACGACCTCAATCTGTACAGAGCCAGCCGTGGTGTGGAGAAGTTCTCCATATTCGTAGGCTGGAGAGTACAGATTTGCAGTAATCAAGTGCTTACTGGTGACGGTGTAAGGCTTTCGATGGAGGTAATGAATGTGCAGGACATCTACAAGGCTGTCATGGATTTGCTTTACAGCTTCAACCCTGCAAGGGAGATACACCTGATGCAGACACTCTCAAACACTTCTCTCACAGAAACGCAGTTTGCGCAGATTGTGGGAAGAATGAGAATGTACCAAGCCTTGCCGCAGAACTACACCAAGCAGATACCTAAGCTACTCATTACAGACAGTCAGGTAAACAATGTGTGCCGTGGCTATTATAGCAATCCTGATTTCGGTGCCAAGGACGACCAGCTTTCCCTGTGGGACTTCCACAACCTGCTTACGGAATCCAACAAGGGGAGTTACATAGATACCTACTTGCAGAGAGCGGTCAACGCTACGGAGGTTGCGGTGGGCATCAACAACGCCTTGCACGGTGATGAGAAATACAGATGGTTCATAGGATAAAGTGAACTGTTGATTGAGAGCGGGGAGACAGCCAAACATGGTGTGTCTCCCTTTTTATACTTTACCAACATTTTAATACATTACAACTATGGATATGGATTTCAAGGTAGCGGAGGTTACGCTGCAATACAAGCCCTTGCGTGAGAAACAGGGCAAAGTAATAAGCTCACAGGAAGCATACAACATCTTGCTTCCAACATTCAGGGAGGGAACAATAGAGTACAGGGAATATGCCAAGGTACTCTACCTTAACCAGCAATGCGAACTTGTAGCCTATAACACGGTTTCAGAGGGTGGAATATCGGAAACACCTGTTGATGTGAGAACGATTATGCAGGGAGCATTACTGACCAATGCCACACAGATAATCTTCGCACACAACCACCCCAGCGGAAACCTCAACCCAAGCATACAGGACGACCATCTGACAGAACGGTTAAGGAAAGCGTGTGAGATAATGAGGATAAACTTAGTTGACCATCTAATTATGACTAACAACGGTTATTACAGCTACAAGGACATGGGGAGGATATGACGATGGAAACGAATTACATTGCAATACTTGACTTCTGTACGGCAACGGTTATCAAGATACGCTTAACGGCAGAACAGATTGAGGAATCCTACAAATACGCTGATTTTGAGGATTTTCTTTCCACACTTGAAGAACAATACCACTTCCAAGTAAAAAACTGCTGCTGGATGGCGTGCGAGACACTGAATGAGGAAAGTTACCTCTGATTATATTCACTAATAGTGAAAGTGAATGTTGTGCTGATAATCAACCACTTAGTAAAATGGCTATCAGAACAATGTTCACTTTCCTTATAAACCCAACATAAACGAATGTTATTATGAGTTTGAAATACAGCAGCACAACGGCTGACTACCTCGAATGGTCAGAAGCCATGAACTTAATACGCAAACTGGCAAGAAACGGAAACTACAAGATGTCGCTTCTTGTGGCAATTGGCTGTTTTACAGGTTTCAGAATATCAGATATTCTTGCCTTACGGTGGAAGCAGATACTCGATGTTACGGAGTTTACCATAACGGAACGCAAGACAGGCAAACGTAGGACGGTGCGTATCAACCATGAGCTGCAACTCCACATATGGGACTGTTACGAGCATATCAAGCCTGTCAGTATGGAGAACCATATCTTGATAAGTCAGAAAGGAACGGTTTTCACTGTGCAACGGATAAACATCATTCTCAAAGAGATTAAAGTCAAATACCGTCTGCACATCAGACATTTTAGCTGCCATTCCCTGCGCAAGACATTTGGCAGACAGGTTTACAACATGAACAGCGACAACGCAGAACTGGCACTTGTCAAGCTCATGGAACTTTTCAACCACTCGTCAGTTGCCATTACGAAACGCTATCTTGGCTTACGTCAGGAGGAAATCTTGGAGACATACGACTGTCTTACTTTCTGAACAGTGACATTTTTCTGGGAATAATCATTTTATATACCCCTTTCAAAAAATGTCACTACTTCCTGATTTATAAAGAATAACGCTCTTTAAGATGGAAAAATCACCTTGCAAAATAAAGTTTTTGTAGGAATAAAACATTTAATAAGGAATTTTATCTATCTTTGCAGTTGAATCTCCAGTGCATCTGTGTGCAGGTGTGCGTTATAAAGAGTTCAACTTTAGAAAAAGAGCGTTTGACATATTGTCTTTTATCTGAAATCTGCAAAATTTCAACTACCAAAGACAATAGGCAGTACGCTCACGCTTGGGATTATTGTACCCTTACCAAAGGGCATGATATACCTCACGGCGTGGGCTATTGTTTGTTGTTTGGTAGTGGGTATTGCAGAACCTCAGATAAGACAGCATTCAATAGTTCCCACGCTTTTTCCATTTAATAACCGCTTACTTCTGGGAAACAGTTGGCTAAAAGATAAACAAAGTGAACTGGCTAATTGTTATTATTGTTGTTGCCATTATTGCAGGTATTATTGGTGCTTTGAGTTCTGAAAACGGAGAAAAGGGAGAAGGGTTCTTTTCTGGAGCACTGGCAGGAGGTATGGGCTGTGGCTATGTTATTTTCCAAATACTCTTAGTAGTTGGGGGCTTATTGCTTCTCTTTAAAATTTTCAGTTTCTTGTTTGGATAAGCAATTTCAGTAAAATTTAAATAATGGGAAAAAGATGTTTTCACTTACTATCTATGAGCATATTGTTATTTGCTAACCAAGGATATGCCCAATATATAAATTCCAATCTAATCGTAAATAAAGATTTACAAGATTGTGTCCATTCAGTTTTAGAGGAAAACATCAGACAGATAGACGCAATCAACGGACAAGTAATCATAATGGATTGCAAGTCTGGAGAGATTAAGGCGATGGTAAATTTGGTAAATGATAAGTCTGGAATAAAGCCAAAGACAAGCCAGTTATCACAGCCAACAGGCTTAATGCGCCCTATCTCATTGCTGGCAGTTTTGGAACAAGGCAAGGTAAACCTGAATGACAGTGTTGATACCAAAGAGGGAATGATTGATATAAGCGGCTATTTACTGGAAGATTACAACTGGCGTAATGGTGGTAATGGAAAAACTACCATACGTCAAGGTTTCCTGTCTTCTTCCAATATAGCTACATACTTAACAGCCAAACAAGCATTTGACAAGGATTATGGCAAGTTCTATAAGACTATCACCAATATGGGCTATAGCTTACCACAAGATAGCATCGAAGCTACTTTACCAATTCCCAACGATGATATTGCCCTTGCCAAGTTCGCAACTGGAAAGAACCAGCAGGTTCCCCCTTTACAGATACTCACATTTTATAATGCCATAACAAATAACGGCAAAATGGTAAAGCCTACATTCCATAAAAGCGATACTATTGTTATAAAAGAACAGATAGCAAGCAAGGAGAATATTTCCACAATCCAGCAATTACTTATACAGAAAGAACTTACTTCCAAAGCATTCTCTAATAAAGTACGCATTGCAAGAGAGCAAGGAGTAGCCGTTGTAAAGGGAGATGGAGACAATACCATTTATTGCATACAATTCTGTGGTTACTATCCTACGGAGAACCCACAATACAGCATTATCGTTTCTTTGAATAAAAGGCTTACCTGTTAGTGGAGGTAGGGCTGGAGAAATAGCTAAACAGATAATAGAAATTAAATATTAACTTAAACTTAAAATTATGGGATTTACAGAAGCAATTAAGACGTGCTACACCAAGTCATTTACCTGTACAGGGAGGGCTTCAAGGAGTGAGTTTTGGTATTTTTATCTATTTCAGATTTGCCTCATAATAGTATGGCTTGTATCTGCAGGCATTGCAAGTAGTATTGGTCCACAAAACTTAGCTGATAATGGCGCACCTGTATGGTTTATTATGGTATATACTATATACGGCATAGCTTTTTTGACAACGATACCTGCCTCGTTTTGTTCAACAATAAGAAGACTTCATGATGTGAACAAATCGGGATGGTTTTACTTACTGTCCTTTATACCATTTGGAGGATTTGTTCTCCTCTATTTTATTTGTTTACCAAGCACATGGAATAACAAATACGGTAATGCACCATTAGAAAGTGGATTTTATGGAAATAGAAATTTTTCAGGTGTTAGACAAGCAGCGAAACAGGTTCCTCAACAAGTTTCTCCAGCTATCCCAACATCAGTACCACCAACCATTCCTACTGCATCATATTTTGTGGTTATCAATGGACAACAAGTAGGACCACTACATCTTCAAAATATAAAAAAGATGCTACAAGATGGTCAAATCAATCACCAGACTTTGATATGGAAGCAAGGTATGAGCGATTGGGATTGTGTGGGAAATATAGAAGAACTATAACCGATATTCAATTACCAGCTATGGAAGATACTATCCTTTTTCTAATTTTTGCAGTAGCATTCCTGTCTTTCATGATATATAAGGCACAAAGTTACAGGAAAAAGAACTACACACGTACTTGCCCAAACTGTGGTTATCCAACTTGCAGGCCTCACACAACAGGTTATAAAGTAAATGGAGAGCCACAATATAATTATAAATGCCCAAAATGTGGACATAAATTTAGTAGATTTGAACATTTGTTTTAACTTACATTTCATGAAGACTTTTGCTTCTTTTATAATTGTGTTATGCTTGTTCTGTAGTTGTAATAATAGTAATTCTGGAACTTATAATACAACAGGCAACATACAAGCTGAATACACAAGTAATGACAGTATTGTTAATAATGATACTGTTTATGATATTTATGGCACTGCCCAAAGCGAAAACATTTCCTCAAATGCAAATGAAATTGTTGGTAACTGGACAGAATACAGAGCAGACGATGATGCCTATCTTTTAGGTCATTATTTATTCAATGCAGATGGTACCGGTTCATGGGTATTAACAGGAGGATTAGAAAACGACACAGACGTTCGTAATTCTTTCAATTTTCAATGGTATCTAAACGAAGTAGGCGACATTGTTACAGAGGATGAAAAAGGGGAAACTACAGTACTTTCTTATCAAAATGGACTTATCATAAGCACATCTACAACTGGTAATGAGATATACAAGAAAGATGATGTGAAATAAGTTACTCAATATGCTCTTTATAGAATAAAGTAAAGAACAATAATGAGTATATTACTAAATTTGAAACAATATGGCAATTACTATAACAAAAACATTTCATAATATTAGTCCACCAATAAATTTTACAATGCGACTACAACTAATAGGACATCTTGCTGCATATGCCAAAGCTCTTGGAGACGAAAATTTATTTAATCAAGCTAAAAACGCTTATATGGAATTAAGCAATGGTTGGGATTTGAAAATGGAAGCAGAGGCAAAGCAAAAAAGTCATATTGACTGGTTGGGGCGAGGAGATTACTATACTGTATCTAAGTCAAATCAGTGGGACAGGGACTTTAATGATGAGTATGAAGAGATTAAAAATGCAGATCCAAATCTTTTAAGGAAAGGCATTTTTAACACATTAGCCTTATTGAAAAATGGGTCCTTCTTGTAATTTTTCTATGCACCATTTGAGCAATCATGTGGTGCTTTTATCCTCTTGCAAATTATGAGAAGAAGCGAAAATTGTTTTCGTCCATAACTATAACACTATATTGCATATGAATAATGATAATATAATTGACGAGATAAATGCGTGGCTTAATGAAGGCAAACATAACAAGCCTATATGTGTCCAGGTAGATATATGGGGCAAGAATGTCTCTGGCATCGAGAAACATCTTCCTTTTTGCATCATAGATATTAAAGGAGATACGGATAGAATTCATGTAAGGTTTTATAAAGATGATTCATCTGCTCCAAGAGAATATGATGCAGACTTATACTACCTAAATCATTTCTACGAACTGCTAAACAAAGAGGGCATCTATATCATCAATGACAAATGGGTATCTACCCATACCGAATAACCTCTTTAAGCACCATTATGAGCAATCATTTGATACTTTTATTGTAATTACTTGCAATTATTAAAAAAATAGAATACATTTGCAATGTAAACGAATTGTTATATAACCGTACCTATGTCTATAAGTGCGGTTGGGGCAAATTATGGGACAAAAAATAAATTAGGACATGGCCAAGCAAAGAGTTTCTATAACAAATAATAGTATCAAAAGTGGAGTTACTAATGATGCAAAGAAAGCTATATGTGAATTCATATGGAATGGATTTGATGCGCAAGCTGTTCATGTTAATATAGAATATCAGGCGACTGAATTAGGATCAATAACACATCTTCAAATAAAGGATGATGGTGTAGGAATAAATCGCAGCCAATTGAATGAAACGTTTGGAAAGTATCAAGATTCTGTAAAAAACCAATCTTTCCAGTGGAGTTCACAGGTGAAGGGGCATAAAGGTAAAGGAAGATATGCTTTCAATTGTTTTGCAACTCGTGCTGATTGGACTAGCATCTATTCAGATGGGGAACATTTGTTAAAGCATTCAATATCAATCAATGCAGATAATAATAATTATTTTAATGACCATAGTGACTCTAATTGTAACCAGATTGTTCATGGTGAAAAAACAGGTACAACTGTATCTTTCATCAATGTTGTTTTAGACCAATCTTTCTTTGAGTCTAAAGAGTTTATTGACTATTTGAAAAGGGAGTATGCAGTATTCCTTGAATTAAATAAAAATAAGGGGAAATCCATATCCATAAATGGTAAAAAACTAGATTATAGTACGATTATTGCAGATACAGATAATAAGAGAATACAAATTAAGGATGAAACAGATAATAAAAGCTATAATTTTGAATTAACTTTTATACGATGGCAAGAAAAAATAAAAGAAAATTATAGTTATTATTTTCTAGACAATGCCCAAATTGAGCACTTTGAAAAAACGACTTCTTTTAATAGAAAAGACATAGGCTTTCATCATAGTGTTTATATTATCTCATCATATTTTGATGAATTTCTTCCGACTTCGAGAAAGAGCCAAAATATAAACGAGAAAGACTCACAACAGGAAATTATCTTTGATGAAACAAAATCATCTAAGTCAGAAAAAGATAAAGTGTTCAAGAAGCTAATCACGTTGGCAGCTGATTGGCTAATCGACAAACAGAAAAAATATATATCAGAAGTCGCAGGTGAAGAGCTATGGCAAAAATTTGAAAAAAATGGGATTGTTAGCTATCCCAAAAATGAATATGAACTTCCTCTTTATTTAGAATTGAAGAATACGGTAACAGGAATTTATTCTGTGCAACCAAAAATATTTGAAAATATTAGAGAGAAACCAGCTAAAACATTGGTAGGTTGTTTAAAACTATTATTACAGACTGATAAACGCGAAGATTTGATATCTATAATAGAGAGTGTTGTAAACATGTCCGATGATGAGCGACATAAGTTAGCTGGTATTCTCAAAGTAACAGAGTTATCACATATTACTAGTACAATTGGACTTCTAGAAAATCGATTAAAAACAGTGTCTGCATTAAAAGCTATGCTTTTTGACAAAACACTGAAGGCTTACGAAATTGAAGATATTCAAAAGATAGTTTCGAGTGCCTTCTGGTTATTCGGCGAACAATACAATATAGTTACTGAAGCAGAGCCTGATTTTCAGCAGGCTTTAGAGGCATACTTAAAAGCATTACACAATACTAAAACAGGAGTTGGAAAAAGTAAAGTTAGTGTAGACAAGATGCGTAGTCCAGATGTAAATAAAGAAATGGATATATTTGCTTTCCGCCAAACAAAAAACAGTAATACGGTAGAGAATATCATTATAGAATTGAAGAGACCATCTGTAAAACTAGGGGAGCTCGAATTGAGCCAAATAAAAACTTATATGAGGACTATATGTCAAGAGCCACAGTTCTGTTCTGCAAGTGCAAAATGGACTTTTATTCTCGTAGGAAATGAATTAGATAATAGCGGAAGCATTGAAACAGAATACGATTCTAACAAGACATGGGGGAAGAGGGATTTAGTTTTACATGTTGATAAAAACTCCCAAAGATATGAGATTTTTGTCAAAACATGGAGTACAATTTTCGATGACTTTGAAATAAGACATGATTTTCTATTAAGGAGGTTAAATTTTCGACGTCAGGAACTGTCTGCACAATATTCTAATAAAGAAGATTTGCACAACATCGTAGATTCTGCCAGGGAGAAATAAAAAGATAACATCATATGAGTAAAATCACATGGTGCTTTTTTCATCCCATGACATTTCTACTCTCAAAATTATTATATACCCCCAAATGTGAAAATGTCACTCCAACCAAGAAATTCAGACTTCAGATGCACTTTTACCAGATTTTTCAGAAAAGTGCGAAGTGACTTGGATTTGCGGAATAATGTGCCTATATTTGTTTCAGATATTCGGGAAATCCCACTGATATAAAGGAAATGCGGAGGTGCAGCAATGTGCCTCTTTATTTTTTGCTTGAGGTGTCGAATCGCTAATTTATGAGCCGTTATGAGTAAAAACAGACTATAGACACTCTTAAAGTGGGGAAAAGACATTGCCAGTAAGAGCCGTATGGGAATTGCCAGTGCGAGCAATAGATACTACTAATCAGAAAAAACTATTACCCATACAGCTCAAATCTTTCAGATTTTCGCTTGATTAAACTGATTTTATCACATTATACATGATTATAAGAATAACAACAGGTGAACGATTTAGAACCCGAAAAGAAGCCAAAGAGCATGTCGGAGGCAAATGGGCATTTGAGAGATTGGTAAAAAACGGAGAGATAATATTTGTAAAGGACAGTAATAGCATAGCAAGCGATGGATTACACAACCCTAAGCAAGGAAATCGGAACTTATCTTAATCCGCTGCAAGCATATATCTACTTGGGATTATGCCTACATACAGATTTTAAGAATGATATTTCAAATGTCAACCAAGATACACTGGCAGATTTTTTGAAATGTGATGTCAGTACGGTACAAAGAGCCTTACAGGTGTTCCGAGAAAAGCAGTTGCTTGCTATTCATCGAGACAAATATGGTTGGAGAGAGAAGAACAGATATAGGCTAAGCAGAAGCAACTGGTTTGGCGTTTACAGGAAGATATTAGAGGAAGATATAACAAGAGAGCAGATGGGCTTTCTGTTACTGTTGAAAAGCCTTTGCTACAGTCATTGCAACTATACCGATTATTATGGTCGAGATTTGCAGCGTAAGATGGTTCTCAAACAGAGCATGATTGACAATTATTTAAGGGCGTTGGAAACCAAGCATTATGTTAAGAGAGATAGGAAGAAGAAACGGATAACGATACTTCGGAATGACTTGTTTCTGAAAACGGAAGAATCCGATAAAGAAAAGATAATGAAAATATGCCCAGAAGCAATGGGTGATGATGATTATATTGATGAGAATGGACGATACAACTTTGTAGGCTAAAATCGAATATGCCCTGCACCACATTTACAAGGCAGGAGACAGGGTAACGAATAAGAATTTGAAAGCTACCTTGCAAAAGATTTACACGAGACTTGGCAGCAAGAGAAAGGCAAAAGGAACACAGATTACAGAATATGGATTTACAACGCAAAGATGCAAAATACCGACAGATAAAGGAAGAAAAGACGGAATGATATTGTTTACTATCTAACTCACATACCATGATTACAAAAGAATATTTATAGACACTCGTCAATGAAGCCAAAAGCCTTGTTGATATATTGAAGATACTGAATAAGAAACAGAGCAAAGCCAATATTGAAGAACTGACAGCTTTATTGGATAAATACGGCATAGACCATCACGCTCTCCCAATTAAGCTGATACGTGACAAAATGCCCTTAAAGGATATACTTGTAGAAAACAGCACTTATCAATCTGCCAAACTAAAGAAGCGGTTGGTTGATGAGGGTATCAAGCAAGACCGCTGCGAGATATGCAGACAGGGTAACACTTGGAATGGAAAATTACTTGTCCTGCAATTAGACCATATTAACGGCATACACACCGACAACCGTTTGGAAAACCTGCGTATAGTATGCCCTAACTGCCATACCCAAACAGATACGTTCTGCACACGAAAGCTGAAACATCACAACTACTGTAAAGACTGCGGAAAGGAGATTGCCCCCAAATCAACTTGGTGTCCTGAATGTGCGCTGAAGCATAACCGTGTACATAAGGTTTCGCCCTCTGACAAGCCCTCCAAGGATGAGTTGTTACAGTTGATAAGGGAGAAGCCTTTTACAGAAATCGGGAGAATGTACGGAGTAACAGATAATGCCATCCGTAAATGGTGTAAGCACATGGGATTACCCTCTACGAAAAGAGAGCTAAACGCATTATATCAGAAAAACACAGATACAGAATAACAGGCAATACCACACATACCTAAACGTGAGATTATTTTCAAGCAACAGACTATAATCTGTTAGTCAACTGTTGCTTGATCCGAGATGTTTTTGTAACTTTGTAGTGCGATGGAGTGTTGACCTATAGTTGACCTCCAATCCGCACAGAGTTCATTAACAAGCTGATAATTAAGCTCATATATAGCTTGTGTGGCGAGCCTCATAATCTGGAGGTCCCTGGTTCAAGCCCAGGCTGGTCCACAATGAAAATCAAGCACTTACAAAGATTTTGTAGGTGCTTTTTATTTTTAGCGTAACCTTCAAGTGCCCTTTTTGAAGGTTGTGTAATTTCAACTATATAAAGGATTAGAGCCTTGACACAATTGAAATGACACAACCACGATAGGAAGAATCCTCCTATTCGTTCTCCTTGAAATTCTCTACCTGCTCCATCACTTCACGGAATACTTCCGGAGTGTATTGTGGAGGATAGCCATCCTTGACAAGGCAAATCTTGATGTCCAGCTTCAACTGGTCGCGAACCCGCTGGTTGTTGAGCCAATCGGCAAACGACGATTTAGCATCGATGATATTCCTAATCTTGCACGCAAGACTCTTACACTTATTGTTCACAACAACACCATCCACCACCTTGTCCTCGCCATATTCAAAGTTATTCTTATCTCTCAGATGAATCAGAATATCATAAAAGGCCTTCTCTTCAAAGGTAAGTCCCAACTTGCGAAAACTCTCTCGGTCGACCTGCATACCTCTAAGAATGTTCAGTGCCTGCTCGGTGGCACTCTTGATGATGCTTTCTGCCGTTGCTTCCTGGGTTGCTCCCGCCTCTTGCTCGGACAGAAATTTACGCCTGTCGTGATACTCTTGAATGGTGGTTTCCAGCATTTCATGGAATTTCTTCGATGCCACCTGATTCACCTTGCCGTACTCGGTGATTTGCCTGCGAAGCAGCTTGACCAGCGTTTCCAGCTTCGAGGCAGGCATCTTAATGTCGTCCAGCCGTTCGGTAAACTCCGGCCCGAAGATGTCCATTTCTTCTCCCTCTTCAAGAATACTCTCCACATTATTATATTTCAATGCCTCTTCTACCATTTTTGCCACCCGCCTGTTCATGGTGTCGGCATCCGGCGCGTCGGTACCATTCATTTTATATATCATACCTGCTATGGCCATGAAACATTGTGCCAGTGCCGACTCTTCTTCACCCAGCTCTCCCGAAGGCTGGCAGAGGTCGTAAGCCTTGCGCATTCTCTTCACATTTTGCAGGAAATAGGTCTTGAAGGAAATCATCTTGGTTTTCTTCCCATCTTTTCCGACAGAGTTGAAACTCTCATTTGACGAGAAGACAAACTCCGCTGCTTTGGCCAGCAACGTATATCGTGCTGCAGGGTCAGTCCCGGTATTCAGGAATGGCGATAAATCATAGTTGCGGAACAAAGCCTTCAGTATCTCCATATACTCACGGAAAATAGTCGTAGCCTGCTCTATGTCGTCTTTGGTCAACGCCACCGAATTGTCGCCACCATACATCTTTCTGGCCTCCAACATCTGATCGCGAATGCCGATATAGTCAACTATCAGACCATATTCCTTACCCGGATATTTTCGGTTGGCACGGCTGATGGTCTGTATCAACGAATGTTTCTGCAACGGCTTGTCATTATACATATAGGTGAGACATCCCACATCAAAGCCCGTTATCCACATATCCACGACGATGACGACACGGAAATTGGAATGTTCCTGCTTGAAGGCGGCATCCAGCTCCTCCGACCTCTGGCTATTCTTCACTCCTCCCAGATAGTTATACATGTCGGCTGCGTCATTGCTTCCCACGCTGGCCACCATGGCCATAGTGGGCATGTCCTTCAGCTTTTTCAGCTCTTCGGGCGAGAGAGCAACTCCCTCGGGTGCCTTCCGCTCCTCAAACCATTCTGGATAACGAATCTTGAAGTTCATCAACAAGTCGTAGGCTATTTTTCTGTTGGAACACACTATCATAGCTTTCTGCACCTGTCGGGGTCGTTGGCTACGGACGCTACATAGTGGTCATGGATATCAACGGCCAGTTTTTCCAAACGGTCCTTTTCGCCCAAAATAATCTCTAGCGAACTCATGGCTTTCTTGCTCTTCATAATATCCTCGCTCGTAGAGCCTTCGTCGGCGCATCGGGCATAGTAAGCCTCTATCTCTTTGGCTTTCTCCTGATTCAGCAACACTTTAGCTATACGTGGATGATACCTGATAGGCACCGTTATATTGTCTGCCACAGCCTGATCCATCGTATAGCGGTCTATCTCGTCGCCAAAGGTCTGATAGGTTTCGGCAATGGGTGTTCCCGTAAAGCTACAAAAGTAGCATTTGGCAAAGCTTCACGCAGCACTTTAGCATAGGGCTTGGATATCATGGCTCGCATGTTCGCGTCGGCATCCTCACTGAACAGTATGCGCTTCGAGCCTTCAATCTGCGTGCGATGTGCTTCATCGCTGAAACAGATAATGTTGCCGCGCCCATTGATGAGCCCTATAGGGTCGTCCTTCCGGTCACAGAATTTCTGGATGGTGCAGATGAAGAAACCGCCACTGTTACGCACACCAAGCTCATCGCGCAGTTTCTTTCGGCTTGGCACAACCGAAACCTCACCCAATCCCAAAAACTCGGTGCTCTTAGTAAACAGCCTTGCGCCTTGTTTCTGCAGGTCTTCGCGGTCAACAATCATCAGGATAGTTGGTGAACCAATTTCAGCTGCGCAGCGCAGCGAGAGCTGGCGGGCAAGGAAAGCCATTGTATAGGTCTTTCCGCAACCAGTGGCCCCAAAGTAGGTTCCTCCCTTACCACTTTTTGTCTTTACCGATTTGATGACACTATCCTTTAGCAGCCGCGTGGCGAAAAACTGCGGATAACGACATATTATCTCCTTTTCGTCACTGTCGAAGTTATCATCCTGAAAATACACATAATCCCTGAATACCTCCAAAAACCTTTCCGGGCGATAAACGCCCTTCACCATAGTCTCCAATTCGTCGAAAGGCATGGTGCCCACCTTGTCGCCATTCTCCACTCTGCGCCATGCGTAGAAGTGTTCGTAGGGGGTACGTACAGTTCCCAAACGTGTCTTCACGCCATCGCTAATACACGCCATCGGGCAATAGTGCAGCAGTCCGGGAATATCCCGCCAATAGCGGCTGTAAATTTGCTCCCATGCATCTGCAATCGTGGCATTGGCATCTGCCGGGTTCTTCAGCTCCATCACACAGACGGGCAGTCCGTTCACATAGAGCAGAACATCAGGACGGCGGTCCTTTACAACGCCATTGTTGACATATTCCACCATAAACTGGTTAACTACTCTGAAGATATTTCTATTCTCCTTCTGTGAACCGTCCAAGCATCCGAAGTCTATCAAGCTGACTGTTGTCGGCAGTCCGTCTTTATCAACGGCAGGCACACCATTTATCATCCAATTATAGACTTTATGCAATGTAGCAAAATCTGTGTCTGCACCAACCAATCTCACGTTATCCGCAATTCTTTGTAACTCTTCGACCTTCACATTTTTGTGATTGTCTTTCAAGAACTGAAACAGGTCGTCCATATAGAGCACTTCTCTTCCACTGGCTCTTGACACAGCCTTACCAAACAGATACTGCCACCCTTCTCGTTCAAGGAAGGATATGAGTGCGTTCTCATAATCGCTTTCTACGAAGCGTCCGTTGATATTCTTTAGTTTTGCCATAGCTTTTTTGTTTTAATCTTGCAGAGAGCCCCGAATCAGCACAGGACATATATCTTTCAGTTGCGCTTTGAGTGCCTCGGCTATGCGCTGCCGCTCAATATAACACTTATGGATGTTTACTATCTCTCGCTGAACCGTGATGTCCGGAATGGGAATCTCCACATCGTTCATATCTTCCATGGTAAATACCTCCCGTGCACTGCCCCAAGAATTGAAACGGGCATAACGGTCGAACTCGGGACGGTCGAAAAACATAAATAGGTATTCAGGCAATAGTCTTGAAGTGTCTTTACTCTTGAATGTAGTATATATTGAAGATACCAACAAAGGCTCTTCGCCACGATTTAAGGCAATGGCCATCTTGTCTCCTCTTCTTGATGTGTCGGGAACATATACAAAAGTGTCTGTTTCTACAACTTTGTAAGATGTAAGACTTACCCCATTCATATTTGCCTTGGTATCTATAAAGGACTTCTCTGTCGATATTCCTTTAACGCTATTCAGTTGTAATTGATTATCCGTATTCCGTTTATCGTATTGTTCAATAAACTCTCCTATTTTTCTTTTTCCATTTTCAGCTTTCAGTTTATCCAAGTACCCATCGCACACCAGTTTCAACTCGTCCGCTTTGCTTTGATAGGCGACCAGATTGTTCTGTAGTGCCAAATAAACATTAACGTATTTGCGCTGCCGGGAAAGCGAGGGAAGAGTAATGTCTATGTCACAGAAGCGTTCCCAGTCCAAGTTGGAACGAATGCTTCCATCGCTACAGAAAGCTCCAAAACGGTCTTTCTCTTTTGATAAAAAGAGCATAAAGAAATATTCAGGGAGAACGATGTTTTCTTTTGATATTTCAAAAGTTGTATATGTAGGAGAAACAATTATAGGCTCTTCTCCATCATACATACTTATTCGAATACATTTGTCTCTCCCTGTCTGCATTCCACTAAATACAAAACGTTTCTTCCGAACCACTTTATATTTTGATTCATCAAGACCTTCTGTATCAGCCCATGTAGGCATAAATTCCTTAGTGATATTCAACCCATAAAAGTTGGTATAACCATAAGAATTACGCTCGTCGGTTAATTCAATCAGTTCTCCGAGTTTATATTTCTTCAATCCCATACCCAATACATTTAAACGCTTCTTCGAGCATGCGTTGTGAATCCTTCTCCCGCTGCATCAGCGTGCGCATTTCCTGCTGTATGCGAGTCATTTCCTTGGGATAGTCAATTGCTAAATCGTGGTCGATGAACTCTATGTATTTGCTGGGCACGAGCGTCCAATGGTTCTGCTCAATCTCGTCGATGCCCACACTGCGATAGAGTTCGGGCACGGCAAAGTGCTTGCCGTCGGTGCCCACCGTCTGCCACTGGTGGTAGATGTTGGCCACGCGCTGTATCTGCTCGGCAATGAGACGCTTCTTCTTTTTCTGCTCGCCCTTCACGGCGTTCTCCGTCCATTGGCGCAAGTCTATAAAGAGTATTTCGTGCTCGCGGTTGCGGAGCTTACGGTCATGGTACCGGCCGCCTCTCTTGTTCTGATTGAGAACCCATAGGGTAACGCTGATATCGGTCGTGATAAAGAGTTCTCTGGGCAGGATGATGATGGCTTCAACCTTGTCGTTCTCTATCAGCTTCTTGCGGATTTCAAAAGCATCGGCGTCGCCCAAGGCTCCATTGGCCAACAGGAATCCGGCTACTCCCGAAAGAGGCCTCAGGTGCGACAGCATGTGAAGAATCCAAGCATAGTTGGCATTGCTCTCGGGCGGGATGGCATAGTCGGCCCAACGAGCGTCGTTCTGCAGATTGTCATTATACCAGCCCTTCAGATTGAATGGCGGATTGGCCATGATATAGTCGAAGTAAAGCCCTTTGTGGAGGTCGTTGGTGAAGGTGGAGTCGCTCTCCGAACCCAGATTATGGCTGATGCCGCGCAAGGCAAGATTCATCTTGGCCAAGCGATAGGTGGCAGCCTCCTTCTCCTGTCCGTATACATTGATGCGGCTGATGTCGCCTTGCTTAGCCTTTACCAAGTCGGTGCTCTGAATGAACATGCCGCCCGAACCGCAGCAAGGGTCATAAAGCGTGCCGTCGAAAGGCTCAATGACCGTGGCAATGAGCTGTACCACGTCGTGCGGCGTGTAGAACTCGCCCTCTTCCTTGGTGGCATTGACGGCAAACTCTTTCAGAAAGTACTCATACACGCGGCCTATGAGGTCTTTTTCCTCGCCAAAGGTCTTGTGGCTTATCTTGTTTACTTCGTCCACAATCTTCTTCATGTCGTTGGCCCCCAGATTGCGCTGGGTGAACGTTCCCTCAACAAAGCATCCCTTCAGCGTGGGATTGCTCCCAGCAATTCGGTGCAGTGCCGTGTCGAGGGCTACATTCAGCTGTGGTGCCGAAGTGTTGATGATGGTAGTCCACCGGGCCTCTACAGGCAAGTCGAACGTGCCGTCGGTAAAGGTGGCATCGTCGAAGAAAGCCTTCACGATGGCTTCATCATCAGGGTCGAGTCCCTCGGCTATGAGCTGTTGGCGCAACCGCTCCACACCGTCTTCATACTTTTCGCCTATGAAGCGCAGGAACACGAGGGTGAGCATCATGTCGCGCTTCTCGAAGAACGACCCCGAGTTCTTGGCCTGCCTTAATATATCTCTGCACTTGAACAGTATCGCTTCAAGGTTGAGTGTATCTTCTTTTTTACTTGCTTTCTTTGCCATGCTGTTGCTTTGTCTTTGTTTTCCGCCTACAAAGATACAATTTTTCCGCTCACCGCGACCATGCGGCGCGACAAAAGAATACGCCACTGGTACGTCTCGCAGGTCATCAATCAGAAGTTTGGCAATAACTTCAAGGCCTTTCTCAACGGCTACCGCATCAAGGAGGCCTGCCGCCGTCTCAATAATGTCGAACTGAGCCGGAACTATACCATTGAGACGATTGCCGAAGGACTGGGCTTCAAGAGCCGCTCCTACTTCATAACGCTGTTCAAGAAATCTGTCGGCATTACCCCATCCAACTATCAGCGGATAGCCTTGGAGCGGGCCGGCAAGGGAAACGGAGCATGAGAAGCCGAGCCTGCCTCCCCATTTTGAAAGTGGCTTTTCCTGCCCGGCTTCGCCGAGGATGGGCTGATGGGTGTTTTTGTTTCTTCACCTCTTCAGCTTCGTTTCCTGCATCCTGTAGAAGCTCTTCTGGTCAGCATCGCTGACGGGCTGCACCTCGGCAAGGCTGGCGATGAGGTTCTGCATCTCCCACGTGATGGCATAGCTGCCTGCTTTCGTGCAGCGACACACTTGTCCAACTCGTACCGGGCACGCGCCTTGTCTGTTCCGAAGAGCAGCCCTGCGAGCGTGAACCGCATCCGCTGTCGGTACTTCTCCTCCCGTTGGGTGGTGATGGCACGGCAGAGCAGGGCAATCTTCGTGTCGCGGTCGTCGACGAGTTCAGCCAGTTCGTGGTAGAGATACGACTGGCGGTGGTGCTGTATCAGGTGCCAGTAGATGTTGACGGCCTTGTCGCGCTTGCCCATAATCCTGTAAATCATCGCCTTGTAGCGTTGGTTGTTCATGTTGTAGGGGCTGTGCTTCAGAGCCTCTGCAAGTATCGGGGCGGCCCGCAGGGCCATCTCGGTGGTGGGATGGGCCTCCACTTCCTTGAACACCTTGCCCACTATGCGCATGGCGGTCGACTGAACGGGATGGCCGTTGGCCTGCCCCATCGTCCAGTCTTCGTCGGTGAGGCGCGTGATGCCCCACTCCTCGATGAACTTGAGCATGGAGAACGAGGGGTTGTGGTCGAAGACGAGGAGAGCCGCGCGCATCATGGCCGACTGCCCCTTGCAGTCACCGTCGTCCATCGTCGGGTAGAGACGCATGAGGCTGAGGAATATCTTGTAGGCGTCTTCGAGCCTGCGCTGCTGATAGCGGAGCCTCATCATGTCTACCGCCACCCAGAACATGGCAAGCGTGGTATAGCGTCCCTTGTGCGCGGCGTACATGGGGCGGATGGCCTCATACGCCTCCTCGGTGCGTCCCTGCCTGCGCAGTGCGAATATGTCTTTTACTTCCATAGCATGCCGAATGATTGTCCTTTGCAAATCTACATAAAATTATCGGTAAATGCAAACAACTCGCCCGAAAGCACAGACAACATCCCCCTTGTGGCCGACGTGGTGTGTTAGCAACTCTTAAAAAGGTGCTGGATTCCGCTTTTTAGGCGTATCTTTGCACCTCCGGCAAAACCTTGGTGAAGCCATCTGCCTGCCCTCGGCACATGCCGGCCTTCCATTCACGATAAAAGAACCGCACCCCGTAGGTGCAAAACCGTCAGCAAATAATGAAATATCTATTGGTTTCCGACATTCATGGCAGCCTTCCGGCACTGGAGAAGGTGCTCGACTTCTACGACAGGGAGCGTTGCGGCATGCTCTGCATCCTTGGCGACATTCTCAATTACGGCCCGCGCAACTCCCTGCCCGGGGGACTTGACCCGAAAGCTATTGCAGAGCGGCTCAACCGCCGCGCGCAAGACATTGTCGCCATCCGCGGCAACTGCGATTCGGAGGTAGACCAGATGCTTCTCCGTTTTCCCATTCTCTCCGACTATCTCCTGCTCGTCGACGAGGGCAAACGGCTTTTCCTCACCCACGGACACATATATAACAAGGAGAAGATGCCGCAGGGACGATTCGATGCCATAGTCTACGGGCATACGCATCTTTGGGAAATGACACGGCAGGAGGGGACGCTTGTCTGCAACACAGGGTCTGTAACCTTCCCCAAGGGGGGCAACGTGCCGACGTTTATGACCTACGAGGCCGGGGTCTTTACGGCCTATAGTCTGGACGGTGAGGCGTTGAAGAGCGTGCGGCTGTAGATAATTCGTCAAACTCACGTTAAATTTTAAGAGAAGTTCCGGCCTGCCAAATGTCCATTACGCCAGATTATTGGGAAAAACATCATGCCGTCAAGGCATATTCTTCGTAGTGCCGAAGCATCCCTGATTTCCGGAAACCGTTCTGATTCCGTCCTGTAAGGCAGGGACAAATATCCTCCCTGCACTCCATCCTATTTCCATTTCGCTGCGCAGCAAAATTCCCGTCCATCCACCCACCAGTTGTCCCCGTCTATCGAAAACGGCGCTTTGACAACACGAAAACAGCACTTTGACCTTGTGAAAACGGCATGTTCGCATTGCGAAACGGGCTTGTTCGCACGATGAGCTTTTCCAGTTCTGCAAAGCATTGAAAGACAGGCAGATGTCAGGTCTTCCGTCATTTGAGATTCAGGTACCATTCTGCCGTCTCCTCACCATGACGCCGGTCTCTTCACCGATACCGAAGCCCTCGGGCATCGGCCACTCTGGAGAAATGTCAATGCCGGACATGGTATGCGCTTTGGGTTAAATATATTCAAGAGACTAAAAAAGGGAGAATAGACGATTCTATTCTCCCTTGTCATTATCTGTCGGGAAACATTCTGTTGTTTCCTTTACGTCTTGCTACTCAACAACAACTTTCTTTCCATTGACGATGTATATGCCCCTGCGCAAGCCATTGAAGTCGGTAGCATTGCTCTTCACCTTGACGCCTTGCAGGGAGTAGATGTCGAACTGCTTTCCTTCTTCCATCAGCTTCTCAATGCCGGTTCCGGCCTTGATGGTCATCTTTCCTTTGCGATAGACGAAAGAATAGTTATTGGAAGCTGCACCGGAAACCCTGAGTTCGTATTCGCCGGCCGGAGAGCCTGCTACTGCATCCGTCTCTACAACGGGCTTTTGGTCAAGAGAATTTTCATCTTCACCATTCTTGAAGCCTTCGTAGGATACCTTGAATACTGGATTTTCTTGATTCTCATAGCGTTCGCAGTCTTCGGCTGTTACCTTGAGCTTTGCCTTGCTAACGACAAGCGTGCCATTTTTCAGTTCCACTCCGTCTGGTTCGACTGTGCCATAATCAATCTTGATGGTATATTTTCCGGCAGGAGATTTTTCGTTGGCTTCACAGGTAATTACTGGAGTGCCAACAACTTCGTCGCCTTCAATGTCCCAGATGAAGGAAGGATTCTCGTCGCCATAGGAACGGGTAAGGTTGCGGGCCTTGATGGTGGTGCCGAACTCTATGATTCCCTTCTTGTTATAGTCGAGAAGGTCTTTCCACTGGTCAGCCTGACCGAATTTCTCGTACATGCCTTTGGGGACATAGAGCTTGAGCAGGGTGGAAGGAATGAATGAGAAACATTCTTGGCCGGCTGTAGGAACTTCCTTGGCAAAGGTCTTGATTTCTGCCACGCCCATTGAATGTGAAAATGCTTCCCTGCCGAGAGACATAACGGTGGACGGGAGGAATATCTTCCGTACTTCACTATTGCCTGCAAAGCTGTAGGGATGCAGTGCTTTCACGTTTTTGGCAACATGCAGCTCCTTGGCTACACCGGGCAATGCGAAGATGATTTCGCTCTTGTCGGCATTGTAGAGCAGGTGGTCCTCGATGGAGTAGTTCTCGGTCTTGTTGGAAGCGAAGGTAATGTCGCTCATGCGGCACTGCGAGAAAGCTCCGTCGCCTACGGCCTTCAAGGTCTTGGGCATCTTGATGGCTCTAAGGGTAGTGCACTTATGGAAAGCCAGCTCGGGGAAGGTGTTGTCCGCAGTAACGGTATAAGACTTTCCGCCTTTGGTCAGATAGGCTTCTCCGCCAGTGACAATCTCTGCGTCGGTGAGGTCAAGTGAAGCCAGATGTCCTTTGGTGCGTGCTTCGGAAACAGAGCGTCCTGCCATCTCGCGCAGCACCTTGAAATCGGAGGAGTTAATCTTTCCTGTAAGTTTAAGGGACTTGATGTTGAATCGTTCTGCCGTGGACAGCACTGTTCCCAACGTACCCGGAGCAGACAAGGTAATGGCCTTGTCGGTCAGTTCGATGTTTTCGCCAGACATACCGATGCACATATCCTGCAAACGTGCGAAAGCGAATCCTTTTACATTTAAAGTGGCAATGTCGTAGAACCCGTCTGAGTCGCCGTTCCATCCCCAGTTTACACGTACTTGGCCCTCGGCGTTGTAGCCGTCGAGAACAAAAGCGTGCCCGAAAGGTTGAAAGAGGTCAGCGGCAGTGTAGAGAATGGGGCGGTTTTCGCTCAACTCCTTATATATAAGATTCATCCATACGTCTTCTTGATGGATTTTGTCGCGGGATTCCATTCTCACCTTGTCGGAGGTGAAGTTCATGTTACGGATAAGACCTTTAACAACCTTTTCCGTCCAAGAGCCGGAGCCGTCGGTAGCGTAAGCCATGTCGCAGGCAACACCGCAGGCCACCATCAGGTTGGCCACTGCATAGGCCTGAGCTTCGGTGTACTGACCAGACTCGTAGTTGTCGCGCATATTATCATAGTCAAAAATGGCATTCTCGAAGTCATACATGAAGGAAGTCTTGAGTTTGCCGGGCTGATCGACATTGACCATCGAAGAACCGGAACCTGTCAAAGGATATTTGTGATAATACATTATCTGTGCCATAGCGGTGGCCACACAGCCTGTCAGCGTGCGCTCCGATTCGGTATAGCCCTGCCAGGCACCTGTTCCGCTGCTGGTTCCCAGCGGGCAAAGGTTGTTGAAAGGTTCCTGCTGTCCCCATTGGCAGCTTATCAGCCTGTCCACCTTGGAAGGATAAGGATCTTGGGGACGTGTTACCTTTGCAGGCTGGTTGGTTTGGATTCGTGCTTTCGTTACCTCTTCCACCATTTTGAGCCACCAGTTGAAGCCGGGGTTGTCGCTTGAAGTGTTGAATTGAGAGTCGCTGTAGCCCAACACGGCAGGCATTACATCGTCCGTGGAGACCACCACGAATCCGCCTTGGTCGTATCCATAGACGCGGATGGCCTCATTTTGCTTCATCATTTTGAGTGCTCCCTTGCGAGGGGCTTTCAGATAGGAGGAGTTTTTCTCCAGTATCTTTGAGATGGCAGCTTGAATCTGCGCTTCACTCCTCGGCTTAGCCTGTACGGAGATGTAGCAGACAGCCAACAGGATAAGAAGGAGTGTTTTTTTCCCGTAGTTCATATACTTGTTTTGTTTTATAATTCTAATAGGTTGTTTTGATTATCCCAATAGAGCGTTGTGATTGTTCTATTGAATGATTTTTTTACTAACAACACGTCCGTCTGCCATCTTTTCCTTGACAATGAGAAGGCCGTGGGCGTTTTCCGGGTTCAGCACCTTGACGCCATCGATGTTGTAGTATTCCTTAATGCCTGTGGAAACTCCAGAAGTATTGTCTACATGCTGTATGCCAGTGATGGCCGGGAATGTAATTCCTCCCACATTCTCAATGCGGCAGTTGGCAGGATCTTGTGGGTCATAGGCGTTGATGATGGCAATTACTTCCAAGTTGTCTTTTACCCATGACGGGTCTATAGTGAAGGAAACGTCATAATCAAAGTTCTTTTCTTTCCAATTGATGACGGCCCCCCATGTGCTGTTGTAGCCACGTACCACATGGTTGTGGATGAACTTGCCTTTGTAGATGTCGAAATAATCAGCTTGATCAGAGCCGTCAATACCGTTTTCAGTCAGATAGACGGTGAGCCTGACGGGATGTTCGCTGAACTCGCGGCTTTTCATGCCAGCAAGATGAATTGTCAGTTTGCGGCTGCCAGAGTTATATTGACCTTCCACCTTGGTGAAAGTAGCATAAGCGTCAGAAGCCATTTCTCCTTCGATGGCGTGTTTCACGTCATTTCCGTTCTGTGGCTGCCATACTGGCGACATTCCCCCTGTGTGCATGGTGAATGGTTGACGGTTGCACATCATCTTGGGTGCTCCATAGGTGCCGTTGTCGTTATAAAACCAGAGATATTCCTCATCGGCAGGAACAGTGAAACGGTCGGACGTGTAGCCTGAATGGTGGCAAACCACATAGGTATTCTGGCGGCACTTCTCGTCGCGCAGGGCGTCAGAGATGTTGTATACCAGTCCCGGACAATAACCGCAGCCTGTACCAGTGAACTCTTCGAGCAATACTTTCTTGGCGAAGGCGAAAGCTGCCTGACGCTTGTCGTTGGCTTTGTTCACGTCCTGACCATTTGCCACGGACACAAGGTTCAGGCTCAACGGTGTGTCAAGACCAGTTTTCAGGTCGGTGTAAGGCAGGTCGAAAGTAATCTCGGACAGCTTTCCCGAAGCAATCTCTTGGTCGAAATGTTTGGAGACTGTCTCCACGCCATCAGTACCATTTACTTCCAAGTCTAATCCCGTAATGTCTTTGGTGCCGGCATTGTAAATGGAAGTCTTCATGGACAGACCACTCTCGCTTCTCTTAACACTTGCATCAATGACAGCCGCATCGTAAGTGGGCAGCGAGTTGCCTGTTACCACTGCTTCAACACTTAATAATCCTTTTGTGTGCATGTCTTCCCACTCTGCATCTTTGCTGCGGCGGAAGAAAAAAGAGTTAGGCATGCCGTTACCAACAAAGGAAACAACCTCGGCATCTTTTCTCTGATAATAAGAGAAACCGATGTAGAGACCTTTCCCTTCTTCGATTTTGACAGGTGTGTTCAGGGTAATGTCGTTCCACTTCTTCTTTAATTGAGGAGTACTCTTGGTCGTAACTTCCCCACTTGCCATGTTATCGGCTTTCAGGTCGGTTCTTACCCATGCACGAAGCGTGTCTATCCCAATTCGATTTGTCAGCGCGGCACGGACCGCAGTAATCTCTGCTCCGGCATAGGCTTTCAGGTATTCGGCAGGCAGATAGATGGCTGCTTCTACCCACTGCTTGCCTTTCACGGTGATGGAAATATTTTCTGTGTTTTGTCCACCACAGTAACCCACATTCAGGCGATCCTGTCCGTATGAGAAAATGGAGCAGGATAACATGAGAATGGATAACAATTGTTTTTTCATAAAATGCGATTTTATCAAATGAAAATTATCGTTCTTTCAAAAGACCTCGCTGAAAATCTCATCGAGATCAGGTAGAGAAAAAGCACAAGAGTGCGCCTGTTATATCTTTTCAGGCACACTCTTGTTGGGTAAGAATTTACTTAATGATGATTCTTACGGTAGTTTCTTTGCCTTCAGAGGTAATGTGCAACAGATAGATGCCGTTGGCAATACCGCCTACATTCATCTCCGACGCGTTGGTTACCTGAGCAACCACAACGCCTGAAGTGGAAATGAGTTCAGCTCTGTCGCAAGTCTTTTGCAAATAGATGGTGCTACCCATCAGCTTGGCAGGAACGTCCAGAGTGCTGATAGTCTTGATGCCATCTGTTCCACCTTCCTTATATGCAAAGCGGATGAACGGCAAGAATTCGTAAGTACCTACGGCGTCCATGTCTATCTCGCCCTCGGTGGCACTTCTGTAGCACAATGTACGGTTAGGCTTTTCACCTCGGTTATCAGCGAACCACCATGAAGGATGATTGTCATCATTGGCTTTCACGTTACTTGGCAGCTTCTCGAACTTAACCATGAGGTTGTCTCCGGTATACTCAAACTCCTTCTCCTTGTTGAACATGAAATCAATGGTGTTTGCAGGTCCTACCTGATCCACATTGATGTCATCCTCAAAGACTTCAGTCCATCCAGTTGTTGCAAAGTCCTTGGTTGCCAGTTCGGTCAGTTTGCTGTTCATCAAGCCGATGCGGACAGGAATGTCAATCAGGTCTTCACCACCGGGCTTACCTACGTAGACAAGCTGTATACCAGTCAGTTTAATGTTCTTCTTGTTCTGGAGTTCTTTTGCCAGATAGAGAACCTGATTCTGGTTGTAGTTGAAATGCATAAAGAAAGGTACGGTCCAACCGTTGTTGTCTTTTCTGCTATAGAGAGAAATCCAGTCTGGAGAACCAGGCTTCTGCACGGTTACTTCGATGAATTTGTCCGTCTTGTTGTCGAGCGGATAAGCATCGCCTTCCAATACTACCTCAGCAGTGATATTGAACTTGCCTTGCTCGGTAGGAGTCCACAGGACGGGAATGAGTTCCGTCTGCTTGGGTTCGAGGGTGAGACCCGGCATTTCCTCAAGCACAGCCTGAGTTTCTTGGTTGATGATTTTCACGGTGTAGTCCTCCAATGTAGACTTTCCGCTGTTATATACGGTAACGTTTACAGTAGTCGGCTTGTCTTGGGTAACCAGTGTGTTGCCAGTTACGTCCTGTACCATTACATCCTTGTCGGTGTACTCGCGAATAGAGAAGTCGCGCATAGTAAGCCATCCCATTTCGGGGTCAGAAGTTACATGGAAGCCAACATATCCTTCACCGTCGAAGTCGGATGTGAAGAGACATTCGTCATCGCGGACGTACTGAATTGTATGGATGTCGTTTCTCTCTATTATCTTCTTGAAGTCCTTCGGATCCAAAGTCTTGCTTACGCCGACTTCCCAACGCTCCTTGGTGTCAATCCAAGAACAGGTTTGGTATTTGTATCTTACAAGGTAGGTCTTGCCCTTCTCAAGTATCAAAGGAGGAGACATCAAGTAGTCGTCGGCTTTGTAAGGACAGAAGCCACCATTGTAGACTGCCTTACCATCTTCTGGCTGCCAACGCCATGACCCACCTTCCTCGTCCTGATCTTTCTTAACATCAATAGAGGTCCAGAGGTTATAGTCGTCAACAGTACGAATATTATTGGTATAGGGGATTGCGAAGCCCTTTCCGAAAGGAACTACATTCGATACGGCAGGTTCGCTTTCGCCAGCATTGTTGAAAGCTGTAATTTCGTAAGAGTAGCTTTGACGCTCTTCGCGCTGCTCGGTAAAGGTAGTTTCGGTAGTTTCAGCAGCTACGGTAACATTGCCCGGCTGGCGTACTACACGGTATTTCAGGGAGGCCTTGTCTATCCATGCACCGTTCTTGCCCGTTTCAGGAGCTTTCCAAGTTACAGTGCCGGTTATGCCTCTGCCTTAAGCACAACGTCGGTTGGTTTTGCAGGAATATCAACACCGATGAAAGCCGTGATGCTGTCGGTCAAACCTTTCTCATTGTCTTTGCGATAGGTGGTTACATAATAGGTATTGTATCCGTTGGTCGGATTATTGTCTACCCAAGTCTGCGGTTTACCTACACCCGTAGCATCAAGGGTGGCAACGACATTGTCTCTTGTGCCGCGGCTAATCTTGATGGATTTCAGTTCGGTCAGGTTGTCACCTCTCCAGTTAAGAGTTGGGTTCATCCATTTTAAAGTAGCTTCCACCTTGCCATTCTCAGCAGGGGTGCAGGTCAGGTCGGTAACCTTGCTGGCAGCTTCACGGGAATCTGCCTTCTCGTATGGGATATTCAGGCCGACAACGATATCGTATGGGAAAGACCTTTTATCTTCACATGTCTTTGTCTTCACATTGATTTTCATCAATCTCTGTAAAGCGTTTTCTGCACTATAAAGATAGTATAGGTCGCCGCTTGTGTGGTCAAATTCCATAGAGTGGAATGCGACGGGCTTAATGTCAGCTCCCCAGTAATTCAAGGTCGTTACCGTGATTGGTTTGTATGCGTTGCCAGCATCCAATTTCACCAACTCCAGCTTGTAGTAATTGCCCTGTGCATCGGGTACACCCTTGGTGGCATAGAGATTGCTTCATAGTCGCTGGCCAAGGCCCATGCGTAGAAGTCAAGGTTAGCCACCTTGGTCAGATTACCCGTGGTGATGTCTACGGTGTAAAGAGCAGAGAAAGCCTTCTTGTCATCGGTTACATGACGTCCGATACCATAGGTCTTCTTGTGTGTGGGGTCGTAGGTCATGTCATAAATCCACTCCCAATCAGTAGATATTTCCGGATAAGTTTTTATCGTTTCTACCTTCTGAGTTTGGAAGTTCACTTTTACAAAAGCGTCTGGATGTTCCTCAAACGTGTAAATCCTTGTTTGGTAGCCATAATAATACCCGTCATCACACATAGCTCCGGCACGAATGCCGCGGATGTTGTAGTTTTCAGAATAGTTAGGGTCTACATTCCACAATCGGTTGAGGTCCCCATAAGTGTCCTCGCTGTAGAAACTGACATAGTTTCTTGCGTTGCTGAAGTCCACTAAGGTTACGCCATACATAAACACGCCTTTCGGATTCACAGTCTTCGGAACCGGCTGATGGGCCGGAACTCCTTCCCCTGCCGATTTCGATACTTGATTGGTACTTTTCGCTCCCGCTATTGCGACCATTCCGGAGAACAGTGAGAGCATGAAAAGTTTCAGGTAATTTTGTCTCATACTTGAATAATTTAAAAATAGATAGTTTTAAATGTGTTATTTAATTATATTTGCGGTGTCAAAGTTAAATATGTTTTTCTAATTGGCAAAATAAAAAAGACTTTTTTAGTAAAAAAAGCGCATAGACAACCCCAAAATGCAAGATTAATACGTTTTCGGAGAAGGATAGACCGGCGGGAGGAAACCTGCCTGCCGGTGCGTGTGGTGATTGCCTTCATGGTATGAGGGCAATCGTTTTCATGTCATGATTTAGAATTTTTGCGGGCCTAATCTGTAGAGACAGACTCTGTTTCTGTCCGCGTAAGAAAAAGGTTTTGCGGACAGACGCAGGGCTGTCCCTACATGGCAGGGGAAGGCTTAGGCGTCGTCCGTGCCCTTCAGCAGCTCCCGGCAGCTCTCCAGTATGGCAATCAGCTCCTCCACCTTGGTGGCTCTCAGCATGGCAATACGTGTCTGCCTGAAGTCGGGGACGCCCTTGAAGATGGGCGAGGCCGCCAGATGGCGGCGCGTATGGAGGATGCCCCGGTACTCGTCTATCCGCTCCACGTTGATGCGCAGCATCTCTTCCAGCACGTCTATCTTGTCGTCGAGGGTGAGCCGGACAGCATCGGAGGCTGTTGCATCCGTACCATCCGCGGAGGCTTTCTCCCCGAATATCCACGGGCGGCCGAAGGTGGCGCGGCCTATCATCACGGCATCCACTCCGTAGCGGTCGAACTTTTCGCGTGCCACCTCTGCACTCGTAACGTCTCCGTTACCGATAATCGGGATGTGGATGCGCGGATTCCGTTTCACCTCTCCTATCAGCGTCCAGTCCGCCTCGCCCGTGTACATCTGCGCGCGCGTCCGTCCGTGTATGGTCAGAGCCTGTATGCCGCAGTCTTGCAGCTGCTCCGCAAGCTCGCCGATAATCAGGTTTCCGCTGTCCCATCCGAGCCGCGTCTTCGCCGTTACGGGCGTATTGACAGCCTTCACCACCTCGCGCGTTATCTCCAGCATCAGCGGAATGTTCTTCAGCATGCCCGACCCGGCACCCTTTCCTGCCACTTTCTTGACAGGGCAGCCGAAGTTCAGGTCTATCACGTCGGGCCCGACCTGCTCTACAATCCGCGCTGCCTCTACCATCGACTCAACGTCGCGGCCGTATATCTGTATTCCTACGGGGCGTTCGTCGTCGTCGATGGCAATCTTGTTCAGCGTCGACTTGATGCTTCTGATGACCGCGTCGGCCGATACGAACTCCGTATAGACCATTGCTGCACCGAAACGCTTGCACATCTTCCTGAACCCTATGTCGGTAACATCCTCCATCGGTGCCAGAAACAACGGGCGTTCCCCAAAATCAGTTGTTCCTATCTTCATGGGTGCAAAGGTAAGAAAAAAGGTTCATCCGATGCGTGCGTTGACGGCTAAATGTTGCATTTTCGGATTGCCCGTCCTTCTGTTCACTCGTATAGTACCGGCTCTGCATGTTTGTCGGTTCGTCCGTCTTTCCCAGTCTGGGCTTCAGGACAGGAAAGCAGGCGTTGTCCTGTCTTTTCATTTGCCGGACGCTCCCGTTTTCCCACAAAGGCTTGTTCTCATGGCGAAAGTGCCGCTTTCGTGCATCGAAACCAATACTTTCAGCATGCGGAAACGGCACTTTCGCAATCCGATTCCGTCTTTCCGGCACATCCGTCTGTAAGATACTGACAGACAACCCTTTAACTCCAAGCGTACTACGGTGCCGATAAGGAAGGACGGCAACGGGCAATGTAGATATTTTTCTGATTTCTTTATAAGACTCTCATCATTATTTACGCGAATCCGGGATAAGAATACCACAACATCAGACGACATTTCAACAAGGTTTTCTCAGGCCTTGCCAAATACACAATTTCATCATGAACCTCTGTGCAGCACTTACGCCATGTTGTTTCTTCGACAATAAGCCGGAGGCACTGCCCCGTGCATGTGGAGAATGAGAGACAACTGGAGTTTTTGCCATGCTAAATCAATTGAACTTTCGGGGGGATTGCGCAAGCTGTTTGAGAAAAAACGGAAGAATTATTTTCCTTTATCATTTTCTTTTATTAATTTTACGCCCTGAACATAAACTCCTCTATTGACAATCAGGAAAATTTCATAATGGACAGGGTGAGATTCTACAATAAGAAAAAATTAGTCCATGCTACAACTGGAAATTAGAGAGAACTCAGAACAAATCATAAAATCATTTGAAAACTTATGAAGAAACTTTATCTTCTTTTAGTAGCTGCCTTGCTGACTACGCTCGGCATCAACGCTCAAAGCGAGCGTAACGTCAACGTGCCCACTGCCGGCACACTGGAGAATTATATTTCGGAAAATGACAAGTATTCCATCACGAAGCTCGCCATCACGGGAAACCTGAACGGAAAGGACATGGTGCTGCTGCGCGACATGGCAGGGGCGAAAGACATCAACACCCCTACAGGAGGAAAGCTCTCTGAGCTTGACCTTTCAGGAGCACATATTGTCGCAAGCGATGATGCCTACTATGCCTACGGCAGCCAGTCCTTTACGTCCAAGGATAATATTCTGGGAAGCTACATGTTCGTCTACTGCGGCCGTCTCGCCAAGCTCGCCCTCCCTGCCGACCTCAAAGAGATTGAGACGATGGCATTGAGCAGCACTTCCCTGCGTGAGATTGAGATTCCGCAGACTGTTACGACCATTGGCGACGGTGTGTTCGTCGGCTGCAACGACATGAGGAAAATTGTCGTCCCGAATACGGTGAAGACACTCGGAACCGGTACTTTTCAGCGGATGGAAGGACTTGAAGAGATTGTTCTCGGAAACGGGATTACCGGCCTTGAAGCCTCAACCTTTATGGGCGACACCCGTCTCAAGTCCATTTCCGTAGGAACGGGCATGATGAGCCTCGACATCATTCTCTTCAACGGCCTGACTGCTCTGGAGAACGTACACGTGGCAGAGGGCAGCCCATATCTTGCTTCCGCGGACGGAGTGCTGTTCTCTTCCGACAAGACGGAATTGCTGTATTATCCGTGCAATAAGCCGGCCGATACCTACGCTATCCCCGACGGGGTGAAGAAGGTAAAGACCAGTGCCTTCAGCGGAACAACCAACCTGACTGCCATAAGCATACCCCGGACCGTAACCGCCATTGAGGGCGGAGCTTTCGGAAGTGCCATGGCACTCACGAATATCGCCGTAGACAAGGAGAACACCAAATACACGGCAACAGACAACATACTCTACACCAAAGACCTCTCCACGCTGGTATGTATTCCCACGGCCTTAAAACTGGAAGACTATACGACTCCGGCAGAAGTGGAGACCATCGAAGAGCTTGCCATCGCCGGCAACGCCTTCGTGCGGAAAATATGCCTGACGGACAATGTAAAAAACATAGGAACGTATGCCTTCGGATTCTGCACAGGACTTGAAAAGCTACTCTTGGGCAAGAACATATCAAGCATAGGCGAAGGCGCGTGTGCCGGAGCGTCCGGCCTGACGGAAGTCTACTGCTATGCCGACGAACTGGGCGACGAGAGCGTGAACATGTTAGCCTTTGCCGACGAGAACATCATGGAAAAGTGCATATTATACGTGCCCAAGGGGAGAGTTGACTTCTACGACTCGCAGCTATGGGTACACTACAAGGAAGATGGAGAAGACATGAAGTTCTTTGCCGACATAAGGGAGATGAGCGACGAGGCGGCAGGAATAGGAAAAACCGAGACCCATGCAGCCCGGCCCGTTTCCGTATATTCCGTTGACGGCCGGCGGCTGAACGCACGGCAGAAGGGCCTGAACCTTGTAAGGATGAGCGACGGCTCTGTCAGAAAACTGATGGTGAGATAAGAACGGGGCACTGCCTCCTTCAGGGAAAAGGCCCTGTAGACTCAAACAGCCCTTCAGGGCACAGAAGCAAAGGCTTGCACCGCTTGTCAAGGGCGACTGCAAGCCTTTGTTTTTTCATTCTGTTTTTCTTTATTTCCACATTGCAGCCACGATACGGCCTATAGTCCGGCAGATAGTAAGATAACAGGTAGAGCACATCCTTGGAACGTCAGCTTTCCACAAGCATCTATTTCTCCAAGGCACGGCTCACCTCTTTCTCAAACGAGCTTCCCTTTATATATCCTTTCTTCACTCTGTTAAAGGAAACTTCGCCGACTAATCCACGCTCTATAAGCGGCAGCAAATCGCTCTTTGCCGTAGTCGGAGAAACCATAAACTTCCCTTGTAAATCCTTTACGGTAAGAACGAGTTCCGGATTCTCATAATACATCTGCAATATCCGCGCTTGGCGTTCATTCATGTTGCCCAGCCTCAAGAATATATTGGCATTGTTCCTCTGTGCCTGTTTGCGCTTGATATAGTCCTGAAGCTGCCTGAAAGATTTGTCAAGCACGTTCAGGTTATAATTAACGAAATATCCAATATCCAGCCTGTCGGCTTCCGCATAAAGGAAGGACTTCTCGTAAGCCTTCTTCGATTTTGCTATTACGCGCGAGATAGACATATATTCTGCAAGCCAATAGCCCTGCCTAAGCATATACCAATAGAATACGGCACGGGCGGTACGTCCATTTCCGTCAACGAACGGATGAACGTAGGCTATCATAAAATGGATGATGATACCCCTGATAATAGGATGGATGAAGACCTTGGAGTCTGTTTCGTTGAAGAATCTGCACAGGCTGTCCATGAAAGAGGGAATCTCCGTATAGGCAGGCGGCACGTGTACCGTCTCGTGCGTAATTCCATTCTCTACGACCACATCGTCATTGCTTCTTAACCTGCCGGCATCATCGGGATTGTCAAGAGTATTGCTCGTCATCAGCCGATGAACCTTCAGCAGCTGTTCCAAAGTAAGGGACTCTCTCTTGTGTTCGACTATATAATTGATGGTCTGATAGTTGTTGACTATCATCTGCTGCGACTTATCGCGTGGACTTATCTTCTTGCGCAACATGTCCTTTGCAACCTTTCTCGTCGTAGCAGCACCTTCCATCTGACTGGAATAAATAGCCTCCTCCATCAGCGAACTCACCAGATACTGTTGGCGGCTTTCCGACGGAATCAGGGAGTCGTCGCCCCAGCTTCCACCAAAGCTCATGTCAAACTCATGGCACAGGCGTTGCATCCGATTCGTCAGGCCGAGCGTCAGAGATGGCTCTTGCCAGACCTCCAATGTGTGTGGAGCACGCGATGCCTTCACATACGTCCAAAGTTCCGCGGCCGTCATCCTCTTGGGCAGTTTCTTATACTTCACCGTATCCCAATACTCATAGCCGTCGTTAATCTTGTCCAATAAGGTCTGCAATTCCCTGTCCGGCCATCTGCCTTCAGCGAAAAGCACCTCTGCCAGTTGCTGGCTGGATATATAAGGAGGAGTTTCTATCATTTCTGCCTTGGATATTATAGTAGATGCAAAATTAACAAATTCTTTCCAATTCTTAAAACATTGGAAAGAATTGGAACGCTGTTTTAAGTTCATTTAATCATTTCCGGCAGGCGGCAGGCGAAAAACCCGGAAGAATACGGACGAGGAGGTCTGCGAACGCCCGCAGGCCCCCTTGTCTGATAGTCTTCATGCCGGAATAGGCATGCCCGGAACACCGTTCGGACGGGCCGGAAATTTATATACGGTTAGCGGAAAATTTATA
>NZ_BAKG01000013.1 GCF_000614065.1 Prevotella dentasini JCM 15908 | reverse complement strand
TATAAATTTTCCGCTAACCGTATATAATTTTTTCGCTTGCCGTATATAAATTTTCCGCTTGCCGCAAACGGCTTTTCGACTGCCCGAAACCACCGTTGACGACAGACAATAAAAAAAGCGGAGACAAAATATTGTCTCCACTTTCCAATTATTCATTTATGCTATTACCCAAAGTTGTCATACATGATGGCATCCTGCTCTACGCCAAGGCTGTCAAGATAGTCGGTAACCGTCTTGATAAGCATTGGAGGGCCGCAGAGGTAGTATTCGCAGTCCTCCGGTGCCTCGTGCTGCTTCAGATACTCGTCGCAGATGCAGTTGACGGCAAAGCCGGTGTAATACTTCACGCCCGCCTCGTCGGCCTTCGGGTCCTGCTGGTCGAGCGAGAGATGGAAATGGAAGTTGGGGAACTCCTTCTCCAGTTCCCAGAAGTCTTCGAGGAAGAACGCTTCTCCCAGAGCACGCGCACCATAGAAGAAGTGCATCTCGCGGTCGGTAGTGTGCAGCGTCTTGGTCATGTGCATAATCTGCGCACGCAACGGTGCCATGCCGGCACCACCGCCAATCCAAATCATCTCCTTGCCCGAGGTGAAGTTCGGATGGAAGTCGCCATACGGGCCGCTCATCATCACCTTGTCGCCCGGCTTGAGCGAGAAGATGTAGGAAGAGCCGATACCCGTCGGCACATTCTGGAAGCCAACCTGCGGACGTGGCAGGAACGGCGTCGAGGCGATGCGGACGGTCAGCGTGATAATGTCGCCCTCGGCAGGATAGTTTGCCATGGAATAGGCACGGACGGTGTCCTCGGGATTGTGCGCCTTCAGGGAGAGGATGTTGAACTTCCGCCACGGGCCAAGGTATTCCTCTCCGATGTCGTCCTTGTCGAAGTCCTTGTCGTAGTCGATGCAGTCGTATGCTGGAATCTTAATCTGCGCGTAAGAACCCGGCACAAAGTCCATGTGCTCGCCCGGCGGCAGAGCCACCTTGAACTCCTTGATAAAACTGGAAACGTTCTTGTTGGAAATGACGGTACACTCCCATTCCTTTACGCCCATGACTGATTCGGGAACCTTGAGCGACATGTCGCCCTTCACCTTGCACTGGCAGCCGAGACGCCAGTTGTCCTTGATTTCCTTACGGCTGAAGTGCGGACGCTCGGAGTCGAGAATCTCTCCGCCGCCTTCTACCACCTGAACCTTGCACTGGCCGCAGCTGGCCTTGCCGCCACAGGCAGAAGGCAGGAAGACGCCGTTCTCGTTCAGTGTAGCCATGACCGAACTGCCCTGCTCGACGGTCATCTGCTTGTCGCCGTTGATTGTTATCGTAACCTTTCCGCTCGGACTGAGATATTTTTTAGCCACAAGCAGGAGAATCACCAGCACGAGGATGATGATCAGAAAGACAAGAATACTTGTTGTTATGAATTGTCCCATTGTTTACTTAGATTTTAAGACCAGAGAAGCACATCATTGCCATCGCCATCAGTCCTACTGTAATAAAAGTGATGCCGAGTCCCTGCAAGGGCTTTGGCACGTCGGAATATTCCATTTTCTCTCGAATGGCACCCATTGCGACAATGGCAAGCGTCCAGCCTATTCCGGAGCCGAGACCATAGATGAGTGCATCCCATACCGAACCTATATATTGGCTGCTCGACGGGTCAAGTCCGATACGTTGCTGCATGAAGAGCGACGCTCCCATGATGGCGCAGTTGACGGCAATCAGCGGAAGAAAAATACCCAGCGCACCATAGAGCGAGGGAGAATATTTCTCTACCGCCATCTCCACTATCTGAACGATGCCTGCAATCACGGCAATAAAGAGAATGAAGCTAAGGTAGGTGAGGTCCACCCCGTCTGCAAGGCAGTCAGGGCCTAAGACCTTGGTCAGCAGCAGATAGTTGACAGGGGTAGTAACAACCAACACGAAGGTTACGGCTGCACCCAAGCCAAACGAAGTCTTCACGTTCTTGGATACTGCAAGGAATGAACACATTCCGAGGAAGAACGCAAATATCATATTGTCCACAAAGATGGACCTGAAGAATAAACTGATTAGATGTTCCATAATTACTTCTTGTCTTCTTTATAGAAATATGCACGATGAATCCAAATAACGCAACCGAGGAGAATGAGTGCCATTGCGGGCATCGCCATCATTCCATTGTCCATATAGCCTGCATCGTAGAAGCTCTGTGGGATAATCTTGAATCCGAGCAGAGAGCCGCGACCGAACAGCTCGCGGAAGGCACCGACAATGACAAGAATCATGGCATAGGCCAGACCATTGCCCACACCGTCGAGAAAACTCGGCCAAGGCTTGTTGGTCATGGCGAAGGCTTCGAGCCGTCCCATCAGGATACAGTTGGTAATAATCAAGCCGACATAGACAGAGAGCTGTACGCTCACGTCGTAGGCTACGGCCTTGAGTATCTGGCTGACAATGGTTACCAGAGCCGCAACGACTACCAACTGCACGATAATGCGTATGCGGTTGGGAATTGTGTTGCGGATAAGGGAGATAATGACATTGGAGAAAGCCGTAATAATGGTTACGGCAAGTCCCATCACAATTGCCGGCTTCAGCTGGGAAGTTACGGCAAGGGCTGAACAGATGCCGAGAACCTGAACCATGATAGGATTGTCCAGATTCAGCGGATTGCTGAACACCTCTCTATTTTGTTTTGAGAATAAATCCATTTTCTTGTTGTTCTAAAAATCAGAATGTTATTTGCTGGTCAGGAATTTAACGTAAGGCTGAAGCCCGCCCTTCTCGGAAGAGAACATTTCCGTAACGCCATTGCTGGTCAGGGTTGCGCCCGTTATGGCATCTACCTGTGTCTTCGGGTCGTCTATCTTCTTGGGAACGGAAAGGGCTATCTTGCTGTTGTCGCTTCCTGCAAAAAGATTTTTTCCCCTGAACTTTTCCTGCCAAGATATGTTGTCCTTGATTTCAGCTCCCAGGCCGGCTGTCTCGCTCTCATGGTTAAAGTAGGCTCCAAACACGGTCGCCTTGTCTTCGTTGATGGCTATAAAACCATTGATTGGTCCCCAAAGGCCATTGCCGTAGACAGGAATGACATACTTGTCCTTACCGTCTACCTTGCAGCGATAGAGAGCTAACTTACCTTCCTTGGCATCCTTGCTGTTCAGCTTAAAGCCCGCGTCCACACCGCCTTGCTTGCCTGCTTCGACAATCTTGCCGTCAGCGTCAATAATCTCATCGGCAACGATTATCTTCTTCCAAAGCTCTACTGCCTGTGCATTGGTCATATTGCGGTCTTGGTTGAGCGCAAAGAGAATCTGCTTTTGCTGGTCAAGCTGAACATTGGCATCCTGCATGGGTTTCAAAGCCTGAAATACGAATGCAAGCAGAAAGGCAACAATCAGTACGAGGATGGCGGAATAGATAATTGTATAAGAATTACTATTTGTTTTCATTTCTTTCTCCTCCTTATTTATTTAGCACGCTTGGCACGCTTGCTGATGTTTGACTGAACTACACAGTAATCGATGAGTGGGGCAAACATGTTGCCAAAGAGGATGGCAAGCATCATTCCTTCAGGATAACCGGGATTCAACACTCGGATGATGATGGCCATCGCACCAATGAAGAAGCCAAAGAACCATTTTCCAGTCTCTGTACGTGCCGAAGTAACCGGGTCGGTGGCCATAAAGACAGCACCAAAGCAGAAGCCACCAAGTACAAGATGCTCATACCATTGAATGGAAGTGGCACCGGTAGACTGGAAGAGAAGTCCCATCACCGTTCCGCCAAGGAATACGCTGAGCATTGTCCTCCAACTGGCAATATTTGTCCACAAAAGAATAGCCGCGCCAATGGTAATGGCTATAACAGAAGTCTCGCCGACTGAGCCGGGGATAAGTCCGATAATCATATCGTTCAGGGAATTGTTTACCTGTACCCCTTGGGCTATCTCGCCCAATGGCGTTGCCATAGTAAAGCCGTCAGGCAATGTATAGCCCAAACCGAAGAGGGAATCTTTTGCCACCCATATCGCATCGCCGGTCATCTTGGCTGGATAAGAAAAGAAGAGGAAAGCACGTGCTGCAAGAGCAACATTAAAGATGTTCATGCCCGTTCCACCAAAGATTTCCTTAGTGAAGATTACGGCAAAGGCTATAGCAAGCACAAGTATCCAAAGCGGAGTAGTAACAGGAATAATCAGTGGAATAAGGATACCTGAAACCAAATATCCTTCCTGAATCTCCTCGCCTTTCCATTGTGCCCAAGCAAATTCAATTCCCAAACCAACTATATAGGAAACAAGAATGTTTGGCAACAGGGCGAAGAAGCCATAAAGAAACATTCCCCAGAAAGTGGCATCAGCCAATTTGCCTGCTGCAAGTGCATTTTGATAGCCTATATTGTACATGCCAAACAGCATTGCCGGCAACAAAGCTATCACAACCATACTCATAATACGCTTCGAATCAATCGCATCATGGATGGACGTACCGCTCTTTGATGTCTCGTTAGGGACATAAAGAAAAGTGTCGAAACCATCGTAGACACTCTTGAAAGCGTGAAGCTTTCCGCCCTTTTCAAAGTTCGGGCGTATCTTATCGAGATAATTTCTTAAACTCATACTACTTTTTATTATAGGTTCTTAAAGTTTATGGGTACATTAAGACCCTACGCGTTTTCTTTTCTGAGAATATCAAGTCCTTCACGGATTATCTTTTGCAAAGGTAACTTGGAACTATCCACAAACTCAGCCAAGGCAAAGTCCTCCGGGCTTATTTCATAAATACCCAACTGCTCCTGCTTATCAATATTCCCAGAAATAATGGCCTTAACAAGATATTCGCCATAAATGTCCATCGGCAACACCTTATCGTATTCACCACTCATGATGATATGTCGCTCACCACCTTTGATACGGGCATCAAGATTGTACTCTTTCTTTCCCTGCAACCAACTAAAGTAACTGCGCGAGGTTGAGAAATCGTTGAAACGGGGCATTATCCAACCTGCCATTTCATTAACATCGTCTCCTTCGGGAATAGCTGTTACCTCAGAAGTATGAGCACCTAACACGGCGTTGCTATCCGCAACAATACCTGTCAGCGGATTACCGTTGATGACGCGGATATTAAACCCTGTCTTCAAATTATCTTTTAGAATTTCGCTTAATGGCGTTCCAACAAGTGCCTCTACATAATGTGGGGCCTTCACGGCACTGCCTGCGACTGCAACAATGCGACGAAGGTCTACCTTTCCCGTATTAAACAAACGGCCAAAAAAGATTACTGCTGTTGGCTCTACAGTCCAAACGACTTCACCTTTATTTATAGGACTTATATGATTCACCTGTACCCCAACATTGCCGGCGGGGCAAGGGCCATCAAACACATTTACCTCCACATCCTTAACATCCAACAAGGCACTTGACTTCTGTTGCGCACCAACTCCCAGATAGACTTTAGCCATTTTGGACAAAGCTGTCAAGCCTGTTTGGAAATCTTTTTCCTGACCTTTCAGCTCATACTCAAAATCCCCCTGAAGCGGCTTGTCTCGCAAAGCAGAAACGAATATAGCTTTTGGCGTAGTATCGGGACGGGTAGCCACTGCGTATGGAAGCTGTTGGATATAACCAAACAAGCCGGCCTTCAACAAGGCATCTTTCACGCCCGCACCATCAATTTGGGACATGTCTTTCACCCCAAAATCCACGCTTTCTTGATGCTCATCGGCTTTCACCTTTACGCAAAGCACCTTTCGGCGTTCGCCACGTAATATTGCTTGAACGGTGCCACTCACTGGCGAAGAAAAGCCAACATCAGGACAACCCTTGTCCACAAACAAGGCTTCGCCCGCAAGAACATGGCTTCCCTCACGAACAGCAACCTTAGGGGTCAACCCCACAAAATCATCAGGAACAAGCGAATACACTCCTGACAATTTCAAAGGCACGGTCTGTTCCTTGGCACGTCCAACAAGGTTGACATTTAATCCCTTGCGTAACCTAAAAACATTTGCCATAATTATAAAATGGAATTTTAATGATTTCTCAACACTTCTTTTAAGGTGCAAATATAGTAAAATTTAAGTAAAAAGTACACAAATCAGCATGAGAATTTTATAATGATAAGGAATTTTCGTAGTTTTGTACACACTTTGAAGAGAACAAAAACAATAATACGCTGGATTATATGGGCATCATTATGTCTATATGTGTGTTTTATTGTATTGTCCCATCTACCGGTGGTACAGAAAATGATGGGCAGAGAAGTAGCAAAAGCCTTGTCGGAAAAATTAGGCACACAAGTACAAGTAGGACAAATTGACCTTGGAATATTAAACCATATTATTGTTGACGATGTACTCATTTATGACCAAAGAGACAAGGAAATGCTACGGGCAGGACGACTTGCAGCACGTATAGACCTTATCACTTTAGTAAAAAACAAGAAGATTGCAATTTCCTCCGCACAAATTTTCGGACTGAAAGCCGACTTCTATAAACAAACAGCTACATCCCCTGCTAACTATCAGTTCGCCTTGGATTCTCTGGCCTCTAAAGACACAACATCACATACTCCGCTGGACTTGCATATCCAAAGGTTAATCGTCCGCAATGGCTCTATCCGATACAACCAACAGGACATTCCCCCTACACGGCAACGCTTCAACCCCAAGCACATAGAATTAAACAAGCTGTCGGCACAGCTCATAATAAACAGACTAACAGATACAGGTATTGATGCTGAAATAAAACACCTGTCTTTTGTTGAATCCACAGGACTTACACTCAAGGACCTCTCCCTCCAAGCCATTATCAAAAAAAATCAGGCAAAGATTTCCGGGATTAGCATTTCTCTTCCACAAAGCAACATCCAAATAAACAACATCTCAGCCGTTTACAGAGGGAAAAAGAGAAGTCCGTTCAACCTCCTACAACTTCACGCAAAAATAAATCTCGCCCCTTCAACATTGACACCATCGGATTTAGCAAGTTTTCTACCTGCATTAAAAAACATATCCGAACCTATTAAACTGAGAGCACAAGCAGACCTGACATCGGGTATAGTCAACCTAAAGGACATATACCTGTCGTCTCCTAAAAAGAATCTGACTTTGTCTGCACAAGGACGGATTGAGAATATTTCCACTCTCAGCAAATGGGATATACACATAAAAAAATTCGATATAAGTAATCTTTTTATCCGATTAATATTCAAGACTTTACAAAAGAATTTTCCAGAAAGACTTAATAATCTTGGTAATATTGCTTTCCGCGGAACAGCCAAATGCAAAAACATGCACTATAGGGTAAATGGAGAGTTATCCACATTAGCAGGAAAAACCTCTTTAGACATATTTACAGGCGAGGATTTTTTCTCGGTAGCGGCTCATACAAAGCATTTCGATTTAGGAAAAGTATTAGGGGACAATAAGTTCCACTACATCTCCATGAACGCTAAAATCTCCGGGAAGAAAGACCTGTCCACCCTATCAGCCCAAGGCATAATGCCACAATTCGATTACCAAGGATATTCCTACAAGAACCTCTACATCAACGGAAAGTACGCCAAGGACTGCTTTGACGGGAAACTATCAATAGAAGACCCAAATGGCTTCCTCTCATTCGAAGGACAGGTAAATCACATCAAAGCATTTATCAACAAGAAACAGCCACTCGCAGCCCATTGTAACCTCATCGCCCGAGGATTAAATCTGCCGGCACTGAATCTTTCCCAAGATTTAGGGGGGAAACTCCTTAATTTCGACGCTGCCGTTGATGGTGCCGGCTCCACCCTTGACGACCTAACGGGCAAACTAAACTTTCACAACGTCAACGTTCAAGATGGAAAAAAGAAAATCCAACTCAATCACTTAAATATCACAACACACACTAGTCTGCTCAGCAAATCATTGCAAATTAATTCAGACTTTGGTTCGGCCTACATCAGCGGAAGCTACCAATACGAGAATCTACATAAGGATTTCATCGGCATTTTGAGATATTATCTTCCTGCATTAACACCCTTGATTCCCAACAACCTTATATTCAACTCTAACAACTCTTATAACTTTAATATTAAGCTTGTTAACTCAGACTTATTAAAGCAACAGTTTGGGATTGATATTCAAACCCTGTCGCCCATAGAAGTCAAGGGAAGCATCAATACGAGAAGCCAAGATATAGATTTGGGATTGCACATGCCAGACATCTCCTTCGACAATCAGCATTTTGGAAACACCAATGCTACGGTACACTCTGCCGACGGCACACTCCACGCGCACATTATAACGGAGAAATACGGAAAAAATGGGCGTCAGGTGGCCATAGAATTATCCGGAATTGCCCACCACAACAACATATCCGCAACAACAGATATAAACATTGATGGAAAAAAGAAAATATACGGCGGATTCAACTACGAGGCACAACTATTCAGGTCTGGCGGTCAGCTTGGAGTCAATCTTCAGTTCCACCCTTCAGAGATAGTTATCGACACCGTGAGCCTGAATGTCCAACCATCAGACCTCACCTACACAAACAAATGCTTGGACATCAACCATTTTGAGGTATCCAATCATAATCAGCACATTACCATTAACGGACAGACAACAGGAAGCCCGTCAGACTCTTTGCTTATACAGCTAAAAGACATAGACGTTCCCTATATACTTGATTTGGTAAACTTCCATAGTGTAGACTTCGACGGCATAGCCTCGGGCAGTCTCGCCGTTAAGTCGGCCTTTACAAACCCGATTGCCACCGGAAACCTTGAAGTAAAGGACTTCAAGTTTAATAACGGAGACATGGGAACTCTATTCGCCAACGTAAACTACAATAACAAGGAAGGAAAGCTGCATATTGACGCCAAGGCGAAAGCAGCCCAAGACTCCTACACAGACGTCAAGGGATATGTAGACATAAAGAACAGCTACATCAACCTGCCTATCTACGCACACGGCACCCATCTTTACTTCCTCAAGCAGTTCTGTGGCTCATTCATGGATAACATACAAGCCACCGCGCAGGGGTGGTGCAAAGTTGTGGGGCCACTTTCAGACGTAAACATAGAGGGCGACATGTACGCATCTGGGAATATAGATATTACAACTATTGGTACAACCTACAACTTAAGAAATTGCCGTGTAAGAATCATTCCCAATGAGATTATCTTTGAAAGAGATTCCGTTTTAGACAGAGACGGACATATAGGGATTGTTACAGGTGGACTGCACCACCAAGCATTAAGGCATCTCACATACGACATAAGCATTGAGGCACAGAATCTACTTGCCTATGATTTCCCAAAGAAACAGGGCAACAACACCTTTTGGGGCGTCGTATACGGAACAGGACAATGTAACATTCACGGACGTTCTGGCGAAATAACCATGAATATAGATGCTACTCCAAACCGAAACTCCTACATTACCTACAACGCCTCCACAAATGGGGCAATCGACGAAAGTTCATTCATCAAATGGCGAGATGTTACCCCAGATTCTGTAAGTGAGCCGACAACCGCCCTCCCAAAAACTAATAACGGGAAAGCCTCAGCCAACTTCTCCAGTGATTTACATCTCAACTTCCTTATCAACACGACTCCTGACTTCACCTTGGGCGTACTCATGGATGAAACAACAGGCGACAACATCGCGCTCAATGGTACCGGCGGCATCAGAGCTACATACTATAATAAAGGTGGATTCCAGATGTTCGGCAACTACAATGTTGACTACGGCACATATAACCTGACGATTCAGAACATCATAAAGAAGCAGTTTGTCTTCCAGCCCGGGTCAGTATTGTCGTTTGGCGGAGACCCCTTCGAGGCAGCCCTGAACCTGAAAGGGGTATACAATCTAAAGTCCGTGCCATTAAGCGACCTTAGCCTCGGACATTCTTTCACATCAAACAACATACGGGTAGATTGCCTGTTGAACATCGGAGGAACGGCAGCAGCCCCCTCAGTCAGCTTCGGTCTGGAGTTGCCCTCCCTGTCTACCGATGCCCAACAGATGATTCACTCATTGCTGAACTCCGAGCAAGACCTGAACCAACAAGTACTTTACCTGCTTGCCTTTGGCCGTTTCTCCCCCCAAGGAAACAACAATGCGGTACAGGAAGGAGCCGCTGCACAAAGCCAGACCTCGCTTGCAATGCAAAGCCTGCTGTCAGGAACATTATCACAACAAATCAACACAGTGCTCTCTAATGTGGTCAAGAACAACAACTGGAACTTTGGGGCTAACATTGCAACGGGTAACGAGGGTTTTGACAATGCCGAATACGAAGGCACGCTATCGGGCAGCCTGCTCAACAACCGCCTGCTGTTTAACGGAGAGTTTGGCTATAGAGACAACGTAGCGACCAACAGCTCGTCCTTCATCGGTGATTTTGACATCCGCTACCTCCTCTATCCTACCGGCAATTTGGCACTGCGATTCTACAACCATACCAATGACAGATATTTCACCCGTAACTCTCTGACTACCCAAGGCATAGGACTTATCATCAAAAAAGACTTCACCACAATTTGGGATTTACTGGGATTAAAGAGGAAAAAGCAAAAAAAATAGAGCATAAGCATTGATATTCAGATTATTATTTGTAACTTTGCGCCCGTATGGGCGTGCAAAGCCCTTACTGATAGTAATTCATATAAAGTCAAACTTTATTAATTAATTTATTAAAAACATTTATGACAAAATTTGAAGACGTCAAGAACGTACAGCCATTAGCTGACTTCAATTGGGACGAATTCGAGAACGGAGCACAGGTAGAGGTTAGCAAGGACGACCTGACCAAGGCTTACGACGAGACCCTCAACAAGATTCAGGAGCATCAGGTCGTAGAGGGAACAGTCATCTCTATCGACAAGAAAGAGGTTGTAGTGAACATCGGCTACAAGAGCGATGGCATCATCCCTGCATCAGAGTTCCGTTACAACCCAGAGCTGAAGGCCGGCGACAAGGTTGAAGTTTACGTTGAGAATCAGGAAGACAAGCGCGGCCAGCTCGTACTCTCTCACAAGAAGGCACGCTTGCAGAAGAGCTGGGAGAACATCAACAAGGCACTGGATGAGGATCAGGTTATTCAGGGCTATATCAAGAGCCGCACTAAGGGCGGTATGATTGTTGATGTATTCGGCATCGAAGCCTTCCTCCCCGGCAGCCAGATTGACGTCCACCCAATACGCGACTACGATGTATTTGTAGGCAAGACCATGGAGTTCAAGGTTGTCAAAATCAATCAGGAGTTCCGCAACGTAGTTGTATCTCACAAGGCACTTATTGAGGCTGAACTTGAAGCACAGCGCAAGGAAATCATCTCTCACCTCGAAAAGGGTCAGATTCTCGAAGGAACCGTCAAGAACATCACTTCTTACGGTGTATTCGTTGACCTTGGCGGTGTTGACGGACTCATCCACATCACAGATCTCTCTTGGGGCCGCGTGAGCGATCCGCACGAGGTTGTAGCTCTCGACGAGAAAATCAATGTCGTTATCCTTGACTTTGATGAAGACAAGAAGCGCATCGCACTCGGTCTGAAGCAGCTTGCACCACACCCATGGGATGCTTTGGATGCAAATCTCAAGGTGGGCGACCACGTCAATGGCAAGGTAGTCGTTATGGCTGACTACGGTGCATTTGTTGAGATACAGCCGGGCGTTGAAGGCCTTATCCACGTTTCAGAAATGAGCTGGAGCCAGCACCTGCGTTCTGCACAGGAGTTTATGAAGGTCGGTGACGAGATTGAGGCAGTTATCCTCACGCTCGACCGTGAGGAGCGCAAGATGTCTCTTGGCATCAAGCAGCTCAAGGAAGACCCATGGGAGGCTATCGAAGTGAAGTATCCTGTTGGTTCCAAGCACACTGCAAAGGTTCGCAACTTCACTAACTTTGGTATCTTCGTAGAACTTGAGGAAGGCGTAGACGGCCTCATCCATATCAGCGACCTCTCTTGGACCAAGAAGGTTAAGCACCCATCAGAGTTCACCACTCAGGGCGCAGAGATTGATGTAGTCGTTCTTGAAATAGACAAGGAGAACCGCCGCCTAAGCCTTGGACACAAGCAGCTTGAATCCAATCCTTGGGATACATACGAGACCATTTACACTCCGGGATCTGTACACGAGGGTAAGATTACCGAGTCAATGGACAAGGGTGCAGTTATCACGCTCAACGAAGGCGGAGAAGGTTTCGCTACTCCCAAGCACCTCGTAAAGCAGGACGGCACACAGGCACAGCTTGGTGAAGTTCTCCCATTCATGGTTATTGAGTTTGTAAAAGATACCAAGCGCATCATCCTCTCCCACTCCCGTACATTCGAAGAGGTTAAGGAAGAACCACGCCGCCAGCGTCATAACGGTGGCAACCGCAAGCCGGAAGCAACTCCACAGGTAAACAATGTTGCCGCAGGAACTTCTCTTGGCGACCTTGGCGTACTTGCCGACCTGAAGAAGAAGATGGAAGAAGGAAAGTAATCTTTCCTTACCAGAAACTTTAATATATTAGGAGGTAAACCTATCAGATAGGTTTACCTCCTATTTTTATTTCATACCGTCCCTACCGCATGGTCAAAGTGCCACTTTCGCATAGTCAGCAAGGCACTTTCATGATGCGAAAACGGCACTTTCGTCTTGTCAAAGTGCCCGTTTCGCATTGCCAAACGGGCACTTTCGCATGGCGTTTCTTATAGCCTTGTATTTCAAGTAGTTGTAGATGCTACTTGAAAAGCAGCAGTTGTAAATGTTTTTTATGCTTTTGTTATGTTTCCACAATCCGATAACTTCTGACCAAGTCTGCCCTGCATGGCCGTGCAGGTTGCTTTTCTCGGAGGTTTAAGGCGATGCCGGGGTTACCTTACTGTGATATGGAAGCAGCCCTGACGCTTCTCATGCTTGATGTAGCAGCGGCCCTGCCTGCGGATGTCGTTGAGGACCTCACTCAGTATCCACTTCAGCGTGTCGTCGCGGACGGGCCGGGTGATGCTGCCGTACTTGTTGTAGGCGATGTCGAAGGTCGTGCCGTAAAGGTGGCAGCTGTTTTCGGTGGCGTTGTGATTGTGCTGCCGCAGCCGCTGTACGTCCTCTTTTGTCCGTAGGATGCTCGAAACCAAGAGCTTGTTTAGTGGCACGCCCTTCATCTGCAGGCTGTCCATGAAGTTGCGTGCAATATCCTGAAGCAGAATCGCAGCGCGAGGGACAAGGTAGGGGACGCTGTTGTTGAGTCTCTTCATGTCGAAGAAAGGATTGCTCCCGACATATACCAGTTCGCCTTTTCGCTTTTCGGCATCGGCACGGTCTATGACTGGCCGCACGCCATACTTCAGTGCAGCTGCCAGTTGAAGGCTCTGCGAATCGGGAAAGCTCTCGTCATAGTCGCGGACTCCTGTAATGCGGTGTTTGGATAGGGTGCCGTCTGTATTGAAAAAATGAGACAATTGGGGCAGCGCGAGAGCAGGCTGCGGTTCTGTCCTGATAGTGTCTGCCGGTTCGGATGGTATATTGACGGAATCTTCCTGAATAGTATCGTGTACTGATTTTTGGACGGCATATCCTTTCCCTGCCACTGATGGGAAAATGAGACGCACCAGTGCCAGCAATAGCGTAACTGCGATAAAACCAATGAGAAACTGATTCTTTGTAATCCTATACTTTATTTTCATTGCCACAAAGGTAATAATAAAATGATAAACGGGAATTAAGAAATTAGATTTATTTGCGAGGTTCACGATTTTATAGTATCTTTGCGCCCAATAATTAAAGGCAAAGGAATTGATAGAAAAACATATAGTTCTCGAAGATATTGACCCGGTGGTGTTCTACGGGGTCGGTAATGGTCATTTGCAAATGATAAAGTCCCTGTTCCCCAAGCTCCGGGTAGTGGCCCGAGGAAACGTCATCAAGGTTCTGGGCGACGAAGAGGAGATGGTTAAGTTCGAGGAAAATATAGAGTTATTGCGCAGGCACGTAGAGAAGTATAATACTATCAGTGAGGAGGACATCCTCGATATTGTCAATGGCAAAGGCCCCAAGGCGGATGCAGCGAAGGATGTTGTCGTCTATTCCATTTCGGGCCGGCCCATCAAGGGGCGTTCGGAGAACCAGCAGCTGCTGATTGACGCTTTCGGGAAAAGCGATATGATGTTTGCCGTAGGCCCTGCCGGAACGGGAAAAACCTACCTTAGCATAGCCTTGGCCGTGAAAGCCCTGAAGGACAAGACCGCCAAGAAGATTATACTTTCCCGGCCCGCCGTGGAGGCCGGCGAGAAGTTGGGTTTCCTGCCGGGCGACATGAAGGACAAGATAGACCCTTACCTGCAACCGCTCTACGATGCCTTGGAGGACATGATACCTGCCGTGAAGTTGCAGGACATGATGGACAAGCACATCATTCAGATTGCCCCCTTGGCTTTCATGCGCGGAAGGACGCTCAGCGATGCCGTCGTTATTCTGGATGAGGCCCAGAATACGACTCCGGCGCAAATCCGCATGTTCCTCACCCGTATGGGATGGAATACGAAGATGATTATCACGGGCGACATGACACAGATAGACCTCCCCCACGCAGAGAAGAGCGGGCTGAAAGAGGCGTTGTCCATCTTGGGAGGCGTGGAAGGCATTTCGGTTATCAACCTGACGAAGAAGGACATTGTAAGGCACAAGTTGGTTACGCGTATCGTCAACGCCTACGAGGCTTACGACAAGGCGAGACAAGCGACAGGACCCTATAAACATAAAGACAATGAAAGCATTAACAAAGACTGATTTCCATTTCGATGGACAGAAGAGTGTGTATCACGGAAAAGTACGTGATGTTTACGACATCAACGACGACCTCATCGTCATGGTGGCAACCGACCGAATCTCTGCATTCGACGTTGTGCTGCCGAAGGGAATACCGTTTAAGGGGCAGGTGCTGAACCAGATTGCCGGCAAGTTCCTTGACATGACGGCCGACATCTGTCCCAACTGGAAGTTGGCTACGCCCGACCCGATGGTTACGGTAGGTCTGAAATGTGAGGGCTTTCGTGTAGAAATGATAATCCGCTCCATCCTTACCGGTTCTGCTTGGCGTGCTACAAGGACGGTTGCAGGGAGATTTGCGGCGTGAAGCTGCCCGACGGCATGCGTGAGAACGAGCGTTTCCCGGAGCCTATCATCACACCGACTACCAAGGCTGATGAGGGACACGACATGAACATCTCCAAGGAGGAAATCATCCGTCAGGGCATTGTATCCGAAGAAGACTATGCCATCATTGAGGACTGGACACGCAGGCTCTTCGCCCGTGGTCAGGAGATTGCCGCCAAGCAGGGCCTGATTCTCGTTGACACGAAGTACGAGTTCGGCAAGCGCGACGGTAAGTGCTACCTCATAGACGAGATTCACACGCCCGATTCGAGCCGCTACTTCTATGCCGGCGGCTATGAGGAGAAGCTGGCAAAGGGCGAGCCGCAGAAGCAGCTTTCCAAGGAGTTCGTCCGCCAGTGGCTCATTGAGCATGACTTTATGAACGAGCCGGGTCAGACCCTGCCGGAGATTACCGACGAGTATGCTGAGAGCGTCAGCGACCGCTACATAGAGCTTTACGAGCATATCACGGGCGAGAAATTCGACAAGGCTGCCGAGGATGGAGATATTGCCGCACGCATTGAGAAGAACGTGAAAGGCTGTCTGGCAGAACTCAAAAGGAATTAAGGATATTAATAAGGTGCCGGGGAACCGGAGCCAATACCGCTGAGGCGGCGATGTTGCCGCAAGGGCACCGGGCGCGGCTCCCGTCAAATCCCGGGACGCTCATGCCGCACAGAGGCTTCTGCCCAAACCTCCCCGGCTCTCCCGGCTACCCAGACTTTTCCTAACTCCCCCTTAACTCGTTTAATTTCCTTAACTTCCAAAACATGTACGAGCAGGAGAAGATAAAACCCTACAACGGAGAAGGCGAGAAAGGCAAGCTCGTCGAAGAGATGTTCGACAACATTGCCGAGACTTACGACATGTTGAATCACCGCCTGTCATGGGACATTGACCGCGGATGGCGTCGTAAGGCAATCCGGCAGCTTGCTCCCTATCATCCGCAGCAGATACTCGACATTGCCACGGGGACGGGCGACTTTGCCATTCTCTCTGCCCAAATGCTGAAGCCGCAGGCACTTGTCGGTGCCGACATATCGGAGGGCATGATGCAGGTGGGCAGGCGGAAGGTGAAGGCGGCGGGGCTGGACGGCATCATCTCGTTCCAAAAAGAGGACTGCCTGAACCTGACTTTCCCGTCCGACACCTTCGATGCCGTTACGGCTGCATTCGGTATCCGCAACTTCGAGAATCTCGACAGGGGGCTGAGCGAGATGTGCCGGGTACTGAAGCCCGGCGGACACCTCGCCATCGTGGAGCTGACCACGCCCGTGAGCTTTCCGATGAAGCAGCTGTTCAAGGTCTATTCTGCCATCGTGCTTCCCACGTATGGCAGGCTTGTCTCCAAGGACGGCAATGCCTACGACTATCTGAACAAGACCATCGCTGCCTTTCCGCAAGGCGAGGAAATGATGGGAATCCTCGCCCGGGCAGGCTTCAGGAAGACTTCGTTCAGGCGGCTTACGTTCGGCATCTGCACGATGTACCTTGCAGAAAAATAAAACAATTCAGTGTCTATGGATAAATATGGACTCATCGGATGCCCACTGGGACATTCCTTCTCGGTAGGCTACTTTAATGAGAAATTTGAGAATGAGGGAATTGACGCGCGCTACATCAACTTCGAGATTCCCTCCATTGAGCGTCTCGTCCAGATATTGGACTCCACCCCCAGTCTGCGCGGACTTAACGTAACCATCCCCTACAAGGAGCAGGTCATTCCGTTTCTCGACAGCCTAAGCCCGGAAGCGAGGGCCATCGGGGCGGTCAACGTCATCCGGGTTACCCGTAAGGGCAGCAAGACCTTGCTGAAGGGATTCAACAGCGACGTCATAGGATTTACCAAAAGCATAGAGCCGCTCCTCGAACGTCATCACAGGAAGGCACTCGTTCTCGGAACGGGCGGGGCCGCCAAGGCCGTCGACTACGGCCTGAAGTCGCTGGGACTCGCGACGCGCTTCGTTTCGCGCGCCAAGCGTGCCGACGCGTTTACATACGGGGAGCTGACGCCCGATATAGTCAGAGAGTACAATGTCATTGTCAACTGCACGCCGTTGGGCATGTATCCCAATGCCGACGAGTGCCCCTCGCTTCCCTACGAGGCTATGGACGGCCATACGCTGCTTTACGACCTTATCTATAATCCCGACGAGACGCTCTTCATGCAGCGGGGCCGCGAGCGCGGGGCTATCGTGAAGAACGGGCTTGAAATGCTTCTTCTTCAGGCCTTCGCAAGCTGGGAGTTCTGGAACGGAAAGGAGCAGCGGTAACGGGACGGAAATCGGTGCGGCCCGGTATTATGAAAGTATCTTCGGATTCTGGTCGCCGGCATCATTTTCCCTTTCGTGCAGAAGCAGGATTCCGGCATAAGGGCGGGGACAAACGAATGGTTTCGTTTGTCCCCGTCTTTCTTTGTGCCGGGCAGAACTCCGTGCCCGTGCGTTTCCCGTTCAGCGGAGGGTTGCCCTAAGCCGTATTTGCTTTGCAGGAGAAAGGATGGGCGGAGTGTGGGGGAACGGGTGATGGTGCGCCTGAATCTCCTTTGCCGATAGTCGGAATGTAGGTACATACCTCGTGTCTGTCCGATGCAGGCGGTTGGGTCGGTGTGTTTGGCGGACAGGCACGGGGCCTGTCCCTACGTGTTGGTTGCGGAATGTGCATGTAAATGCGCGGGGACGGGGATGTCTTTCCCTGTATCAGCGTGGAGGAAATGTGGTTTCTTGGAGGGTAGGGGGACGGAGGATTGTGCTGAAAAATAATGAAATGTTTTGACAGAAAGATGATTCTCTCTACCGAAAAAGATGCTACTTTCTGTTAGAAAAGATGGTATTGTTCAGAAGAGACAAAGGTGCTTCTCAAGAAGGAGTAAAGGTACTTATTAGAAAAACGAAGGTACTTTTTGGGTAAAACGAAGGTACTTTTTGGGTAAAATGAAGGTACTTTTTGAAGAAAACGAAGGTACTTTTCAGGGAAAACGAAGCTACTTTTTTAGAAGAAGGATGGGCGGTTTTGTAATAACCTGATTGTCAATGGATTGCGGTCTGGTTAAGAAATGGGCGAAACGGGCGTCTGACGGGATTTCCCCTGCCCGTCTACAGCATCGGCAGACTGGCCGGAGGAGGCGTCCGGAAGGTGTTTGCAATCAATCGGGTCAGGAGAAGGAAGGTGGATAATTTATTTTTACAGCTGTATTGCTTTCTCTCTCTTCTTTCATTGTTCCTTGGAGGGGGGGAAGGTGGAGGGAGGACTCGCCTTATAGCGAGAGGAAATATCCCATTTTGTAAAGTCTGAGCACCCACAGGGACGGATGTCTGCCCGTCAGGTTGCGCCTTTCCCATTCCTGTGCCAGACGGTGGAAGAGGCGTATGAGCGGCAGGATGGGGCGGAGGCGGTGCAGGGTTGTCAGCAGCGGAGAGTAGCGTCGCAGGGTGTCGCGGTGGGCCGAGAGTGTGCGGAGGCTTTCCTCTATCTTTCGGAGATAGGTTGCGTTGTCCTCGTATTCGTAGTACGATACGGGATTGTCGATGTGCAGTATGCCGGCATGTGCCGCCTGCAGCCGTCTTCCGAAGTCGACGTCCTCGTATCCGAATGTCCTGAAGTCTTCGTTTATGCCGGTGCGCACCATCACTTCCTTTCTGATGAGGAAGTTGGTCGTCCTGAAGCTGAGGTAGGGTTGTCGGGCGCGTATCTCCGCAGGGTGGGTGTCGAAATGTCTTTTTTCGTAGTTGTAGCGCAGGCTCTCCCTGCTGTTTCCGCGTGGCGGTTGCGGCTTCACGCCTCCGCAGACGACGTCCGTCCGCCTGCCGCAGTGCCGCAGATAGTTGGCGAAGAAGTCCTCGTCGTCTACGATGACGCCGCAGTCCAAGTAGAGCAGCCAGTCGTACTTTGCCGTTCGTGCAGATAGTTGCGTATGGCGGCGCGTCCCCTGTTCTTGTCCAGCCGGATGTAGCGGCATCGGCCGTAGGCGGATATCTGCGAATTGGCCGCGACACACTGCCTGTCGGGCGAGCAGTCGTCGGCAACCACCACCTCGTAGTCGATGTCCGGCTGGCGGCCGAGCAGGCTGACGATGCGTTCCACCTGCTTGGTGCAGATGTCGTTGTAGGTGGGTATCAGGATGGAGAGTCCTCTGTTCATGGGTGCAAATTTACTGAAAATTAGGGGTAATCCGCCCGTTTCTTCGGGAATAATTCGGCAAGACGGGGCGGAAATCCGTCTTTATGCAGCCGGAAGACGGCCCTGTAGGTCAATTTGCCCGGCGATAATTTGGGAATATCAGATAAAAGAAGTACTTTTGCACCGCTGCTACGAGATGGCAGCATTAAATTCAAACCTAATTAAAAGTCAATTAAAAATTATGGCAACAAAAATCAGATTGCAGCGTGGCGGTCGCAAGAACTACGCTTTCTACCGTATCGTAATCGCTGACGCTCGTGCACCACGTGATGGTAAATTTACTGAAAAGATTGGTACTTACAACCCAAACACCAATCCAGCCACAGTAGATTTGAATTTCGACCGTGCCCTTTACTGGGTTGAGACAGGTGCCCAGCCTACAGACACAGTCCGCAACATCCTCAAAGGCGAAGGTGTTTACATGATGAAGCATCTCCGCGGGGGCGTGAAGAAAGGTGCCTTCGACGAGGCTGCCTGCCAGCAGAAGTTTGATGCTTGGAAGCAGACAAAGGTTGCTGCTACGGAGGCTCAGGAGAAGAAGACTGCCGACGAGAAGAAGGCTGCCGCAGTAAAGAACCTCGAGGCAGAGAAGAAGGTAAACGAGGCAATTGCAAAGAAAGTAGCCGACAAGAAGGCTGCCGAGGCTGCTGCTAAGGCAGAGGCAGAGGCTGCCAAGGCTGCCGAAGAGGCTGCACCCGCAGAGGGCGAGGCTACGGAGCTCCTGCCGAGGCTTAATTCTTTCAGGGTCATTAGTCAGGGCCATAATCTCTTCGGAGGTTATGGCCTTTGTCTTTATGCCGGTTTTCCTGTTTTGTCAGGATTATTCAGCTGCTGCTTGCGGATGGCAGGGCGAAAGTGGCGTTCCGGCAGGGTCAAACCGCCACTCTGATGGCATGAAAGCGGCGTTTTGGAATCATCGGAAAGCCTTTTTCGTTCCGTGGGGGCAGCATTATGATTTGTGGGACTGCAAGCGTCTGAATCTTAATGGGATGAGAATCTCCGTCCGCCCCCTTGTCTTTCTGATATCGGGCAGCCCCGTCCCTTTCTTACTGTAAATAACTTTCACGTAACGGGTGCGGATGGAGCAGGCCGTCGCTCGCAGGGGATGAAGCCTTCCGGGTGCTTCTCCCCGAGGGATGCTCCTCCGTACCGGTGTTTTTCTCACCGATATGTAAGGGTTGTATCGGGCTATATGTGCAGATACGTGAAAGGGAAATGAAGTAACTGAAAAGTTTCTTAAAAAGCCTCTGTCAGCCAGTCTTTTTAATATAATTTAGATGCTATTCTTCGGCATAGTCGCTTTATTGTAGTAATTTTGCGTCTAATTAATTTGGAAACAAGATTATAAAGATATTTCAATTATGGCAGAAGCTATTGATATTCGCGAACTGAACATCCGGATAGAGCAGCAGAGTGCTTTCCTGACCCATCTCGTTACGGGTATGAGCCAAGTTATCGTAGGTCAGCAGCACCTTGTAGATTCCTTGCTGATAGGATTGCTCAGCGACGGGCATATACTTCTCGAGGGCGTGCCCGGCTTGGCAAAGACGCTTGCCATCAAGACCCTTTCCCAGCTGATAGACTCCAAATACAGCCGTATTCAGTTCACTCCCGACTTGCTGCCGGCCGACGTTATCGGCACGCAGATATATTCGCAGAAGGACGAGAGTTTCCACGTGAAGAAAGGGCCGGTGTTTGCCAACTTCGTCCTTGCCGACGAAATCAACCGTGCCCCTGCCAAGGTGCAGAGCGCACTGCTCGAGGCGATGCAGGAACATCAGGTAACCATCGGTGAGCAGATGTTCAGGTTGCCGAGTCCCTTCTTGGTGATGGCAACCCAGAACCCGATAGAGCAGGAGGGAACGTATATGCTTCCCGAGGCACAGGTAGATCGTTTCATGCTGAAGGTCATCATTCAGTACCCCATCTTGAGGAGGAAAAGTTGGTCATCCGCGAGAATCTTCGTCCGAGTCTTCCCGAGGTCCGGCCTGTCATCTCTTCCGACGACATTCTTAAGGCACGTGCCGTGGTCAGCGAAGTCTATATAGACGAAAAGATAGAGCAGTATATTGCCGACATCGTCTTCGCTACCCGTTTCCCGGAGCGTTACCAACTCTCCAATCTCAAGCAGATGATAACCTTCGGCGGAAGCCCCCGTGCCAGCATCAATCTGGCCAAGGCTGCCCGTTCGTATGCTTTCATCAAGCACCGTGGCTACGTCGTTCCCGAAGATGTCAGGGCCGTTGCCCACGACGTTCTCCGTCATCGCATCGGACTTTCGTACGAAGCCGAGGCCAGCAGTGTTACTGCCGAGGAAATCATAAGTGAGGTTATCAATAAGGTAGAGGTGCCATAACGGAAAAGTATAATAAGGAAACTTTAATCGCCGGATAGTCAATGGATACAGCCGATTTGCTCAAGAGGGTCAGGAAAATCGAAATAAAGACCCGCGGACTGAGCCAGAACATCTTCGCCGGGCAATACCATTCTGCCTTTAAGGGGCGTGGTATGGCTTTTTCGGAGGTTCGCGAGTATCAGTATGGCGATGATGTCCGGGACATAGACTGGAATGTTACGGCACGTTTCCACCGTCCTTTCGTGAAGGTCTTTGAAGAGGAACGCGAACTGACCGTTATGCTCCTGATAGACGTCAGTGGCTCGCTCGACTTCGGGACTTCCCACCAGCTCAAGAAAGATTTGGTAACCGAAATAGCCGCTACCTTGGCCTTCTCTGCCATTCAGAACAACGACAAGATTGGCGTCATCTTCTTTTCGGACAGGATAGAGAAGTATATCCCACCCAAGAAAGGGCGCAGGCATATACTTTACATCATCCGTGAAATGCTTGACTTTAAGGCAGAAAGCACCCGGACAGACGTGGGCATGGCGGTGGAGTATCTGACCAAAGTGATGAAGCGGCATTGTACGTCGTTCATACTCAGCGATTTCTATACCCGGTTCGATTTCGAGACGACGCTGACCATTGCCAACCGCAAGCACGACGTAGTGGCAATCCAACTCTATGACCCGCGGGCTAAGGAGCTGCCCGACGTGGGATTGCTGAAGGTGAAGGATGCCGAGACGGGGCACGAAATGTGCATCGATACAAGTAGCCGGAAATTGCGCGATGCCCACAAGGCGTATTGGAACAAACGGCAAGATATGCTTGACAACCTGTTTATGAAGGCCAGTGTCGACAATATCGCTGTGGCAACAAACGAAGATTATGTCCGTAAACTGATGGCTTTATTTGCCCAAAGAAGTAGATGAGGAATTTCATTACCATATTCTTGCTGATTGCAGGTGCTGTAGCCGCCTTTGCTCAGACCAAAGTTGAAGCCCGACTGGATTCGACCACTATTCTGATAGGCGAACAAACTCACCTGACCGTCAGCGTAACGGCACATCAGGGAGCCAAGGTCGTTTTCCCGATCTATCGTTCTCAGCAGTCGCTCAACTCCGACTTGGAGGTAGTTGGCAGCCGACAGGACACGCTGGAGATGGAGGACGGCCGGCAAACGATAGCCCATACCTATACATTGACAGGCTGGAACAGCAGGAAAACAACCGTTCCGTCGCTGAATGTGAAGGTAGACGGAAAGAACTATCCCACCAAGTCTATTCCTCTTACGGTAGACAGCCTGCGTGCCTATACAGGGAAACAGGCGCAGATGCGGCCTGCGGACGACATCATGGACAATCCTTTCTCGTTGGGAGAGGTGCTGCCCTATTTCTGGCTGAGTGTCCTTGCCGTGCTGTTGGCATGCCTTGCATTTTATCTTCATTTGCGGCTTCGCGACAATAAGCCCTTGGCGGTTCTTGCAAAAGTCAGGAAACGGAAGCTGCCGCACGAACGGGCGTTGGACGATATAAGACTGATTCGGCGGAGAGCAGAAGAAGGTCAGGACGGCGAGAAGATATATTACACCCAGTTGACAGACGTGCTCCGGCAATATTTAGAAGACCGTTTCGGCTTCAATGCCAAGGAAATGACATCTGCCGAGATATTGGCTCAACTGAAACAAGAGGCAAATCGGGACAAGCTACAGGAACTGAGAGAGGTGTTTCAGACTGCGACTTAGTGAAGTTTGCCAAATATTCTACCCGGGAGAACGAGAAGACGCTGTATCTTACCCATGTCGTGCAGTTCATCGAAGACACCAAGATAGAAGCAGTGCCGGAATTGAAGTCAGAGGAGGATGAGACGGTGAAGACCGTTCAGCGCAACAGGCGTTCGCGAATGTTGCTTCGATTGCTGATAGGTGTATTGATTGTCGTCATAGTTGCACTCCTGACATACATTGCTCTCTCCATCTATGAGTTGATGAATTGAGACAATTGATTAAAGATGTGGAAAATGGAATTTGCCGATAAGGAATTTTTACTGCTGCTCCTGCTGCTCATCCCCTATATTCTTTGGTACTTCCTGTATAGGCGGGGTGAACCTACGATGCGTATGAGTGATACTTTCGCTTACGAATATGCACCGAAGAGTTGGCGTATCAGGATGATTCATCTGCCCATGTTCCTCCGTTGCCTGACATATACACTCGTCGTGATAGTGTTGGCACGGCCCCAGACCTACACTCCTTGGAACAATGACGAAGGAGAGGGCATCAATATTATGCTGGCTATGGACATCTCTACCAGTATGTTGGCGGAAGATGTGTCGCCCAACAGAATGGAGGCAGCCAAAGATGTTGCCACAGAGTTTATCAATGCCTGTCCCAACGACAATATCGGGCTGACTATCTTCGCCGGCGAATCCTTTACGCAGTGTCCGATGACTACAGATCATGCCGCCCTCTTGAATCTGCTTCGGAGTGTAAGAACCGACTTGGCTGCCAACGGTCTGATTCAGGACGGAACGGCCATAGGAATGGGACTTGCCAATGCTGTCAGCAGACTAAAAGACGTGAAAGCCAAAAGCAAGGTGGTCATTCTCCTGACCGATGGCAGCAATAATATGGGGGACATATCGCCCATGACGGCAGCTGCCATAGCCAAGAAAATGGGAGTGCGCGTCTATACTATCGGTTTGGGAACGAGTGGAATGGCACGCTATCCCATCTCAATCAATGGTCATGTACAGTACATTCAGGCCAAGGGTGAGATAGACTATAAGGCATTGCAAGATATAGCCATTACAACGAATGGCGAGTTCTATCGTGCGCAGAGCCGCTCTGAACTGGCGCAAATCTATCAGGATATAGGTAAGCTGGAGAAGACGAAAATCAACGGTACAGCCTCGAGTAGGCGGTATGAGGCTTTTCTGCCTTTTGCCATTTTGGCATTGATGAGCCTGCTTCTTGAAATTGTGCTTAGGACAACAATACTGCGAAGGATTCCATAACATGGATGAATGGGACTCCTGACGAATATGCAGAAGAAATAATAACAGAGAGAAATGTTCAGATTCGACAATCCTACATATCTATGGCTCTTGTTGCTGATACCCTTGTTGGCAATTGTCTACATTGTGTATCTTTATAAACGCCGTCGTCGTCTGAAAGCGTTCGGAGAGCCAGTCTTGTTGCGGCAGCTGACTCCTGATGTTTCCAAGTATCGGCCTCACGTGAAGTTTGTGCTGATGTTGCTGATGGTTGTGTCGTTGATAGTAATTTTGGCACGTCCGCAGATGGGAGCGAAGGTCTCGACCGATAAGAGTCAGGGTATAGAAGCGATTATAGCACTGGACATCAGCAACTCCATGTTGGCGCAGGATGTGGTTCCCTCGCGGTTAGACAAGAGTAAATTGATGGTTGAGAATCTTTTAAGCAGGTTCTCGGACGACAAGGTTGGTCTCGTCGTCTTTGCCGGAGATGCTTTCGTACAGTTGCCTATCACGAGCGATTTTGTCTCAGCCAAGATGTTTTTGGACGATATTGAACCCTCATTGATAGGTACACAGGGAACTGATATAGGACAGGCACTTGACCTTGCTATGCATAGTTTCAATCCGAAGTCGAAGGCAGGAAAGGCTGTTGTGCTCATAACGGATGGTGAAGACCATGAGAAAAATGCTGAGGAAATGGCAAAAAAAGCCGCCTCGGCAGGTATAAAGGTTTTTATACTGGGTATTGGAAATCCTGCCGGTGCGCCTATTCCGCTGAACGATGGAGAGTATCTGAAAGACAAAGGAGGAAATACCGTAATGACGCGTCTTAATGAGCAGATGTGTCAGCAGATAGCTTCGGCGGGGCAGGGTATGTATATTCATATAGACAATACCAGTTATGCGGAGAGCCGGCTTTTCTCGGAATTGGGTAAATTGCAAAAGGGAGAAGTCAATAGTGTAGTATACAGCGACTTTGACGAGCAGTTTCAGGCAGTTGCTGTTATCCTGTTGATTCTTCTGATAGTGGAGACGGTTCTTTTGGAGGGACAGAACCCTGTCATGAGAAAGTGGCATTTATTTACACGAAAAGGATGAAAGAGAGAATAGTGTCTATCATGCTGTTTTGGCTGGCTTTCCTGTCTGTTCAGGCACAGACCGACCGCCAGTTTATCCGGGAGGGCAATCGGCTCTTTCGTCAAAAGCAGTATGCACAGGCGGAAGTGAGTTATCGGAAGGCTTTGGGCCGGAATCCGCAGAGTGGATTGGCATCATACAATCTTGGATGCGCCTTGCAGGCTCAGGGAAAGGATGGGCAGGCCATTGCACGCTTTACAAATGCAGCTCGTCAAGCCTCCAACCCCAGTGGAAAGGCAAAGGCTTTTTATAACTTAGGAAGGATACAACAGAAGAAGCAAGACTATCAGAAGGCGATAGAGGCTTATAAAAATGCTTTGCGTGCCAACCCTCACCACGATAATGCCCGTTTCAATTTGGCAATGTGCATGAGGCAGCAGCAACAACAGCAAAAACAGAATAAGTCGGGAGGAGGAAAGAACGACAAGAACCAAAATAAGAACAAAGACAATCAAGAAAAGAAGCAAAACAATAAGGATAAGAATAAACAGGAGAAGCAGAATCCTAAAAATCAGCCTCGGCAGAAGGAGCAAATGAGTAAGGATAATGCCGAGCAACTTCTCAATGCTGCCATGCAGAAGGAGAAAGCAACGCAAGAGCGGCTCAAGAAGGCCATGCAGCAGCCGAGTCGCAGAACACTGGACGAAAATTGGTAAACGTATGAAACGATATATAAACTTACTTCTGACCATCATCATCGCTTTGTCGATGCAGGCGCAGCGCATCAGGGTGGCGGCACCTAAGCATGTTGCCGTGGGTGAGGAGTTCCTTATTGAATATACAATATTCTCGGATGGGGTGCAAAATTTCCGTTTGGGGAATCTTCCGAATGGGGTAGAGCGTTTGTCAGGCCCCTATACGTCGTCTCAGTCGAGTATTCAGATTGTGAATGGGCATACCAGCAGTTCATCTTCTACTTCGTTCACTTATATCCTTGTTGCCAACAAGAAGGGGACGTTTACTCTTCCACCTGCAAAAATCATAGTTAATGGAAACAACCTTGCCTCAACCCCGGTCAGGTTGTCGGCTTCAGGAAATTCCAATACTTCCCGTGCTTCTTCGGCAGGAGGTAATAACTATGTGGATGAGGAGGAAAACTCGTCGTCTGTGTCAGGCCGGCATGGTGGGAAAGACTTGTTTATGACTGTAACGGCCAGTAAGACGAGGGTTCACGAACAGGAACCTATCCTTCTGACCTACAAAGTCTATACGGCCGTCAATCTTTCTAATCTTGAAGGTAAGATGCCTGACCTGACAGGATTCCACGTTCAGGAGATAAAGCAGCCTCAGCCAGTCAGTTTCCATCGTGAAACGGTGAGGGGCAGAAGATATAATTGCACAATTTGGCAGCAGTATGTGCTGTACCCACAGATGACAGGTACGTTGAAGATTCCTGCATTGACGTTCCGGGGAACTGTCCGGCAGGGTGAAGACGCCAATGATCCTTTTGCTTTCTTGGTGGACGGAGGACCACGCGAGGTTACGCGTGAGCTGAAGACGAATGGCCTGACTATTCAGGTCAGCCCACTGCCAGAGAAGCCTAAAGGTTTCTCCGGAGGAGTTGGACGCTTTAATATTTCGGCCCAACTCAGTAAGACAGAAATTAAGGAAGGTGATCCGCTCAACATCCGCGTTGTGATAGGAGGTGTAGGTAATCTCAAACTGCTCAAGCAGCCCGAGCTTAATCTTTCAAAGGACTTTGAGGTTTATGATCCAAAGATAACGGATAAGACACGCCTGACCTCCAATGGGGTTGAAGGAAATATAGTTTACGATTATCTTGTCGTACCACGCAAGAGAGGCAATTATATTATTCCTGCAATTAGCTTTATCTATTATGATACTTCGTCGAATAGCTACAAGACGATTCACTCTCAAGCATTGAGTGTCAGAGTAGAGAAAGGGGATGGCAGCAATTCGGATGAGGAGGATTACAATACTCTGCAGAATGAGGACATACGCGGATTGAAGTTGGGTAATGTTGTTACCAACGAGACTGAGAACGTTTTCTTTGGCACCCCGCTCTATTGGGGATTGTTTCTTTTCCTCCTGATTATGTTTGTTTACCTGCTTTATAGTTTCCGTCGAAGGGCTGTGGCCTATTCTGATGTTGCCAGTCTGATGGGTAAGAATGCAAGCAAAGTGGCTACAAGGCGATTGCATAAAGCCAGTGAGCTGATGTTGAAGGGTAATGCTGAAGACTTTTATGACGAGGTCTTGCATGCCTTGTGGGGATATGCAGGCAGCAAGTTGGGAATGCCGGTAGAAAGCCTTTCGCGTGATAACATTAGCGAACGTTTTGACAGCTTGGGAATAGATGCCTCCACGAAGGATAAATTTGTGGGAGCACTTGACGAGTGTGAGTATGAACGATATGCTCCGGGTGACGAAAAAGGCAATATGAATAAAACTTTCAATGCAGCGAAATCTGCCATTATGGATATTGAGGAGGTCTTGAATCCTAAGAGGGGAAAGGGTGCTTCTAAAGCGAAGCTGCTTCTTTTCTTTGCTGTTCTGTCAGGTTCCATCTACTCATACTCCGCTTATGCCGTAACAAAAGATACGGCCGACAAAGAGTATTCCAAAGGAAACTATGCCAAGGCCATTAAGGATTACACGACTCTCTTGGAGAAGGAACAATCGGCGGAACTCTATTACAATTTGGGAAATGCCTATTACCGTACAGACAACATTCCCCGTGCAGTATTGAACTACGAACGTGCCTTGAGGCTATCTCCGAGCGATGACGATATTCGCTTTAACTTGGAAATAGCACAATCGAAGACGATAGACAAGCTAACTCCAGAATCACAAATGTTCTTTGTTACTTGGTACGAGTCGTTGGCAGACCTTGTTTCTGTTGACGGATGGGCGTTTCTTTCCATTGGGGCTATGATTCTTCTTATCGGAGCTGTGTTGCTCTATCTTTTCACGGAGCGTCAGTGGACACGGATGTTGGGCTTTTTTGGCGGATTATTTTTATTGTTTCTTTTGTTCTGGTCTGTATTCCTGGCCTACAAGCAGCTGTCTGCCATTCATTCTCACAGCGGTGCTGTCATTATAGCTCCGTCGGTAACAATCAGGGCAACTCCCGACCAAAGAAGTTCCAATTCCTTTGTTCTTCACGAGGGAACAAGCGTTAAAATACTCGACCGTAACATTAAGGGATGGAGAGAGGTTCGCTCTGCCGATGGGCGGACAGGTTGGTTGCGCACAGGTCAGATAGAAGAGATATAGTCTGTATTCAACGATTGACGAAGGATGAATTTGCAGCAGCTGATAGATATAGATAAAGGTATGCTTCTCTTCTTCAACGGAGGCGAGAACATGTTCCTTGACAGGTTGGTCCTGATTCTCACGATGGGCTATACATGGATTCCTCTCTATTGTGCCTTGCTGTATCTTGTGGTAAGGAATAATGAGAAGTGGACTCGCATATTCCTCATAATTTGTGCCGTTGGCTTGGGCATGTTAATATCCAATGGTCTCAATGGCGGATTTGTGAAACCATTTATTGGCAGATTGCGTCCTTCGGTGGAACCGTCTCTATCTGGTATGGTGCATCTGATAGATGGCTATACGGGCGGAGGCTATAGTTTCTTTTCTGCCCATGCCTGCAACACCTTTACCATAGCCGTATTTTTCAGTCTGTTGGTCAGAAGCCGCATGCTTAGCATTTTCCTTTTTCTTTGGGCAGTGCTGAACTGTTGGACACGCCTTTACCTTGCCGTCCATTATCCGTCTGATATTATGACCGGCATCGTGATGGGAATGGCTGTCGGTATCTTTGTCTATCTTCTTTATAAGCGCGTAGCTAAAATGACAGGGACGTGGAACCATTATATCTCTACACAATATACGAGGTCGGGATACAGCTATCCGACATAGACTTGGTGCTGACCGTTCTGGTCCTGACGCTGTGCTACGCTGCACTGCATACGGTAGTTTCACTATAATTATACAATGTCTATATGATGTCAACAGATACAAAGCATATAAAGATTCAAGAATACGATTACCCGCTTCCCGACGAGCGGATAGCCAAGTTCCCTATAACCGAGCGCGATCACAGCAAGTTGCTGGTTTATAATAAGGGACAGGTTTCGGAAGATAAATTCTATCATATATCCGACCATCTCCCTAAGGGTGCCTTGATGGTGTTCAATAACACGAAGGTGATTCAGGCCCGCATGCACTTCCGTAAGGAGACGGGGGCTTTGATAGAGGTCTTCCTGATGGAGCCGGCTGCCCCGACCGACTATGAGCTGATGTTTCAGACAACGCAGCACTGTGCATGGCTATGCATGGTTGGCAATCTGAAGAAGTGGAAGGAGGGTGCGCTGCGTCGGAAGTTTGTCATCAAGGGCAATGAACTGACTCTGTCTGCCACGATGGATAGGGAGAAAGCGGCTGCCAAGGCCGGCGGAACCAACTATTGGATAGACTTTGAGTGGGATAACGGCAAGGTCTCCTTTGCTGAAATACTGGAGGAGGTGGGCGAACTGCCCATTCCGCCTTATCTTAACCGTTCGACACAGGAGAGCGACAAGACCACTTATCAGACCGTGTACTCCAAGATAAAAGGCTCTGTGGCAGCTCCGACGGCAGGCCTGCATTTCACGGACAAAGTGCTGGCTGCCATTGACGAAGCCGGAATAGAGCGGGACGAGCTGACCCTCCACGTGGGGGCAGGGACGTTCAAGCCCGTAAAGAGCACAGAGATAGCAGGACACAACATGCACACCGAGTATGTCGTTGTACACCGCCATACCTTGGAGCGGCTGCTAAGACATGGCTGTGCTGCCATTGCCGTTGGAACGACCAGCGTACGCACGCTCGAGAGTCTCTATTATATGGGGGTGAAACTGGAATCCAATGCCTCTCTGTCGGAGGAAGAGCTGCACGTCGGTCAGTGGGAGCCATACGACTTGGAGCATAATGCCGATGGCTGGGCAGTGGTAGACGGTGTGCCCGTCTCGCCCGGGAAATCCATTCAGAACCTGATAGACTACTTGGACAGGGACGGAATCGGGGCCTTACATTCCAGTACTCAGATTATCATTGCGCCGGGCTACAGCTACAAGATTGTCAGAATACTCGTTACCAACTTCCACCAGCCGCAGTCTACATTGCTGTTGTTGGTCAGTGCATTTGTGAAGGGCGACTGGCGGAAGATTTACGATTATGCTCTGAATCACGATTTCCGCTTTCTCAGCTATGGGGACAGCAGCCTGCTGATGCCCTGATGTGAAACCATAGAAGAATTATTACGAATGAAAATAGGAGACAAAGTCAGATTTCTGAGTGAAACCGGGGGCGGACGCATTTCTGGTTTCCAAGGCAAGAACATTGTATTGGTAGAGGATGAGGACGGATTTGAGATTCCGACACCCGTCAGTGAAGTGGTTGTCGTAGCCGACGAGAGAGCTGTTGCCGACCGCATCATCGCCAACGAGGCAAAGCGCAGGCAGGCTGCCGGAGAAGGCGATGCGCGGTCCATCCGTCAGCGGTTGAACGAAGGAGAGGAAATGGCTGACGACTGGAAGCAAGCAGACGTGGTAAATCCTGAGGACGACCCGTCTGTCGGCTTTGAGGCACCGCCCAAGGAGCGGACAGGCGGCGATAGGCTGTCAATCTACCTCGCGTTTGTCCCGCAGGCCCTCAACGAGCTTTCTCATACCGCCTTTACATGCTATCTCGTCAACGATTCAAACTACTACGTGAAGTTCTCGTATGCCGCTTCTGCCGATGACGGCGCATGGAAGCTGCGTGCGACGGGCGAACTGGAACCGAACACGAAGGTCTTCATGGAGAAAATCTCCAACAATGAACTTAACGACCTGCACAACGCTGCCGTCCAGCTGTTTGCCTATAAGGTGGACAAGGACTACACGATGAAGCCTGCCATGGACATCCGCTTCCATGTTGACGGCGTGAAGTTCTATAAGCTCAACACGTTCCGCCAGAACGACTTCTTTGCCGGGCCAGCCTTGCTCTACGCGTTGGTAGAGCAGGACGAGCCGATGAAAGCTAACAGCGTCGTTTTTGTGGAAGAACCCAAGGAAAACAGGATAAAGGAGGAGCGGAAGCAGCCGGCACGTTTGGAGCACCCGGCAGACGGACTGGTGAAACGGTACAGCCCCGGACAGTCGAAGTCGAGAAAAGTGAAGCAGGTGCTGAAAGACGACAAGATAGTGGTCGACCTCCATGCCAATGAACTGTTGGAAACCACGGTCGGTATGAGTGCCGGCGACATACTGGAATATCAGTTGGACGTTTTCCGCAAGGTTCTCGACCAGTATAAGTCCAATAAAGGTCAGAAAATCATCTTTATCCACGGCAAGGGCGAAGGTGTGCTGCGTCGTGCCGTCATCCACGAACTGAACTACAAGTACAAGCAGCACCTCTATCAGGACGCCTCGTTCAGAGAGTATGGATATGGTGCTACACAGGTGATAATCAGATAGTTCCGCTATCCTCGGGGATATGGTGCAGCCCCCGGATGCCCCTTTAGTCTAGCTGCCTTCGTACCCCACGGGCGGGGTGCTTTCGTACCCCACGAGTGGGGTGCATTCATACCCCACGAGTGGGGTGCATTCATACCCCACGAGTGGGGTATAAACGTGCCCGGAGAGGCAGGCTGAAAAGGAGCATTGTTTGCTTTCGGACAGCAGTGTTTTCCCCGTCTCGGACAGACATATAAAACATATCGAAAATGAAATACGGATTCATCAAGGTCGCAGCCGCCATACCGTCGGTAAAGGTTGGCGACACCAAGTTTAATCTTGGCGAAATAGAAAAGCAAATCGCCGTTGCCGAGGGAATGGGCGTAGAGATTATTTCCTTCCCCGAGCTTTCGCTGACGGGCTACAGCTGTCAGGACCTCTTCCGGCAGCAGCTGCTTTTGGACAATGCGGAGCATGCATTGCTGATGTTGCTCGACTTCACCCGTCAGCTCGACATCATCACCATAGTGGGTGCCCCCGTATGTGTGGGGTCCCTGCTGCTGAACTGTGCCGTTGTCATTCAGCAGGGGCGCATCCTCGGCATCGTCCCCAAGACTTATCTTCCCAACTACAGCGAGTTCTACGAAAAGCGTTGGTTCGCATCGGCGCAGGACCTGCATCCGCAGCGCATCCACTACGCAGGACACCACCTGTTGGTAACTCCCGGGCAGCAAGTCTTCCGCACGGCAGACGGAGTGAAGTTCGGCATAGAAATCTGCGAGGACGTCTGGGCACCGGCTCCCCCGAGCAGCTGTCTCGCCTTGGCCGGGGCGGAGATCATCTTCAACCTCTCGGCAAGCGACGACCTTATCGGCAAGCACGGCTACCTGAAGTCTCTGCTGGCCCAGCAGAGTGCACGCACCATCAGCGGCTACGTCTACAGCAGCTGCGGATTTGGCGAGAGCACGCAGGACGTAGTCTATGGGGGCAATGCGCTTATCTACGAGAACGGGCAGCTGTTGGAAGAGGCCGACCGTTTCTCGCTGACCCCGCAGATGAAGGTTTCGGAAATTGACGTGGAGAAGATACGCAGCGAGCGGCGAACCAACAGTACCTACGTAAATGCGCAGCGTCCGCCGATGACCGGGACGGTCAGTGTTGCGAAGGAGACTGGCGGAGCAGAGGAGTTTGTACATTGTCTTCCGAAGAACAATCCCGAGAAGGAATTTACACTGAGCCGCACCGTCAGCCACATCCCTTCATCCCCGCATCGGCCGATATGGCTGCCTCATGTGAGGAGATATTCAATATTCAGGTCTGCGGACTGGCAAAGCGGCTCGTCCATACCCATTGTAAGACGGTTGTCATTGGTGTCAGCGGAGGTCTTGACTCTACCCTTGCCTTGCTTGTCTGCATCAAGACCTTCGATAAGCTGGGCTACGACCGAAAGGGAATCATGGGCATTACCATGCCCGGATTCGGTACTACCGGCCGCACCTATAACAATGCCATGACGCTGATGGAGAGTCTGGGTGTCAGTATCATGGAAATCAACATCTCCGATGCCGTTACCCGGCATTTCAGGGATATTGGGCACGATGCTTCCGTGCATGATACCACTTACGAGAACTCGCAGGCGCGGGAGCGCACACAGCTGCTGATGGATTTGAGCAACAAGCATGGCGGTATGGTTGTCGGTACGGGCGATCTCAGCGAACTCGCCTTGGGATGGTGCACCTATAATGGCGACCATATCAGCATGTACGGTGTCAATGTCAGTATTCCGAAGACACTGATAAGGCATTTGGTGAAGTATGTGGCGCAGAGCGGGGTAGATGAGACTTCTGCCAAAACGCTTCTCGACATAATAGATACGCCCATATCCCCGGAGCTGACTCCTGCCGGCGAGGATGGCGAGATAGCCCAGAAGACGGAAGACCTCGTCGGACCATACGAGCTTCATGACTTCTTCCTCTTCTATTGTCTCCGCTATGGGTTCCGTCCGGGAAAAATCTACTATCTCGCCAAGATAGCCTTCAGGTCGGTGTATGGCGAGGAGGTCATCAGGCATTGGCTTCGGAATTTCTACCGACGGTTCTTCTCCCAGCAGTTCAAGCGTTCCTGTCTGCCCGACGGGCCAAAGGTGGGCAGTGTCAGCCTCTCGCCGCGCGGCGACTGGCGCATGCCTTCCGACGCAATGGCATCAGACTGGATAGCAGAAGTGGAAGCCCTGTAGATGAAGAGGATTCTGTTGATATGTGTTTTGGGGATGATGGCTGTATGGAGCTGCGCTCAGTACGGCTGGCATCCTCGTTTTTCTGTCTTGGAATTGCTTCAGTATCAGCAGAGGAAGGGACTGTCGGCACACGTTCAGCCACCTTTCGGGAAGTATGGCGGAAGCAGGATAAGGGCGTCCAGTCTGCTCCCCGGCAACGACCCCCGGCAGCTTTGGGGGCGTGAAGTCGGTCGAAACGATGCCTTTGTGCCGGATAAGCAGCCTCTTTATCGTATCTTCAGGAAGAAAAGCGACGACAGCGTTGCCTTCATAGATACGCGGGGAGGAAGTTTGCAAGTGGTCTTTTGGAACAAGCTCATCTATCGCTACTGTGCATCCGAGTTGCGGCGGATGGGCTTTGTATGTCTCTCAAACGCGCAGTCTAACGTCCTTGCTTTCAGGAAAAGCGATGTATCCCTGAAAGTTGATGTGATAGTCTGGAGCGATATGTACGTGATGGAGATATACACGTAGGGGACAACGCCTTAATTGGCCTATTGGCAGCAGTGCCTGTCAGCGATGCAGCGGTCAGGCGTCAGATGCGCTCGTGAGATGCAATCGTGTATGTCTCTTTATGAAAACAGTGTCCTTCTTGAAGTCAAGAAGGACACTATGTCATTATGTTTTTTCCTTACTGATAGTTCAGTTAGAGGCCTAAGCCTTCAGGGCCTTATCTGCCGCGTCGTTGACGGCCTTGTTGGCCTTCTCGTTGGCTTTGTTTACGGCTTCGTTGGCTTTCCGGGTTGCCTTGTTGGCAGCCTCGGCTGCCTTTGCCTTGGCATTGCCGGGAGCGTCTTCTACAGCCGCCTTCATGGCCTTGGCCTGCTCTATGGCCTTTCCGGCATTGCTGTTTTTGGCGTTCTCCATCAGCTGTGAACCTGCATCCTGCGCGTCTTTGGCGGCTGCGCCTGACAGGCTCTTCAATACGTTCTCGGGGTTCAGCTTGGTTATGGTGCTCATTGCAGCGGCAACGGCGTTGGCGGCATCGGAGTTCCCTGCTCCCGCAACAGCGGTCTGAATGGATGCGGCATTGTCCTTCAGCCACGTCTGGAGAGCGGTGATGTAATTCTTGGCTTCCTCCGGATTGTTCTTTGCCATTTCCGCCAGTTTGGTCTGTGCATCGGCCAACAGCAGGGCGACGTTCTTACCGTCCTTGGCTTTTACTCTTTCGTTGAGTGTCTTGATGAGTGTCTGTATGTTTGCAGGTGCCCCTTTCAGTACAGTTGTGTTTCCCGATTCGTTGCTGTCGCTGGTGGCGGCGGCCGTGTCTGCCATTGCAGAGTCCGCGTCGGAGGTGGTTGTCTTGCTGCCGTTGTTACAGCTCGTCAGGGTCATTGCTGCCAAGGCAATGATTGAAAACATGGTTCTTTTCATAATCTCTCTTTTTTGTTATTATAAAATCTGTATAAGCAATAACGCTGAATATGCAGTGTTGGTATGTCTGTTTGCATGATTTAACGCTTATTGTCTGTAAGTTAGTCCCCGTGCCCGATATTCTGTACGTGTTTGGAAGTGTAGGTAGGAGGGATATGCTGCTTTGCCGGCTATGTTTCCGTAGTTTTGCCGGTATGCTTTCCCGTTCAATTCGCCTGCTTGGTGAGAAGTGTGTAATGTGTTGGGTTGCAAGTGGTTGTAGTTCACAAGACAAGATAATTATTAAAATGTATCTAATTGAAAATAAAGAGGTTACCTTGCTTGCGAAACTGAATAGGTAACGATTTGGAAACGAGCAAGCTACTTGGCTTCGCTGTTTTCTGCCTAACAAAGAACGCTTGTTATTCTGTTTGCAAAGATAATACTTTGTTACCGAATAACAAGCGTTTTTGCTGAAATATTCACGTTTCTGCATTTTGGGTTGCCGTAGTGTGATAGGAGTTGGCTATAGTCCTCTTCCTAGCTTCTTCTTTCTGTTGGCTTGGTATCTCAGCTTGCGCTGCCATACTGCTTCTGCATAATCTTCGCTGTGTGCTGATGGCGAAATCATTTCTCCTAATCTCCTTCTACTACTTCATCGGCTGCGCTAATCGCAGCATCTGTTACCGTACCAATAGTATTAAGTGGTTGTAAGGTATCGCCATCTCGTGAGATATTGGAACGGCTTGGAGGAACAAGTTGATAACCTGTATCAGAGGTTTCTTTTTCCTTTGGCGGATTATACTCGTTTTGTTGCAATGTTTTTGCCTCTGCCTTATTGATAATCTTCTGCAAGGAACGATAACCAAACTCCCTGCCAACTTCTGAAGCCTTGAACGTATGTTCTCCATATGAGAACTTTAAGCCATAGACCTTGCCCTGCTTGTTCTTCAAGCGCTCTATGGTAATGCCGTTCTTGTTAAGTTCGTAAAGGAACATAGAGTGTCCCGTGATGCCTGTATCTTTGTATTTGTCAAGCAAGGCATAGCAGATTTGCTGTACCTGCTGTTTTGTTTGCTCTCTTGTGGGATTAGCCTTTGTCTTTTGGTGTTTCCTTTCCGCTTTGACCTCCTTTGCGATGGTCAAGCCTTTCTCTCTGCTTATTTCCTCCGCCACTCTCGCTGCCCTGTTGCTTACAAATGTGGTGTCATAGACCTCTCCGTACAGGCTGATGCGGTTGGCAATGATGTGAATATGTCTGTTGTCGGTGTCCTTGTGCGTTACCGCCACCCATTGATGGTTGTCAAGTCCTATTCGCTTGGCAAACAAATGGGCTATTCGCATAAGTTCGGGCACAGGCAATTTTTTCTCGTCCTGCGGTGCGATGCCTATTTCGATACGGAGAAACTTGTTCCTGCAACGGCTGTTATAGTCGCTGACCACCTTCATTTCCTCATAGACAGTCTTTGGCTCCCTGCTACAAAGATTGTGGAAGGCAAGCCGGCTACCGAGCTTGCCTTCCCTGAATATATAGTCCAAAGCCGTACTTCCGTGGGCTATTGCCTTGCATTTACCTATCATCTCTTGTTAGATTTAAGACCTTATATACCTCCTCATCCACACGAAAATGCGGGTCGTAAAACCGCTTAAATGCTTCTTTGGCACATAGGGAAAGGTTCTTTGTGAGAAGTACCCACCTTTCGTCCTTGACCTTGATGAGGTTGGAAATCTGTCCGTAAAACCTTCTCGTCCGTTGGAGTATGGCAATGGCTTCCCTCTCATTGTCGGTCATATTGGGAACGGCTGTTACTTCTCCGTTAAGGAGTATCTCACGGCAGTAATCGGAGAACTTCCGACCTGTGATTTCCGCCTTTGACTTGATTCGCTGCTTCTCTTTTAAGGTGCATCTTACCTTGATGAATTCCGTCTTGTTTATCTTCTTTTCTTCCTTATCCTGTTGCTGCCATCGGGCAGCTTTTCCTTTGTATTTGTTCATATAAGTTTCCTTGAAAGTTAATCATTGCAGATGATTCATTGCTTCTTAATTCCTGAACACTGACCGATGAGAACGGAGTGATTACGGTCTAATCTCCCTGATAGTCTGACGAGGGGAGCAGGGAGCAGTTTGTGGGTACAAACTGACGTCTTGCAATGTCAGCTAACAAGACGTTTACGCACAAGGCGTTTTGCTGCTTGAAAATGAATGCAGTGCATTCTGTGTTTAACTGCGTTCGTGGTGTTCTCATCATTCAGATGTCTGATTAGTTAAAATATGATGTCATATTTGCCCAAATATGACGTCTCTTTTATGAGAATATAACATCATATTTTAATGCGACAGTAGGATTGGAGCGGGAAATAAATCTTTTGAAATTCATCCCTTAACCCTTTTCCTGCGGTTTACAACCTCCTCCATTTCTCTATGTCCTCACCGTACTCCTCCAAATGGAGGCGCACGATGTTCTCCACAAAACTTGAAAGGTTGCTGCCCCTGTCGCCCAACCTACGCACAATGAAGTCGGCACGCTCCTGAGTTTCTCGGCTCAGATAGACCGCCTTTCGGTTGCTCAGTTTTGTTGGAATAAGGTAGGCTTGCTTGTAGGCTTCAAGCGTCTCTTTTCTCATCTTGGCACTGATGCGCCTTTGAACGGTTCCACTCTCAGTATTTAGTACAGGTTCAGAGTGCGTGGTATTCTCTGTGTCCTGTATGTTTGGGTCTTGAAAAGCTCTGGATCTCCTTGCCCGAAGTTCGGCAATAAGATGTTCAGACGGACCTTCAATTTGGTTGAGTCCTAAATATTGCTTGGTGGAATAGATTGTATTCTCCATTCCCTCGTTACTGACTTTTTTCTTTTCCATTATTCTATCTCATTTTATGTTTGACTTGTTTTGATTTTCTGTTTTGATTTTGCTCCGTAACCGACATCCGTATCCGTTCCTGCACTTTCTGCTGCTCCTGCTTACGCATACGGCTGACATGAAACTCGTTGAGGTCTTTGAAGCCTTTGTAATGTACGGACATATCCTCCACCTTGAGACCTGCCCTTACAAATTCTTGCACGGTTCTCCGCCCAGCTTCATCATTATCAAGGAAGGCACGGATATAGGTCAGGTGTCGGTCGTTCAGATAGCGGACTGTCCTTGCCATATTGCTTACAGAGTTCATCACAAGGCAGTGATTGATAATTTTCTCTTTCATTGAAAGAAAAGAAAGAAAATCCATGAAGCCCTCAAATAAATAGACAGGCTGTGTCTTGTCTGTTGTGTGTTCTGTCTGTTTGTCCGTAAATATCGGAGTAATATCCTTCGGGGCGATTGTCCCTTTGAATGAGCTGTTATCTCGAAGTTCATATCCTCCCGATGGATTGGCAAAGCCGATGGCTTGGTAGCATTGCCCTCTTACCTCATAGCTTATACATTTGAGAAACGGCATAGCCTTTTCCAAATCAATGCAGCGTACCTTTGTAAGATACTCCTGCAAATGTGGCGGTAGGGTGTTTGATATGCTTATCAGTTTCCTTGCCTCGTTTGCAGCCATTGCCGGTTGGGAATTATTTGGTGCAAAGTCATTGCGAGAACTATATGCTGTATTATCAGGAGCGGTCTGACCTAAGCGGTGAATGGTTTCCGAAAACGTGCAGTTTTCCAATCGCATATAAAGGTCTATGATACTTCCGCCCCTGCCTTCGGCATAGTCTATCCAGAGGTTCTTCTCTGTGTCCACTTTGAAACTCGGATGTGTTTCTGCACGAAGCGGTGAACGGTACAGGGCATAGGCTGGTGTCCTACGTACAGGATTGATGCCTTTCCTTTCAAGATACTCCACGATGGAGTATCGCTTGATGAGAGATAAATCTTCTGCTTTCATTGTGATATGTTTGAATTGATTGAATATTTTTTTTTGAATGATAATGATGTGTTTGAATAACAATAGTGTGTTTGAATAACAATAGTGTGTTTGAATGATATTTGAATGGTAGTTGAAAGAAATTCTCTTTTCTGAAGTTTTTCCCTCCAAACTTTTTTATCTTTCTTCTTACTACATACTATTTCAAGTTAAGTTGTTGATAATCAATGTTTGTTTATAGAACGGTATCATACTACCAACCTACTACATGCGCCTACTACATCTGACTGCTGCAATAACTTGGCAAGGGACAAGGAAGTATCTTTATTACCTTATATACATAGATGGGACTGCCACCATCTCGCCTTCTGCTCACTTTCTCAAAGCCAGCCCTTCTAAGGGCTTCGCCCATGTGCTTCAACGACAATGGGTGATGCGTATAGTAGCCTAAATAGGTAATTATCTCCGTTGTGGTCATATAGGAGCAGTGGGGATTATCATCAGTCGGCTTCTCGAAGCACCTCAACAGCAGTTCCATTTCTGCGGTCTGCACTTGGAAATCCTCGCTCTCCCTGTAAAGCTCCGCTATTTCGTCATCGTCAAACCAATAGCGGAAACCGGCGTTCAACAAGGCTTTGGCTTCCGCATAGACACTATCCATAGAGATAGCCTTTGCACGTTCTATATCAATGGAAAGCACCTCAAAGGGCAGAAACCGTCTGCTGCCTGTCGGGTCTGTAAGGAAGTCGTTGCCGTTCACCGATGCCACGAAACTCGCCAAGTGTGGGTGTTCCTCCACATACTTGTCGTAGGGCATGCGGTACTTGACCATCGGGCAGGTGATGAGGTTCTTGAGTTCGTTCTCGTCACGCTTGTTGAGGGCTTTGAGCTGGTCGTCGATGTTTACGATGAGGTTCTGCCCGATATAGGTGAGCGTGTCCTTCTCCTGCGGATATATCTTGCCCGTATAGCTGTAACCGTGTAGGGCAGGCGGACAGAGCAAATCCAAGAATGTTGTCTTGAACTTGCCCTGCTCGCCTGTCAGCACGAGGCAGGTGTGGTTACGACATTCACGGTCGTCCATTGCGTTGGCGACCACTGCCACGAGCCACTTGGTGAGGTACGGCAGCCACTTGTCGGAGTTGCTCACCACAACGCAGCTTGCCAAGTAGGGAATAGCTTTCAATGAAAAGGAAGAAGCATCATTATTACTTTCATTATCACGGCGACAGTCTGTGCTTCTACTATTGTTGCAACCAATATCTATCAAGGGCAGTTGCTTGAAATACTCCTGTATGGGGTTGATGCGTGGAGAGAAGCTGCTCTCGATGATGGAGTACAGGTTATCCGATGAGGTTATTATCCCGATGTCGTTGTCTATCTCCCTGCGGAGCGTGTTGATTTCATAGCGACCTACTTTTGTAAAATCACTGTTTGCCTTGCTTCGGTATTCGGTTCTTCCCAATACCGTGTTGTATCTGAACTCATAGTGCGTGGAGAGATAGGCTTCTATCTCTGAGTTCTTGGAGGAAGTCCTTCTCGGTTTGGGCGTATTGTTACCGCCTTCCGATTTGCCTTTATCTGCATTCTTCTTCATTATATGCTTTGTTTTGTTTCCAAGAACGAAGTTATCAAGAGAATGGGTAAGTTCCAAGCATTCAGGGAGTGCTTGCATAATGTTGCACTTGTCTGCAATAAAGTTCACATGTTTTTTATTGAGGTGGGAAAAGAAAAAGGTTGATTTAAGCTAAAACAGAAGATAAAACAACAAGAAAAGGCGAAGACAATAGTGTGCCCCTTGCGCATGTTTGCAGTATTCTGCACCGATATTGCAAACTATAGAATCTATGCAGAGATGTGGTAGCGTTTGGCCACATTGAAAGTGCCGCAAGCTGCAACTTGAACAAACACCGAATTGAATTGGATATGCACCGCTCTGTCTTTGCACTAAAATGGCGGTGAAAGAAAAATACAGGGCTAAAAGGTGCAAACGTCAGTCAATGGAATGCATTGCCTTTTCCTTCAAGTTCCCGATATTTCCCTGCTGTTCCCTCGTACTTTGAGGTATGGAAAACACATCCTACTTTTGCAGGCAGAAACATGCGATGAAGCGCAGGACAAGAAGGATTTTATAAACAAAACAATAATAGAACTATGGGATATTTTATCATTACGGACTCAAATTGGGCAAGACTGAGGGACGAGATACTCGCTCTTGCAGAGACCTGCCACAAGGCTTTCGGAGAAAAGAGCAGGCACACGGATTGGTTGCACAATGGTGATGTATGTAGGTTGCTCAACATCAGCAAGCGTACCTTGCAGCACTACCGTGATACGGGTGTGCTGCCCTTTGTCCAAATTGGACACAAGTGCTATTACAAGCGTGAGGACGTGGAACGATTGTTGGAAACCAAATCAGAGAAAACAAAAACGGACAAATAAAAGAACAACAATAAGATAAGAGAACTATGGAACAGGTAAGGGACTTGAACATGGAGGCTGACGATATGCAGGTGGTATTATCTGCACTCAGCGGTGTGAGCAAACGGATAAAGGAAGTGGCACAGACACACAAACCGCTCTTTGGCGGTGAACATTACCTCACGGGCAAGGAAGTGTGCGAACGGCTGTATATCAGCCCCCGCACCTTGCAGGACTATCGGGACAGGAGGATTATTCCCTACACGCAGTTTGCGGGGAAGATACTCTATAAGGAGTCGGACTTGGAGAGGATGTTGGAGGAGAATTATCAGGAGTAGCAAACATATTACCCTCTGAATATGTTATAAAATCTAAAATAATCAGTGAAATGAGAGTTTTTTACACTTTTGTGTAGAGTATGTATGTATTATAGCATTTACTTTTGCCCTAAACAATTATTTAGTTATGGAACAAAGATACAGTAGAAACAGGATCTACGTGAGCGAGAAAGAACAAAGTTTAATCAAGGATTATAGAATATTCCTTGGTGGTGCAGGTATAGGCAGTATCGTGGCTGAATGTGCCTTGCGGTTTGGTTTCGAGCATATTACAATTGTCGACGGTGATAAGGTTGAGAAAAGCAACCTGAACAGGCAGAACTATACGGAGAATGACATTGGCAGATACAAAGCAGAGTGTTTGGCTGAACGTTTGCTAAGTATCAATCCCAATGCACAGATAGATTACCATACGGAGTTCCTGACCCCTGACAACATAAAAAATATGCTGAGTGGGCATAATGTTGCTATCAATGCATTGGATTTCAAGGATGAAACCCCTTTCGTTTTTGACAAAATCTGCAAAGAAAGAAAAATCCCCATACTTCATCCATACAATTTTGGATGGGCGGGTTTTGTCACGGTTGTTGATCCATTGGGACATACCATATCAGAACTGGCAGACGAGCCTAAGGGATTTGAACTAAAGGTGGCTGAGTATGTAACCGGGCACGGGGCTTTCTGGAATCAGCCAAAAGAATGGTTGGATAAAATAGTTACTCAATACAGGGAAGAAAGCGAAATGCTCCCACCGCCACAACTATCCATAGCATCATGGATCGCAGCGGGATTATGTACAACGGCAATGTACAATCTTGCAACAGGAAAACCTGTGAACTATTTTCCAAAATTCTATTTCTCCTCACTTTTGCAGTAAAGTGAAATATCGTTTTAGAACAATTTGTTTAAAGTTGCCCTTGAAATAGCTTCTGTAATATTCGCCACGCCTAACTTCTCAAAGGCGTGGCGTTTATAGAATTTAATAGTGTCCAATGAACGGCATATCTTATCCGCAATTTCCGTCATGGTAAGTCCTGCTGCTGATAACCGCAGCACCTCAATTTCTTCTTCTTTGAGCGATACTCCTTCACATTCCTTCCACCGATGGCTTTCGAAATAATATTTCCAATAATTACAGAATCCATTCTTATGGAACTCTACATGTCCGACGGTTTTATGCGAAGACAGCGATACAACACACATTGCAATCCATATTTTGCCCTCATCGGTCAATAGAATGGGAGTAAGTTGGTGGTTGATTAGTTTGCTCTTTGCCCCACTGGTCAGATGAAAATGATATGACATAGAGCACTGGTATTTATCAACATCATCGAAGGTATCAAAGAACTTAAAGCCACTGTTGTTCAACTCCACGAGCATTTTCTGTTCTTCCTCCGGCACGTGTCCCAAATAAAAACTATATCCCAACTCTTTCACCTCCTTTGCCGTATGCCCACAAAGGAACAAAGGATTATCTGATACATAAAGAAACTCCTGCTTATAATAGTCTATCAAGTAAACGCTCTGATAGGTTATACGCGCAAAAGCCTCTACGGTATGAATCAATGTGGACAGTACATTTGAGTCATAGTCCGGTGCATTGCGTACAGTATTCGATGCGATAAAGAAGTCTTTTACATCTGTCATATGATGAATATATTAGGTCCTTTACATAATCTGTTGGCAAATATATTTATTTTTTTCGGAATAACATCAAAAGACTACACAAAAGTGTAAAAAGTAAAGCAGAAAAAGGCAAATTACCCAAAAGTGTAGTATTCCATATTTGAAGAGCCACTATTTTTGCCGTATAAAATAAATATAAAAGGATTATTATGGAAAAGAAAGTCGCGTCATTCAACGAGTATGAGATATTCATGGCAGATAAATCCTGTCTGAATGAAATCGCCAATTTCGTGGTCAGGGAAAATTACTCCCATCACTTATCTTCATTTACAGAGAAAGAAGTAAATGAAGACATCAAATCAGTGCTTGAAGAAGAGGAATATCTGTATGATAACAAATCCCAAATCTATATTGCAAGGGATTCCTTTGGGAATATGATAGGCTGCATCAGGAGCTTTCATTGGGATAAGCACAAGATTCTTCCAATAGAAAAGGTATATGGTATAAACCCTTTATCTGCTATACATAAGGAAGCAAAATATAACTATTGGCATATTGGACGTTTTGCCGTTGCAAAGGGAACAGGAATATCCACATTGACTTTATTCAAGCGGTTAATGGCATTGGCAGTAAAGCCGATAGTTGAGGACAAGTACAGTTATATGATTGCAGAGATTGACAGCAAACTATTGAAAGTAATGAAAGCTTTGGGATTTGGCACACGCCAAATAGGAAAATCCATAGATTACCTGACATCGGAGACCGTTCCAGTATGTTCCAGTAAAAGAGGTATCAAGGGCTTCTTTTCCAAGTATGGTGAACTTTGCAAGGCTGCATGATTACACTTTTGTGTAATATTTAAACGAACATATTCTCTATTACACTTTTGTGTAGCGAAATAATTTGGAGATATAAATATATTTGCAACAGAAATAATCAAGTCGACAAGATTATAAAGCAGACCTAACTGTCAAAAGGAGCAATGCCAGAAGCTATAAGATGGCACAAAACTAATATTATATGGAAAAATGTTTTTTAGAGATTCTCCACAATGGAGAGGTAATGAATGAAACATCCTTAGAGATGTTGAAAGGTGGATTTGGAAGTTCTACTGATTGTCCAAGTCTTACGTCGTGTGGTTGTTACAAAGGAAATGCCGTTGCTTGCATTGGCAACAAGGTTAAGCCAGAGCCGGTAAAACCTCCTACAGACACTAACGGTTCTACTACTAATAAACCATAATTTTATAATTGAAATCATAAACGTAAAATAGTGGACTTAATAACTTAAAGTATTCCACAAATAATGACTCTTGTTATTAAGTTCACTTGTTTTTAACACTAATGCTTATGAAGTTATCCTTATATACTATATTATTTGAGAGAGATAATAAATTTTATCTATATAACTCTGAAACAGAGTTCCTCTCTTTATTATCAGAAGACATTTATGAAAAATTGTATAATGGAGCTTATAACGAAATTGAAAAAGAATTTATAGATGTACTTAAGGAGAAAAAAATCATAATTGATGACGAACATCAGTATGACTTTTATGATTCTTGCAAATTGAGTTACCTCTCTAATATTGGTGTTACAGATTCTTTGAGTTTAGTGATAGCCCCCACTACGGGATGCAATTTTGCTTGCCCATATTGTTTTGAAGGTGAAAAGAAAACAAAGGTAATTTCAGATGATGTAATAGAAAATCTTATTTGCTTTATTAATGGATATTCTTCTGTAAAAAAACTTGACTTGACATGGTATGGTGGCGAACCTCTCATGGCTTTTGATAAGATAAAGCAAATCATACTAAAAATACGCAATAATTGTAAAGTAAAGATATGCTCACAATCTATTATTACAAATGGTTATCTTTTGTCTGATAATGTAATTCGAGATATGATTAATCTTGGATTTACTGAAATTCAGATATCTTTTGATGGAGATGAAGAAAATCATAATAAAACTCGCTTCTTAAAAGGAAATAAAGGGCGTACTTTTGCTAAAATAATAAATAATCTTGACAATCTTGTCAGGCAGGTTCCAGATGATTTCAAAATAGATTTACGCATAAATGTAAATAAGGACAATGAAAATGATTTTGCACCGCTATATAAGAAATTCATACAAAGATATGGTACACATAAAGTTAATCCATATCCAGGATTCATCCGTGAAACCAGTAAAGATGGTTGCAAAATGTGTTATAAATCATTGTTTGACATTAAGCGTTTTCAATTTTATAAAAGAATAGAGAAAGAAGGAGTTCCTGTAGACTTCTTTCCGCACATAGATTTGCAAAAAGGATGTATGGTAAATCGGAATAGTAGTTTTATCATAGGTCCAAGTGGTGAAATGTATAAATGTTGGAATGATTTCAATTCGCCTGAAAGAATAATAGGAAATATTCAGAATGACAAATTAAAGAATCCGACATTAGTAAGTCACTATTTATATGATACGTCTATCTATAATACCCAGAAATGTAAGGATTGTGCACTGTTCCCTGTGTGTGATGGAGGCTGCCAATGGTTTAAGCATAAAAATATCTTTGAGGGTAAACAGTATAATACATGTTGTTTCTTAAATAATCAGCAGATATTAAAGGAATGTCTTTTAGAGCATGCGAAAAAAGATAAAGAAGATTCTTATAAAATATATGCAATTTAAACATAAGTGCTATGAATAAATATATCACGTCTTTTTTGGTTGCTTTGACCTATTCTACTTGTCTGAATGCTCAAAGCATTAATGGAGTTGTAATGGAGAACGATAGCGTTTTTATTCCTTACGCGACTGTGTCATTGCTTCAGGCATCCGATTCTGCGTATGTTACGGGAGTCGTGTCGAATGAAGATGGAACGTTTGCTTTCGATGCTTCTCCTGTAGATAAGTTGGTGAAAATATCGTATGTAGGATGCAAGACGTTGATTCTGCCGGCTTCCGAACACATGACGGTATTGCTTTCACCTTCAGAACAAATTCTAAACGGCGTTACGATAACGGCCACGCGTCCTGCGTTCCGAATGAAGAATGGCGTGTTCGTATCCAGCATTCAAGGCACGGTGTACAGCCAGTTGGGCAGAGCAACCGATGTGCTGCAACAGTTGCCGATGATGAGTACCGACGGAGTAAGTGTCTTGGGTAGAGGAACACCTCTCATCTACATCAATAACAAGCGTATGCGCAGCTGGAGCGAACTGGACCGCATAACGAGCGACATGATAAAAGACATCAGGATAGATATGAATCCTGGAGCAAAGTATGGTTCATCTGTGCGTGCCGTACTCTTCATTACCACACTGAAACCCGTCGGAGAGGGACTGGGCGGAACGCTGACCATGAAGGAGAGTGTGTCCAGCTGTTGGACAACAGACGGATGGCTCGACTTGAACTATCGCCACAAGGGACTGGATGTGTTTATGAGTTCGTCGTACGAAACTTTCAGCAAGTTGCATTATCTGCGTACAGACACTTACCGCTTTCGGTATGGCGGACAGGATGTCAATGCCGATTATTCGGGCGATGGCTACAGTTCATCGAAGAACGGTTCCGTCATATTGGGCTTCAACAATCAGTTCTCTGAGAAACAGTCACTCGGTGCTACCTACATCTTTTCACGAACATTTTCTGGCCATTCCGACCAGTCTTATCATAATCACATGCAGCAGGGCAACGAGCTTACCGAGTTCGACACACGGTCGCACACTTTCTCGCAGAATGGCAGTCATAATGTGAGTCTGTATTATGAGAATAGGTTCAGTGATAAGTTGGCTCTCAACGTCGATGCCAGCTATGTGCATAACAACAGCAATGGCAGACAGACGGTCGAGAGTAAGCAGAACACAGCCAATTCAATGCTCATTCCTGTCAACAAGATTGCTTCCGACCTTGGAGCACTGAAAACGGTTTTCTCCTCGTCGTTGGGAAAGAACCAGTTGGAATATGGTTTCGAAGCCACTTACACCCATTTCCGTCAGAAATATAATATTGACAACAGCGACTATACGGGCGTACTGGAAAACAACGACAACGAGTCGAAGCAGTCGGCAGCCAGTGTGTTTATTAATTACAGCCGTAGCTTCGGTCACCTATCTTCCCGACTTGGCCTGAAGTACGAATACACCAACTACGACTATTATGCCGGAGGCAAGCTCATTAATGCCAGTAGTCGTACCTATCATCGCCTGTTGCCCTCCGTTTCCTTCTCTTACGACGTGAATCGTCTGTCGCTCATGTTGAGTTATAACATATATACCAGCAATCCGACTTACAGCCAGTTGGACGACGGACTGCATTACATCAGCGATTTCCGTTACGACAGAGGCAACTCCCAACTGAAGCCTACTTATAACCACAACGTGTCTTTCAGCGCATCTTACAAGGATCTCATCTTTATATGCGACTATACTTATGGGAAAAATGCCGTCATCACGTGGTTCGACGTAATGAATCAGGTGCCGGCTGTCCTATCCGGTGAGGAGAATCATTCCTATTCGAGCGCATACAGTAGCCTCTCTTATGCTCCTACGCTTTTCAAGATATGGAAACCGTCGTGGAACCTGTGGGTACATAAGCAATGGCTGTCGCATAACGGACTTTCCTACAATCGGCCGCAGTGGGGGTTGCAGTGGAAAAATTTTGTCACGCTGCCCAAAGACTGGTACATCGTAGTGAATGTGAGCGGAAACCTTAAAGGCAATGCCGACACATATATGTCGGAACCGTTGCTCAGGGTAGATATGGCTGTTCAGAAAAATATGAAGAACTGGTGGGTAAAGTTGAGCGCATTGGATCTGTTCAATTCCAAGGAAAAGGGTTATTCGCAATATGCCGAGGCCTATACCTCGCACCGTGTTGATTATCGGCATCCCGTCATCAGCTTGACCGTCTCCTATTCCTTTAATCCAGTCCGATCAAAATATAAAGGCCAGACAGCCGGACAGAGCGAGCTGAAACGATTATAAAAATACATACCTTCGTAGTGTATGGATAATTAATAGAATATTAGTTCACGGAATAAATGTATCAATTCCCTTTTTATAGACAGTTCGATTCGATGCAGTGTGGTATAGCCTGCCTGAAAATGGTTTGTGGATTCTACCATAGGGTTTATTCTTTGGAATATCTATCTGATATATGTAGCTCTACAACAGAAGGAGTTTCTATGTTAAGCATAAAGAATACTGCTTCAAGTATTGGGCTAGAGAGTGAATGTGGGAAAATAGATATTAGCAGTATAAAAAAAGTTAAGTCTCCCTGCATTCTTCACTGGAATCAAAACCACTTTGTGGTGTTGTATAAAGTAAAGAAAGGAAAGATTTTCTACATAGCCGACCCTGCTAAAGGACTTGTGAAGTACAACCTTGATGAGTTCAAGAAGCATTGGATCAGCACCCAATCGGGCGGTGAGGAAAAGGGAATTGCGATGTTCTTAGAACCCACACCTGCCTTTTATGAAAAGCAGACAGATGAACAGACAACAGATGAACGCTCGTTTAAGTTCCTCTTTGGCTATATCAAGAAATACCGAAAGTATTTCGGACAGATTGTCTTAGGCCTGTTGGTGGGCAGCCTATTGCAGCTTATCCTGCCTTTCCTCACGCAATCCATTGTGGACGTAGGAATCAAGAACCAAAACATCGGCTTTATTTGGCTGATACTCTTGGCCCAACTGATGCTTACCATAAGTCGAACCGCCATCGACTTTATTCGTCGATGGCTTTTGCTACACATATCGCTGCGCATCAATATCTCATTGGTGAGCGACTTCTTCATCAAGCTCTTAAAGCTGCCGATGTCATTCTTCGATACCAAACTGATGGGCGACCTTATGCAGCGCATGGGTGATCATAGCCGTGTGAATACGTTCCTGACACAGCAGACGCTTAGCATAGTGTTCTCACTCTTTACCTTTGTGGTGTTCAGCATCGTACTGCTGTCCTATAATTGGCTTGTCTTTGCTATCTTTATGTTCGGCAGCTTACTCTATGGCGGTTGGCTTGCACTCTTCCTCAGACGCAGAAAGGTACTCGACTATGAACTCTTTGAGCAGCAAGCCATCAACAACAACAAGACCTACGAGTTTATCACCTCCATGCAGGAGATAAAGCTCCAAGACTGCGAGCAGCGAAGACGCTGGGAGTGGGAGGACGTGCAGGCAGACCTCTTTGGGGTGCAGATGAAGTCGCTGAAACTCCAGCAGACACAAGAGGCAGGAAGTATCTTTATCAACGAACTGAAGAACATCGTCATTACGGTGGTGGCAGCAACAGCCGTCATTCACGGACAACTCACACTGGGTATGATGCTCGCCGTACAGTATATCATCGGACAACTCAACTCACCCGTTGAGCAGTTGATGAGTTTCTTCTATTCGGTGCAGGACGTGAAGATAAGTCTTGAGCGTATCAATGAAATCCACCGCATGAATGATGAGAACGGAAAGCAAGGATTGGAAATGGCAGTGAAAGAAAAAAATCAAGGCATAGACCTTGAAACCGTAAACTTCAAGTACGACCCACACGCACTGAAAACTATCATTGATGATGTAAGCCTCACAATCCCCAAAGGCAAAGTAACAGCCATCGTAGGTGCGTCGGGCAGCGGTAAAACAACGCTCATCAAGCTCGTGCTTGGCTATTATCCCGTATTGGGCGGACAAATCACCATTGGAGGAACTGATGTAAATGCGCTCAACAAAAAATGGTGGCGCAGACAATGTGGCGTGGTGATGCAGGACGGTGTGATATTCTCCGAGAGCATTGCAAGGAACATTGCCGTAGATAATGGAGAGATTGACAAGGAGCATTTGCTGAAAGCTGCCGAGATAGCCTGTATTCACGATTATGTGATGGGGCTGCCCTTAAAATACAACACAAAGATTGGTCGCGATGGTGTGGGCTTGAGTCAGGGACAGAAACAGCGCATCTTGATAGCAAGAGCCGTGTACAAGAATCCCGATTATATCTTCCTTGACGAAGCCACCAACTCGCTCGATGCCAACAATGAGCGCATGATTGTGGAGCATTTGGACGAGTTCTACAAAGGCAAGACAGTAGTTATCGTGGCGCACCGACTAAGTACGGTGAAAAATGCCGACCAGATAGTGGTATTAGATAAAGGCAAGGTGGTGGAAATTGGCAACCACGAAACACTCACATCGAAGCGGGGTGTATACTATAACCTTGTGAAAAATCAATTGGAACTGGGCAACTGACATTAGGAAAGGCAAAACAACTATGGCAGACGACAAGATAGAACTCCGCAGCGAGAAGGTAAGGCACATCATTGGCGAGATACCGTCAAGAATTGTGCGCTATGGCATCACGATTATCACCTTTGTGATATTGGCACTGCTGGTGGGCGCATACTTTATACCTTATCCCGAAACCATCAGTGCAAAGGTACAAATAACAAATGCCCAACAAGGCACAATAAAAATTCCTTATAAATACGTGAATACAATAGCGAGAGGAATGACTGCAAACATCGAATTTGAGGGTTACGATGCTGAAACATACGGAGTTGCCCATGGCATTATAACCGCCACATCGCATACACCCCGACAAACGGAAGTTGTCAGCGTGTTCACGGCACAGGTAAGGATAACGGATTGCAGGTATAAAATTATCAGCGGAATGACGGGCACGGCATCTATACTTGTAAGCAATGAAAGCGTGCTTCAGAGGATAGTCAGGCAAATAACAAATAGCATATAATTCCCTTTTTAACCGTAATAAAGCGGTGAAAGAAGAAAGGCAAATGTAGTTACTGCGTAGTATAATTATTTTGAGTACCCAACTACACGTTAATCCTTTCTCTTTCACCGCTTTAACTCTTATTGTAGTAATGTAGTAAGATATAATCGGTGAAAGAAAAAGGAAATATATCCATCAGTTCTTGGTATTGCCCAACAGGAAGACTGGCGTTACAATGATAGACTCTGTCTGCAATCTTCTACTGATATACTTTCTGAACAAATGCGCTTCCATGCTGTCCAACAGAAAGGACAGGGCGATGATGACAGGAAGCGGATAGAGCGGTGCATAACCTTTGAGTTGTTCGTTGATTATGACTTCCTCCTCACCTGCAACCCTCTCATCGGGATACAGGTTGGAAGATTTTATTATCGTCTGAAGCCTATGATTGAGCTTTTTCCATGTTACACCGAAGAATCTCACAAGCTCACTTTCTGTCATGGCTATCTCGCCTTTACCCTTGCGGACAACCTGCATATTATTGCCCCAATCAAAGATACTGCGATGATTGTACGTGTCGGTCATTGTTTTTGGTCTATAGCTCGTATTCATGCCGTTTCCTCCATTTTACAGATTGGTATATCCGAAAGTTCACAAGCCTCTCTCTCCGTAATGTCTCTCTTCATTGCCGATTGTTTGGCAATGAGCCTGTCCATATCCTCCGAGATCTTGTTGTCCGTCACCTGTGCATAAATCTGCGTGCTTGATATGGAAGCGTGCCCCATCATCTTGGCTATGCTCTCAATAGGTATGCCTGCACTTAGGCTCATCGTACCGAAAGTATGCCTTGCAACATGGTACGACAATCTCTGTCTGATACCGCAAGCCTTGCCCACGATGCACAGGTTTTTGCCCATCACGCTACGGCTGCAATGTGGTTGGAAGACAAGGGTTTCACCTTTTTCTTTCATCGTCTGCTGCACTTCGTCTCTTTCCTGCTCATTCCTGCAATGGCTGATGATGGCTTCTGCTACGGGATGCAGCGGTACGACAAACTCGACCTTTGTCTTCTGACGCTCCTTGCGTATATACCTCTGTCCGTCTGCTGCCGTTTGGATATGCCTGTATTCTAAACTTTCCATGTCAGCGATAGCCAACCCTGTAAAGCAGGAAAAGACAAACATCAGCCGTGCCAGTTCCGCTTCTCTGTCGTTCATCCTCATTGCCATAATCTTCATTACATTGCTTTTCTGCAGGAAGCGTATTCTCTTTTCCTCCTTCTCATACTTGGCATGCTCAAAGGGATTGCAGCGGATTATTCTTTGGCTCACTGCCCTAAACATCAGTCGGCTCAGCCAACAAAGGTAACGGTTAATAGTCGATGCTGCATATTCACGCTTCTTCAAGAAGAAACGAAATTCCTCGAACATCTTCTCTGTGATGGCAGTAATGGGTATATCCTCGTTCCCTCTGTCATTGACAAACTCTGTGAGCATCTTGTCTGAGTAATACAGGTTCTGATAAGTTCCCACTGCCTTTGACTTACCTACTGACTCTTTGACGGATTGCAGTTCCGCCTTGCTCATGGCAAGGAGCATTGTTGGATTAGTGGCAATGCCTTGCAAGCGGCTCTTGATAAGTTCTACGCTAACCACTCCGTCCCTCGCCAGTATGTCTCGATAGGTTTTCTTTACCAATTCCCTGAACTCATTGATTCTTTGGTTTGTCTTCTTGTTGGTTGTCAGCCCTTGTTTAGTGTTCCACTCGGAGGGCTGGCACTCTTCTCCTGTGGTAATGGCTGCGCTCTTTCCGTCTATGGTGATACGGCAGAGAATGGCGGTGTTGCCGTCCGCCTTTGTCTTCTGTCTGTTGATATAGAACAGTATCTTGAATGTACTTCTCATAATGGTCTTGATTGAATTGTCCGTGTTTTATTTGACTAAATACTATGTTAAATGAAAGCAAATGGTCAGATAGCCAGTTGCATATCTTCAGTGAAAGAAAGGAAGCGGTCAAACTCCTCAAAGAGTTTCTGTGGTGTTACTTTTGCATAGCGCTCGGTCATACTTACGTTGCTATGTCCGAGCATCTTGCTCACTGTTTCAATGGGCACGCCCTGTTCAAGCGTGATGAGCGTTGCGAAAGTGTGCCTTGCGGTATGCGTGGTAAAGGGAAACGATATACCTGCACGAAGCCGCAGGGCTTTCAGGCAGGTCTGGTAGTTCTTGTACTTCATATATGGAAGCAGCGTTTCCCTTTCACCGCTGTGGAGTTTCTCCATCAGCCTAATAACTTCGGGCAACAATTTGATACGGCAAAGCACACCAGTCTTCTGGCGGTTGAACTTCAGCCACAAACTTCCCTCGTCATCACGGACAAGATGCTTCTTGCCAAGTTCCATCAAATCGCAATACGCAGCACCTGTATAACAGGCAAAGAGGAAAATATCCCTTGCCGTTTCCAAATCCTCCTCCAAATCACCAAATTGCAACGCTTTCAAACCATCCAACGACTCCTTATCAAGAGCCTTTGGAACTTTCTTGTCTCCCCTTTCTATGTGGGCTTTGTCAAACATCAGAGTATCGGCTATCCCCTCACGATATGCCAACTTGCAGACAGTTTTCAAATGGGATGCCACTGCGAAGAAAGAACTTTCTTGGAAACCGCATATTCCCAAGTAGTATTGGCGAAACTCATAGATGAAGTTCTCTGTCAATTGTGAGAAAGTCAGATCAGAAACCTTGTATTTCTTCTGAATGAACTCCTGCAAGCGGTTTCTCGTAGAATGATAACTTAACAGGGACTCTTTCTTGATATCCACACCGATATGGCTTTCTTTCTCCTTGATGAGCATATCAAGCCTCTCAATGAGCATGCACCGTGTTTGCACACTCCCTTGAAACTGCTCCTTCACGTCGGTTGCGTCAAACGGACAGCCTTTGGAAAGCAAGGATTGATAAGCCGACTGAACTGACAAAAGCAGATTCTCCAACCTGCCGTTTATCTCCACCGCCTCACGGCTCTTTCCGTCCATTCTACTTTCACGGGGATTCCACAAGTCAGGATTGCAGGAGAGCTTACAATTGAACTGCGCAACATTCCTTCCAAGTGTGATACGTCCCATAATCGGAGCCTTCCCTGACTTGTCGAGACCGCTCTTTTTGAGGTAGAGCAACACCTTCATTTTCTCGTGTTTCATACGCTTTAATATTTGTGGGCAAAGTTACCCGAATTAAAGCGTTCCTCACTTATGCAGAAAACTGCCAACCGAAGCAACAGCCACAAGAGCGAAAATAATTCAGTTACCGAACATTACTCCATCGTTACCTATCCCAAAATCGGGTAACGCTCTGGTAACTGAACTTCTGCCTAAATCTGCATATTCCTGCCCTTTTTGAAAAGAGTACTTCTATGCAAACCGTTTCGTTTCTCACTCATTATCAGCTAGTTTGCGCCAACTTCGATTTCTCTTCATTTTCGTTGATTAGTTACAAGACGAAAAAGGCACTCTCACCACACGAAAAGGGGCTGCCCAACAGACAAAAGAAAATCCGGAAGAACTTCTCCAAGTAGTAGAGAAATCTCTTCCGGATTTTCTTAAATGGGGGGCGATGCCATGCCCACTGCGGCAAGTATCCGCTACTGCCTGTCAACCGGCACTACATCACATTCTTATTTCTTGCCCAAACGACTAAGCCACTTCAATGGCTTCTTGATAAGAGTCTTGAATCCGCCTTCCTCTTTCTTTGCCGTATAGACCTCATCCCTGATGTCATACTTCGTGCTGCGGAGGGGTTCCTTTTCGCCGGGCTTACGCCTGCTCCTCTGTTTGGACTTGGCAGACTTGGCGTTTGCAGACTTTTCTGCCTGCCCACCGCGCTTTCCGCTCGGCTGAGATGCTTTCTTGCCATTCGGCTGGGCCTGCTTGCGGCTGCTTCTCTGTCCGTCTTCGCCCTTCTTCTCTGCCTGCGCGTTCTTTTCTGTCCGCTCACCGTTTCGGGAATCAGTTCCCTTTCGCCGGGAGTTCTGACGCTTCTGTCTTTCCTGACCAGCCTGTCCCTGCTCCTTACCGTCCTGTACCTGCACAGCCGTTACGTTGTCTTTTGGCGTTTCCTGTTTCTGACTGGCAGGACGACGGTTCTTGCTACGCGGCCCGGCAACCTCAGCCTTGACTTCCTGCCCTATCCCTTCCTCTGCAGGACGACTGCCACGCTGGCGGCTCTGACTGCGGCTCTTCTTGTCGCGATGACTCTGTTGGTCGCGGTCTTGGCGGCGACGGCTCTTGGCATCGCGATGCGGCTTGCCCGACGACTTATACTCGGGGCCTTCGCCCAACCTTCCGGAAGCGGCACCTTTTCAACTTCTTTCTCCAAGAATTTCTCTATTTGCTGGAAGTAATAAATATCGTTGTCGCTGACAAAAGTGATGGCTGCACCGTCTCGGTCGGCACGGGCAGTACGCCCTATACGGTGTACATAGTCCTCGGCATCATGCGGTACGTCGTAGTTAATGACCAGCGTGATGTCGTCAATGTCAATGCCACGGGCAATGATGTCGGTAGCCACAAGCACGTCAATCTGCCCACTCTTGAACTTAAACATCATGTCATTGCGTGCGGCCTGATCAAGATCGGAGTGCATTTCGCCACAGTTGATATGCTTCTGACTGAGCGACTGGGCTATCTGCTTCACTTTTTGCTTGGAACCGGAGAATATGATGACACGGTTGAGGTCGCCTGCCTTGAAAATGTTCTTGATGATTCCTATCTTCTGCGTCTCGTGGCAGACGTATGCCATCTGATGAATTTTCTCTGCCGGCTTACTGACGGCGAGCTTTATCTCCACAGGGTTCTTGAGAAGCGTCTTTGCCAGTTCCTCTATCTTCGCAGGCATGGTGGCGGAGAACATAATGGTCTGGCAGGTAGAAGGCAGTTTCTTGGCAATGGTCATAATATCGTCCGAGAAGCCCATGTCCAACATTCGGTCGGCCTCGTCAAGGATGAAAAAGCTGACTTTTGAGAGGTCTACATTACCGAGGGAGATATGCGAGATGAACCGTCCCGGGGTGGCAATGACGAGATCCGCACCAAGCGAAAGGCTCTTCAGTTCCTGATCGTAACGGTTGCCGTCGTTACCGCCATAGACGGCTACGCACGAAATACCGTCGAGATAGTAGGAGAAGCCTTGTATGGCTTGGTCTATCTGCTGGGCAAGTTCACGGGTCGGCGACATGATGACACAGTTAATGGCATCTTCCGGATAGCCTCCGTCGGCCAGTTTGGAAAGCACCGGGAGCAGATAGGCGGCAGTCTTGCCGGTTCCTGTCTGTGCTACACCGAGCACATCCCGGCCCTTCAATATCTCTGGAATACAATTTTCCTGTACGGGAGTACACTCCTCGAAGTGCATATCATAGAGCGCATCGAGGACATTTTCATTCAAATCTAAATCTTCAAATATCATAATTTCTTTTCTTTTTAGGCGGTGGAGGATGGTGGTGAGATGGAATTTAATTGGGTGCCTTACGGTAGCAGAAGTAGGCAATTACCGCAAATATCACGTTCGGAATCCACGCTGCAAGTATCGGAGGGGTATCTGCATTGATTGCAAAGGTTGCAGAAACCGTCTGAAGCATGATGTATCCGAAGCTGAGAGCAAGGCCGATACCGAGATACATGCCCATGCCGCCCTTTCGCTTGCGCGACGAGAGGGAGGCACCTATAATGGTCAGGATGAATGAGGAGAACGACATGACTATTCGCTTGTGGTACTCCACTTCGTATTGTACGACGTTACCCGAACCACGGCTGGTCTGCTTGGAGATGTAATCGAGCAGTTCGGGAGAGGTGAAGGTTTCCTGCTGCCCCTTGGAATAGACAAGGTCGGTCGGTTCCATCATGATAAGCGTATCAAGAACGTCGCCTGTCCTGATATGCTCCTTCAACCTTTCAGCTGTCTGATTTTCCAGTTGCTTGCCTTCCAGTGATACTTTGCGTCTGCCACAGTATCATACTGAATTTCAGTAGCTGTCATGTGGTCTACCAACTTCTTGTTCTCGAAGCGGTCGAGGGAGAATCCATAGCCACGCTTGTACTTGTCGTCGTAGTGCTGAATATAGGCAACGGTATTCTTGCCTACTTGCAGCTGCACATTCTCGGCAGATGTGTTCTTCTTTGAATTACGGTAAAGCGACTCGAAGTTCTGCCGAATAACCGTTCCTTTCGGAATGACAAAGCTGTTAAGATAGAAGGTCAGGCCTGCTATGAGTACACATGAAATCATGTAGGGACGCAACAGCCGGTTGAATGATACCCCGGCAGCAAGCATTGAAATGATTTCGGAGTTACTCGCCAGCTTTGAAGTAAAGAAGATGACGGCAATGAAAACAAAAAGCGGAGAGAAGAGGTTGGAATAATAAGGAATAAAGTTGGCATAGTAGTCAAAGACAATAGCACGCCACGGTGCGTGGTACTGGGTGAACTTGGACAGATTCTCGTTGAAGTCGAAAACAATGGCTATCGAAATTATCAAGAGGATAGAGAAGACGTAAGTCCCTATAAACTTCTTGATGATATACCAGTCAAGCCTCCCCACCATCCTTTTGGGGCTTAACCGTACCAATGCTTCCGGCAACCGGGAAAAAGCCCGACGCCCCCGAGCCACAGCGGCTTGGGTATTTGCCTTTGCTATATTATCCAAAACATCTTTCATAAATTGGCTGATGGTTATAGGGATATGAGGATAAAAATATACAGAAAGAGTCTTGACAAACTGAGAATATAAAATTCTGTGTGACACGTATTGCTATATCAAACCATCCGATTCGTCATTAACATCTATACATTCCATTGCCCGATGCTCCTATACCGTTCTACTTAGATTCTTCTTCCCAACTGCCCGATAACAGATGCCTTCCACTGAACAAAGTCGCCTTGCTCTATGTGCATACGCGCATCGGTTACGAAACGGAGATAGAAAGCAAGATTGTGAATACTGGCAATCTGCATTGCCAACAGCTCACCGGCCTTGAAGAGATGATGGAGATAGGCCTTGGTGGTTAGCCGGTCGATTTCGCAGCCATTGGCATCAACTGGCGAAAAGTCCATCTCCCACTTCTTGTTCCGCATGTTCATCGTACCCTCGTAGCTGAACAGCATCGCATTGCGGCCATTGCGAGTCGGCATTACACAGTCGAACATATCCACTCCACGCTCAATGGCTTCAAGAAGATTCTGCGGTGTGCCGACCCCCATGAGGTAACGGGGTTTGTCTTTAGGCAGGATGCCATTGACAACTTCTATCATTTCGTACATGATTTCTGTCGGTTCGCCTACCGCCAGACCACCAATGGCATTTCCGTCAGCTCCCTTGTCTGCAACGAACTTGGCAGCATCAGCACGCAAGTCCCTGTAGGTGCAACCCTGAACAATTGGGAAAAGACTCTGATGATAGCCATAAAGTGGTTCGGTCTCGTTGAACCGTTTGATGCAACGGTCAAGCCAGCGCTGCGTCATACCCAGACTGCGCTTGGCATATTCGTAGTCGCTCTTGCCCGGAGGACACTCGTCAAGTGCCATCATGATGTCCGCACCTATTATACGCTCGGTATCCATCACATTCTCCGGAGTGAAAACATGCTTCGAACCGTCTATATGGCTGCGGAACTCGCATCCCTCTTCGGATAATTTGCGGATACCCGTGAGCGAAAATACCTGAAATCCACCCGAGTCCGTAAGGATAGGACGATTCCAACCATTAAACCTGTGCAGACCACCTGCCGCCCTTAGCACCTCAAGTCCGGGGCGGAGGTAGAGATGATAGGTGTTTCCGAGGATGATTTGAGCCTTCACCTGATTGACCAACTCAGAAAAGTGGACGCCCTTGACAGTACCTACCGTCCCGACAGGCATAAAGATGGGAGTCTTTATCTGTCCATGAGCAGTTGTTATAAGTCCTGTACGGGCATCGCTTGCCTTGTCGGTACATTGTAGTTCAAACGTCATTTACTTCTCTCCTTTGTTGTCTTCGTCTGATATAGTCAGGTTTACAGGATTTTCGACAAGTTCGTCTGTCAGCGCGAAATCCCATACCTGCTGTATATTTTCCACATAGTGGAAGTCTACACCCTTACGATATTTCTCGGGTATCTCTTCTATATCCTTCCTGTTTTCCTGACACATGATGATGTCGGTAATGCCCGCACGCTTGGCAGCAAGAATCTTTTCCTTGATTCCTCCTACTGGCAATACCTTTCCACGAAGGGTGATTTCCCCTGTCATGGCCGTATTCTTGCGCACCTTGCGTTGAGTAAGTGCAGAGGCAATGCTCGTCGCAATGGTAATGCCTGCGGAAGGACCATCCTTGGGTGTGGCCCCCTCGGGAACGTGAATGTGGATATTCCACTGCTCAAAGATACGATAGTCTACATCCAGAGCGTCAATATGAGCCTTCACGTATTCGAGGGCAATGATGGCAGACTCTTTCATCACATCTCCAAGATTTCCCGTCAAGGTCAGCTTGCCGGCTTTTCCCTTGGACAGCGAAGTCTCTATGAAGAGGATTTCTCCGCCGACGCTTGTCCACGCCAAGCCCGTTACAACTCCAGCATAGTCGTTGCCTTGATAGATGTCGCGGTAGAAAGGCGGCTTACCGAGCAGGCCTTCCAACTCTACAGGTGTTATCTTGTCGTATGAAAGTTGCCCGTCTATCGCCTGTTTGTAGGCAAGTTTCCGCAATGCCTTGTTGACCTGCTTCTCCAACTGGCGCACACCGCTCTCGCGTGTATAGCTTTCAATTACCTTTTCCAAAGCTTGTTTGGTGAATTTCAACTTTGGGGCGAAGAGGTCAAGCCCGGTATTTGATAATTCCTTTGGGAAGAGATGTCGCTTTGCTATCTCTATTTTCTCCTCAGTAATATATCCCGATACCTCAATAATTTCCATACGGTCAAGTAACGGACGGGGAATCGTGTTGATATCATTGGCCGTAGCTATGAAAAGTACCTTGGACAAATCGTAGTCCACATCAAGATAGTTGTCGTGGAAAGCATTGTTTTGCTCAGGGTCCAACACTTCAAGCAATGCCGACGACGGGTCGCCATTAACCGTGCTTTGGGTAACCTTGTCTATTTCGTCAAGAATAAACACCGGATTGGAAGAGCCGGCTTTCTGAATATTCTTGAGTATACGACCGGGCATCGCCCCTATGTAGGTACGTCTATGTCCACGGATTTCCGACTCATCATGGAGTCCTCCTAACGACATGCGCACGTATTGGCGCTTCATCGACTCGGCGATGCTCTTGCCAAGACTTGTCTTTCCTACACCGGGAGGCCCATAAAGACAAAGGATAGGCGACTTATTGCTTCCCTTCAGCTGCAAGACCGCCATGTACTCAAGGATGCGCTCCTTCACTTTCTCCATGCCGTAATGGTCTCGGTCAAGCACTTTCTTCGCCCGTTTAAGGTCCAAGTCGTCCTTGGTATACTCATTCCATGGCAGGCTGACCATCGTTTGGAGATAGTTTACCTGTACACTGTAATCAGGACTCTGAGGATTGAGCGTATCAAGTTTGGCTAACTCTTTCTTGAAAAGTTTGGCAACATCTTCCGACCATTTCTTTTTCTCGGCCTTCTCTCGCAGTTCCTTCTTCTCAGGAGCGGAATCTCCGTCCCCCAGTTCTTCCTGTATGTTCTTGATTTGTTGATGGAGAAAATACTCGCGCTGTTGTTCATCGAGGTCTTCCCGAGTCTTGGTGCGGATATTCTGACGCAGGTGCTGAAACTGTATCTCACGGTTCAGCACCTTCATCAGGCCAAAAAGGCGATGCTTGACAGAACTTTCCTCCAGCAAACGAATCTTGTCGCTGACACTAAACGGCATGTTACTGCAAACGTAGTTGACAGATACGACAGCATTGCTGATATTATCAAGAGCAAACTGTGAGTCGTCGGGGATTTCATCGCTTCCGTGTATGTACTCCTTTGCCGTCATTTTCATATCATTAACGGCCGTAATAAACTCCGTATCATCAGCATCGACAAGTTCATCGGGCATGGGCGTCGTTGTTCCCGTCATAAAAGACCTACCCGAAGTCAGCGTATCCAGACGACATCTGCCCAATCCCTGCAAGATAGCCGTGCGGCTCTCTCCATTCGGACTTCCCGGCATGTCGAAAGCACGAACCAGCCTCGCATAGATGCCTGTATGATAGAGATCTTTCTCTTCCGGCTCTTCAACATTCCCATCACGCTGACTGACCACGGCAAAGACCATACCCGGATGTTGCTCAAGATATTTTACCAGTGCGAGGGTTGCTTTCCGACCAACCAGTACCGGTGAAAGCACGCCCGGAAACATGACCAGATTGCGTGTGATAAAGACAGGCACTTCGCCTTCAACCTTCACGTCGAAGCTGGGCATATCGCCTTCATAGTCGGCAAACATCTGTATCGAACTATTTTGCTTCATTAAGTTTCTATTTTCGTTTTTGACGTGCAAAAGTACGAAAATAAAACGAAAGAGTGTACGATTAGCCCATCTTTAATCTTAATAATACCTAATATAATGCCTTGAGGGTTTATGCGGAAGCAGAAAGATTATCACTTTATGTAAAAATCTTTCGTAATATGACTATACCATTCCGAACGATTCCCATCCTCATTCATAAGAACCTCTTCCTCTACCAAAGCCGTATGGCTACCTTGCTTCAGTTCCAAAATGCAACGAAGCGGACGTTTATTCTTCTTAGTCCTTATATATAAACATTTTGAGACTGATAATCCAAGAATTACAGCTTCACTCTCAAGAGAAGCCTTAGCATCGGAAGGGATTATGACTGACAATGTTCCAACAGGGGAGAGAAGACGGAGCGAATGGCAGATAAGGTCATAGAACGATAGTGTGTCCGTATGTCTTGCCATAGCTTTTAATCGGTCAGGATTTTTCAAAGAATTTTGAAAATAAGGCGGATTACTCACAATGACATCATAGAGAGGCCGCTCTCCTTCTTTGGCAAACTCCTGAAACCTTGCGCAATAAGCCCGGACACGCTCCTTAAAAGGCGATGATTCTATATTCTCCCGAGCCTGACCAACGGCCCGGGCATCCACATCAATAGCATCAACCACGGCTTCCGGGAAACGCTGTGCCATCATCAGAGCTATCAATCCCGTTCCTGTACCGACATCAAGAATCCGTTTGCCACCTGCTGCACATGCACCAAGAAGAACTCCGTCCGTCCCCACCTTCATGGCACAATGGTCCTGCTCTATGTGGAATTCCTTGAAAGTAAACCCCATCAGATATTCAATTTGCGCAGCAGAGTCTTGTTCAGAGCCTGAAATTTACGGCTTTGTCTGGTAATATCCCTGCGTATCATGTCAATGTTGGAGAACAATTCGGAAAATGCCGTCTGTAGAATGTTCGGCTGACGCTGCGATTTTTCATCATTCGGATTGACTATAATGTCTATCCCCTTCGGCACCAAGGATATATCTATGTCCTTATCCGCCATGACCGGGTCTCCATCATAGTGAATCACTCCTGCCTCCTTGCGGTGGACATGGATATGCTTTGCCTTGAACGTCTTAATCTTCAGGTTCTTGTCAAGCGTCTTGTTGAACATTTCAATGGCTACCTGCGGAGCTTCTATCACGTCAAACGGCTCCATTATAATAATGTCAAGAAGTCCGTCGCTCATTGACGCCTGCGGAGCGATATAGGCATTATTGCCATACTGCGAGGCATTGGCCGCCGAGACAAGAAAAGCCTTATAATGGTGTATTCCTTCCTCGTCCTCTATCTCGTAGGTCTGCGGCTCGTACTTAAGCCCCTCCTCCAATATCTTCTGGGCGTAGGTGATGGGGCCCCGCTTTCCTGCCTCTGCAAACTTCATGGATATAAATGCGTCGAAGCCCATGCCGCAGGTGCAGAAAAAAGGCATCCCATTGATGATTCCATAATCCAGCCGATGGATGGTACAGACATTGATGATGTCAACACTCTTCTTAACATTCAACGGCAGTGCCAGATGGCGTGCCAGCCCGTTTCCCGAACCACAGGGAATTATTCCCATTGCCGTATGCGTATTGACAAGCGACCTCCCGACTTCGTTTACGGTACCGTCGCCTCCCACAGCCACCACAACGTCGACACCATTGTCTACCGCTGCCTTTGCCAATTCGGTGGCGTGCCCGGCATACTGGGTAAAAGCTATCTGGCAGTCAAACTTTTCCTTATCCAGACGCTCGTCGATTATTCCGGGAATCCCAGCCTTGCTAACAGTTCCCGAAATTGGGTTCATTATAAAAAGAATACTCTTCTTCATTTCGGCGTAATTCTCATACTGAACCGACAAAATTACAATTTTATATGCAACCATTCAATTTTATAGCATAAAAAATAGCTCAAAAGTCAGTTTTCTACACAAAATGTGCTGATTATCATAGTAATTTAGTATCTTTGCACCCTAAAAAGAAAGAAAAATAGTACATCACCTTATTAATAAATGGGACAGTTACAAGAAAAGTACAAGAATTACCGTGATCCGCAAAAGTTTATGGATGCCGGGGTGTATCCTTACTTTCGTGAGATTACGAGCAAGCAGGGGACGGAAGTTACCGATATAAACGGAAACGAAATCCTGATGTTTGGTTCTAACGCATACACAGGATTACCAAACGACCAACGGGTCATAGATGCTGCCCACCGCGCCTTGGAGCAATACGGCTCAGGATGCGCAGGAAGTCGTTTCCTCAATGGGACACTTGACTTGCACGTACAACTCGAAAAAGAACTTGCCGCCTTTGAAGGTAAGGACGAGGCTTTGTGCTTTTCTACAGGCTTCTCTGTTAATGCCGGTGTACTGGCTATGGTTGTCGGGCGCGGCGATTATGTCATCTGCGACGACCGCGACCATGCAAGCATTGTAGACGGGCGACGTCTCAGCTTTGCCACTCAGCTCCACTACAAGCATAACGACATGGAAGACTTGGAGCGTGTATTGCAGAAACTCCCAGAAGACGCCATCAAGCTGATTGTCGTAGACGGTGTTTTCTCCATGGAGGGCGACTTGGCCAATCTGCCGGAGATTGTCAAGCTCAAGCACAAATACAACTGTTCCATCATGGTTGACGAGGCTCATGGCCTCGGTGTATTCGGCCGGCAAGGGAGAGGGGTCTGCGACCATTTCGGGCTGACCGACGAGGTAGACCTCATCATGGGCACATTCTCCAAGAGCCTCGCCTCCATCGGTGGGTTTATTGCTTCAGACAGCGATACCATCAACTTTCTCCGCCATACATGCCGAACCTATATCTTCTCGGCAAGCAACACACCGGCAGCAACTGCCGCGGCACTTGAGGCACTCCGTATTCTTGAGAAGGAGCCGGAGCGCATTGAGAAACTTTGGAAAGTTACCAACTACGCCCTGAAGCGTTTCCGCGAGGAAGGATTCGAGATAGGAGACACCGAGAGTCCCATCATTCCGCTCTACGTGCACGATGTACACAAGACCTTCATCGTAACAAAAATGGCATACGAAGCCGGTGTATTCATCAACCCGGTCATTCCACCGGCCTGCGCACCGCAGGACACTTTAGTCCGCTTCGCACTGATGGCAACACACACAGAAGAGCAGGTAGAACGTGGCGTTCAGGCGTTGAAGAAGATTTTCGTAGAAGAAGGAATCATCAAATAACCCTTCCCCCTCATATATAGAATAAAGAGATGGCTATCCGAACGAACGCCATCTCTTTTTTGTTTAATCCTCCCGGGCAAGACAAACACAATCTACAAACAGGAATCCACTCTGCCAGAAGAAACCAAAACAAACGTAATAGAAACATACTCACCACTGAAAAATTATCCCGAAAAAACAAAATAACAACCTGAACTTAACATTAGGCCAAACAAGCCCGATTAGCCTCAAGAACGAAAGTGCCGTTTTCGTCCTGTGAAAACGGCACTTTGACAATGCGAAAACGGCACTTCCGCTGTACGGCCATATCTTATTCGTTTTTCTTCAAGACATCTGCAAACAAAACATAAAACGATAACTATCCCACCACGGTCTGTCATACAGATACCGACTCTAAAACAGAGCAATAACGAGATAAACTGGTCTGGTCGTCCACCTTTTTGTTAAATAATGCAAAACACCTTTGTGTACAAGCAATAAAATGATAACTTTGTAAACATGAAATACAAATCCTGCGACTAAACAACAAGCACTGCCCATGGCAGTCTTATCAGATTTATTATTTTAACAAACTTAATTTACAAAAGATGGAAAGGATTTTTTATGTATCCCTTGCCCGTTCCCAGTCAGGGATGGAGGCTTGCAGGAATCCCGATGGTATCAGCATCGGGTTGTCAGACAACAAGCAGAAATTACACCTCTGCCGATGGCTTTGTCATCTCCAACACGCCTAACCGGCTAATACACGGCAAACTATTCACCCAAACAGGCTTACACGACTATGACAGACTATCTACATCCAGTCCTCTACACCTGTTTATAAAACAAACAACAATAATGAGAAAACATCTATTTATTTTCCTATCCCTTTTCCTCTTCGCCTTGATGGCAGAGGCTGCACCCGTATCAAAATCGGCTGCAACAGCCATAGCAAGGGATTTTCTTTCCGCCCGCGGCATAAAAATGAAACAACCGCGGTTCGTACTAAGTGCCCCTACCCCACATCAGCCTTCCTCCCCGGCAGCCTACTATGTATTCAATGCCGGCAACCAGAAGGGCTTTGTCATTGTCTCGGGCGACGACCGAACCGAGCAGATACTGGGATATTCCGATTCCGGTTCCTTCCCCTCTCAGGAAATACCCGACAACATGCGCAGCTTTCTGCAAAGCTATGCTGACCAAATCGGACAACTCGACCAAATGAACGAGGAAATGACCGGCGGACAATACGAAGGGACTCCTGTCCGCAACGCCATATCTCCCCTGATTAGCAGCACATGGGGACAAGATTATCCCTATAACAGCCACTGCCCCGTCTACCGGGGTCAGAAGACCGTTACGGGATGTGTGGCCACGGCTGTAGCGCAGGTAATGGCTTATCACCAGTATCCCAAGGCTACTACAGCCACAATCCCTGCCTATACAACGGATGCACTAAAACTGAAATGCGGACAGATAAACAGCAACTCCACCATAGACTGGGAGAATATACTCCCCCGCTATAGTGGCACTGAAAGCACGGAGCAGAAAGAAGCCGTCGCCAACCTGATGGCATACGTCGGCAGATCTATATATATGGACTATGACATAGGGCAAAACGGTGGCTCCGGGGCAAGCGACTATGCCGTTGCTCCTGCACTCAGCAAGTATTTTGATTACTCAGCACGGCTAATCAACCGCAGGAATTATAGCAAGTCGGCTTTCGACGAAGCCATTTACAACGAATTGTTGTCAAGACGCCCCGTTGTCTTTTGCGGTGCGTCTACAGGAGGCGGACACAGCTTCGTACTGGACGGCTACGACGGAAAAGGCATGTTCCACGTCAATTGGGGATGGAACGGAATGAGCGACGGATACTTCCTCATTTCCATACTCAACCCCAACAACACGACAGGAACGGGTGCCAGTTCGTCGTCAGACGGATACAGCATGCAGCAAACGGCCATCATCGACATACACCCTCACGGGAAGCCGGTAGCACCAGGACTTACCATGAACTTAAAAAGAATAAGCGGACATGAGGCTGTTCTCCAAGTCTACAACCTTTCAGGCACTGATAACACTTTTGAATACGGCATTGGATTCATTGACGACCATGGAACGATAACCATGACGAGCACTATAGCGTCTGTTTCTTTAAGAAGTTTCTATGGAATGGAAAGGCATGTTATCCTTAAACTCCCTAAGGAGTTAGGCTCGTATCGTGTCATGCCCATTAGCCGAATAGCAGGGACACAGGAATGGTCCTACGATATTGACTGCTATGCAATGGTAACCGTAACAGAGCAAGGTGCAACGGCATCTTTCATTGATTACTCTGACCCATCTCACCTGACGACAGACCATATTATGGCAGGAGGATTCAAGCAGCAGGGCATAGAACAGCCTATAAGTTTTGAACTAATAAACTCTGGCAAGGAAGACTTCTATGGCAACATCTATCTGTTTGCTTCTACTACGCAAACAAAGGGAAGGCCGGCTGCATCCACTTCACCTTCAGTCTCAGCAGGCAGCAAAGAAGAAATAGATATGTCATTCACCCCCAACCTGAAAGGCAAATACAATATTTGGATTGCCACGGACACGCAGGGAAAGAACGTCATAGGACAGGCGCAGGTGGATATTCAACCCAGACAGGCATCGGGGAAACTGGACGTTACCTTCTCATACGACGGAATGACCAATGGCACCTTGTTCGGCAAAATGATTAAGGGCAAAGCGCATGTAGTCGCCAAGTCAGGCAACAGTCAAGGAACCATTTCCATCTATTGCACGGATTCGAAAGGCAACTTTATCGGCACAGCCTCTCAGGAAATTGATTTGCAACAAGGCAACAGCATAGATATTCCTTTCGAGTTCCATACCATTTCGACAGGAACACATAGTCTCATTGTCTATAACGGCCAAGACTTTATAACACAAGCAAAAAGATTCCTCTACTCAGGTGCTATTCTCTACAAGGCGGATGGCACAGAAAACGGAGTAAAGATAAATGACGGGCTGAAAATACCCGACGACGTCGTTGCCGTTGACCTCACGGGCGTACAGCCGAAGCCCATAGAGCCTAACAACAACCCCAACACCCTTTACTATGTGAAAGTTTCGGACGCTTCTAAGTTCGGCTTAGAGGGGAAAAATGTGATTGTAAATGGCATTGCTGAAAATATTAAACTTGAAGACGGACACGATTTCTATTGTCCGCTATCTTTCCGGGCTAACCATATCAGCTATACACGCACGGCCAAACGTCAGCTTGACAAAGCCGGCGGATGGGAAACGATTGCCCTTCCCTTCGATGCAACGGATGCGACTATAGACGGAACAACAGCACAATGGTACACCTCTACGAGCGACAAGGGCAAGCAGTTCTGGGTGATGAACCTGTCCGCCAGCCAAGGCGACAACCTTATCTTCAGCCATGCGGAGTCTACCCTGCGTGCTTGTGTTCCTTATCTGTTGGGAATCCCCGATGCTGGAACAGACGGAAGAACGGTGTCATTCAGTGCAACGGACATTGTCGTAAACAGCTCCCCACTCTGCCTGACAGCCTCAACCGACTATAGCTTCTGTGGCGGACTTTCAACCAAACAGGTTTCAGCCTATCTCCTCAACGAAGAAGGCACTAAGTTCTGCAAGACTACAGGTACCGTTGCGCCATTCCGTGCCTATATAGAGCCCACTCAGGCTGACAACCAAGTACAGCAGCTGAACATTCTGCTGACAGGGCGTTCCGTACTTTCCGGCATATCCTCCATAAGCGAAACGGATACTCTCTCCACAGCTCCTGTATTCGATTGCCAAGGACGCAAGGTTGCTGGTTCGTTCAGCGAACTCAAACAGCGCACTATGCCCAAGGGCGTTTATATAGTAGGCGGTAAGAAGGTAGTACTTAGATAAACGTTTTGTCCCATCCTTTTGCCCGGTTTCTGTTGTATAAAAACAACAAGGCAGAAGCAATGAGGGTGGGACAATATAAAAAACAAAAGCCGCAAGGATTTCCTCATGGATAATCCTTGCGGCATTTCTTATTCCTTATGTTCGTTAGAAAGGCAGGTCGTCGTTCGAGTCGCCACTCTGAGTGGTCGGAGGGAATGGAGCCTGTGCGCCGGCAGACGGTGTCTGTGGCGTGGCAGCAGCTGCAGGTGCGGCAGCCTGTGCAGCCGTTGCGTCAATGCGCTGAATATTCCAAGCACGGATGCTATTGAACCAACGTCCCTGATATTCATGTGCATCAATATCGAAGCTGACAATGATTTCCTCACCAGCCTTTATGGCAAACTGGGCTATACGGTCTGCTCCGAAGAGATTGAAGACCATTTTCCTTGGATACGAGTCATGTGTTTCAATAACGTAGTCTTGAGACTCCCATGGACCACGGGCAGACGTGCCTTTACGCACTTCCAGAACAGCGATAACTTTTCCTTGTAATTCCATTTATTCTTAATTATATTAATAATTTTGCTTTTCGTTTGTGTTTGCGAAATTACTAAATTAGTTCTAAAAACAGAAACTTTTAGCTTTATTTTTTGCTATTCACACTGTTTTTTCGTATTTTTGTACATCTAAAAGCACAAGGCAATACATGCCCCCAAAATGCTTTTAGAAGTAGAAGCAATAATTAAAAGAATAAGATACTAATGAGATTTACCATTTCAAGTACAGCACTGAGCAGCAGACTGCTTACACTTTCACGGGTCATAAACAGCAAGAACTCGCTTCCGATTCTTGACTGCTTCCTGTTTGAAGTTCTTAACGGACATTTGATGATTACCGCATCGGATAATGAGAATGTCATTCAAGGCGGAATAAACCTTGACGGAAATGAAGGTGAAGGCAACTTTGCCGTAAACAACCATACCATTTTGGATGCTGTAAAGGAGCTGCCGGAGCAGCCATTGACCATAGATGTAAACTTCGATGAAATGAAGATGTACGTTACCTACCAAAACGGTGCTTACAACTTTCCTATTCAGAGTGCCGACGAATATCCCAAGACACAGCCGGTAGCTGACGATGCAACGGTCATTTCCATAGATTCATCCATTCTCTCTGACAATATCGGACGCTCGCTCTTCGCTACGGCACAGGATGAGTTACGCCCTGTGATGAACGGTATCTATTTCGACCTCAATGCTGACGGGCTTGCCATTGTAGCCAGCGATGGTCATAAATTAGTTCGCAATCGGAACCTCTCCATCAAGAGCGATGCTCCTTCCGCCTTCATCCTGCCGAAAAAACCTGCTACGTTGCTGAAGAATGTACTGACAAAGGACGGTGGTGATGTCGTTATCCGCTTCGACCAGCGTTCAGCTAACATCTCTTTTGCCGACGGAAATCTGATTTGCCGCCTTATAGAAGGCAAGTACCCCAACTATAACAGCGTTATCCCGACTAACAATCCCAACCAGATTACCATCGACCGAAAATCACTGATAGGTGCCATCCGGCGCGTTCTACCATTTGCAAGCGACTCTTCACAGCTGATTCGCTTCCATGTCGAAATGGGAAACCTGACACTCAATGCTGAAGACATTGACTTTTCAACGAGTGCAAAAGAAAGCCTGACCTGCGAATATAGTGGTAATCCGATGAGCATCGGATTCAAAGGATCGAGCATGTTGGAGATTCTGAACAACCTACAAAGCGATGACGTCATAGTGCAGTTGGCCGACCCGTCCCGTGCAGGTGTTATTATTCCGGCAGAACAACCCGATAACGAGGAAGTCTTGATGCTGATTATGCCGATGTTGCTGAACGATTAACAAAGAACATAAAACGCTGCCCGGACTTCCCGGGTGGCGTTTACGATTATTAAAGATAATGAAATTAAATCTGACAAAGCCTCTGATTGTTTTCGATTTAGAAACAACGGGGCTTGATCTTGTTAAAGACCGCATCATCCAAATATCTTATATTAAGGTTTACCCAGACGGGCAAGAGGAGCGTGAGAATGTATTCATCAATCCCGAAAAGCCAATACCGGCAGAAGTAACTGAACTAACAGGAATAAGCGACGACGACATAAAGAATGCACCGACTTTCAAGCAGAAGGCCAAGGAACTGGCAACCAAGTTTGGCGGCTGCGACTTTGCCGGATTCAACTCCAACCGCTTCGACGTGCCGATGCTTGCCGAAGAATTTCTGCGTGCAGGTATTGACTTCGACTTTTCCAAGTGCCGTCTCATTGATGCCCAGAATATCTTTCACAAAATGGAACGCCGCAACTTGTCAGCTGCCTACGAATTTTATTGCGGGCGGAAGATGGAAGACGACTTCGAGGCTCACCGTGCTGACCAAGACACGGAAGCCACATGGAGAGTACTGCAAGGTCAGTTGGAGATGTATTCACCGGAGAAGCAGCAGGAAGAAGAGCGCATCTTGAAAAACGATATGGACGAGGTGGCAAAGTTCTCACGCATGAACGACTTTGTAGACTTCTCAGGACGCATTGTCTGGCAAGATGTTACCGACAAGGACGGGAATACGCTAACGGACCAAGAAGGAAAACCTCTCAGGCACGAGGTGTTCAACTTTGGCAAATACAAAGGATGGGATGTTGCGGAAGTACTCCGCAAGGATCCGGGATATTACAGTTGGATGCTGGCAAGCGACTTCACCTATAACACCAAGCAAGTATTGACACGCATCCGTCTCCGCGAGTTTAACAACAAATAGTTTATGCTACAGGGAAAAAAGATTGTTCTCGGCATCACCGGGTCAATAGCAGCCTATAAAAGTTGTCTAATCATCCGACAGCTTATCAAGAAAGGTGCAGAGGTACAGGTAGTCATTACGCCTGCCGGTAAAGAATTTATTACTCCTATTACGCTCTCTGCCCTTACCCACAAGCCCGTAGTCTCGGAGTTCTTTTCCCAGCGCGACGGTACATGGAACTCGCATGTAGACCTCGGTCTATGGCAGATGCCATGCTGATAGCCCCCTGCACAGCCTCTACCCTTGGGAAAATGGCAAACGGAATAGCCGACAATATGCTTATTACGACGTATCTGTCAATGAAAGCTCCTGTTTTTGTTGCACCTGCAATGGATCTTGACATGTACAGCCATCCATCCACACAACACAACTTGGATACAATACGAGGCTATGGCAACCGAATCATAGAACCCGCAAGCGGATTCCTTGCAAGCGGACTGGAGGGAAAGGGGCGAATGGAAGAGCCTGAACTAATAGTTGATGCACTTGATGCCTACATCGACACAACCACTACAGGACACGACTTACAAGGCAAAAGAATCATGATAACCGCAGGGCCAACCTACGAGAAAATAGACCCCGTCAGGTTCATCGGCAACTATTCGTCGGGAAAGATGGGATTCGCTTTGGCAGAAGAGTGTCTGCAACGTGGTGCAGACATAACCCTGATAGCCGGCCCGGTACACCAGACCTGCTCTGAAAAGATACACCGTATCGACGTAGAATCCTGTGAGGAGATGTATCAGGCTGCCTTGAAATGTTTTGCCAACAGCGATGCTGCCATTCTTTGTGCTGCCGTTGCCGACTTCCGTCCCGATTCGGTTGCCGACAGAAAGATAAAACGAAAGGACAACGACCTTATCATCCGGCTGAAACCTACCCATGACATAGCAGCCACATTGGGAGGAATGAAGAAGGACGGACAGCGCATTGTTGCCTTCGCTTTGGAAACCAACGACGAGGAAACCAACGCACAGCGCAAACTGGAGAAGAAGAATGCAGACTTTATCGTGCTGAACTCCACAAGAAACCCCGGAACGACTTTTCAGTCGGACGATAATCAGATAACCATTATATCAAAAGAAGGTAGAAAAGCGTATGACAAGAAGCCGAAAACTGCTGTTGCAAGCGACATTATTGACGAGCTTGTCAATAGGCTGTAACCTTTCGGCCACGGCACAGGAGCTGTTGGCTAAGGTAACGGTCAACCACAACCAAATACAGGGAACAGATGCTTCGGTATTTGACAATCTGAAGCAAACGCTTGAACAATTCATCAACGAGCGGAAATGGACAAATCTGCAATTCCAAAAGAATGAACGGATAGCCTGTAATTTCAATATCACGGTAACGAAGTATGACCCTAGCTCAAACATGTTTACCTGTACGGCTCTCGTGCAGGCAAATCGCCCGGTCTACAATTCGGCCTATACCACGACTCTATATAATAATCAGGACGGTGATTTCAATTTCACGTTTGCCCAATTCGACCAACTGGAATTTAACGAAGCATCCATCGACAACCAGCTGACGGCACTCATAGCCTACTATGCCTATCTGTTCATCGGACTGGATTTGGACTCGTTTGCGCCCATGGGCGGTGAGGACATTCTGCAAAGGTGCATGAACCTGACCAACAACGCGCAGAACCTTAGCTTTACGGGATGGAAATCGTTCGAGACACAGCGGAACCGCTTTGCCATCATCAACGATTATCTTGACGGTGCCATGAAATCGTTCCGCCAATTGCAATACGACTACTACAGGCAAGGACTGGACGAGATGGCAAACAATGCAGAGCGGGGACGCACCAATATCACTACAGCATTGGAGAACGACCTGAAGAAAGCCCACGAAGACCGTCCGCTAAGTCTGCTGCCACAAATCTGGACTGACTACAAAAAGGACGAGCTTGCCAATATATATAAAGGTAAGGGGACGCAGAAAGAAAAGGAATCGGTCTACGATATTCTCTTCAGCATCAATGCCAGCCAGAACCCCACTTGGGAGAAGATTAAGCAATAACCGCGGAACCCGTGTGCGAGACGAATCCCCTCACCATCTCTAACTCTACCGAAGCATGCTAAAACATCTCTATATAAAGAACTTTACACTGATAGACCAGCTCGACATCGACTTTCACCCGGGTTTCTCCGTCATCAGTGGAGAAACCGGAGCCGGAAAAAGCATCATTCTTGGTGCTATCGGACTGCTCTTGGGCAACCGTGCCGACAGCAAACAGATAAAGAAAGGCGAGAAGAAATGTATCATTGAGGCGCATTTCAGCCTTACGCACTACGGTTTGGAAAAATTCTTCGAGGAAAACAATATCGACCTTGATGCCGAAGACACGATTATCCGACGCGAACTGAGCGATACGGGAAAGTCGCGCGCCTTCATCAATGACACGCCCGTCCCGCTCCAATTGATGAAACGACTGGGTGAGCAGCTTGTCGACATCCATTCCCAACATCAGAACCTTTTGCTTCAGAGAGAGGATTTCCAACTCAACGTCGTCGACATCATCGCCGACAATGCAAAAGACTTGCAGACATTCAGGGAGAAATACACACTGTACAGGTCTGCTGCACGTCAGCTGGAGCAGATGAAAGCCGATATAGCCAAGGGACTGGAGAACGAGGAATTTATGAGATTCCAGTTCGAGGAAATCAATAGTGCCCATCTCACGGACGGCGAGCAGGAAGAGCTGGAGGCCGAGAGCCGCACCCTTTCCCATTCTGAGGAAATCAAGACAGCACTCTACGAGACGGACAAAGCCCTGAACGACGAAGAGACTGGGGCGGTGAAAAATGTCAAGGCTGCCGCAGAATGTCTCCGAAGAATAGAAGAGGTGTTTCCGAAAGTAAAAGGAATGGCAGAGCGGCTTGGCTCCGTCCACATTGAGCTACAGGACATTGGAAGTGATGTCGGCAGCGATGTGGAGGACGTAGACTTCGACCCCAACAGGATGGACAGCATCAATCAGAGGCTGGACAAGATATACTCGCTTCAGCAGAAGTTCCGCGTCTCATCGGTAAAGGAACTCACAGAAATAATGGAGAACCTGAAGGCGCAGCTGCACAGCATAGATAACAGCGACGAAGCACTCAAGGAACTGGAAGCCGAGACAGGACGCAGGCTGGCAGACTGTAACAAACTTGCCAAGACGCTGACCGCCCTGCGCACAAAGACCGCAAGGAAAATAGAGGAGGAAATGAGAAACCGCCTCGTCCCGTTGGGCATCCCGAACGTCAGATTCCAAGTACAGCTCCTGCCAAAGCCCCTGTCGGCCGACGGCGCAGACAAGATTCAGTTTCTCTTCTCCGCCAACAAGAGCACGGAGATGCAGCCCGTCGTACAGGTAGCATCGGGTGGCGAGATAGCCCGTGTCATGCTCTCGCTGAAGGCAATGATAAGCGGTGCGGTGAAGCTGCCGACGATAATATTCGACGAGATTGACACAGGCGTCAGCGGAAAGACAGCCCAAAAGATGGCACTCATCATGAAGGAGATGGGCGACAGCAACCGGCAGGTAATCTCCATCACCCACCTTCCGCAGATTGCAGCGTTGGGAACCTCGCACTACAAAGTGGAAAAGGAGGAGACACCGGCAGGCACACGCAGCCAGATGCGCGAACTCTCGCAAGAACAGCGCGTATCGGAAATCGCTCAGATGCTTTCAGGTGCCGACATATCGGAAGCTGCCTTGCAAAACGCCCGCGAGCTGCTCTGCAATGGCAAAAAGCAATATTGAAATGAGAAAACGGAAAAAAGACAATATGAGACTACTCTTAGGATTGTTGCTGCTCTGCACCGGCATCTCCAAAGCCTGCGCACAGCCAGCCGCGGTAAGGAAGGCAGCCGAAGCAGCCTTCACGCTGACCACCTACAAGAAAGACGGGTCGGTACTCGCTACAGCCAACGGCGTGTTCATCGGAAAAGACGGAACAGGCGTAACCCTCTGGTCGCCGTTTGCCGGAGCAGAGCGAGCCGTAGTGGCCGACGCAAAGGGAGAGAAACACGACGTGGAAGTGCTCTTGGGAGCAAACGAGATATACAATCTGGCAAAACTCCAAATCAACGCTGCAACCACCGCCGCACCGTTGGCAAGTACGGCCACGGCCAACTCCAACGCATGGATAGTTACCAGTACGCAGGAAGGCCAACCCATCCTGTCGGATATCTCCGAAGTGGAAAAATTCATAACGCAGTACAACTATTGCATACTGAAATCAGCAGCCACAGACCGGCAGGCAGGCGCGCCCGTTGTCAACGAGAAAGGACAAGTCATAGGCCTGTTCGCCACCTCGGCATCGGGACAGCAAAGTGCCACCGATGCAGCATACGCCCGCGACTTCAGCCTGACCGGCCTCTCGCAGAACGACCCCGTCATGCGCCAGTGCGCCATCCGCATAGGACTCCCCGACGCGCAGGACCAAGCCCTCATCGGCCTGATGCTCTCCATCCAGAAGCCCAAGGAAGTACACAGGAAAGTCATCGACGAGTTCATTGCCAAATTCCCGACCCTGAACGACGGCTACTTCGCCTCGGCATCCTCAGACATGGCAGAAGGCAGATGGCAGGAAGCCGACAAAACCCTCCAAGCTGCTGTAGGAAAGGCGGAAAACAAGGGCGAGGCGCATTTCAACTATGCCCGAAGCATCTATCAGGCAGCCATTACCGGCAACGCCTCCGCCATCGGATGGACACTCGAAAAGGCCATGACCGAGGCCAAGGAGGCCGACAGACTGAATCCGCAAGAAGCTACAAGCACCTGATAGCACAGATAGACTACGCCAAGGGAAACTACAAGGAAGCCTACAATGCCTTCGAGCAGCTGACAAGGACGAAATTCAAGAACCCCGAACTCTACCTCGAAATGGCCCAAAGCCGCGAACATTTAGGAGCCGCCAATCAGGAGATACTCTCGCTGCTGAACCAAAGCATCGAACTATGCGACACCCCCTACGCCGCTACCGCGGCCCCATTCTTTCTCGCCCGTGCACGGCAGTACGACAGGATGGGCGACTACAGAAAAGCCATGCGCGACTACTATACCTACGAGTATTTCCTCCAAGGCACCCTCGGAGCCGGCTTCTACTACGAGCGCGAGCAGTGCGAAGCCAAGGGACACCTGTGGCAGCAGGCCCTTCAGGACATACTCATCGCCTCACGCCTTGCCCCCGAAGAGGCTGTCTACCATGCCGAAGCAGGAAGCCTTCTCCTCAGAGTAAACAAAACCGACGCAGCCATCGCTGCCGCCAAGCGTGCCATCAGCCTGAAACCAGACTTTGCCGACGCACATCTCGTCCTCGGCATCGCCCAGTGCCAGAGCGGCCAGAAAGAAGAAGGACTCAAGAACATATCCAAGGCCAAAGAGTTGGGCAATGCTCAGGCAGACTCCTTCCTCAACAAGTTCAAATAGCCCATATTCCCCAGCCCGGACACAAAAGTACTCTATTTCCTCGGCACTCTCCCGTCAATATCAATTAAGGAAGCCCTCCGAGAGAATATACAATACATAATCAGCCTTATATACAATTTTTCATTATTTCCAGTATGAAGGAAAACATTTTCCTACATACTGGAAATATTTTTCTATTCATCAGAATATCATCTCTACACTACAATTAATAAAGACTCACCTAATAATAATAAAATTACCACCCGATAGTAATTGAATTACCACTTGAAGATAACTGAATTACCACCCGATGGTAATTGGATTACCACCTGAAGATAATTGAATTACCACCTGACGGTAATCGGATTACCACATGAAGATAATTGAATTACCACCCGACGGTAATCGGATTACCACATGAAGATAATTGAATTACCACACGACGGTAATCGGATTACCACATGAAGATAATCGAATTACCACCTGATGGTAATCGGATTACCACATGAAGATTTTCATATTATACCCTATGGAAAGCGGACGGAAAGGCATATCTCACTCCTGAAAACCCACGGTCATAAAACCGCACACCAAACAAAAAGACGCCCGTCGGCAGAATGTGGGATTCTGCCGACGGACGTCGCTACATGAAAAAAACCGTGTACCAATGTTCCGGGAACAATTGGCACACGGCCCGTTTACTTATACCTTTCTAAGACTACAATGCAAACTTATAACCCAGAGTTATCTGGAATACGCTGTTCTTGGCATCAGAGAAGTCTGAAACCTTGGTCAGTCCCCAGTTGTAACGTGCATCGAGCTGAATATTGTTATATTCGTATGAGATGCCGACAGGATGGAGAAGTCGAACGACTTGGCATCAACATCTGCCGTCTTCGAGCCAGAACCGAGGCTTGTCTCAGCAGAGGTCTTTACCTCACCGTTCACCTTGAAGCCCGGCTGTATACCCAACTTCACGGCCAAGCCCTTGACAACATAAACGTTGGCCATGATGGGAATGTTGATATAGTCCAGTTTTGTAGTAGTGGTTACGGACTGACCCAAAGCCTCCCACTTGCTCTTGCATCCCTGCATGGAGTAGATGGCACCTGCCGAGAGAGAGAACAGGTCGGAAACCTGATACTCGCCTTCAACACCTGCTGCCAAGCCGATACGGCTGTCGGCATCTCCTTCAGAGAGATTCGCGATGTTCATACCAATCTTTGGCTGAAGATTGAAAGAACCTACTGCGTGCTGAGCGTATGCTCCAACCGATGCAAGCATTACTGCTGCCATGAGAATTAACTTTTTCATAACTTTATGTATTAAAATTAAACGTTTTGTCTTGTTCCTTTATTATAACTAAGTGCAAAAGTAAGAACTTATATGTTAACCTGCAAGTTTTTTCCCACAAAAACAATAGGGAAAACCCTATTTCTGCACAACGGCATCCGATAATCTCCGGCTTCCAGACCCGTTTGCCGTTATCACGGCCAAGGCCTATTCCCAAGCAGCGGTCAGGATATACTCGGGGCTGACCCGGTGAAAAAAACGCACGACGCTGCCGTTCCGCATATTGATTATTTCCGATTCCTTCAGCCGCACCTTCATCTCCGCCAACGCCAAATGCTCTTCGGAATACAGCTTGTACATGGTTTCCTTGGCACACCATACTATCTGCAAGTCCTCTGTCGAATCGTACCTTTCATCCTCCGGAGAAAACGGGGGGCAACGCGCTTCACCCGCTCCGAGGGAAATTCAATATCGACCCCCACCGAACGGGTTGGGGAAAATAAGATGGCAACATGTCCCTTGGTGTGCGATATGCTGACGTTGCCATCGGAAATCAAGGGCCGGCCGTCGGCATTGTGGGAAATCTCCACCTCCCTGCCCAGCATCAGCTTCAGGAGTTCCCGTTCTCCGCGAAGCTCTTCCGCCCTGCCCTGCCCGATGGCGTACAGGCCCAGAACCACGTCTCCGGCAATCTCTTCTATCCTAACGGGCATTGCCTACGGTAACTTTTATCTTGCTGATACGGCGTTCCTCTATGTCCATTACCTCAAAGGTATAGTTCTTATAGATGATTTTTTCGTGAACGCCCGGGAAATCTCCCTTTATTTCCAAGAGCAGGCCTGCCAGCGAATCCGCGTCGCCCTCCACTTCCGAAAATTCGTCGTCAGCCACGTTCAGTATCTTCGTAAAATCACTCAGCAGTGTTTTTCCTTCAAAAAGATAGACATTGCTGCCTATCTTGGAATAGAACTTCTCCTCCTCGTCGTACTCGTCGTTAATTTCTCCTACAATCTCCTCGAGTATGTCCTCCAACGTTACGATGCCGCTCGTGCCTCCAAACTCGTCTACCACAATCGCAATATGCACCTTGTTGCTTTGGAACTCACGCAGCAGATCGTCGATTTTCTTGGTCTCGGGTACGAAATAAGGAGGACGGATGAGACTCTGCCACCTGAAATTGGACGGCTTGGAAAGATAGGGAAGCAAATCCTTGATGTAGAGCACTCCCCTCATGTTGTCATCATTGTCCTGATAGATGGGAATACGCGAGTAGTTGTTCTCCACAATGCACTTCAGCACGTCAGAATAGGAACTGCGGATATCAAGGTCGACAATGTCCTGCCGGGGAGTCATCACCTCCTTCGCCGTCTCATCCCCGAATCGGATAATGCCTTGCAGCATTTTCTGCTCATCCTTGATTTCGTTTTTGTTCGTCAGTTCCAAAGCCTGCTCCAAGTCATCCACCGACAGCTGCCTGTTCTCCTTCTGCACCATTTTCTCGGCGAACGTACCGCTCTTGAGCAGAATATTCTCCAAATACCAGAACAGGCCGCGGAGCATGACGATATACCTTGCACCAAGGCGGCAAAACCGCAAGGAATTCTGGCGGCTGTACACCTTCGGCATAATCTCACCGAAAAGCAGAAGAATAAAGGTAAGGAGAACCGTTATGCAAAGAAATTCCAGCCAAGCCACCTTGAACAGCAGAACACTGCCCAAGACATAGTTGGAAAGCATGATGATGGTTACGTTCACCAGATTATTGGTAATCAGGATAGTCGCCAAGGTACGCTCGCTATCTTCTCGAAGCATCTCTATTTGCTTGTCGGCCGGGCTGTGTTCGGCATCCAGTTCATCTACGTCATTAGGCGAAAGGCTGAAGAAAGCTATTTCCGATGCACTGGCAAACCCTGAAAGTCCCAAAAGCACAACGGCCAAAGCCGCGGCTATCAGCACTCCGGGAGTCGGGCTCTGAAAGACTACGTATGAAGATATGTCCAATAATAAATCAACCATTTAGAATGGGAGTTTTGAGTCGTCGCCAACCTGCTGCCCTGACGGCGTGTTTTCAGACGAGGCCATATCAGACGATTTCCGGGGAGCGGTCAGCCACTCAAGATTATCGGCATAAATCTCTGTCGCCATTCGCTTGGCCCCTTTCTTGTCATCGTAAGTACGGTAGCGGATACGGCCCTCTATATAAACCTTATCCCCCTTGTGAATATATCTCTCTGCATACTTGGCAAGCCCCTTGAACAGCACGATGTTGTGCCAGTCCGTCCTGTCCGGCACGCTTGTCCCGTTCGGGAGCACATATCCACGCTCGGTTGTTGCCAAAGGAAACGAGGCCACACACTGGTCGGCCTCGTAGTAATGTATCTCCGGCTCCTTTCCTACGTTTCCAATCAACATGACCTTGTTCATACCATCAACATATTAAAAAAGTTACGGGTACGCACCGGAATACATGCGCCCTTATTACTTCCACATTCCCAAATACCTAAAGGAGAAGTTCTTGCCTTTAGCAGAAGGAAACTGACTACGGGCATCTACCCTGCCCTTCAGATAATCAATGATTCGGTTGTAGCAGTCCATGCCCGAAACAGCCTTGCAGTTCGCAACAAAATGGGTGTCGCGATACTCATGCTTCCCCGTTGCAGGCAGGAAGACTACACGCTTGAAGTTGAGCTGCCCTTCATACCATCCCTCCCGCTCTTCGGCAAGGTGCATGATGGCAGGATTTTCCTTACGCTGTGCATAATCACCACTGGAACGGAGAGCCTTCTTCTGTTTGAAGTCCAGCATGGTGGCAGCCTCTGTCTTAATGATAATGAAATAAATACGGGGACGCACCTTATACCGCTTCGGATAGAACACATCGTTGGCAGCATACGTACGAATATCAGCCTCCAATTCTGGAGTCATCTGAATATCAGGGATAGAGACCAAAAAATCAAGAGCGTCATCGACATTATGTACTAACGTTTCATTGTCGAAGTATCTTAAATACAAATTCATTCTGTTGGCTTTAGTATGTTTCTCTTAAAAAGAGCGGCAAACGAGACTCGAACTCGCGACCCCGACCTTGGCAAGGTCGTGCTCTACCAACTGAGCTATTGCCGCATCAACAATGTAAGAAACTTCTTACAAACTAATGTGAAGAGGAGGAGACTCGAACTCCCACGAAACAATTTTCACTACCCCCTCAAAGTAGCGCGTCTACCAATTCCGCCACCTCTCCGACATTATTTATATTAACATTCTGAATAAGCAAAGTGCCCAGAACAGGACTCGAACCTGCACGTCGTGAAACACACGCACCTGAAACGTGCGCGTCTACCAATTCCGCCACCTGGGCATAAAAGAGACACGTCTCCCTGAGTACTTATTTCAGAATGTCAAAGAGCGGCAAACGAGACTCGAACTCGCGACCCCGACCTTGGCAAGGTCGTGCTCTACCAACTGAGCTATTGCCGCATTTATCATCCACACATCTCTCTTGATGTGTGTCGGGGCGACAGGATTCGAACCTGCGGCCGCTGGTCCCAAACCAGGAGCGCTACCGGGCTGCGCTACACCCCGCTACCATTCATACAAATTTTATTATCTCTTTAGCAGAGAAACATCATTTCTGAATTGCGAGTGCAAAGATAGCATATCTTTTTAATTCCACCAAACTTTTCGTATATTTTTTGCAAAGTTTTTTCACAAAGAAGCGCGTTGAATCCCTTGCTCTCGCACAGCGAGTGCCATTACAAAGACACACTCGTGCCTGTCCGTATCTGCTGATGCGTGCGTACTGCTATATTCTGTTTATCCACTTCCGCTGCTGCGTGCACGTGCTGTTTTCTGATTATCGGACAGACACGCGGTCTGTCCCTACAGCGTGGCTGCGACTCGTTGTCCTTGGAGCATCCGCTGCTGCATGCGTATGCTGTCTTCTGATTATCGGACAGACACGCGGTCTGTCCCTACTGCGTGGCTGCGACTCGTTGTTCTTGGGGATGGAATCGGGGGAGGCATATCAATCTGTAGGGACAGGCCCTATGCCTGTCCGCATTGCCACGTGCCAGTCCGCTTTCGTTACAATGTATGTTTACTGCTTTCTGCCTGTCAGCATCCGCTGATGCGTGCGTGTATTGTTTTCTGCCTGACCGCATCCACTATACGCGTTCTTCTTTCCTTGAAGACTGGACAGACACAAAGTGTGCCCCTACACACCGATTGCATGTAGGGACACACCCGTGCCTATCCGAAAGAAGATAGTTACTTCTTCACCACCTTCTTGCCGTCAACGATGTAGATGCCGGCAGGCAATTGGTCGAAGTTGCCGTTCATACGCATACCATGCATATTGTAGATACCCTGCTCCCCGGCAGACACGCCAACAGGTACGGTGTTGATGCCAGAGACTTCAGTGGAAATTACCACCTTGCTCGTTACTACCTTGCCGTCCGAACCGAAGAGGGAGTAGCAAGGTTCCTTACCACCATCTAACATGAAATCCTTCAGGTATGTACCTTCCGGGGCAATGATGGAGCAACCATTGAAGGTAGGCTTATCCCAAAGGCTGCTGATGCTGCCTGCATACTCGCTGCTCTGAGAACCTCCGCCTTTGACGCGCACGATACAGTTGTCGAATGTCCAAACACCCTTGCAAATGCCGTTGACTCCTGCTGCCACCTCAACGACGCAGTCCTTCACGGTGAGGTAGCCATTGTTCTGTATGCCGCAACTATGGAGACCATCCGCTGCTGCCGAACCGTTCACCTTGAGAGTTCCGCTACCCATAAGGGTAAGATGAGCAGAATCGGCATTGCATAATCCCATGCCCTTGTCGGAGATAATGGTGCTGCTGCCCACAAGGTTGACAACGAAACCGTCCAAGGTGCTGAAAAGGGCCGTACCCGAGGCATTGCCGTCTTCCTCTGCCGTATTGCGGATTGTAGCGTTTTCGAGGGTGAGGGTCTTGCTGTCATGGTCATACTTCACAGTTCCCTCTACGCCGGGAATGTCAGTCAGGCTATTGAAGTTCTCCGACGTTACCTGCACGCCTGCAACACTGAAGCCGTAGTTTTCAACCTCTGGAATTGGCGCGATGGTTATCCAGTCGGCAAACACCTTGCCGTCGGAGCCGAAGAGAGAGTAGTAGTTTCCGTCGTCTCCTGTAAAGTCTTTCCATACTCCTTCTTTTGGAGAGATGAGACCACAATCCTTGAAAGTAGGCTGAGAATGAAGCCAGCCCATGCTGCCTGCGTATTCATCGTTCGCAGAGCCGCCGCCCTTGACGCGCACGGTACAGCCGTCGAACTCCCAGTTACCGTGGTTAATGCCGCTGATTCCGCCCGTTGCCTCAACGGTGCAGCCTTTCACTACCATGCTGCCCCTGTTCAGTATACCACAGCTGAAAAGCTCATTCGCAGCCGTTTCCGCACCGCTCACCTTGAGCGAGCCGCCGCCCGTAAGAGTGAGCTGCTTTTCCCGGAAATTAAACATACCCATGCTCTTTTCGGAAATAAATGTATTGTTGCCCACGAGGTTGACGGTCAGGCCGTCCAAGGTATTGGTGAAAGCCACACCAGAGGCATAGCCGTTTTCCTCTGCCGAATTGCGGATTGTAGCGTTTTCGAGGGTGAGAGTCTTGCTGCTATGGTCATACTTCACGGTTCCCTCTACACCGGGGATGTCCGTCAGGCTATTGCAGTTCTCCGACGTTACCTGCACGCCTGCAACATAAAAGCCGTAGTTTTCAACCTCTGTAATTGGTGCGATGGTTATCCAGTCGGTAAACACCTTGCCGTCAGAGCCGAAGAGAGCGTAGTAGATTCCATCATCCCCTGTAAAATCTCTCCATACTCCTTCCGCTGGAGCGGTAAGAATACAATTCTTGAAAGTAGGCTGAGAATGAAGCCAGCCCATGCTGCCTGCATATTCATCGTTCGCAGAGCCGCCGCCCTTGACGCGCACGGTGCAGCTGTCGAACTCCCAGTTGCCGTGGTTAATGCCGCTGATTCCGCCTGTTGCCTCAACGGTGCAGCCTTTCACTACCATGCTGCCCCTGTTCAATATACCACAGCTGAAGAGGTCGTTCGTCGCTGTTTCCGCACCGCTCACCTTGAGCGAGCCGCCGCCCGTAAGGATGAGCTGCTTTTCCCGGAAATTGAACATACCCATGCTATTTTCTGAAATAATGGTATTGTTGCCCACGAGGTTGACGGTCAGTCCGTCCATGGTATTCGTAAAAGCCACACCCGAGGCATAGCCGTTTTCCTCTGCCGAGTTACGGATTGTAGCGTTTTCGAGGGTGAGGGTCTTGGTTTCGGGGTCGTACTGCGCGACACCCTCTACCCCATCAACGACGGTGAGGTCGTCGCAGTTGTCAGATGTTACCCATACACCTGCAACCATAAGGTCGTACCGTTCCTGCGCCTGCGCTGTGGTGGACAGTGCAAACATTGCGACGAACAGCGCGACTATCGCCGCAGGCAAGTTCTTGAATGGACTTTGTTGTTTCATCGTATTGACGCCTCCCTGCTAAATCCCTTTTTGGGGCAATACCTTATAGAGGCTCGGGCATTAGAGTTTAATGATTATGATTAATTTTTCCTGCGGCTACAGACGTGGCAGTCTGTCCCTACAGGGTGATTGTCGGTTAGGAATGTGCCTATGTGTATCAGAATATCGGAGCAAGCCGAAGTGAGTACCCGCATCAACAGGGAGCGGTAGAAGATGACGGCCACCGCCACGACCCTGCCAGCAGCTGCTTTGACTGCAATTGGCACTCTTGTTCGCAAAGATAATGTTTTCTTCCGACAACACCAAATATCAGGTAATTTTTTTTTATTATTCGTTGCGTGCCAAGGGAGAAAAGGATGTATTACACACTACCGCCTCCTTCCCGAGAGGGGAGGAGACGGTATGTCGTTTATGTTCTGACTGGCACTTAGGCCAGCCCGGGAAGGGATTCTACTTCTTCACTACCTTTCGTCCGTCTACGATGTAGATGCCGGCCGGCAGGCGGCTGAAGTCGCCGGACATGCGCACGCCCTGCAGGTTGTAGATGCCCTGCTTCTTGGCAGGCACGGCGGTGGCTACGGTGCTGATGCCGTCGGCGGTGCCGAATACCGTAACGTCGTCGATGTTCAGACGGAACTGGTCGGTGCAGTTGTAGTGGCGGAACGCTACGTACCGGGTGCCGGCAGGCAGGTAAACATTGTATTCGTACCACTGGCCAACAGTCCTCGTCGTAGGCTTGGCGGCCGTCATGGTCCACTCCTCTACGATGGCGAAGTCGGAGACTTCCCTGCCCGTCTTCGAGGCGCATACTGCGAAGTGATCTGCAGGATAGTCCTTATCCTGTGCCATGGCATAGAATCTCACCTTGGTCGCTCCGCTCACGAGCGGCGTAATGAGGTAGTTGTCCGGGTTAAGGGGCTTACCATCGCCGTAAGAGTACGAAGTGGCAATGCCCTCTCCCGAGTGTGCTGATACCGTATATTCTCCTTCGTTCTTGAAATAGAACGTCCAGTCGTATCCGTCGCCGTCGCTGTCGATGGTTTTCCATCCCGCTGGCATGCCTTCCTGCTCGAAGCCTTCATAGAGAAGAGTGCCGCCCGACGGTGTCGGCTCTATCACCACCTCGCCCTTCAGCAGCGTTCCGTCAAGTGCCACGCCCATGAGCGATGGGTCGTAGGCTGCGCCTGCGGGCTGCGTAATCTGGCAGTTGTTGAGGGCGAGCCATGTCAGGTTTCTCATGGTGTGGTCATAGTCCTCAGTCCCCGTGGAGACAGCCGTGAAGTGCGAGCCGTCGATGGTCAGGCCTGCCTCTTTCCAGCCGTTAACTCCCTGACAGCCCTTCATCGTTAAGGAGCAGCCTCCAGACACGGTCGTATTGCCCTTGTAGATGCAGAGGGCTATGAATCTGTCGCAGTTGACGGTGAGCGAGCCGCTGCCCTTGATGTTCAGGTTCACTCCTGCGAAGCGCAGTCCGTGCCCGTAGGTGGAGTGCAGGACGTTGTTTCCTTTCACGACAATGGTGTAGACCTCATCGGTCGGGTCATCCTTATCCACTTCAATTATGGTCGCGGACGTGTTGATTACCGCATTCTCAAGGGTGAGGGTCTTGGTGTCGGGGTTGTAGAATACTTTTCCCTCCACACCGTCAATACTGCTGAGGTCGTGGCAGTTGGCAGACGTTACAGGCTGTTCGCAAACCGTGATGGCGTATGTTTCTGCTTCGCCACTGCTGTAGTTGATGCTGATGGTGTGTGTCTTGCCGTCGTTTATATTATCGGTTATCTTGCCGTTGGATAGCCTGACGGTGAAGGTGCCTGCCGGGTCGCCGTCCATGCGTAACGTACCCGTGGTAAAGACAGCCGCGCTTGAGCCGGGTTTGGCAAAAGAGTTGAAAACCTTAGAACCGCCCTTATAATAGACTACGGCCCAATAGTATCCGTCGTGTTCGCTTTCTTTCTCCGTCAGGTCGATGTCCTTGCCCACATGGAAGTCCTTGTTGAGTTCCAGTTCGATTTTTTCTTTCTTGTCTTCCGAGAGGTATAAAGAAAGCATAAAGCCCCCTGTACCACCATCATATTCATGCGACAGGACGGCTTTTTCCTCTCCGTCGATGGTTACGGTTCCGCCTGCCTGCGCAGTCTGCGGCAGTGCGAGCATTGCGATGAACAGGGCGACTATCGCCGCTGCCGTGTTCTTGAATAAGTTCTTATGTTTCATCGTATTTATGCCTCCCTGCTGAATCCCCTTCCGGGGCAACGCCTTGCGGAGGCTCGGGCGTTTGGGTTAAATAATAGTTTGTTTTTTATTTTGGAGTTAAGTGGAGTTTGCATCGCCCCGTGCTCCTTTGTTTTTTTGTTTTCTTTCTTCGTTTATCGGTTTATCTGTTTTCTGTTTATCTGTTTATCTGTTTATCTGTTTTCTGTTTATCGGACAGACACGAGGTCTGCCCCTACACCGTGGCTGTCGTTCTGCCTATCCGCTGTGTTCTGCATTTTGTTTCATATTAATTTACCTTATTAATTATAACAGGCAGACGGTGAAGATGTTCATGATGCGCTGCCAGAGTGAACACCAACGAGGCGGTGGGATGGGCGGCGGATTCTCGGGGTGAATACCGTGTTTCTTTGCCTGTTCTCTTCGGTCGAGTTCGCAGTCAATCATTTCGCGGATGGTATCAAGCAGGTCGGTACGGTCTTCCAAGAACTGCATGTTCTGCTTTTGCCGTAGGTTCTGCTTTCCGTCTGATTGCTGTTTCATCTTACCGTGGAAATTTATGTCTTAATTCTGCTGCAAAGATAAGGGCAAGATTCGCGAAAGTACATAGCGAAATCGGACAAAAAAATAGCGAAATCGGACATTCTTCATTTTCCCAATCTATCAATATCGGACATCAATACATCGCAACAATCTGAATCACAGAGTTTTATTAGTGATATTTTTAGGCCTTTTAACATTTACAGCTTTGGGGATATTTTAGTCTTTCCGAAGGAGATAAACAGCATTTTCTGCGCATCGGGCACGGCAGATCTATTCGTTATGGCAATGTCTTTTTGTAGAGTTTGATAGGAGAAAATGCCTTTCCCCGACATAAAAATCCGTAGGGACAGGCCCTGTGCCTGTCCGCTTACGCATGCGTGTGCTGTTTGATTATCGGACAGACACGCGGTCTGTCCCTACACCGTGGCTGCGGCTCAACACGACACACCCCGTGGCTGCGGCTCGCTGTCCTTGGGGCGAGTCGGAGAAACATATCAATCTACAGGGGCATGCCCCGTAATTGACTCCTGAATCTTAAACTTGTGCGTTGGGAGCATCCGGATTATAACAATCATGCCCCCAACGTATGGGGTTCTCGTAAATATAATTGCGAATATTGTCAAAATCATATTGATTGCGGATAATATGGTCATAGAAACGACCCTGCCATAGGCGTTGGGAGAATGGCGGCCATCCTTTTTCCTTCACACCGCGGATATAAAGGTTTGTCGTATGACTCTTCCACCACTGCATGATGTCTGACAGATTACTATTTCCACCTATTTGTAAACCTATTATACAATGAAAATGATTGGGCATGAAAACATGCTCCCCACATTCTACATCCTTGAAAGTCTGAGGCAGCTCATAATAACTTTGCTCCAAGACCTTGGCAGCATCGCTCATCATCATACATCCGTCATAAACATGCCCAAACAAACACAGCCGCTTGTAAATAACGAGTGTTATGAAATAATAGCCACGGGTGGCGTAGTCATAATTCGCCAACCGCATTGCCTTGCGTTGTGGCATAGGATGCTGTTCGTTTACATTCATAGAGATTAGGTTATTTAAGCATGTATTTGTTCAACACCGGGCGATTTTTGGTTGCTGCAAGATTTATAGTAGCAAAGATTAAACATTTCACCGACAAAGCCAAATTTTTCCGTTTTCATCTTATGCCAATTAAGATAAGGAATAGTTTACGGGCCTGTTGGGGCACGATTCGTGAGGGAGATAGCCCGTGGCTGCGGTCCGCTGTCCTTGGGGTGATTCGGAGAAACATA
>NZ_BAKG01000014.1 GCF_000614065.1 Prevotella dentasini JCM 15908 | reverse complement strand
CAACAACACGTGCATACGTGTCTGACCTTGCTTTGCTGTTGTGATTTGCTTGAAAATTCGTACCTTTGCGGTAGCAACAACAACACGTATCGAACGATTCAGACAGAGGCTTAGTTGTGATTTGCTTGAAAATTCGTACCTTTGCGGTAGCAACAACAACCCGTTGCCGAAAACGCATACAAGCCAATTGGTTGTGATTTGCTTGAAAATTCGTACCTTTGCGGTAGCAACAACAACCGGAATCAACGGCGAGACCATCACCATGCCGTTGTGATTTGCTTGAAAATTCGTACCTTTGCGGTAGCAACAACAACGTACACGAAAGCAGGTGGTTGGCACACGACGTTGTGATTTGCTTGAAAATTCGTACCTTTGCGGTAGCAACAACAACTTTATTGAAATTTTTTATCATCATTATGAGTTGTGATTTGCTTGAAAATTCGTACCTTTGCGGTAGCAACAACAACGCACTGCCGGGCGTTTCCTAAGCCATTTCGTTGTGATTTGCTTGAAAATTCGTACCTTTGCGGTAGCAACAACAACTCAACATGGACAAGGAATTGATTATCAAGACAATACAAGATTGTTGAGAGAAAAATAAAATGATACCGCAAAACAAAATCCTACTCCAAAAGAGTGGGATTTTCGTTTTCTATTAGTTGTTGCTTAGAATAACTCCAACTGCTGTCCGGGGGCATTGGGCGGTTTCGGCTTCTCACCATAAAAGAGCTGAATGTTGGCAAACTGTTTATCTGTTATGCACAAGATACCAACTTTACCAACCTTAGGCAACGCTGCACGTACACGCTTCATGTGAACTTCGGCATTATCCATGCTTGCACAATGACGCACATAGATGGAGAACTGGAACATGGTGAACCCGTCCTTCATCAAGGATTTACGGAAATCAATATAGGCTTTCTTTTCCTTCTTGGTTTCCGTGGGCAGGTCGAAGAATACAAGAATCCACATAATCCGATATTCACTGAAACGGTCGAAACTGGACATAATAATCTACATTTCCGGGTAACTAATACGCCGAACCTCTCCTGCAAAACATTTTGCAAGAGAAGCAGTCGTCTGTTGAGCAGCTATCATCAGCGGACTGCGCTTACCGTTCACCACAACATCCAACATTGGAATACCCAAGAGCTGCATCTTTAGTTCTTTGGTAATCACAGAAACGTCATCGCTACAGTGAATAATATCAACGACAAGCTGATCTACATACGGCCGATAAGGCTCCATAATATCATCAGCCAAACAATAGGCATTGTAACGGTTGTGGTGATGGATACCCAAAGTTGGTAACAAGCCGCTGCCTACCAGTGCCCGCGCAATGACCGCACGCAAGATGGCATACCCATAATTTAGAAGATTATTAGGAGGTGTACCTTCGCGGTCACGGACAAAATCAGGATAATCCGTAAAAAGATTGCGCCAGTAATAGGCGGCTGCCCTTGCCTCAAGATTGTCAGGGTCACCGCTACGCACATCATTTGCCCATACCTTCATGCAATTGGTCTCTTTGTCAGTATTAGTCCGAAGAACATACTCTTGATTGAGTATTTTCTGTTTCACGGTCTGTTGCCAAAGTTGCTTACGTAACGGCAAAGACGCATCCAGTTGCGAACGAAACCGTTCGTTCTGGGTATTGTTGCCGCACAAAGGGAGAAGCAGACCTACAGGCATACTCTTTTGGTCGCAGGTAATGACAGCGCAATTATTATCCAACAATGCTTCTAATACTCCCGAAGTTACTGTAATACGCCGGTTATCAAGTATGACCACCCCGATATCTTCTATCGGGATGGTGCGCTCTGCTTCTTTCTTCATCGCTTCAGGCAACGTTTCGTTGCTTTCCACCTCTGGCAAGTGCAGTACCAACTGGGCATTGCGTAAACTCAGATAGATGGGATTGCTGAAGCATAAGGTCTTCTTTATCATGGAAACAAGGTTTTACTTAATGATTCTAATAATATTTCCCAAACGGTCTACTTCAAGTTTCCAACAGACAGCTTTTATCATTTCACCTGTCAAGGCCTTTTGATTCTTAGATTGTGGACTACCTACTCCATATTCATTTTGGATAGTTAACCCATTACAAAACAATCCAGCAAACTTCTTGTCCACATTATAAATAAGATTAGCAGACCTATGAGGGACAAAATTTGCGGTTGTACCGCTGGAGTCTACGAATTTGTAGATCCTTGCCTTACTCAACTTCTCTTCTTTATCCTTTGTTGGAACATATACTAAATCATTGGGTGAGAGATAAAACTTCAGTGGGATGTCCTTTTCATTTTTCTCCGGAACAGGAGATAATCCTTGCTTCAACCGTTCTGCAACTTCATTCAATGGCATGGTAGAGTAAGCACGCTTTCCAACCATATCTTCATAGATAGCAAAATAAAGATTGGTACCAGCCTCAGCTATTACAAATTGCTTTGCCTTACACCCTATAGATCCTACCGAGAATTTTTTTCCAAGTTTTGAGGATACTCTTACTTTAAAAATCGGCTGGTGCCTCTTGCCATTATTATATAATGTTATATATTTGTTCATCTCGGCAATACCTTCTGGTGTAAACGCTACCGTAGGGTCTCCACCCTTCGCTTCAAGATAGCATAGGAGAATTTTTTGTATACCTGTATCAGTAATGGTTAAGATACTATCTTTATTGAAAGATGTATCCAACGGCTTTCTTATCGCCACCATCTTCTCCTTCACATCGCTGAACTGCCATATCTCAACCCTGTCTACATACTGTTTGTTCCAGCGATAGCCTATGCTTTTGAAATGGGCAAGTAGCTGTTTGGTATCAGAATTTTCCGCCATTAATCCGTTAATGTAGCCACGCAAATCTTTATTACAAATTGAAGGAATGTTCTCCAAAGCATCCTCCAGTTTAACTGTTATTTTACGTCTCAAATTTACATGTCCGTAATATTTCGCTTCATGCATTGGCTTTCTTACTGCCCACATTTCACAACCTTTCTGTTCTGCCATAGTTTTCTTGCCATCGGCATCATACCGCTCATAATAATTAGTAGCTTTGTTGATGACACGGACATAGTTTTTGAAGCTGACCACCACGTCCTCCAATGCTGCACGGGCATCCTGCGTAAAGGTTTCCCACGGCTTGCGGATAATGCGATTCTTAGCGCAGAGCTGTTGCCGCAGGTCTTCCCGTTTTCTCGGACTATCGGCAGACTCATTATTAAGGTAATTGATGATATTGCGAGATGCACACGCTATCACCAACGCATCCATGGCATGATGCCGGTGGTCAATGCGTTTCTTGCTGAATCCCCGCTGTAGATCCAATGGAAGGGAAGTCTGGAAGACCCGTTTCCCCTCCTTGTTCTCCCAATGACCGAAGGCTTCGGATTCTGTCAACTTATTGAGCCGTTCAAAGCGTGGATAGACTATGCTGTTCCATACATCGTTAAGGCCCCAGTCCTTCTTCAGTCTGTCAGTGATACCACCCGTACAGGGAATAACGAACTTCGACGTAGCTTCCTTCTCTTCCTCAGTCCTGACAATATTAGAGAGCAGGCCTTTCACAACCTTACTTATGTACCGGCTGTCATTCATCTGCCTGTTCAGGAATTCCTGTGGTATGTCTTCCATCAGCAGTCTGTCCTTCTTCGCCCGGTTATCAGCATAATGCTCCGTAACAAAAGCCTTGTACTCGCTCTCGCTCAAGACCTTCACATCTCCCAACTGGGTGCAGTGTACAATCTCCCCGCCATGATTCTTGATAAACTCATAGCCTAACATACTACTCTTCAGCGCGTTCACCTCCGCCTCACAGATAACTTTATTATTGAAAGAATCGTCAAAGTAACGTCTCTGCGGTATGACATGCTCTATCTGATAAGCCGGGGTAAAGAGCTTCGACAGCGAAATAGGCTTGCCTGTATAAGGTGAGCGGTATTTCTGTTCCAGCCACAGCTTATACCTTAGTAGTTCCTTTGCCGAGGGCTGTGCCAGCTTCGATATTCTGGAGATCTCCGTATAATCCTCATCATCCTTAGTCAGTTCCTGCAATGCTCCTTCCTCATAGATACGCAATATTTCCTGCTGCATGGGCGAGTAAGGACGAACATCCCTAATGTCCGTGTCGTTTTTCAGCTCCATCAGCAAACTCTTGATGCGCAGATTGGTATTCTCGTTCTTCAATATATTCTGCGTCATACGGGCACGCTGGTCAGCCGTGCTCTTCATGCTTCGTCCCAACTCCACATGAATCTCGTCAATCCGTCCTGCTTCCTTCCAAATATCGTGAACCGTCCGAAGGGTCTCAAGAACACACTGCTCCACAATTGGATTACGGAGCGAGTGCTGCTTGAAGCCGTTGATGTATGCCATCAGGTCTTCAGGGGTATTCCAACATTTTATATCCGTTGCCTCAGAATGGCGACCATACACTACATAGCACGCCAGCCATTCGGGCAGCCCTTGGAAGTCAGCAAGCTGGCTGAAAGAAGAAACGGCAGATTCTATCCGTTCTCTTATCTTCTCGTCAATATCACCTCGCAGGATATGTCCTATTCTGTCCTTTGTCTCCTCACAGATGTCTTCCTCGTGCCACAGGCTGCCCTTGCGCATGACAGCCAACAATTTCTTTACGGCTTTTTCCGAGTAAGCACCATAATCTTTCTTGAATGGCTTCACTTTCAGGAAAGCATTGACAAAGGCTTCTTCATCATTGATAAAGACCTGTTTTTCAGTCTCTTTTTCCTTTTCTTTTTTATTTGCAGCTGTGCACAGCTTCCGCAACGCTCCTTCTGCCTCAACCTTGGCTTCCACGGAGTAGAGCAGATGCCACAGGCGGTACTGCCGTTCAGTATCGTCCAGCCAACTGCGTTCTATGCCTGCCCGGTTGAGTGCCGCAAGCATCTCGTACCTCGTCTCGTTGCAGGGATATTTCTTCTCTTTATCCTCAATATAATTCCATCGGATAGGAAAACTCTTCTCCGTACCCAATTTTGTTTTCTTCAGACAGAAGAAATCTTTCAGCAATGTCTCCTGATTGATTTCCTTTCTATCATTCAGAAACCTGAACAGGCGGACATAGTCTTCGGGCGAAGGCAGATACTCTGCAGTAACATCCTTATCATCTGTCCGGTCATAGAGCCGGAGATTGAGAACGAACTGCCACAAGCGGAACTCCTGATAGTAGGGGTTCGACTTTGCTATGCACTTTATGCCCTGCTGCTTTATCTCTCCCGTTTTCTTGTCTACGTATTGATAGTATTCGTATGGACAGTCGGCTATCAGCGATTTCTTGCTTTTCAGCGGACGCTGATAAAAGATGAGGTCTGTCAGAAGCAGATAGACCATATCCTTTTTCAGCAGACTGGTACGATGGGGCTGATTGCTCCGATAAAGCTCTTCGGCACAAGCTCCAGCATCTCCTTGCTGCGCAGTTCGTCATGGAACTCACATTGCTTGCGCAAGATGGCTTCCAGCTCTTTTTTATAGTATTTCCGTTCTATAGTACGAACGAAGTTCCCGCGAATTTTGTCGGCAGGCTCTTCCAGTAGATGGTCGTAGATAAATGCGCCCACGGTCTTGCCCGATTCCTCCAGTTGGCTCTCCGTGCGTTTCTTCCGCAGTCCCCAATCATCTTCCTTCGGTGCACGGAACGACCGTTTCACCTCTCCGTCCTTGCCCTTCTTCGGTGTCGTTCCATCCTTCTCGTATTCTGTCGTAACGATAAACTGCTTCGTCTTTCCTACCCAGTCATCGAGTGGAATCTTACTACTGCGCCGATAAATCCATCCGTTCTCCAAATGAACGTCATACCATCTGCTACCGTCTTTTCCCTCTTCAGCTGCTTCCACACTGACCACCTTCAGCTCATGGTATTCCTCGCATTTCGTAGGAGTCTCCTCTTCCTCTTCTCCACGCAGCTGATAGTAGCCTCGTTTCTGATTGAAACTGAGCAGTATCCACGCCAGTTCCTCTTTCCCGACAGCTTGCGTGAGGGCTTTCTTCCGCAAATAATAGAGCGTCCAGTCAAGTGGAATCCGTTTTCCGTCAGCAACCAAGGTTGGCTGATGCCGTGCAAAGTCCGCCATCATCTCGTGGAACGAGTCCATAAAGAGAAAGCGCATCGTCCCATCTTCACACCGTTCCCAAGCCAGTTTCGGCTCTCCGTGGTCAAGGAACTTGCCGTAAGTGGCAGCTGTCCTCCGATCCCATCCGATGGCCGAATCGTAATGAGGTGGCAGGAATCCCATCACGTGCAACACCCTAAGCAATCGCTCGCGTCGTTGCAAGACGCGTTCCCTTAGCCTCCGAACGCCTCGAAAGCTCGTGCGGACAGCAGTCTGTGATTCTGTTACTCCTTTGTCGAAATTGCCAAGCGTGTCCTGACTCATGGGAATGATACGGCTACCTAACCTAATGTCGTGCAGATAGTTACCATTATCGTCCATAGAGACTTTAGCCCAACCAATGCTATTGGTTCCCAAGTCTAACCCTAAGATTGTCTTCATCTTTTTGATAGATTTATTTGGTTATTAATTATTAAATTACTATATTTGCAACAGATTTTTCAAGCAAGTCACAATAAGGATTATTCCGTTGTGAAAACAAATAGAGCGGGGCAACTCGCTCTGTTTGTTTTATATAGTGTCAAAGTTACTAATTATTATCCATAGTAACAAGAAATAATCTACAAAATAATTTCGTACAGCCCGTTCCAAACGGCTGATGAACAGAGGAAAGCAGATAGCAGAAACACAGGGGAAGGGAGGAACGGGATGGCAGGGCTTCACGATGAGCATAGTTTGCAGATATACGAACATAGCTGGGAGATATGTGGACATAGCCTGCGGATATAGTCGTACTGACGGTATATCGGCAATCATCGAGAGCCTCATACTATAACTTTTCCAACGTATTGAAAAACTTATGGAGATTGGCAGACGAGAATTGCAGACCGCCCCACATCGGTTTATACACTATACCCAAAACGATGCAGCAAGGCATATTTGCGGCAGAAAGCCGAAGAACGAGGGAGAGAGGGAGAGCGTCTGCCAAGAGCTGACATAAGCGACGCTGCGAAACGGAATGGCACAATGGAGACAGGAAAGCGAATTATGTACTGGTTTTATGCTGTTTACCGTCAGGCTGCCAGCCCCCATCCGAATATCGGATTATCAAAGGATAATACGCTGAAGGGGATGACAGCCTAACGGCAGACGGATGACTATGCTGAGAAATATATCGGAAAGGGTCGGGGAAGACAGTCCTACCTGCAAGCATCAGCTGCTCCGCTTCCGCTTTGCACCCCTTGCCCAAAGGTAGACCAACAATAGGAGGAAGGCAGCAAGAATACAGAGCATGAGCGTAGTGTACTTCTCCGGCTCGACCCAAAACTCGCGGAAGAAGTTGATGCGACCCAGTATCTCAACGGGCGTCCAGAATATTATCACCGTGGCTATGGCCATGCGGATATTGGCTCCCCATGCGGCTATGCGGAGCTGCCTGCCGAACATGAAGAGCGAGCCGATGAAGCAGCCTGCTCCGACCAGATAGGTTACGGGATGATGGTCGCCGAGGAAGTTCTTGTCGTAGCAGAACATCAGCAGCAGATACAAAGCCCAGAGCATCATGTTCAGCTCCATAAAGGTTACGATGGAGGTGTGGCGCGTCATGGGCTGAAAGGCTATCTCCTTGCGACGGCTTCCGAAGAGTCGTTTCTGTATCCACGTGATGAAATCGCAGCCGTTCTTGGTGCTGAACGTGTACATCGTCATCACCATCATCCACATGCCGAACGAGGCTGGCATAATGAGGTATTCCGGCTTGGTTACAATCTCGCCGTTCTCTATCTCGGGTTGCACTCCGTAGCGACGGGCATAGTAGAGGAAGAGGAACTCCACCCATCCCGTCCAGAAGAGCAGTCCGCCTATCAGCCCCCAGAGGGTCTGCCGGGTGTCGCCCTTTACGAATACGCCCACTATGACCATGGCCAACCCGACGAATCCTAACGCAAAGCCTGCATAGTGCACCGCTTCGGGCTGCATGAACTTCTCCATCAGTATCATCATCGCATGCCCCAGAGGCATGGTGAACAATACGAGTACAAACGAGGCGATGGTCCGCCACCAGTAGATTTTCTTCTTTTCCATATTTCGTCGTTCTTCTTTGGTTTCCCTATATTGTCTAAAACAGTTTGTCTACATCCACCGAAAGGCCTATCATCAGGTTGATGCCGTCCGTCAGGGGGCAGTTCAGGTAATAGTATTCGGGCTTGTAGTTGAAGAGATTGTCGAGGGCAAGGTTCACCTTCACCGCCTTTCCCAACCGTTGCACAAGCGATAGCTTGCAGAGCGCGTAGGCAGGATAGTGGATGCTGTTGAAACCTTTCGAGAGGTCGTAGTAGTCGGCAAACTCCTGCGTATCGACCGCCGAGAGGAAGCGGCCATCTAGCCCGATGTTCAGCCCGTAGTTGTGCGAGACCTGACGGTCCCAGTCTATGTGCCCCGTCAGGGAGTGCTTGCGGGCCGGAATGTACTGGCTGTTCACCGGATTGTTGCCCTTGTCCTTCGGCAGATGCTCGTCGGTGTAGGCATAAGCCAGCCGCGCCGTGATGCCGTTCGTCCACCGTGCCTGCACAGTTGCCTCGCCTCCGACAACCGAATAGCCGTCAAGGTTCAGGTAGGCAGGTGGGGCATGATGTCGGAAGCTTCCTTATAGAAGGGCGCACCCGTGGCAATCTTGTTTTCGATGGCATTGCAGTATCCGCTGACGGTAATGTTGTAGCGTCCTTTGGTATAGTCGGCCGATACGTTGAGGTTATGGCTCACCTCCGGGCGCAGGCCCGGGTTGCCCTCCACTATCCATATTCCTGCCATGTCAAAGTTGTAGTACTTCTCCTTCAGTGTCGGAGAGCGGAAGCCCATTCCGTAGCCCAGACGGACGTTGAGGTTTCGGACGGGCTGATAGCGGAGGCTCACCTTCGGGGTCAGACGTGAGACGTGCCCGTCCGAAAAGTAGTCGTAGCGGAGCGCGCTCACCACCTCCCAGTGGCTGTCCACGCTCCAGTCGTACTGCGCAAAGGCGTCGAAAGAGTCCTGTTGGCGCGTGCGCCCCTCCAGATTGACGTTGAAGAGGTAATCGTGCATGTAGTCTGCCCCTGCCGAGAGCACGTCGCCGCTCCCGAAGGTATGGCTGTAGAGCAGCCGGAAGCAGTTCTGCACGTTGGAGTAGTCGCGTATGTCGAGCCGTGCGATGCGCTGGTAGTCCGACTTGTCGTACTCGTCGAAGGCGTAGGCAAGGTCGATGTCGTCGTGTGCAGTAGGCTTCCACGTACCACGTACTCCGCCCGAGAAGTCGCGGTAGCGTTCGGGCACCTCAGCCGTTCTGACCAGCTGACGGTAGAAATAGCCTGCACGCGCCATCAGGCGGAGGCTCTCGTTCGGCATGTAAGTGAGCTGCTCCTTGAAGTTCCACGTCGCATCGCCATAGATGGTAGAGACGATTCGCGTAACGGGATGGTCACCATTGTGCACGTTGTAGTTATCTACGGAAGTGCGGTTGACGGTCAGCAGGTTGCTCCACCTGCCCCTGCCGAGCTGCCACGACAACCCGTAACGTTGCTCGTTGTGGCGCGCAATCCGGCATTCAGGTTGAGGGCGAACGGCAGGACGGCCTTCTTGGTGATGATATTGATGACACCGCCGGCAGCATTCGACCCGTAGAGTGCCGAGGCTGCACCCTTCACAATCTCTATATGGTCTACGTTGTCCATCGCTATACGCGTGAAGTCCACGTCGTCCATCGTCTCGCCGGCCAGCCGTTCGCCGTCTATAAGTATCAGGATGCCCTGTCCGCCGAAGCCCGACAGGTTGATGTGAACCTGCTGATTCATCGCATACGAGAACTCAACGCCCGGAACGACCTGTTGCAGGAGGTCGCACAGATTGGTGGCATCGGCCTTACGGATGTCGTCGGCCGTGATAACCTTCGTCAGCACGGGCGTACTGGCAAGGAGCTTGGGCGTGCGCGTGCCCGTTACTACCACCTGCTCCATCTCGACAGAACCGAAGATGGAGTCGGGCAACACGTCTGCCCGCACAGCCAAGGGTAGCAGACAGGCTAACGCTAATATGATGACAGATGTCCGTTTCATAATAAGAGAATGGGCCGTGGGGCGGCAAGGAGATTTTAGTACGGGTATTTATAATTGATGGTCAGCCAGCATTTCGTTCCCTCAGCATCCATATAGTTAGCCAGCTGCACGGCGGCACAGTTGCCGTTCTTCAGCCTGATGATGAAAACGTGGCTGTTCTGCGCGAACGTCGGGGGCATGGGGGGGATCTCCAGCTTCAGCCAAGACGACAGCACCTTGTTGACGGAGATGCCCTGACAACCTACCAGACTCTGAAGCATCTGCGACTGGTCTGCCCAAACCTCGGTCTCCGTCCATTCGTCGCTATGGAAAGTCGCTCCCGTGAAGGCCGAACTGCTCTCGGGCAGCTCGCCCATCGAGCTGTAGTGGGTTTCGAGCACCGCACCGCCGTTCGTCCTCACGTTGTTGCGGTGGACGGCTATGCTCCACGATGGTGGCTCGGGCTGCCGGTCGGTAGGCGTAAAGCTGCGCTTCTCGTAGTTGGATACCCCCTTCCCGAAGACGTCGAACCAATAGCCATACAGCCCCGTCTGCCCGTCGGTGGGGGCTGCCGCCCGTCCCATGGGGATGGGATAAGCTCTGAATTCTGTCTGCGCCTTTATCAGTCCTGCCGTGTCTTTCCGTTCGGCATACTGCCGGAGCGAGTCGAAGTCGATGTAGTACCAGTCTCTCCAACTGGTGGCGTTCACGTACAACTGCCCTCCCGTGATGGCCGGTGCCGAAGGGCGTTCATCGTAAACGTCGTCGAAAATGCCATTGCAGGCTGTAGCCATCAGAGCGACGGCACAGCCTGCAACGAACTTTATGGAGTGAAATGCTTTGCGCATTGCTTGTCTTATTTACTCTTTGTACCTGTATAAGTGGCCGAAATGGGGAATGGCATGTTGCCTATCTGGTAGTTATTGGTAACGGTCAGTGCACCATTCTCGCCCGGAGTAACGACGATTTTGCTCGTCGCCTTGAACTCGTAGTCCTTGTCCATCGTCGTTGTGCCACCGTTGACCGCCTTGAGATGTACCGTGATTCCGTCGTTGCTGTAGTCGCGCGAGTAGCTGTTGGTCGTTTCGTCGTAAGCGAGGTTCTTCACCATATAGCTGCTGAGGGTCATGTCGCCCATCACGGCAACGCCCGTATAGTTCTCTTCAGGAATCGTTACGTTGATGGTGCCGTCTCCGTTGGCGGTAATCTGGTAGGTAACGCTGGGGGAGGAATAAGGGCCGAACTGGGTGCCGACGGTCAGCGAGTTGATGCCCGTATAACTGCCGGAAACCTTCAGCGCAGCCGGAGCCGGGCCGTAATGCCAGTTGATGGTCGCCCCACCCATCAGGTCGGGAACGGAAATGGCGATTTCGGTCATCTTGCCGCTCATGGTCGCGTCGTACTCCTTCACGTCGCCACCATGCTGACTGGGAATGGAAATCTTGCCCGAACCGGCAATCTGCCCCTTGTCCATCGTTATCTCGAAAAGCCCGTTGCCCCACTGGGCATCGCTGAAGCGGGCAAGATTCTTGCCGCCTGCCTGCATCACCTTAATCTGGGCAGCATCGCCATAATACATATCGGTGAAGTATTTGGTGCTGACCGTCAGGTAGCCCGTAACCTCGCGGAGTACCACCGTATCGGGGGCGGTAGGCGAGAACTGGATATTCGCTACTTCGCTGGCATTATATGTAACGGTCGTACCGTCCTTCTTGTTGATGGTTACGGTCTGTGCCTGCATGCAGGCTGTGCCCAAGAGGGCAGCAATGGCTAAGGTAAAAAACTTTTTCATTTACTTCCTGATAAATTTGAATGTCTTGGTTAATGATTTCACGATAAATACTCCGGTTTGTCCGCTGAGGGAAATCTCCACAGAGCCGTTGGCATCCGCGACGGCCGCGCCGATGGTCTGGCCGTTGACGCCATAGACAACCACACGGCTGCCCGGCTGCAGGCCCTCGCCCCTGACGGAACTGCCAAGCCTGAAAACGACGTTTCCGCCATTGGCAGAGGCTGAGCCTATACCTGCCGTCTCGTCGGCAAACTCGAAGGTCAGCACGTCGGTCAGCGGATAGTTGACCGTCTCCTGCCCGGCGGTCAGGACGAGTTCGCTTCCTTCAAACGTAACCTTGGGCTGGGCCGAAAGTGCGAAGTAGGTCGCCTTCCCGTCTTTGCCGCTCACCTTCACATAGTCAGCAGCAAGAGCCGACACACTGGCCGCCGTGGTCAGCAACGTTAGTGCGATTGCCCGAAAAATAGATTTCATCATTTTGTCTCCTTTATGTTTAATAGATATTAATCTGGCTGCAAAGTTAATCATTCCGAAAAAACGCTGCAATACTCATTAGTTATGATTTTTTATAGAATTTATCGGATTCCCCCCTAACATTTTATGACTATGCGGCTGTTTCCTACCTACCAGACGAAAGTGCCGTTTTCACATGGTCAAAGTGCCCGTTTCGCACTGCGAAAACGGTACTTTCGCTTTGCCGCCAAGGCTTAACGAAAATCCGGCACTAAGAGAAAATCCATGAAGAGTGCCCTACACGGGCAAGGGAAACAAAAGAATGGCAAGACGAAAGAAGCCTCACAGCTAATGCTGTAAGGCTTCCTGAAGTTGTGTGGGCGTTGACGGATTCGAACCGCCGACCCTCTGCTTGTAAGGCAGATGCTCTAAACCAGCTGAGCTAAACGCCCTAAAAATATCCCTGCAACCCCGAAAGGTCACAGGGAACCACCCCTGTGGGCGTTGACGGATTCGAACCGCCGACCCTCTGCTTGTAAGGCAGATGCTCTAAACCAGCTGAGCTAAACGCCCTTATCTTCTAAGGCGGTGCAAAGGTATGAATATTTTATTGTTCCACCAAATAATCGTCAGACTTTTTCTCAAAAAAGATAAATTCCCCTTTTCTTGGAATTCGGAAGACGGCACGTCCTTGGAGGGCTGTTACAGGACAAAGAGAAAATTCGCCGGAACGCGGTCTCCCGAGTCCGGCGAATCGCCATATCATCGTCTCCCAACCTGCCGGCCGGGGAAAGACTCCCCTATCGGAACTAACAGGCGCAAGTCTGCCTACTTCACGCTGCCCACCTTGATGAGGTATTCGGCTATCTGAACAGCGTTCAGGGCGGCTCCTTTCCGTATCTGGTCGCCCGTCAGCCACAGCGTGTTGCCGTTGTCGTCGGCAAGGTCTTTGCGGATTCGGCCCACATAGATGTCGTCGTGCCCGGCACTTTCCAGCGGCATCGGGTAGACATAGTTTTGGGGGTCGTCTACCAGCGTAACTCCCGGGGCGGCCTTGAGAGCCCCGCGGACAGCTTCAACCGAAACAGGCCGCTCCGTCTCGAACCAGACCGACTCAGAGTGGCTACGCAGGGACGACACGCGGACACAGGTAGCCGAGGTGCGCACCTCGGAGTGCATGATTTTCCGCGTCTCGTAGAACATCTTCATTTCTTCCTTTGTATAGTCGTTCGGCGTCATCTTGTCAATCTGCGGAATGACATTGTAGGCCAGCTGATGGGGAAACTTGCTGATGGTCTTTACCTCACCGTCGTTTATGATCTCCCTGTACTGCTGCTCCAGTTCCTTCATGGCAACGGCTCCGGCACCCGACGCACTCTGATAGCTGCTGACGTGTATCTTCCTGATACGGCTGACCCTGTCTATCGGAGCCAGTACGACCACCATCATAATCGTCGTGCAGTTAGGGTTGGCAATGATGTTCCGCGGACGGTTCAGCGCATCCTCGGGATTGATTTCCGGCACGACCAGAGGTACGTCGTCTTCCATTCGGAACTGGCTGGAGTTGTCTATCATCACCGCACCATGCTTGGTGATGGTGTCGGCAAATTCTGCCGACGTGCTGCCTCCGGCACTCGTGAAGGCTATGTCTACATCCTTGAAATCGTCGTTATGCTGAAGGAGCCTTACCTCATACTCTTTTCCCTTAAATATATATTTCGTACCAGCCGAACGGGCAGAACCAAACAACACCAAGTCATCCAATGGAAAGTTTCTCTCCGCCAAGATACGGAGGAACTCCTGTCCCACTGCGCCGCTGGCACCAACAATTGCTACTCTCATAAGCCTATTTGTTTATTATAAAAATATTTCCATTGCAAAATTACAAAAAACTCGCAACTCTCAACCCACAACACGCAACTTTTTGCTACCTTTGCACTTATTTACATTCACAACCCGATGCTGCACCTCTCACAATATTTTCCCATCACGGATCCGACACTAATCTTCTTCGTCGTCCTGCTGATGATTCTCATCTCCCCCATCATCATGGGCAGACTGCGTATTCCGCACATCATCGGGATGGTACTGGCAGGAGTATTGGTCGGAAAATACGGTCTGGACATACTGGAGCGCGACGCTTCGTTCGAGCTTTTCGGAAAGGTAGGACTCTATTACATCATGTTCCTTGCCGGACTTGAAATGGACATGGAGGGAATGAAGAAGAACAAGGCGCAGATTATCACTTTCGGGCTGCTTACATTCTCCATTCCCTTCCTGCTGACCTACTTCACCGGCACGGTTCTTTTGGATTATACACCGGCGGCGGCACTCCTTTTAGGCTGTATCATGGCCTCCAATACGCTCATAGCCTACCCCATCGTTGGGCGATACGGACTGACGCGGCATCCGAGCTCCACTCTCAGCGTAGGTTCGTCGATGCTTTCGCTGCTGCTGGCACTCGTCATCATGGCCACCGTAGTGAACTCGGCGCAGGGCGACGGAGGCGGCCTGTTCTGGCTATTCTTCATCCTGAAGCTCGCAGCCTACAGCATCGGTCTGGTCATGGTCATCCCCCGGATGACGCGTTGGTTCCTCCGGCGTTATTCCGATGCCGTCATGCAGTTCATTTTCATCCTTGCCACGATGTTTCTCTCGGCTGCCCTGTCTGCTGCCATAGGCGTGGAAGGCATCTTCGGAGCCTTCTACTCGGGCTGATACTGAACCGCTTCATACCGAAAGTATCACCGCTGATGAGCCGTATCGAGTTCACGGGCAACGCACTCTTCATTCCCTACTTCCTCATCGGTGTGGGAATGCTGATTAATGTCAGGCTGCTCTTCGAGGGAGTCCGCATACTCTGGGTTGTCTTTGCCATCGTTTTCTTCGGCACGCTGGGCAAGGCCGTTGCCGCATACGCCTCTGCCGCATTGTTCCGCCTGCCACGCCGCACCGCCCACATGATGTTCGGACTGACCAGTGCCCACGCTGCGGGAGCGATAGCCATCGTGATGGTGGGACTGAAACTGCCCGTTTCGCCCGGTCATTTCGTCTTCGACAATGAGGTGCTGAACGGTATTGTCATTATGATATTGTTCACCTGCATCATCTCTACAGTCGTTACCGAGCGGTCGGCACAGAGCATCAGGCTTGAGAACAAGGAAGAGCCGGAAATGGTAAAGGCTGATGACGACGAGAAGATGCTCATTCCCGTGAAGTATCCAGAATATGCCGACAGCCTCATTTCCTTGGCTACAATGATGCGCAACCCCAAGCTGAAGCGCGACCTCGTCGCACTGAACGTTGTCTACGACGATGTCAACGCCACGCGGAACCAGACCGAGGGGCAAAGACTATTGGAGCACCTGCATCAGGTGGCCAGTGCGGGCGACGTTCCCATGACCACTCAGGTGCGCATAGCTGCCAACATAGCCAACGGGATACGCCATGCCTTCAAGGAGTTTCAGGCTTCCGAAGTCATCATGGGGCTTCACAACCGTTCCGAAATGAGCAAGGGCTTCTGGGGACAATTTACCCAAAGCCTCTACAACGGACTGAGCCGGCAAATCACCATCGCCCGCATCATGCAGCCGCTGAATACCATCCGGCGAATACAGGTGGCGGTTCCGTCGCGTGCGGAATTTGAACCGGGCTTCTACAGATGGCTCGAAAGACTGGCGCGCGTGGCAGGAAACTTAGAGTGCCGCATCGTCTTCCACGGCAGACAGGATACCCTACAGCTCATCAACAACTACATCCGCAACCGCCATTCCAACGTCAGGGCAGAATACATGCAGATGGAACACTGGAACGAACTGCCCGAACTGGCCTCAAACGTGCAGGAAGACCACCTCTTTGCCATTATTACGGCACGAAAGGGAACCATCTCCTACAAGACCGCCATGGAGCGTCTGCCCGACGAAGTGAACAGACACTTCAGGGGGAAAACCCTTATGATTATCTTCCCCGACCAGTATGGCGACCGCATGGACAACATGACGTTCACCCAACCGCAGCATACGGAGGAGCGGAGTGCCTACGAGGTGTTCCGGGAGTGGATATACAAAAAGGGCGGCATCGGCCATTCGTAACACGAAAATCATCTTCCAATCATGATAGATATAAAAGGTATAACAAGGAGCTTCGGCTCATTGCAGGTCCTCAAAGGCATAGACCTGCACATAGACAAGGGAGAAGTGGTCAGCATAGTGGGGCCTTCGGGAGCGGGCAAGACCACCCTGCTCCAGATTATCGGTACGCTCGACCATCCAGACAGCGGTTCGGTTGTCGTAGACGGGGTAGACGTAGGCCGGCTCTCCGCCAACAAACTGAGCGACTTCCGCAACCAGCACCTCGGATTCGTCTTTCAGTTTCATCAGCTCCTACCCGAATTTACGGCGATAGAGAACATTATGATTCCTGCCTACATTGCCGGAACAAAGCCAAAGGAGGCACGCAGACACGCCGAAGAGCTGTTGCAGTTTATGGGACTGGCCGACCGTGCCGACCATAAGCCCAACGAGCTGTCGGGAGGCGAAAAGCAGCGGGTTGCCGTAGCACGTGCCTTGGTCAACCATCCGGCCGTCATCCTTGCCGACGAACCCTCCGGAAGCCTCGACAGCAAGAACAAGGCAGAACTCCACCAGCTCTTCTTCGACCTGCGCGACAAGTTCGGTCAGACCTTTGTCATAGTAACCCACGACGAAGGCTTGGCAGACATCACGGACAGAACCATCCACCTCAAGGACGGACTGATACAGACGGAAGGCACGGAATGAAAGGACTGGCCGAAGGATAATCCCCATCATACACCTTCTGCCTAAAGGTATTATATCCCAACAGCAGGAACATCCTGTATTAAAACGCAATCATTATGTCTAAAATAACATTAGGAGCATACAACAAGCTCACTGTTCAGAAAGTAGCCTTACGCGAAGGCAACGGCGAGCCTTTCGGCCTTTACCTTGACGGAGGCCGCGAGGGAGAGATTCTCATGCCGCAGAAATACGTACCGAAGGGGTGGAAATAGGCGACGAGATAGAGGTTTTCGTCTATCTCGACCAAGAAGAGCGACCTGTCGCCACCACAGAGAAGCCACTGGCACAGGCTGGCGACTTCGCCTATCTGGAATGTTCGTGGGTCAACGAGTACGGAGCCTTCCTATCGTGGGGCGTTACCAAAGACCTCTTCTGTCCGTTCCGCGAACAGAAAAAGCGCATGGAAGTAGGCAATTCGTACATTGTCCACATCCACCTCGACGAAGAAACATACCGCCTCGTAGCCTCAGCCAAGGTTGAGCACTACTTCAGCGAAACGCCCCCTATCTACCATCCGGGGCAGGAAGCAGACCTGCTCGTATGGCAGAAAACCGACCTCGGCTTCAAGGTAATCGTAGACAACTGCTGCCCGGGGCTGGTCTACGAAGACCAAATATTCCGGTACATCCATACAGGCGACCGGCTGAAAGGCTACATATCCACCGTCCGCGCCGACGGAAAGATAGACTGCACCCTTCAGCCTTCCGGGCAGAAGCATGCCGAGGACTTTGCCGAGGTGCTTCTCCAGTACCTCAAGGACAACGGCGGAGCCTGCGACTTGGGCGACAAGAGCGAGGCCGAAGACATCAAGCGGCGTTTCCAAGTCTCCAAAAAGGTGTACAAGCGTGCTGTCGGCGACCTCTACAAGCGTCGGCTGATTACCGTCGGACCTTTGGGCATCAAGCTCGTGTAGGTTCATACCGCCCCTTGCCTTGCCGGCTATCCGTGACCGGCAAGGTACGACTGCCGCCCCCTTCCTGCAAAAAGATGCTTTCGCAGGAAGGGGGCGGCAGTTTCTTTTTCCGTTCTCTCCGCCATTTGCCCGTCCGCCCTACCCTATTCGGACGTCAGTTTTTCCGTCAAGTCATTTTTTTGTCGTACATTTGCAGCGTAAAACCAACAGAATCCCACATCATGTCCATCAAGATAAGACTACAGCAAAGCAAGTTCAAGGAAGAGAACCGGGGCGGAAAATGGCACGCACGCATCGTCAGCGAGGGGACGGCCACGACCGACGAACTGGCCGAGAACATTCAGGAAGCCACCTCCTTCAGCCGGGGCGACGTTCACGGACTCATCATCTCTCTCATCGACGAAATAGGCTATCAGCTGAGTCTCGGCAAGACCGTCGTACTCGACGGACTGGGCCGATTCCACCTTACCGTAGAGAGCGACCCGGTAGACAACATCGACGACTTCGACATCGAACGCAACATACGCGGCATAAAGTGCAAATTCCTCCCTGCCGGCAGCCGCGACCCCAAGAGCCGCAAGCTGCAGCAGACCTTCGCCTCAGGCGTGCAGGTAGAATGGGCCGACCCCGACGACAAGACATGGAAGGGAGAATAGCAAGGCGGAAGCAGCCCTGAAAGGGCCTTCCAAAGCCTCTCCCCCAGCGTTCAGTCGCCCTCCTCAAGCTCGAAGATATCGTCGACGCGCTTCCCGAACACACGGGCAATCTTCAGGCTGAGAACGGTTGAGGGAACATATTTCTCGCTCTCAATGGCAACAATGGTCTGCCGCGACACGCCTATCAGCTCTGCCAGCCTCGCCTGCGTCATGCGCAGGATGGCCCGCTCCACCCGGATGCTATTCTTCATGGCCGTTCCTCCTCATCTTGTGCAGCTCGTACAGAAAGCGGAAATGGAAAAAGAAGAAGATGCTGAACATTGACAGGACGACCATAATCATATATCCCACCCCGAAACAGAACCACGTAAAGACCATGAAAAGCACGGTATTCATCTTCAGTGCCCACAGCAGCGAGTGCATGCGGAGGTGTTCCACAAACTCGTCCTCTACCTTCTCACGCGAGAAGCAAATCATATAGGCCGACGCCAAGGCCAGACAGGTCATCAGCTCATAACCCATTTCCTCCTTGCCAAAGCGGAACGCATCCACACCCGAGCCGAAGAAATGTCCGGAGGAGGTCAGATGGAAGGTCGGGAGGACCAGCAGGTCGTCCTGCAACCATTCGACGGAGTCGGTTATCAACAGCAAAACCACAACAAGTGACGGCACAAACACCGTCCAGCCTATCTTTCGGAAGATGTGCGGCAAAAGATAATCACGTTTCATAAGCAAATTGTTTAGCGTTCAACAAGATTGTTATTATCATACCGCAAAAGTAATACAATCTTTTCAAAAAGTAAAGTAAACCATACATAAAGATTGGTATTTTTAACCTAAATTAGTCATTTCATCCCTCTAAAGACAAAAATATGGGAGACGGAAGACCAAAAGACAAGCCAAGAGATACAAACCACCATACAACGAAAGTGCCGTCCTCACGATGCGAGAACGGCACTTTGACCCTACGAAACGGGCACTTTCGCCGCGCGAGAACGGCACTTTCGTTTCAGCGATTACAACCAATTGATTATCAACAGATTGCAAATCATATTCAGCTACAAGGGCAAAGATTGGGACTACACCTCCCATTCAGCGCAGCCCACAGCCCTGTTCCGCTTACTGCCCAGACTCTCCGAGCACTCTCCCGACGGGAAGATAGGGACGCAACCTGCCGACCACCTCCATGGCAGCAGACAATTCGCTCCCCAACGGCACGCTAATCCATTCCGGATTTGCCTTCCGTGTCGTAATCATCAGGCGGTAGTCGCACGTCAGCTGCGGTACGGCATCATTGCCGAGGCTGACTTCCTGTATATCGTCCCGACTTATGGCATACCCGTCAATGACCAGCATCCCCGTTTCGCCATAGACCATGACCACGCCTCCTGCCTCGTTGGCGTGCAGCGGATTGACGACGACAATATCGTCGGGCTGCCCATACTGCGCTATCAGGTCGTCTACCGTGCTTGCCGACTTTGCGCGCACCTCCTTGGGCTTTTTCCTGTTATCATACCTGCGCCATACTTCTACGCCTATCATCCCCACCACGCAGGCAGAGGCAACTTCCCATTTCCGAAAATAGAGCAGAATGGAAAGGAAGACCAGAAAGATAAGCAACCCGGCAATGTTAGCCCCTTTTTTCATGATTGTACGTTGTTTAGGATATGATACTATTGCTCGTTCCGAAAGACAGGCCACCCACAGGACAACAGCCTGCGGGGCCTCCCGATTTATTCGCAAATATAGTGAAAAATGTTCAGAATAACAAATATTATCTATTAATAAACCGCTTATTTCAGCTATTTATGCTACCTTTGGCAACGAAAAGGCATGCCGGGCTTTCCTGTCCGGCACGATTCACAAAGCCGAACATTATTCATCAACCCAAAAACTTAAGACAATGAGCATTACAACAGCAAAGTATGTAGGAAACGGAAGAGTAGAGGCAGTACACAACGAGTCCGCAGTAAAGGTAACAACCGACGCACGCAAACCCGTGGGAGGACTGGGCGAGAACCAGACACCCGTAGAATTGCTCGGCAATTCGCTGGCAGCCTGCGCCCTGACCATCATGGGCTTGCAGGCAGGCAAGGCAGGAGCCGACTTCGCAGGCTGCTATGCCGAGGTAGGGGAATGTGAGGAAGACATGGAGAAATTCTCGGTTACGCGCATCCCCATCACCTTCCACCTCAAGGCAGAGTTCGACGAGAAGCTCCGCAAGAAGCTCGAAAACTTCGCCCACAAAGGCTGCTTCGTCGGCAATTCGCTGACCGCCGAGAAGGCCTTTACCTTCGTCTACGAATAAACATCCGCCCCGTCTGTCTGCCATTCTTCCCTTGCGGAGGAATGGCAGATATTTTTTCACCCTTCCGGGACAGGCTTTGCCATGCGCCTTCGTCCCCTGCCGACATGAAGACAAGGCACGTCCCGACCTCTCGCCGAATTGAAAACGACTCTCCTACCCCGCTTGGCAAACAACCTTTTCCTGCACGTAAAATAATCTGTTTTACGCATTAAACATTATTATTTGCCTATCACGACAGATGTATTTCCTTGTCTTGTATTCTCTATTCCCACTTTGTTTTTTACTGCAACAGCCTGTTTGTTTCGGCATTTTTGCCTAAATTTGCAACTCTAAAGGATTATGACGATATGCAAGACCAATTTTCCAGAACCCAGATGCTGTTGGGCAAGCCTGCCATCGATACCCTCCGCGGCAGCCGCGTGGCTGTTTTCGGTGTGGGAGGAGTAGGCGGATATGCCGTGGAAGTGCTGGCACGGAGCGGCGTGGGAGCCATTGACGTGATAGACGACGACCGCGTCTGTCTGAGCAATCTCAACCGCCAGCTGATAGCAACGCTTTCTACGGTGGGCCAATACAAGGTGGACGTTGCCGAGGCACGCATCCGCGACATCAATCCCCACTGCATTGTCCGCAAGCATCAGACGTTCTATCTGCCGACAAGGCCCATCTGTTCGACTTTTCCCACTACGACTATGTAGTAGACTGCATCGATACGGTTAAGGCAAAGCTCGACCTCATCTGCCGCTGCCACGATATGGGCATACCGATGCTGTCGTGTATGGGTGCCGCCTACAAGCTCGATGCCACCCGGTTTTGCGTAACCGATATATTCAAGACCATCAACGACCCGCTTGCCAAGGTCATCCGAAAGAAGCTCCGCAAGACTGGCATCAGGCACGTCAAGGTAGTCTACAGCCCGGAAGAGCCACTGGAGAGCATCGGACTGCCCGATACCGCATGCCAGTCTCGTCCCGTCAGTCCCGACACGGACACGGGAAAGTCTGCCGAACGCCATACCGTCCCCAGCTCCAACGCTTGGGTGCCTGCTACGGCAGGGCTGATAGCAGGAGGCGAGGTCGTGAAAGACCTTATAGCACAAGCCCATACCATGCGCATCCGTCCCGAGGACGAGGCCGACAGCGAGCCGGCACGCATGGCCAAGGAGCGTGCAGGGAAGATGCAGGAAGAGTGCGTGCGGATGCGGGATGAGACAGACGGAGAGAAAAGGAAGGGCGAGGAGCGGAAGTGAGAAATACCATCTCAAAAAATCAGGAGAACACTTTCACCTTGTGATTATTAATGCCTTAATTTCCAATAATAATCAGTTAGTGATGCTTTTTAATGGCTTTTAGAAGAAGACGCTAAAGACTTCCAAGCAAGAATTAGAAAAATAAAACTTCTATAAATGCAGATTCCCCCAATGATTTCCAAGAATCATTGGGGGAATCGAAGTTATATGGAGACAAGACGTTTACCAGATGTGGGCGCGCTTGTTCTTTGGAATGTAGAGCTTATCACTCTTCTTGATGTGGAAAGCATCGTACCAAGCGTCGATTTGCGGCAGAGCGGCATTGACACGTGCCTCACTCGGAGAGTGCGGATCGACGGTAATGATATACTCTACATACTCCGGGCGGACGTTGCTGGCCCATACGCGCGCCCAAGAAAGGAAGAACCGCTGCTCGGGAGTGAAACCGTCCTTAACTCCGAGAGGATTGGTCTTCAGGCTGTTCTGAAGAGCACGGAAAGCCACGTTGAGACCTCCGTTGTCGCCAATGTTCTCACCGAGGGTCAGTTTTCCGTTAATCTTCTTTCCGGGAACGGCATCAATGGTGCTGAAATAGTTTTCGAGAATCTTGGTGCGTACCTCATAGTTCTTCTTGTCCTGCTCCGTCCACCAGTTATTCTGGTTACCCGTCTTGTCGAACTGCGAGCCCTGATCGTCAAATCCGTGGCTCATCTCATGGCCGATAACCGCACCAATGGCACCGTAATTGGCGGCATCGTCGGCTGTCGGGTCGAAGAACGGTGGCTGAAGAATGGCTGCCGGGAAGCAGATTTCGTTGGTAGTCGGGTTATAGTAGGCGTTAATGGTCTGCGGAGTCATGCCCCATTCCATCTTGTCTACAGGCTTGTTGACCTTCCGCGCAATCTCTTCCTGTGCCAAGAACTCGCTGATGCGGCCGAGATTCTCGTAGAGCGACAGCGAGTCGGAGACTTGCAGGCCGCTGTAATCCTTCCACTTGTCGGGATAACCTATCTTGATGATGAAGTTCTCGAGCTTGTCCTTCGCCTTGGCCTTGGTGGTTTCGCTCATCCATGTAGCCTCGCTGATGCGCTGCGAAAGGGCAGTCTGGAGATTGTGAACGAGTTCGAGCATGCGCTTCTTGCTGCTCTCGGGGAAATACTTCTCTACATAGAGCTTGCCGATGGCATCGCCAAAGACACCGCTCACAAGGCCTACGGCACGCTTCCAGCGCGGACGGTCTTGCTGAACACCGCTCAACACGCTGCTGAACTTGAACGATTCGGCACGGAAAGCGTCGCTCATCTGCCTGCAGCACCCGAAATGACCTTTATTTCGGCGTATGCCTTGAGGTCGTCGAGGGCTGTCTCGGCAAGAATCTTCTCCACTTCGTGAATCGGTTCAGGCTGTCCGACAACCACCTCGTCGAACTTCGGGAATCCGTTCTGCAAGAAAGCGTTGCCCCAGTCTATGCCCGGGAAGTCGCTGACAAGCTGATTATAGCTCATCTTATGGTAATTCTTGTTGATGTCGCGCAGGTCTACGCGGCTGTAGCTTGCCTTTGCTATGCGTGTCTCGATGGCAAGCACGGCCTGCATCTTCTTCTCTGCCGTGGCGGCATCGTTGCCTACCATCTCGAAGAGACGCTTCAGATAAGCCTTGTAGGCATTGCGCACCTTCATCGTCTGGGCGTCGTCGTTGAGGTAATAGTCGCGCGTGCCGAGTCCGGTGCCGCCCTGTCCGATGGAGACAATGTTCATGCCGGCATTGCGCAGGTCGGCATCCACGCCTACACCGAACATCATCGTACTCTCGCCCATGCGGTCGAGCTGTGCGGTTACGAGCTGATACTCGTGGCGGTCCCTGATGGCGGCGATGCGTGCGAGTGTCGGCTTGATGGGGTTGTAGCCCTCACGGTTGAGGCGGACGCTGTCCATCATCAGGTTGTAGAGCGTCCCGAGCTTCTGCCCGAGCGTCCCCTTGGCCTGCGGTTTGCTTGCATATTCGAGGATAAGGTTTTGGATTCGCACCTGATTTTCCTCGTAGAGGTCGGTAAAGGCACCGTTGTCGGTATGCTCGGCATCAAGCGGATGCGACTTCAGCCAGCCGCCTGCTGCATAGCGGTAGAAGTCGTTACCGGGTTTGATACTGGTGTCAAGGTTCGCCTTATCGATACCTGACGAGAGCGTCTGTGCGTTGGCGGTGAGTACACCGAACGCCAGAGCGAGAAGGATTGTTCTTTTCTTCATTGTTCTGTATATATCGTTTGTTTTGTTGTCCTTTGATCATCGGGTTGCTTGCAATTCTATTTCTTAGACGCAGGAGACGGTAAGAATACTACAAGGTATTCGTCTTATTTTTCAAAGCAAGTGCAATTTTAATCATTTCTTTCCGTATTTGCAAGTATTTCCATGGAAATTATCACTTGACAGACGCTTCTTCAGTATGAAACATGTCCTTAACCCCGAGTGGTCTGCCTATCCGCCGGCTCTCCCTGTTCACATATCCGGACAAGGTCTTCAGCAGTTCAGGGGCGTAGGACGTGAGGTTGGGGTACTTCTTCCTTGATTTCCGATACTTCTGCAATGCCGTTACCAGCTCGGGCATCCAACCGAAGCCGCAGGCAATCTCGTCGGCAAGTGCCTCTTCAGGCGTCGGGTGCACGGAACGATGGTCGGACAGGTAGATGATGACGGCAGCCCTGACGAGAGACTCGTTCAGCACGGTCTCGCCATTGCCATAGGCCTGCCTTCTCATCGCCAAGGCCGACATTCTGTACAAGACGTTCCCCACCCGGGCTGCCTGTAGGGAGTCGGCAGAAGAGATTAGGCCATTTGCAAAGGAGTGGTTGAACTCATGAATCAGTGTGGGGAGGTAATAGGAATAGTCGGGGACGCTGTCCCCTTTCTCTATATAGCAGCCTATGATTGCAAAATTCTCGCGCTGCCTTCCCCGCAACTGCCGATGGGCACCATAATTGCCGCCTCCGTTGCTGACGCCTATGACGATAGGGAATCCCGATTCGGTCTGTTTACCGTAAAAGGAGGAGTACCATGAGGGGTCGAAACCTTTCAGTACATCCTCCCTGAACTTGCCGACGATACGGGAAAACAAGGGTGCGTGCCGGAGATAGAAGGCATGGAAGCGCGTGTCCGTATAGAATTGATTCAGCCTGACGAGGAAGCTGTCCAAGGGAATGTTCTTCCACCGCTTGTCGCCAATATCGTCCTCACAATCAAGAAACCCTACCGTGCCGTCGCCGGCACACTCCAGACGGACGGCCATGGCAGCGACGGCATCATACGAAATACCGTATTTCTCGCGGATTTCCTGCATGTATCTGACGGTGGGATGGCTGCTGTAAGGTGCAAACCACTCGTTGGTCGCATCGGTATAGGCTCCGGCCATGTCGTTGCAATACTCTCTGTAACCTGCCGTCTTGGCAAGAATACTCATCAGCTCTACGGATTCCGAAACGCCGACGGAAATATCCTGTGCGTGCAGACTTGGAGTGCAAAGGATTAAAAGGAGCGTTAATGATAGCACAGCTGCCTTTAGTTGGTGTTTGATAATAGCCATGTTGTTAGTTATATTAAAGGTTGTTTATACAGGACAAACATATCATGGACGCGCTATTTGTACGAAACAGGAAGCTGCCAGAAGTATTCCGGGTCATGAACAATGTATTTTGGTGTGAAAATACGACGGGAGAGTTCTTGCTCTGCCCCCTCTGGAACCAGTGTAACGTATCTGCTTTCCAATGGCCGATAGCGACTTTCGGGATTGAAACGGCTATCAACTACGCACTGCATCCAGTACAGATTCTTCGCCATATAGTAGTCAAGATAATGTTCTTTGGTCTCTTTCTCCTGATTGTTCCAGTTGGCGGTCTCGTTAAGAACAAGCGGCTGACCTGTACGCAGGCGTTCCCGAACCTCGGCAATACTCAGGAGATTGCCGTTTTCGTCCATTACGTAGGCATTGAAAGTAGGGTCTACCCATATCCATTTGTTGATCTGGCGTGAATAGACCGTGTTGATGACGTGGCAGTCGCCGTCGGTTGAATCTTTCGGCAAGCAGGTGACATAGCGCGAGGCAAAGCCCATTGAGAGATACATTTCATTGAGCGCAATGGCGAGCAGGCGGCAGTTGACACCCCGTCCCGTCGCTTTGTGATAGTTATAGATATCTATTGCGTCAACCTCGCAAAGGGCATAATTGCTCCCATCATGCCGGATGGCATTGTGGACGAAGGCAAGAATGTTCTTTATCTTCGATACCTCGTCTCCCGTACCTGCCACGGAATCGAGCTTAAAGTATTCGTGCAGGTTGCGCAAATTTATGTCGTCGGTACGATAGGTGAACGTTGGCATCGTGTCGGTATTCTCTTTCCGATAGCCTTTAGCCTCTTGCAGGATGACGAGCTTGTCGTATTTCCGAAGGCTGCTGACCAACTTCGTAAACCGCTTTTCCTTGCGGAGATTGTCCAAATCGGTATCATTCAATACATGCCGATAGTCGTTGAAACCTGCCTGAATAGATGCTTCAAAAGCGTCAATGGCCAGTTTGCGCTTGTTCAACAGGGAGTAAGTGCAGGCAATGTCATAGAACAACGTTGCCTGTACCGCTCTCTTTCCCTTCAGAGATTCCTCATTGTTATCTCCGGCAACAAAAACACTATCCATGAGTTTCTGCATTTGCAGCAGGCAATCGAGCGAACCCGAGTAGTCTTTCTGCTGGTTCAATTGTTTCCGGCGGCTATTTAGACTTCTTATTTTTTTCAGCAGACCATTCTTGTCCGGCACATCTGTTTGTGCATAGGCTGCCACGGACATAATGGCGGTAAGCAGCAGGATGATGATTTTCTTCATTTGATTGTTGCCTTGCGTGTTAAAGATTCTGTTTGATTAGGTTTTTAGACGGATAAGCCCCATAGGGCAATTGGAACAGGTGCGCCCAATGCCCTATGGGCTATCAAGTATTTATGGTAACTACAGTCTTTTTTCCTGACGTGGAGAAGAAGGGCCTGCCGCCTCATGGCGACTCTGCCTCCCACTTCTCCTGCACCTCCTTCATACCGATACCGAGGAGGCGCATCTGCCGGAACAGCTCAGGGAGCATCTCTTCGAGAAACTCCTGCCTGCGCACTGCATGTATCTGAGCGGCAGCATCGGCGGAGACGAAGTAGCCCAAGCCGCGACGGTTGTAAATGACACCTTCACGGGCAAGCACCTCATAGCCTTAACGGCTGTATTGGTATTCACCTGCAAGGTTACGGCATAGTCGCGGACGGACGGGATACGGTCGTCGGCCTTATAGGTTCCGGCTATTATCTCGTCGCAGAGGCGGTCTGCCATTTGCTCGTAGATAGCCTTATTGTTGTTGAAATTCATAAGCTATGTCGTATAGGGGTTATACCTTTATATATTAATCCATCGGTTATTGACCGCTTGCAGACGGCAATAGAGACGGTAGGAGAGCCAGAGGCACGGAACGGATACGGCCAGACTGCCAAGTACATTCGCCCAAAAAGGCCAATGGCGCGGAAGGGCAACGACGTAAGGGGTCTGGGTATAGACCACGTAGGCGAAGCTACGAAGAGCGAAAGCCCGATGACGATAATCAGGAAAACCGCGATGCTCGTCTTCAGCCACGCCACCTTGCGGAAGAGCATGCCGCCAAGGGCGAATACGGAAAAGCTGCTGACAGCACCCAAGAGGTATACCCATACAGCTGACTTGGCATCTTGGGGCAAATTAGAAAACATGTCCAAGTCGCTGAAAAGACTTACGAGCATGGAGGCACGCGAACCTTTATGAATGAGCATGTTGAGCAGCTGCTGCAAGACATCGCTCAGGGCGAAGGCTATGAACATAATCAGAAGGACGAACAGGGTGCTGCCCAGAAGACGGGCGACGAACTTCTCCAGATTGGTAGCAGGCAGCATCAGCTCCTGAATCTTGTCCTGCTTGGTCTTCAGGTCGCTGACGATGAACGAGGCACAGATACCCTGAACAGCTATCATAAGGCCTATGCAGAACGCAGTGCCCGACACGAGCATGGAAGACATTTCTCCCGCGGTGAAGGACTCAAGCCTGAAGGGATTGCAGGAGAGCACTGTGGCGAGCGTGAACAATATGGTTGTGGCCAAGAAGAAGGTGGTATAGGTCTTCTTTCTCACCATCAGCAGGCGCATGAAAACCTGCCCGAAACGGTTGATATTGAATTTTTCCATTGTTTGTTTTATTTATATTGACGGATGGGATGGAACGGTTGAGTTTCTCCCCTTTTGGCCGCGGAGACGGGATGTCCCTGCCTCCACGGGCGGAGGAAAGGGTTTTGAGCGGAGGGCTTACTTGACCTTGGCGGAGGCAGGGGCCTTGCTCCGGGTGGTGTTGTTGCTGACCGAACCGTTGCCTGTAATGTCGATGCTGGGCCGAACGCGCGTCGTACCCGTCAGCTCCACGCTCGCATTTCCCTCTATGCCGACCGAGACATTGCCGGCATCCTTCATATCGGCATCGACAGAGGCGTTGCCCTGTATGCCAAGCAGCATCGTTTCGACCGTAAGGTTTCTCAGGTCGGCAGAGGCATTGCCGAGGATTCTGATACCGAGGTAGTCGGCCTTGAGGCTGGCAATGTCCATACTGGCATTGCCCTGTATCTCGAAGAGGATGCTGTCGCCGGTGAACGGCTTTTGCATCTCGATATCGGAGTTGCCCATCTGCTCGAGTTTCCTCAACCGGGGCATCGTTACGTACACCTTCGTATGGTTGAAGTGGTAATCGAACGTCATCTTCTGATACCCTCCAGCTTCGCCGTTTCCTGCCTCGTCTATGAACAGGATGCCGTCCTTGCAGCTCACTTCCGTTCGTTTGATTTCATTCTCCATGCCTACCATTACGACTTTGAAAGAGTCTCCCTGCTGTAGGTAGACCGATGCGTTCCCGTTTACATCGATGTTCTCGAACGGCGTTACGCGTATCGTCTTCTTTACTTCCTTGCCCGGATCTTCCTTTCTCATGATGCAGGAGGTCAGGGTTGTTGCGCAGAGGGCTGTCAGCAGCAGTGCCTTGATGGCAAAAGAACAGGTATGTTTCATTGTTTTTGCTTTTTGAAAGTCTGAAATTATAGTGTTTATAGTTTCCCCAAGGTTGCCGCATTGAAGAGCAACTCGAGGTTGAGCGTGGTCTCTGGACTCCCGGGGCGGCGACGGGCTATGACGGCATTGCCCTGCAGCGACGGCTCGGAATAGATGACCGAATCGTCCATCTCGCCCGGTGCGCGGTAGGAGAACTCGTACCGGTCGGTGATTTCCCCCGTCGGCGCACTGAGCAGAAGCCGGGAATGGTCGAGGATGAGCACGTAGTCGAGCAGCTGCTCCACGTCGTGCACCTGATGGGTGGAGATTATCAGCGAGGAGCCTTCGGAGAGATTGCCGGCCACGACCTTGCGGAAAAGTGCCTTCGACGGGATGTCGAGACCGTTGGTAGGCTCGTCCATCAGGAGCAGCTGGCAGCCCGAGGCGATGGCGAAGCTCATGTAGACCTTCTTCTTCTGTCCCATGGAGAGTGCCCTGAAGTTGGCTTCCGCCGGCATCTCGAAGTCTTGCAGACAGCGGTTGAGCACCTCCGTGTCGAAACGCGGATAGAACTCGCGGTGAATCTTTGCATACTGCTCCATCGTCAGTCCCGGCAGGTCATACTCCTCGGGGACGATGTATATCTCGCGGAGCATTTCCGGGTGGCGGAGTCTGGCCTCGCAGCCGTTGGTGTAGATGCTTCCCTTCGACGGGCGGAGCAGTCCGGCAATGAGGTAGAGCAGGGTGCTCTTGCCCATGCCGTTCTTTCCGAGCAGCCCGTAGATGCGGCTGTCGGGCAGGGAGAGGTCGAAGCCGTCGAAAACATTGTGCCTGCTACCTGCGTAGTGGTAGGATAAATTCTTTATTTCAATCATTGTGGGTGTGGGGTGGTGGCTGTTGGGTGATGATGATGTGCGTGAATGAATGTCGGGCGATGGCGTTTCTGCCCGGGGCGGCTACCGGGCCTGAGCCAGCAGATAGCCCTCGTAGGGGTTCAGCATAAGGGTGCTGCCCGTCAGGACCAGCTCGCCCGTCTGCGACTTGCGCTCGTAGGTGCTCACGGCGAGGATGTGGTCGCCCTCCTTCTTGTAGACCATTTCCTCGTCGACCGGCGAGAATGTCTTCTTCCGCTTGTCCCACAGGCTGCGCGCAACGGTCATGCCGCCGGCAGAGTAGGCAAAGGTGAGCCGGTAGGAAGGCTCCCAACGCTGACGATAGCCGTTCCACGTCTGGACGGTCTTGCCCGTGAGGCGGCTCTGCCCGTCGTAGTCAAAGCTGTAGCGGTACTTCCGGGCGAGATGGTTGTCGGAGTTCGACAGCACCTCAACATTCTCCACTTGATTGTTCACAACTTGGGGATTGTAGCAGAATCCGTTCATGTTGTTGCTGACAGGGCTGAAATACATGGCCATCAGCGTTGCCGAAGTGATGATAATATCCATATTATAGGGCTTTTAAGTTGTTATTATTACTTTGTTGTAGTGTTCTACTTTATTAGTACACTGCAAAGATATGGCAAAAATCCCTTTCCTGCAAACTTTTCATGAACTTTTTTTCAAATTATTTTCCTTCAGAAAGGCAACGGAAGTTAGATTCAGGCTGACAAACAGCTGATTTTCAGCGTATTGACATCTCCACTATCCACCACCAAAAACTTTCAGGAAAAACTCCCGGCTGCCTGCCATCCACGCGCCACACCTTAATATATAGACTTCCGTCCGGCTGTGGCAGCAGGCCTGCCACGCAGCTTTTGCCGTGTGCTACGACGAAAAGCCACCGCAACCGCCCTCCACAGGCGAGGCCATCCCTGCCCGACCGGACGGTACATGCGCGCCCCACACACCCACAGGCGCAGGGCGGAAAACGTTTCCCCATGCTTTCCTCTTGCATATACCAAGGATTTGCATTATCTTTGCACCAAGAATTATATTCGTCTCATAATAGTGAGACAAACGTCTCATAATAGTGAGACAATCGTTTCATAATAGTGAGACAACCGTCTCATAATAGTGAGACAGTTCTGAAACCTCCATATCCACCAACACAGACATTAAGGAAAAGTCATGTCAGTATCTTATAAGCTCATCAGGAACCATAGCCCCATCTCGGGCAAAACGGCCTACAAGGTGGTCGCAGTAGAGAACGAGACCGTAGGACTCAAGCGCATCAGCCGCCACATTCAGCAAGCCACGTCGCTCACTCCGGCAGACATCATAGGCGCGCTCACAGCCCTGAAGGACGAGATTGCCGAAGAACTCAAGATGGGCAACAACGTCCACCTGCCCGGCATCGGCTACTTCTCGCTCGCCATACGGGGCGACCTCTACGAAGACCCGCGCTCGCATCACTACCGGCTGCGCAATCCCGAGGTGCGGAAGGTGAAGTTCCATCCCGACACCGAGTTCCTCGAAGCCCTCCGCGGCATTGAGTTCAGCAACGCTACCTACACCCGCGGCACGCCTACCGTACCCACCGACGAGGCTCTCGGCACGGTCCTCGACAGCCTGTTCGCCACGCAGCCGGCCATCACCGTTGCCAGCCTCCGCCGCCGTCTCAACCTCTCCCGGAGCCATGCCTACCGCCTCGCCGCCCGGCTGGAGGCCGACGGCAGGATTCGCAACGTGAGCACGTCCCACCACAAGCTCTATGTGAAGGGCGAGCAACAGCACGGCTGACAGACAAGAAGAGCAGACGGAAGAAGTCTCCCTCCCCTTCCGGTGCATCACCCTGCCTTTGCCTCACCTGCTCCTCAGATATACTGCATGCTGATAATCTGATGCTGATATTGGCATCGCATGGAAACAAGTGCGCCATCCTCTTCTTTATGGATGTCGCAGCGTCATAAATGCGCCCCAAAAGTCAGACCGCAAAAAACTGAAAACGAGTTAAAGGACCATTCATTCGCCCAATAACCCGTTTTCAGCTGAAAGAAATGTGCGCCTGACAGGACTCGAACCTGCACAGCATAAACCACCAGATCCTAAGTCTGGCGCGTCTACCAATTCCGCCACAGGCGCAGAAAAGTTGTGCAAAGGTAGCATTTCTTTTGCTAAATACCAAATATTTCTAAAAGAAGATGCAGCCCAGATACTGACAAGACTGCCCTGCCGGCAAGACGGGAAGCAAGCAGCCGGCAGACAGCGGCGATTACTTGGTGGGACTGGCAGATATGTGTCAACTAATCCAAATAGAAGCCCCGTTTTCTAAATTGATGTTAAAAACATGTCTGCATAATAGGGGAACGGGCACCCGACGGCATTATCACAATGAAAAGGGAAAAAAGTCTTCTAAGCATACAGAGGACATGGCCTGACAAAAGCATACGCTTTTATACAAAAATGAGTTTTTATGATTATGTGATGAGACCGTTGCCACTTCTCCTCCTCAACAGAGGAGAAAGGCAACGGTTTTTTATAGGACAATGGTTCTGCCCGACACATCTGTTGAGAGAACAGGCGCGACGCAGAATCAGCACCGAATCAATCAAAGGAAAGTAACCTCTTATAAATATTCTTCTATACGATGCGCCTTGCCGTGGGAGTGATCTTATGGCAAGGTTTTTATTTTTCCTTTCGGCTGCCTACCTGCCGGCAGGGACGACACTCTGCCTGCTCACTCTATTTTCATCCACTTCTTGCGGAACAGGTATATCAGGAAGAGAGTTCCGCGGAATGTGAGTTCAATGGCCATCGCCACCCACACGCCACGCAGTCCGTACTTCGGGGCAAGGAGGGCGGCGGTCGTCAGACGGACCATCCATATAGAACTGAGATTGATAATGGACGGACGGAGCGTGTCGCCGGCACCGATGCAGATATTGTAGGCAACGATGGCAGCGGCAAAGAACGGTTCGGCAAAGGCTTCGATGCGAAGGACGGCCGTACCCAGTTCGCGGATTTCGGCAACGGGAGAGAGTATCCCTATCATCTCGGGGGCAAAGACATACATGACGACACCCATCAATGCCATCACCGCCATGCCGAGGAACACCGTCATCCGGGCAAATCCCCAGCACAGGTCTTTCCGCTGCGCCCCGACACTCTGCCCTATCAGCGTCGTGGCCGCTTCGCCTATGCCGAATCCCGGCATATAGCAGAGGCTCTCGGCCGTAATGGCAAACGAATGGGCGGCGATGGAGAAATTGCCCAAAGGGGCGACTATCATCGTAGAAACCAGCTGCGCCCCGTTCATCAAGAGATACTGCAAGGCCATCGGTGCGGATATTTTCATTGCATTCCAGATATACCTCCTTTCCATACAAAGCGTCGGGCATCAAGCCGCCAAGCAAGGATGGGACTGCGGAAGACGGCATGATAGACGAGCGGAACGGCTGCCACGACAAACGACAGGAGCGTGCCCAAGGCTGCACCGGACACCCCCATCCCTGCGCCATAAACGGTAAGGGAAGTGCCCAAGACTTCTACGGTACGCGTGGGAAAGATAAGGAAGAAGTTGAAAACCACATCGAAGATGCACATCAGTACGGCTACGAAGCTCGGATGCCGCATGTCGCCGGAAACCTTAAGCATGGCTGCCGACAGGTTCTCCAGCGTATGGAAAGGCGTAGCCATGGTGAAGATGAGGAAATAGAGCGAAGCATCCGGACAGATGTCGGCTCCGCCGCCCAGCCATCCGGGCAACGGGCCAGACACAGCTACGGCCACGGCCAGCAGAAGCAGGCTGGACACCATTCCGAAAATATATCCGTGGCGCATCACGGAACGTGCCTGCACAAAGTCGTTTGCTCCGATAAAGTGGGCTGCCTGTACGGAAAAGCCCATCGAACCCGCTGCCACCAACGAGCCGAAGAGCCACGTGGCAGGCTCTACAAGCCCTATTGATGCCGAGGCTGCCGCTCCCAGTGAGCCGACCATGGACGCATCGATATAGAACATCAGCACAGACGTAATCTGAGCCAAGATGGAGGGGATGCTCAACTGAATGATAAGGTTGAGCTTTTCGCCCGTTGTCATCGCTCCGCCATTGCGGATTCGTGACAGGAGAGCATCGGAAAGGGGTTTGTTGAGAATCATTTTCGGGTAACGGACAATTGACAATTGGCAATTGACAATCATGCCGGGCAGCTCCGAGGGGTTCAGACCTGTCCGACATAAGTTTTGCAACAGCTATTGCAAATATTAGGTAATCGGAGAGAAATGCAAGATTCTCGACCTTATCTTCTTATGATTTTAGACAGCTGCACATCGAAGATGAGGGAGGAATAGGCTGGTATGTCGTTCTTCGCCTCTGCACCATAGCCCAGCTGATAGGGAATATACACCACCCAATGGTCGCCGAGGTGCATCGCCTGAAGGGCTGTGGAGAAGCCGTCTACCAGCTTGCTCACGCGCATGCCTGCCGCCTTGGACGTCTCGGCATCGAACACTCCCCCTCCCCAAGAGCTGTCGAAGACAAGCCCGGCCGTATAGGTCTCCGAGGGAATGAGCCGTCCCTGATAGTGCACCTGAACCGAGTCGGTGTATAGCGGACTCTCCATGCTGTTGCTCGTTGCCAACGTGTGGACAATGATATATTTGTCCTTGCCATACGACAGCGGCGACTCGCTACTGCCAGTCTGGTTCTGGTAACTATAGTTCAGGATTATCTGCCACGTCCGGTCACCTTCGGCTATCTTCTGCTGTGTGGTTCTGTAGAGATTATCCCAATAGTTTTCGTTCTTCGCCTTCCAGCCGGCATACTCTTCTACCGTATTATCGCTTTCCGAACAGGAGGCAAACAACCCTGCCGAAAGCAGGAGAGCGAATACTCCCAGCATGCGCGTCGTATGGCGAAGCATGAACTTTCTCATTTTCATCATAGTCTTTTAATGTCTCAAAATGTCTATATGGAGATGCCGGACGAAGCAGACGGACGGAGCCGTCCACTCCTGAGGCATACTCGTATCGCAACGGTCTGCTTGTGAACTCGCCGGCAACCAACCTGCCGATGCGCCAGTCCGCTCACCGCCAGTCCTTAGTCAATGTCTATCTTCTTCAGCAGCGAGGTGATGGAAACGCGGTCCTCGATTATCCCGCGCAGCTTCTCTACCGGCACACGCTCCTGCTTCATGGAGTCGCGGTGGCGCAGGGTAACGGTGTTGTCGGTCAGCGTGTCGCCGTCTACGGTAACGCAGAAAGGCGTGCCGATGGCATCCTGACGACGATAACGCTTCCCTATGGAGTCCTTCGCCTCAATATGGGTGTTGAAATGGAACTTCAGCTCGTTGACAATCTCCTGTGCCTTCTCCGGCAGTCCGTCCTTATTCACGAGCGGAAGCACGGCACACTTCACCGGAGCCAGTGGCTCGGGCAGCTTCAGAACGACACGGCTGGAACCATTTTCGAGCTGTTCCTCCGTATAGCTGTGGCACAAAACGGTGAGAAACATGCGGTCTACGCCGATAGAGGTCTCCACGTCGTATGGAGTATAGTTCTCATTACGTTCCGGGTCGAAGTACTTCACCTGCCTGCCCGAGAACTTCTCGTGCTGCGAAAGGTCGAAGTCGGTACGGGAGTGGATGCCCTCCACCTCCTTGAAACCGAACGGCATGCGGAACTCTATGTCCGTAGCGGCATTGGCATAGTGCGCCAGTTTCTCATGGTCGTGCAGGCGATAGTTCTCGTCTCCCATGCCCAGAGCCTCGTGCCATGCCAGCCTGTGCTTCTTCCAATATTCGAACCACTTCATCTCCGTACCCGGCTGACAGAAGAACTGCATCTCCATCTGCTCGAACTCACGCATGCGGAACACGAACTGACGGGCTACAATCTCGTTGCGGAACGCCTTGCCTATCTGGCAGATGCCGAACGGCAGCTTCATGCGGCCGGTTTTCTGAACATTGAGGAAGTTGACAAAGATACCCTGAGCCGTCTCCGGGCGGAGATAAATCTTGCTGGCCGAATCGGCAGACGCTCCCATCTCGGTAGAGAACATCAGGTTGAACTGGCGCACGTCGGTCCAGTTCTTGGTACCGCTGATGGGGTCTGCAATCTCCTCGTCTACGATAATCTGCTTCAGAGCCTCCAAGTCCGGCCCCTGCATAGCCTCGGCATAGCGGGCATGGAGTTCGTCGCGCTTCTTCTGATTTACAAGTACACGCGGATTGGTCTCACGGAACTTGGCCTCGTCGAACGCCTCTCCGAACTTCTTGGCAGCCTTTGCCACCTCTTTCTCAATCTTCTCCTCGTACTTGCCTATCTGGTCTTCGATGAGATTGTCGGCACGGTAGCGTTTCTTCGAGTCGCGGTTGTCTATCAGCGGGTCGTTGAACGCGTCTACGTGGCCGCTTGCCTTCCACACGTCAGGGTGCATGAATATGGAGGCGTCGATGCCCACGATATTGTTGTGAAGCAGTACCATCGACTGCCACCAGTATTGCTTTATGTTGTTCTTCAGCTCTACACCGTTCTGCCCGTAGTCGTAGACAGCTGCGAGTCCGTCGTAAATTTCGCTACTTGGAAATACAAAGCCATATTCCTTGCAATGGCTCACAATCTTCTTGAAAACATCTTCCTGTGCCATGATTGTATCTAAATTTGATATTTTTTCTGTTTTATCCGCAAAGGTAAACAATCTTTTTCAATTTGCACGCAAATGGAAATAAAAGTTAGGGGATTGGATTCTCCGAGGAATATTTATTATTAAAAACCACATGACAGGGTCAGGAGCTTTATCCCGTGAACAACATAAGAAAGCCTTATGTCCTTCCTTTACAATTACCGCATCCTTGCCACTGCACCTGCAAACGAAATGAAGCAGGCTCCAAGACGTGCATCCCACATGTGCTACCATATCACATTCCATCCTTCCCCTACCTGTTCCCACCACGCTCTGTCTTTCATTTTAAGGTCTGCCTGCCATTCCTTCCAAGCCTCACATTAAACATTTGACCATCAAATAGTTACATAATTTCTCTATAAAATTATCTTCCCCATTTCAGCAAAAGGCCAAAACGACACAACGAAACCGGCACTTTCGCAGTGTCAAAGTGCCACTCTCGCTGAACCGTTCCGCCTCTTTCATCTTACGGCTAAAAACATCCTTAGTTACGAAACAGGAAGTGTTGACATCTCCCAAGACCACATCTTCTTGCCCGACATTGTCATATAATCATAGGACAATACGATAAATATACTTTTCCAGACGCCCGACTATAGATTTTTCTTTGTACTTTTGTGCGAGAATTGAGATTAAGGCGTCTCTGCATCTTATTAAATAATTTGTCCAATAAAAATGAATTGGTTCTTAGAGCAAAGTCTTGAGTATGCTTCTCAAAAGGCATATCTTGACGATTTATATAGGGTTTATCCTACAATACCCAACGGTATCAGAAACCTGAACGAGAAAGTTTGGGACAAGGTTGAGGCTGCCTACTATTCCCGGGACCACAAGGCACTGATAGAAAACTTGCTGAAACTGAAGCTCTTTCCCATAAAGGACAGCTACGTGGCTTTCCTTAAAAAAGACCGGTCGTCGCTGGAGAGGAATCCGAGAACCGTCAACCGACTTGCATCTGAAATAATGGAGATGGACTTGGACAAACTTTACGAGAAATGCAGTCAGCCTAAGGAAACCAACCGACAAATTGGTCCGATGTTCAAGAACTGGGTCAATTCAGGTGTGTTGGGATTTCCGCTGATGAAGAAAGAGGAGTTTGAGAGCAGGGAGGACGACGGTATCCTAAACGCGTCAGACCAAGACATGAAGCTGTTTGCCCGAGAACAATTAGGCTATCATCACAGCAAAGGACTTGATTTCGTTGCCCGTATCCACGGGCGGTACGTTATTGGCGAAGCAAAGTTTCTTTCCGATTTCAGCAGACACCAAAATGCACAATTCAATGATGCAATGGCAACGTTGGAAAGCGATGCCGACGCCATAAAGATAGCCATTCTCGACGGTGTCGTATATATCAGGAACAAGGGCAAGATGTACACCGACATTACTGAGAAGCACAAGAACAGCAACATCATGAGCGTTCTTCTGCTTCGCAATTTCCTCAATACACTTTAAGATAATGGACGGGCCGAGACTGCCCATACACGGATGATGACATAAAGAAACTTTTCCCTAAAACAACACACAAGGCAGAAACTATACCACGGTACCCATACACGCCCCGGGAGAAAGCCAGACCCCCCAAGACCTTCAAGGGCATACTGCCTCCCGCAGGGCGACACTGGCGGACGGATATAGAAATATTAGAGCAATGGGACAGGGAGGGGCTGACAAAATGGTCGGCAAATGGCAATCCACGGAAGATTATCTATGCCGACGAAAGAGAAAGAAAACGAGTACAGGACATTTGGACTGACTACAAAGACCCACAATATCCTTGCCCGTCTGCTGTTTTTTTAGTACATTTGCAACATTCTTCGGCACTACGCCCAAGCAATTCAAAGAGAAAAGGCACCCAACAAAGATATGGACGACGATATGAAGAAATACGGCAAAACCGATGAGAGCAACGACAGTCTGAACGGCAAGGATGGTACAAACGGTCCTGAAGAGGAACGGCTGACCAACCAAGACATGAAGTCTGCCAATGATTCCGGAGACGCCATTGGCAACGAACCGGGCAACGAGGAGGACAATCCGGACACCGAAAACCTTCCCGGCTACAGGCCTGCCGACAGGTTTGACGCCTCGGCAGTGCACCATTTGTCAGGCATGTACAAGAATTGGTTTCTCGACTATGCCAGCTACGTCATTCTCGAACGTGCCGTTCCCCACATCGAGGACGGCCTGAAGCCCGTTCAGCGACGCATCCTCCACTCTATGAAGCGGATGGACGACGGCCGCTACAACAAGGTGGCGAACATCGTCGGACACACTATGCAGTTCCATCCTCACGGCGATGCTTCCATCGGCGACGCGCTTGTGCAGCTGGGACAAAAGGATTTGCTCATTGACACACAGGGAAACTGGGGAAACATCCTTACCGGCGACCGTGCCGCTGCACCCCGTTACATAGAGTCGCGCCTCTCCAAGTTCGCCTTGGAAACCGTATTCAATCCGAAGACCACGGAGTGGCAGCTTTCCTACGACGGGCGCAACAAGGAGCCGATAACGCTCCCCGTCAAGTTCCCGTTGCTCCTTGCACAGGGAGCAGAGGCATTGCCGTAGGATTGTCGTCGAAGATTCTGCCCCACAACATGAACGAAATATGCGAGGCAGCCATCCATTACCTGCGCGGAGAAGAGTTTCATCTCTATCCCGACTTCCCTACAGGAGGCAGCATCGACGTCTCGAAATACAACGACGGACAACGTGGCGGAGTGCTGAAAGTGCGCGCCAAGGTGGAGAAGATAGACAACAAGACGCTCGTTATACGCGAAGTTCCGTTCACGAAGACCGCCAGCTCGTTGCAGGAATCCATCACCAAAGCCGTCGAAAAAGGCAAGCTGAAGATACGAAAGGTGGAGGACATGACTGCCTCGGAGGTGGAAATACAGCTCCATCTCACCCCCGGCACGTCGAGCGACAAGACTATTGATGCCCTGTACGCCTTCACCGACTGCGAAATCAGCATATCTCCGAATTGCTGTGTCATTGAGGACAACAAGCCACAGTTCCTCACCGTCTCAGACGTTCTGCGCCATTCGGCAGACCGAACGAAGGCCCTCCTGCGCCGGGAACTGGAGATTCGCAAGGCCGAACTCGAAGAACAGCTCTTCTACAACTCCTTGGAACGCATCTTTATTGAGGAGCGCATATATAAGGAACGAAAGTTCGAGACCTCCAAGAACATGGACGAGGTGGTCGCTTTCGTCGATTCCAAGCTGGAACCATTCAAGAAAACATTCATCCGCGAGGTAACACGGGATGACATCGTCCGCCTGTTGGAAATCAAGATGCAGCGTATTCTGAAATTCAACAAGGACAAAGCAGACGAGATTCTCCAAAAGATAAAGCAGAGATTGCCGAGATTGACAAGGACTTGAACGAGATGGTGCGCGTTACCATCGAATGGTTTGAGCATCTGATAGAAAAGTATGGCAAGGACTATCCGCGACGGACGGAAATCAAGAGCTTCGACACCATCATCGCAGCCAAAGTTGTCGATGCCAACGAGAAGCTCTACATTGACCGTCAGGGAGGCTTCATCGGGACGGGACTGAAAAAAGCTGAGTTCGTCCAAAACTGCTCCGACCTTGACGATGTCATCATTTTCTACAAGAACGGAAAGTATAAAGTCATCAAGATTGCCGACAAAATATTTGTCGGCAAGGGCGTACTCCACCTGCAGGTGTTCAAGAAAAACGACAAGAGAACGATATACAATGTCATCTACCGCGACGGAACGGAGGGTTATTACTACATCAAGCGTTTCAACGTTACATCCGTTACGAAAGACCGCGACTACGACCTGACGCGCGGAACGAAGGGTTCCAAGGTTGTCTATTTCACGGCCAATCCCAACGGTGAGGCCGAGACGGTGAAGATAACACTGGATGTCGACCCCGACAAGAAGCGGCAGAACATCTTCCTCGAGCGCAGTTTCTCAGACATAATGATTAAGGGACGTGCCGCCAACGGAAACCTGCTGACGAAGAAGAGCATCCACCGTATTTCACTGAAAAACCACGGTCATTCCACGCTTGGCGGACGCAAGGTGTGGTTCGACCCCGATGTGAACCGCATCAACTACGAGGAACACGGACGCTTCTTGGGAGAATTTAACGACCACGACAGCATCCTCGTCATCCTGCCGGGTGGCGAATACTACCAGAGCACGTTCGACGCAGCCAACCATTACGAGGACAACATAGAACGGATAGAGAAGTTCGAGGCCGACAAAGTGTGGACTGCGGTAGTCTATGATGCCGACAACCAAGGCTATCCGTACCTGAAACGGTTCCTCATGGAGCCGTCGAAGCGGCACCAGAACTTCGCCAGCGAAAACCCAAACTCCCGACTGGTGCTCCTGACCGACGAGACTTATCCGCTCATCCGGCTGACCTACGGTGGCGTAGACGCCTCGCGCGGAACTGAAGACATTGATGCCGAGCAGTTCGTGGGCGTCAAGGGTTTCAAGGCAAAGGGCAAACGGCTCACCACATGGCACGTGGAAAAGATTGAGGAACTGGAACCAACGCGCCGCCCCGAGCCTACAGACACTACCGGCAACGAGAGCGAGAACGACAATAAAGCACGGGAAACGGAACGAAAAGAAAACCTTGACCCCGACGCTGGGAAAAGCCAACAACAAGTAATAGACGAAATAACAGGACAGCTCCGACTCTTCGACGATGAAAGCAAATAGTAATCTCCACCGCATCCTGCTTGCCACGCTGCTTGCCGGCATCGCCCTGACCGTCCCGGCACAGGACACCCTCCGCCCGCGGAAGGTCATAACCAATGCCCAGATGGTAGCCGCCGGGGCAGTAAACCAACTCGACACCTACCTTTCTCCCGAGGAATACACGGGCAGCGAAGTCCGTTACGTCTCCCAATCGGTAAGGGAGAACGGGACAAGGCTGTCGCGCGAACTGATTCATCAGGCCCGGCTCGCCTATACGCACAACCGTGCCGACAACAACAACGAGATAGGCGGAGGCTACAACTTCCAGTACAACGTACACTGGAAAGCCGGGAGCTGGCAGGTCGGCAACGGGCTATTATCCGTCAAGGTAGGTGCCGGCGTGGATGCCAACGTCGGATTTCTCTACAATACACGAAACTCCAACAACCCTGCACAGGCATATCTCAGCCTCAACCTCGCCCCGTCCGCAGTCGTGGGCTACCGGTTCCGGCTCTGGAACCGTCCGTTCCAGCTCCGCTATGCCGTACAGGCACCACTCGCAGGACTCATGTTCTCGCCCAATTACGGCCAGAGCTATTACGAGATATTCTCTGAAGGCAACTACGATCACAACATCGTCCCGACGACATTCACCACCACTCCCTCGCTCCGCCAGCTGCTTTCGCTCGACCTGACCCTCCGACACACGACCCTCCGACTGGGTTATCTCGGCGACTTTCAGCAGTCTAAGGCCAATCATCTCAAGGCCCACACGTGGAGCAACCTGCTTGTCGTCGGCATTGTCCGCACATTCTCCATAAACTAGATACTGCCATGAACCCTATGATATTTTCATCTCCGCACAGGGACAGACGCCCCGTCTGCATGAAAAAGCATGACGGAGGCAGACCGGCACCGCGTCCGTACCTATACCGTAATGCAGATTCAGAACGTTGCGGAACCTGTTCCGAACGACAAAACACGATAAGACACCTGACCGCGAAGCCGCGGAGAGGCTTTTTTTTCCGCCTTATTAATATATTTATCCTGCTTGTTACTCTCACCGCCATCACCGGCTGCATAACCAACGACGACTTTGCCGACACGCCCACCGACAACTTCGAGGCTCTTTGGAAGACCCTCGACGAACACTACTGCTTCTTTACGCAGAAGGGAATAGACTGGAACGAAGTCCATACGCGCTATGCCCGACAATTCGATGCCTCGATGACGGAGAGTCAGCAGTTCGAGGTAATGGCCCGGATGTTGTCAGAACTGCGTGACGGGCACGTCAACCTATACACTGCCTTCAACACATCGCGCTATTGGTCATGGCACGAAGATTACCCCAAGAACTACTCCGACTCGCTCGAACGGATTTATCTGAAGACTGACTATCTCATAGCGAGCGGACTGGACTATACCATTCTCGACGACAACGTGGGCTACATCCGCTGCGAGAGTTTTCAGAACGGCATCGGGACGGGAAACCTCGACCGAATCCTGCTTTATCTTCAAGCCTGCCGGGGCATCATCATCGACGTGCGCAACAACGGCGGAGGCAATATCACCAACGCAGAAATACTGGCCTCGCGCTTCACCAACGAGCCGCTGACCGTCGGCTATATGCAACACAAGACAGGGCCGGGGCACAACGATTTCTCTGCCATGGAGAGACAGACGCTACGCCCCGGCAAGGGCATACGGTGGCAGAAGCCCGTCGTAGTACTTGCCAACAGAAGCGTATTCTCGGCAGCCAACGAGTTTGTGAAGTACATGAAGTGCTGTCCGCAAGCCACCGTCGTAGGCGACAGGACGGGAGGCGGTGCCGGACTTCCTTTCTCCGGCGAGCTGCCCAACGGATGGGGAGTCCGTTTCTCTGCCTGTCCGATGTACGACAAGGACAAGAATCTGACCGAGTTCGGAATAGACCCGGACCACAAGGTCTCGCTTGCCGACTCCGATTTCCGTCAAGGCCGCGATACCATTATAGAGTTTGCACGCCGACTGCTCCGCTGACCAGTACCGGCAGCCGTGCCCCACGACGGCATGAAGACAGGCAGGACAGAACGGAAAACCGACCGAAAACAGCTGTCCGCCCACTGCTGATTCATTACTCCTGCACCTCTGCCAGCCTGCAACATCTTCACCTACAACGCAACAGGGCAGCCCGTCAGGACTGCAAAAGACACCCTCCGAAAGCCTATGGGAAAGATACTGAACAAGAAAAAGGAAAACATTGTCCACACCATTATATGGCTTCTGCTTTTCCTGATGCCCATTGCCACGATGTACGTCAGGGTAGCCAACAACTCGCATGAGACCTTCGACTGGATTGCCGTAGCCCATGTGTGGCGCATGCTGTCCATCTACTTCGGCATTTTCCTCCTGCACAACTTCTTCATCGCACCGCTTATCGTCTTGCAAAAGCGAAAGAGATTCTATTTCGCCTGTGTTGCCGCACTGACAGTACTCTTCATTACCGTTGCCATCCTGACCCGCCCACCAAGACGCTCTCCCCGGCTGGCAGGCACACAGACGGAGCTGACGCAGCAGCAGAACCAGACACAGGAAACCATCAGACCTTGCCGCACGCACCGGCTCGCCATCCCGGCAGAGCCGGTCAGCCGCCGTCCCTTCCTCCTGTGGCAGGTCGACATCATCAGCGTCATCATCCTGCTGCTCACGCTGGGCATGAATCTGGCAGTGAAGTTCTTTTTCAAGACCAACGAAGACGAGAAACAGCTACAGGAACTCAAGCGGAAGAACCTCGAGCAACAACTGGAATATCTGAAATACCAGATAAATCCACACTTCTTCATGAACACGCTGAACAACATACACGCCCTCGTCGACATCGCCCCAGACAAGGCCAAGTCGTCCATCATCGTGCTGTCGAAGATGATGAGGTACATACTCTACGAGGGAAACAACACCTTCATACCGCTACAGAAGGAGGCCGACTTCATCAGCAACTACATCCGGCTGATGCAAATGCGGTTCACCGACAAGCTGAAAATATCCGTCAGCCTCCCCACACCTCCCATTCAGGGAAAGATTCCGCCCCTGCTGCTCATCACCTTCGTTGAAAACGCCTTCAAGCATGGCGTCAGCTATCAGCAGGAGAACCATATCGACATCGCCCTGAAAACTGACGGGCAACGCCTCTGCTTCAGCTGCATCAACAACAAGGGCACGGAGAGTACCAACGAAAAGGGAGGAGTAGGACTGGCAAGCGTGCGCAAGCGGCTCGAACTCATCTACCACGAGGACTATCAGCTCAACATTGACGACACCGGAAACGAATACAGCGTCAGGCTCAACCTGCCCCTGACAGACGAAAAGCCGTCAGCAGAACAATAATACATGACCGGACAAGACTTCAAAACGACCGAAATATGGAAACAAGAATCAGGACACTCGCCATCGACGACGAACCACTGGCACTACAACAACTGGCATCCTACATCAGGGAAGTGCCCTTTCTGATACTGGCAGGAGAATGTCAGAGTGCGCTCGAAGCCAAAAAACTGATGGAGACAGAGCAGATTGATGCCATCTTCATAGACATAAACATGCCCGACCTCAACGGTCTCGACTTCGTCCGCTCGCTCGCCATGCACCCTCTGGTCGTATTCACAACCGCCTACAGCGACTATGCCGTCGAAGGCTACAAGGTTGATGCCGTAGACTACCTGCTGAAACCATTCTCAGAGGACGACCTGCGGCAGGCAGCGCAAAAGGTGAAAAGGCAGTACGAACTTGAACATCAGGAGCCAGTTGTCATCTCTATGCCCGACGAGGACGATGCCATCTTTCTGAAGACCGACCACAAGGTGGTGCGCATCAAGACGGGCGACATACGCTATATTGAGGGAATGAGCGAGTACATGAAAATATATATTGACGGGAAACAGCGTCCGCTGATAGTCCTCCTGAGCATGAAGAAAATGGAGGAACGACTGCCCGACAGCTTCATGCGCGTGCACCGGTCGTGGATTGTCAACCTGAAGAAGATACAGGAGGTCAACAAAAACCGGATTATCATGGACGAAAACACCTACGTACCCATCGGAGACCTCTACCGCGATGGCTTTACCCGGTACATCGACTCCAAATTTCTGGGAAAGTAACAGCCGACGGCAATCAGGGCATAGAACCGGCACTCGCTGCTTTTCCGTTGGTTTCAACACCTACAACCCACCTATCCGTCATCAGAACATCCTTCAACGGCTGCGGGACATTCTCCCGGCTGTTGAGCAAAGTCCTATACACGAGTAAACACCTGATTTACAATCATTTTCCGACCTTATAGCTTTCACCATGCGAAAGTGCCGCTTTCGCTTGGTCAAAGCGGCACTCTGGCACTGCGAAAACGGCACTTTCATTATCTCCCCCTCCCTTCCCTGCGACTCCCTATATCCCACAGCGATGTGCACCTTACTACTATCACCTCCCCGCCGCTATCCCTACAGCCACGAAACGGTGCTGGCAGCACGCCCGTCATAGTACGCAAACAGAGATAGGGAGCCGGCATGACTCCTTCATCTTAGCATACAAAAAAAGTGTCTGCCCCATTGCGGAGCAGACACTCTGATAAATCTGTTTTATACCTAAGCGTGGATTATTCAGCAACCTGAACAGTAGCACGACGGTTGAAAGAGATAGGAGACAGAGTCTCAACGCCACCCTTACCAACGGTAGTAATCTTGCTGGAAGCTACGCCCATCTTGACGAGTTCGTTAGCAACAGTCTCTGCACGCTTTTCAGACAGCTTCTGGTTGTACTCGGCAGAACCTGTTGCGCTGTCAGCATAACCTGTTACAACGAGGCTGTTGTTGTTGTCCTGTGCGTACTTGGCAAGAGCCTGAACGTTTACGAGATCCTTCTGAGAAGCGATGTCGGTTCTGTTGAGGTTGAAGAATACAGAGATAGGAGTTGTAACCAGTTCCTTAACAGACTGAGATACGGTCTCTACCGGCTTCTGATTAGCGAGTGCATCGCGCAGGCGGGCATTTTCTGCCTCAGAATCGCGGAGTCTTGCGTTCAGCGCGTCAAGGGCAGCCTGATGCTGTGCATTGATAGCGTCAACATCTGGAACTCTGTCCCATGTAGACTTGCCGAGGTTGAAATTCAGACCAAGCTCTACATAGAGGTTGTTGTCGCGCTTGTCCCAACCGCGGTTATTGCTCATTGTGCCGCCTACACCGTCGAAGTCGCCAGAGAAGCAGTTCCAACCAGCCTCGGCATATACACCGAACTTGTCGCTGAGCTTCCATGCCGACTGCAAGCCTACGCTACCGCCGAAAGCGTAGCGATTTGCGCTCATAGAACGGCTAACACCTGCACCTGCGAAAGGAATAACATTCCATACACGCTCCGGGTTGTAACCGAGGAGCAGGTTGCTCATGTTGAACATTACCTGACCCTGACCTACCCAGTACTTGTTGCTATTGTCGAGACGGGAGTTGGGGTTGACAGAAGCACCTACGCGCTTGCCCCAGATGCCCTGTGCCTTAAGACGGAGACCGAGACCCGGTGTAAACCACTTGCCGACAGCTACAGCTGCACCCGGATTGGAACGGAAGCTCTTGATTGGGCTGATGGATGCGTTGCGTCCGTGCTCCTGACCGGAATACCAAGCATTCCAATCTGCACCTACCTGAACAAACCAGTTGTTCCAAAAAGAGTTCGTAGCTACGCTATACTTTTGAGTAGCAGCGTCCTGCGCAAAGCCGGCAACTGATGCGCCAGCAAATGCTAATACCATTAAAAACTTTCTCATAATTTATTTTTATTAATTGTTCTAAATGTCTAAAATCATTAGTAAGCTATTACAAATTGAATTTGTTTGCAAAGTTAGTGTTTTTTTTTCACAAAGACATATTTCCACTGAAAAAACTATATTTTATAGGGATAAGAACATAACATTAATCAAGAAATACAGCTCAAAAAGCACTTTTTAGGCAAAAAACGGCTATCCCAGCAGATGCTCGATCTCCGATTGCTTCAATATGGCAAGCACAGACTTGCCGTCAGGAGTATAGTTGACGTTGCTACAGGCAAAGAGTCCGTTGACGATATTCTCCATCTCAGTATTGCTCAACACCTGTCCGTGAGGAATAGCAGCGTTGCGCGCCAGACTCAAGGCAAGTGCCTTGCTGACTTCTTCCTTAACAGACGTACCGCAGTCTGCTGCCGATGCCACCATGTCGGTAACGAGAGCGACTGCGTTCAGACCGTCGATGCCGGCAGGAACTCCGTTGACGGCATAGCTGCCGCCGCCAAGGTCGGACAGGTCAAAGCCCATCTCGCGCAATTCGGGAAGCAGGTCTTGAACGGTCAGACCGCTGGATACGGGGAAATGAACCATCTCGGGGAAAAGAAGCTTTTGGGTATGTGCCTTGTGCTCCTCTGCCCTCCGCAGGTATTCTTCGTACAAGATGCGTATATGAGCGCGGTGCTGGTCTATAATCATCAGGCCCGACTTGACAGCCGTCATAATATAGCAGCCCTTGTACTGATAGTGAGCCGGCGACTTCTCTTCAGCTATTTGGGAATTTTCTGACGGCGAGTCCGCCTGATACCCGGTGGAAGACGAACCATCAACAGTCTTGTCAAAAAGGGCTGGAGAAGGCGCAGTGGTTTCCTGACTGCCCTCCAGTCCGGCATAAAGTTCCTCCCACCCATCAGGCGCAACGGGCATCTTGGGATGTGGAGTCTCCCTGAAAGGGTTGTAATTGGGATTGTATTTTACCTTCGGAGCGAGAATATCGGCATGCGGATTGAAAACAGGGATGTCGGGTTTCCCTTCCATATCAAAGTCGATGGAGGGGACATCATTGAACTTTCCTATCGCCTCCTTTACCGCAGCAAGGAGAATCTGCCAGATAGCCTGTTCGTTTTCAAACTTTATCTCGGTCTTCGTCGGATGGATATTCACGTCGATATTCTCTGCCGGAACGTCAAAATAAAGAAAGAAATGCACCTGTTCGCCAAGTGGAATCAGACGGTCGTAGGCCTGAAGGACAGCCTTGGCGAAATACGGATGCTTCATATAGCGGCCATTGACAAAGAAATATTGCAGTGCGCCTTTCTTCCTTGCAGCTTCAGGCTTGCCGATAAAGCCATGCACCTTACACAAAGTCGTCTCGACATCTACGGGCAGAAGATTCTGATTGAGCTTCTTTCCGAACACTTCCACGATGCGTTGGCGCAAACTGCAAGCCTTCAGCGAGAACATTTCCACCCCATTGCTGTGCAGGGTGAACGCTATCTGCGGATAGACCAGTGCTATCCGCTCAAAGGCGGAAATGATATTGTTCAGTTCCGTCGTATTAGACTTGAGGAACTTGCGCCTTGCCGGCACGTTGAAGAAGAGGTTTTCTATCAGAAAGTTGCTCCCGATGGGGCACGAACAAGACTCCTGCCCCGTAAACTTACTGCCCGATATAGTCAGGCAAGTGCCAATTTCGTCGCTTTCCTGCCGCGTCTTGAGTTCTATCTGCGACACAGCGGCTACCGAGGCAAGGGCTTCTCCACGGAAGCCCATCGTGCGGAGAGAAAACAAATCGGCCGCATTGCGTATCTTGGAAGTAGCATGCCGTTCGAAGGAAAGGCGTGCATCGGTCTCCGACATGCCTTTCCCGTCGTCTATTACCTGTATCGAAGTGCGTCCGGCATCCACAACCAACACATTGACAGTTTTGGCCCCGGCATCGACAGCGTTTTCTACAAGCTCCTTAATGACGGAGGCAGGACGCTGAATAACCTCGCCTGCTGCTATCTGGTTAGCAACGCTATCGGGTAAAAGTTGGATTATATCACTCATTTTTGCACTCAAATTAAATAGAAAAACAATATCATCAACACGACAATCAGTACGACCGACATGCCTATTGTCGTAAGGAAGCTACCTTGCGACCGTTTCCGCTCACGTCTGCGAAGATGAACGGTGCTCCCGACAAACGCCTGATGCAGTTCCTCCCGGGTGGAAAGCGGCTGCGAAGTCTGCCCCAACTCGGCACGGGCCTTCTCCTCCAACTTCCGAAGACGCTCTTTCCGCTCGTCCACATAAATATATTCGTGATGGAATCGGCGCGGTTGGGGTTGATGAAAAAGGGACATTGTTATATGGAATGAGGTGAAATGAAGTAACGAACTATTGTTGGCACGATAAAAACCGGGGATTTGTCAGCATCCCAAGCAGCCTATCTGTCCAATATTCTCTGCCGGGGTGGTACTACCGTTTCTCTCCTTCTGACTACTCCCTCGTCCTTTCTCCCAGCCCGGCGGTATATGTCGAACTTGTCGCGCGGCTTATCTGCTCGTACCAGTGGAAGTTTGGCAACTCCGTCTTGTCGGCAGGAATCTGCAACATGGGATAGAAAGTCCCCTTTATCTTCGATGTCCAGATTCTGTCCAGCCGTCTTTCCGGTGTCATAAACATTCTCAGCGTATCCGTTTCCGAGTAATTCACCCCGACAAGAAGCGTACTGTCCTTCTCGTCCGCGCGATAATAGAGCGACAGAACATTGGATATGGCATCGACACGGCGTATCTTTCCGTCCACGAAGTCAGCCTCCATATTCCGTGAAGAAATCTGATTGAAATGCTGACCATCCGTCAGTGCTTCTATCGAAAAGGCGTTTCCGTAGACGTATGCCTTCCGTACCATCCTTCCATTCATGTACGCCTTTATGGAGTCCCCGACCAACTGACGGTTTCCGTTCCACACGACAGGGTCTTCATGCAGGGTCAGGCACGAGTCCTTTGAGTTGGCAACGAGAAATCCGCATACCGACTGTACATCCGTGCGATAGGCTCTTACATTGTTGACCCCATACACTTCGCGGTACACTTCGGGCGTATTCAGGCGGAAAGCCTTCATGCTGACCGTGTCGGCATGGACAAACAGCGTATCGCCCTGCGAGAAATCCTTTGCCACCGTGCCGGGTTTACCACCGAAGGCAATGGCAGCAGAGTCCGTATAGTGCACATAGTCGCCATAGAAAGCATGTTTATTCTTATAGTCTATGTAGTAGACGTCGCCCCGTCCTTCCCCTATGTGCGTGTTGCTGTTGTATATCAGGTCGCGCCCCGTGATGGTACGGTTCTTCAGTTTGTCCACAATCTTCACGTTTCCGTGTCCTTCGCTGTGCCCGGTCTTGGCATTGTAGACTACCTCGTCGCCCGTAATCGTGCGCTGAACCTTCTCGTCTACCACCTTTACCTTGCCTCTCCCCTCGCTGTAGCCGGTTCGCGCGTTATACACAACATCCTCCCCCGTAATGGTTCTACGGTTCACCTTGTCCACTATTTTAACATTCCCGTGTCCTTCGGCATCCCCCGTCGTACTATTATAGGTAATGTTATCCCCCTCCACGTCGCGTTGCGGTGAGGTGATGGTAGAGCGTCCGACCAGTTCCAGATGGTCAGTCTTACTGTCATAGGTTCCATCCTTGGTATGGACGACCTCTCCCTTGACCGTACGGATAACCGATTCTCCCAATACATGTATCAGTCCCGTTTCCGTATTGCCGTGAGCCGTGGGAGTATTGATGCGGTATTTCGGAGTGCGGATGACCACATCGCCATAGAAATTAGCCTCGTGGGTCTTCGTATTATAGTCGCCCATGTCTGCAACGACCGTATTGATGCCATAGACAAGCGTTCCCCGACCGCCGAAATAGTTGGCTACGTCCGTAGTCATATTGTAATCAAGACTATCACAACGCAGATTCTTACCCGGCTGACGCACGACGACCCTCTCACGGGCACGCATCATCTGCGACATTCCCTCATAGTAGGCACGCGAACAGGTGATATGGGTTCCGTCAGTACGCCTCAGGCTGACATGCCCGAAGGCTTTGAACGAGCTTTGCTTGTCGTTCAGGAAGGCACTGTCGCACAGAAGCGTCATGTCCTTGTAGCGGAATTTCACGTTTCCCTTAGCTACCTGAACATCGGGCATCTCATACTGATTGTGCCGGAGATTGTCGGCATAATCCAGATAAACCTTGTCTCCCTTCTTCCCTACAGGTTTCTGCCCCCACGAATGTATCGGCATACATAGTCCAAACAGGCATAGAATCCATATAAAAAGGATTCTATGCCTACCGGACGCAGCTTTTCTGTCGTTATTCAAAGTCATCTGACCCAACCTTCGTATTCAAATTTGCTGTTCTTATAACGTGGATTCATACTTACGTAAGTATCTTTTATCTTCCTGACTATCCAGTCGTGCAGCACCTCCTGCCTGCGTTTGGCAACAACAACGTCCTTCATCGCCTGAAAATCTTCCGTGATGGTGGCACGGTGCTCGGGAATCCGGCTCTTCAGCTTGACGATGGCGCACACCGTCTTACCTTTTTCGTTGACCATTTGGAACGGAGCCGAAATGTCGCCTACTTCCATTGTCTCCACGACCTGAGCCACTTCGGTGGGCAAGTCCTTCATCTTGAACCGCGAAGTACGCGAATTTTCCGAAGAGTTGACCATCAGTCCATGATTGTTTTTCGTATCCTTGTCGTCCGATACGAACGCCGTGGCACCGTCAAAGGTAAACTTTCCGGCCCTAATATCACTCCCTATGGAATCCAGACGGAGCTTTGCCGCCTCTATGGAAGCCTCCGAGACACGGGGCTTGAGCAGGATATGACGGCAGTTTACCTTATCGCCGCGGCGGTCAACAAACTGAATAATGTGATAACCAAACTCACTTTCCACCACCTTCGAGAGCTTTTGGGGATCCGTCAGGTTGAAAGCGGCAGCTGCAAAAGCCGGATCCAACATTCCGCGTCCCATATAGCCCAGTTCACCTCCACGTCTCGCCGAGCCGGGATCCTGCGAATAAAGAGACGCAAGCGTCTGGAACGAGGTCTCTCCCTTGGTTACGCGCTCCGTATATGAGCGAAGCTCATTCTTGATGCGGTTGATTTCCTCCTGCTCTATCCGTGGCGTCTGTGTCAGTATCTGCACTTCGACCATTGTAGGAATCACGGGCAGACTGTCGGAAGGCATATTCTTGAAATACTCACGGACTTCAGACGGTGAGACCTTGATGTCGCTGACGAGCTTCTCCTGCATCTTCTGCATCAGCTGGCGATTCTTATAGTCATCGTGCAAGTCTTGCCGAATCTGCGCCAGACTCTTGCGCTGAAACTCTTCCAGTTTCTCTTTCGACCCAATCTGGGGCATGGAAATCCAGTAATCTATCTGTTGGTCGATGCCTTGAGCTATTTCTGACTCGGGAACATCAATACTATCGAGAGCGGCCTGATGGAGAAAGAGCTTCTGAACAGCAATCTGCTCCATTATTTCACCGTCGCCATTACCATTCTTCCACTTTACACCCTCGGCCTGAGCCTGAAGTTTCATCACCTCAATGTCCGACTTCAGAATCGGCTCGTCGCCGACCACGCAAACCACCTCGTCCACGACGCTCTTGTCGCTGACCGGCCGCGAGAGGGTGGAATCGAGTACCTGACGGAGCGGAGCAATATGCCCCCCAGCATGAAGTCCTGCTACCGAGAATCCAATCCCGGCAAGCAGGAGTCCCACCTTATATATATATACCTTCATTCTTATAGGTTCTTAATGCTTGTTGACGGTAGCCAGCACATCGCGATTGACCACCACCTTGTATTTCTTGCGCAAATCGGCCACCCATGCCTTTTCCAGCGACTCCTGATAGTCGGCAGTTACGAGACCACGTACATCTTCCATCTCCTTCGGAGCCTTCAGCTTCTCGCCATAGACAGCATCAATAGGATAGTCCTTGACAGGAGTTACGGTAGTATCCTTACCGAATATCTGCTTGTCGACCAAGGCGTTGTCGCCCGGCTTGAAGATACCTTTCTCTACACGGATACGGATAATGGAGTCGTTGTTGAACGCCTTCCGCAGAGTTTCGGCCCAGTCCTTGAACGGCACGCGTGCCACGCAGTCCCTGACAGCCTTCACGTCGGCCGCGTCCTTCACGTGGTAAGCCATACCCTTGAAACGCGGCTCGCTCCATTTATAATCCTTCTTGTGCTTCTTGAAGTAGGCTTCCAGTCCAGCCTCGTCCTGTGCAGCCTTCTCCCAAACGACACGGTTGCTGATTTCAAAGAGCAGAAGACCATCATGATACTCCCTGACCAGATTCTTCAGGTTGGGGTCTTTTGCCTCCAGCTCGGCCAGCTTTCTGTCGAGCAGCTTCTCCGGTGTCATCCCGTTTCCTTCCAGTTTGGCCAGAGTATCGAGCTTATTGGAGATAATCTGCTCGCGCAGTCCCCTTGCCTCTATAAATCTCCAGATGTCCAGCTTCACCGAATCGTAAGGCATGAAATTCTGTTTTGCAATCATCTTGATGATATGATAGCCGAACGGCGACTTCACGGGCTTGCTGATTTCTCCGGGTTTCAGGGCCATCAAAGCATTTTCAAACTCGGGCACCGTCTGCCCCTTCGTCAGCAAAGGAAGCTCTCCCCCCTTGATGGCAGAGCCTTTGTCTCCGGAATACTGGCGCGCAAGGGCAGCAAAGCTGTCGCCCTTCATCAGTGCGTTATAGACTGAGTCGGCACGGTTTTTGGCTGCTTCCGTTTCCTGCTCCGAGGCCTTCTGCGAAACAGAGAGGAGAATATGGGCACACCGGAACATACCGCCGTTTCCGTCGATGCGCTTCTGTGTCTCCCTGTATATCCTCTGCGCCTCAGCCTCAACATCGTCTTCAGTAATCATAGTCGGACGGATTTGCTGGTCGCGGTAGGTCAGGAACTCATTCTTGAACGACGACAAAGTATCGAGACGTGCGTCGAGTGCCGCCTGCACTTTGAGCTTATAGTTGACGAAAAGGTCTACATACTCGTCAACGCCTTTCTTGTCTATGACGCCTTCGGCATTGTTCTTATTGTAGGAATATTCAAATTCGGAACGGCTGACGGGCTGACCGTTGATGGTCATTATCGTCGGGTCGTTCTGGGCGTATGCCATGGTGCTGCTCAGAAGGGCAACGGCCAATAGTGCTTTCAGTTTCATTTTATTCAGTTTTTTTGAAGTTTTGGAATCCAATAATTCAGATGTCCGGAGGCTGATGCCACATCTTCGCCTCTTGTCCCGAAAAGACGCAAGCCCCCAATCCGTCCACAGGACTGGGAGCCGTAGCATTTCCGGTTATTCAGGACGCGAATAGTTCGGTGCCTCGCTTGTAATGGTAATGTCGTGCGGATGGCTTTCCATCACGCCGGCGTTGGTAATACGGGTGAACTTTGCGCCATTCAGGCCCTCTATGGAAGCCGCACCGCAATAGCCCATGCCCGAGCGGAGACCACCCACGAGCTGATAAATCACCTCCTGTACGGTTCCCTTATAGGGCACACGGCCGGCAATGCCTTCCGGGACGAGCTTCTTCGCGTCGCTGATGTCGTTCTGGAAATAGCGGTCGCGCGAACCGTTCTTCTGCTCCATGGCCTCCAGCGAACCCATGCCGCGGTAGCTCTTGAACTTACGCCCGTTGAAGATGATGGTGTCGCCCGGCGACTCTTCCGTACCGGCAACGAGCGAGCCTATCATAACGCTGCTGCCACCGGCTGCCAGAGCCTTCACCACGTCGCCCGAATAGCGCAGACCGCCATCGGCAATCAACGGCACGCCCGTACCCTTCAGGGCCGAATAGACATCGTAGATGGCACTCAGCTGCGGCACGCCCACTCCGGCTACGACACGGGTCGTACAGATAGAACCCGGCCCTATGCCCACCTTGACGGCGTCGGCACCATTCTCTACCAAGAAGCGCGCAGCCTCGCCTGTGGCGATATTGCCTACTATCACGTCGAGTTCCGGAAAAGCGGCCTTCACCTCGTGAAGTTTGCCGACAACTCCCTGCGAATGTCCGTGAGCCGTATCAATGACAATGGCATCCACGCCAGCCTCAACCAAAGCCTGCGCACGGTCCATCGTGTCCATCGTAACGCCTACTCCGGCAGCCACGCGCAGCCGTCCCTTGTCGTCCTTGCAAGCCATCGGCTTATCCTTGGCCTTGGTTATGTCCTTATAGGTAATCAGGCCAACGAGATGGTTCTCCTTGTCTATTACCGGCAATTTCTCTATCTTGTTTTCCTGAAGTATCTGCGCAGCGGCCACAAGGTCGGTCTGCTGATGCGTGGTAACAAGGTTTTCCTTCGTCATCACCTCGTCGATGGTCTTGTCCAGACGACGCTCAAAGCGCAGGTCGCGGTTGGTAACGATGCCGACCAGATGGTTCTCCCCGTCCACTACAGGGATACCGCCGATATGATACTCTGCCATGATGCTGAGTGCATCCCTCACCGTGCGTCCCTGACGGATGGTTACAGGAGCGTAAATCATACCATTCTCGGCCCGCTTCACGATAGCCACCTGCCGGGCTTGGTCTTCTATGCTCATGTTCTTGTGAATTACACCGATGCCTCCCTCACGCGCGATTGCTATAGCCATCGCACTCTCGGTTACGGTATCCATTGCCGCCGTAACGAAAGGAATGTTCAGTTCGATGTTTCGCGTGAACTTGGTTTTTAACTCTACCTCCTTGGGCAGGACTGCGGAATAAGCCGGAATCAAAAGGACGTCGTCGTAGGTAAATCCGTCCATCACAATTTTATCTGCAACAAATGATGACATGATTGTATTTAGAAATTTATTGCGTGCAAATTTAGCAATAATTCTCCACAAAGACTATCCTTTCAGAGAAATTCAATACCTTATTAAATGTATTTAACGGGCTGCCGCCGGAAGAGGAGCCACCTGCAAATTTATCTCCGCTGCTGAATTTCGCCCGACCGGCGCAGACATTCCGGCCACCCGGACACTGAACGGGGGCATCTCCATCCCCACACGGCGACACCGGCACTATGCCCTTCCAAAACTGCGAGACCAATACACTGATTATCAACAGATTATAAACAGGGAAACGAACAAGCCCGTTTCGCAGTGTCAAAGTGCCGTTTTCATGGTGCGAAACGGGCTTGTCCGCTTGGCGGAAAGGCCTTGTCCGTCAACTGATACGGGCACCGTCCGTCACAGCCGACGATTGACGGCACGGACAGACAGGACGCGACAAGTCGCCGCAACGCCTCGCCGGAATAAAATTCTCTCCGCTTTCTGCTCCCGTCTCTGATATTTTCGCTACTTTTGCATCAGCAAATTCAAACATAACTATATGCTTATATTCAGGTGGTTGGAAACACTCGGCAGGTATCTTATGCTGATGGGACGCTCCCTCAGCAGGCCGGAGCGGATGCGGATGTTCCTCAAGCGGTATGTCAAGGAAATGTCGCAGCTGGGCATCGACTCCATCGGCATCGTCCTGCTCATATCGTTCTTCATTGGCGCGGTAATCTGTATTCAGATAAAGCTCAACGTGCAAAGTCCGTGGATGCCCCACTGGGTGTCGGGCTACGTTACGCGCGAGATTATGCTCCTTGAGTTTTCGAGCAGCATCATGTGCCTGATTCTTGCAGGAAAGGTGGGTTCCAACATTGCCTCGGAGCTGGGCACGATGCGCGTTACACAGCAAATCGACGCCTTGGAGATTATGGGCATCAACTCCGCAGGCTATCTCATTCTTCCGAAAATCCTCGGACTGATTACCATCATGCCATTCCTCGTTATCTTCTCGGCAGCAACGGGCATACTCGGAGCCTATGCCACGGCCTACATCGGGCACATCATCACCCCCACCGACCTGACGGCAGGCATACAGCACGAGTTTACCCCTTGGTTCATGTGGATGAGCATCGTGAAGAGTCTGTTCTTTGCGTTCATCATTTCCAGCGTCTCCTCCTTCTTCGGGTACACGGTCAACGGCGGTTCCGTGGAGGTGGGAAAGGCCTCGACCGACGCCGTCGTCAGTTCGAGCGTCCTGATTCTCTTCAGCGATGTGTTCCTGACGCAGATTCTCAGCTAAGGCCCTGCCCGGCTTTTCCGAAAGAGAAGCAGCAGGGACGGGCGGCATGACGACTCCATAACAACCAACAACAAATACAGAACCCACGGACAGGCAGCATGGCCTTCCCTCCCTTCGGAGGAGATGGGGAAGACAGATATGATAGAAGTAAAGCATCTCTATAAGTCGTTCGGGAAGAAAGAAGTTCTCCACGACATCAACACCGTGTTCGAGGACGGAAAGACAAACCTCATCATCGGGCAGAGCGGAGCCGGAAAGACGGTGCTCATGCGAAGCCTCGTAGCTGATAGAACCCACAAGCGGCGAAGTGCTCTACGACGACCGCAACTTTGTCAACATGACGAAGAAGGAAAAGATACTCATGCGACGCGAGATGGGAATGATATTTCAGGGCGCGGCCCTCTTCGACTCGCTCACCGTGCTCGAGAACGTGCGGTTTCCGCTCGACATGTTCTCCGACATGACTTCGCAGGAACGGCAGCGGAGGGCGCAGGAATGTCTCGACCGCGTCAATCTCGGAGGCGCGGAGAACAAATTTCCGGGCGAGATTTCGGGAGGCATGCAGAAGCGCGTAGCCATAGCGCGTGCCATCGTGATGAACCCGAAATACCTTTTCTGCGACGAGCCGAACTCGGGACTGGACCCGAAAACCTCCCTTGTCATAGACGAATTGTTGTCGTCTATCACGCGCGACTTCAACATTACGACCATCATCAACACCCACGACATGAACTCGGTGATGGGCATTGGCGAGAACATTGTCTTCATTTCCGACGGGCGGAAGGAATGGCAGGGAAACAAAGACAAGGTTATTGCATCGCGGAACAAGAAACTAAACGACCTCGTCTTTGCCTCTGAACTCTTCAAGAAGGTGAAGCAGGCAGAACTGGAGGGGTAAGACGGCATGGAGGCTCACACACGCTTATTCGGCAGGCTCTGTGCCATCGTATGGCTGTTTGCAGCCGTCGCATGCCACTCACAGGCCCAACGCCCCACGGCAGGCAGCTCCGGCAAGGCACGGCAGAAGACAACACGGCAGCCTGCCAAGACGGAAGGGGCAGACCAGTCGGCTACCGCCATGCGGATGAAGCAGCAGGGACTGGTCGACATCAAGGACATTGACCCGACCATAAAGGTCGCCCTGATGTATGCACGCACCGACAACTTCTGCCACACACAGCTCTACCGCGACCTCCGCGAGGCGTACGTGCTGCCACAATGTGCCGAGGCCCTGAAGAGGGCACAGGCAGAGCTGAAGCGCAGACGACCCGACCTGAGCCTCTGCATCTTCGACGCGACGCGGCCGATGAGCGTTCAGCAGACCATGTGGGACAAGGTGAAGAATACTCCCCATTACTTCTACGTCTCCAATCCTGCCCACGGCGGAGGCATGCACAACTACGGCATGGCGGTCGACGTCAGCATCTGCAAGGCCTCATGGAACGAGGCGGAGTGGCACGACGGGGCACGTCCGTGCCGCATCGACACCATCCCGATGGGCGTAAAGGTGGACCATCTCGGAACGGAGAGCCATATCGACCGGGAGCAGTCGCTCCTCTCGCGTGGCATCCTGACCCGTGAGAGCCTCGCCAACCGGCTTCTGCTGCGCACGGTAATGCAGGCTGGCGGATTCACACCGCTGCGGACGGAGTGGTGGCATTTCAACCTCTGCACGAGGGCATGGGCAAGGAAGAACCTGAAGGTGGTCAGGTAAAAGCCTTGCCATCGCTCACAAGACTATCCTCCCTGCCCATTTCCGAAAGCGGGGGGCGTAAATACGCAAATCTACAGGACGTTATCAGAACGCCAGACAAATGAAGAAGAAAGCCGACAACCCAACAGGAGGATGCGGCCTCTCCCCGACCGGAAGCAGGCAGGAGGACATTTCTCGCTCCCTGCCGACAGGAAAGAGGGAGGCGGAGAGGCTTTTCGTACTTTCTCACCGCCTGTCCTCCGTCTCCACCCTCGCTCTTCAGGCCCGCCGCTACCCCGACCTCGATTTCCCGTTTGTACTCGACCAGATAGCAGGATGGCAGACCGCACGGACAAAACTGCCTTCATGGGCAGAAAAGGACGGCATTGTCTATCCGCCACACCTGTCCATGGAGCAGTGCTCCTCGGAACAGACAGCACGCTATAAGGCTGAACTGGCATCCCGACTTGCAAACGGGCCTTCCTCTGCTTCGGCAACTCAACATCCCCTCTCCGGCAGGGAGCCGAAAAGATTTTCCCGCACTCTCATAGACCTCACAGGCGGTTTCGGTGTCGACTTTTCATTCATGGCACGGCATTTCTCCCAAGCCGTCTACGTGGAAAAGCAGGAACGGCTGTGCGGGGTGGCCCGACACAACTTCGGCATCTTGGGGCTGGCACAGGCAGAAGTGGTCTGTGGCGACGGGGCGGAGTATCTCCACACCGCGGAAGCGGCAGACGTAATCTACCTCGACCCTGCACGGCGCAACAGACAGGGCGGAAAGACGGTGCTGATAAGCGACTGCACACCCGACGTTCTGGCTCTCGAAGACGAATTGCTGGCGAAATCGCGCCATGTCGTCATCAAGCTCTCGCCCATGCTCGACTGGCATCGGGCGGTGGAGGAACTGAACAGACACTGCGGAAACGTGGTGCGCGAGGTGCATATCGTGTCGATACGCAACGAGTGCAAGGAACTTCTGCTGGTCTTGGAGGGAAACGCTGCCAAGCTTCAAACGGGAAATTCCGTTACCGGCAACAAGCTGCCACGCCGCGAGAGCGCGCCGGCAGAAGCTCACCTGCACGTTTTTTGCGTCAACGACGACACCGTCTTCGATTATCTTTCCAACGAATCAACGTCGTCGCAGCACATTCTCGGCACGCCCGTCGGGCCTGACTTGCACCTCTACGAACCCAACGCATCGCTGATGAAAGCCGGTTGTTTCGGAGAGCTTACAGCCCGCTTTCCTCTGCGTGCCGTTGCTCCGAACTCCCATCTGTTTGTCTCTGACGATAAGATAGAAGACTTTCCGGGACGCAGCTTCGTCGTTTCAGCCGTATCTTCCATGAACAAAAAAGAGCTGAAACGTACACTCCAAGGCATCGTCAGGGCGAACATCGCCGTCAGGAACTTCCCTCTCAGCGTGGCAGAACTGCGCAAACGGCTGAAGCTACAGGAGGGCGGAGACTGCTATATCTTCGCCACGACAACGGGAGACGGTATCCACCGTCTGCTGATAACCCGTAAAAGCGAGTAGGAAACGCTCCGGCACACAGCCTAATCTATTAATTATCACCAAAAAAGCACGCTATTTTTGGATTTCCGCCCTTTTATGGCTATCTTTGCATGTTTTAAGATTGCAATATTAACAAGATAAAGATGTCATCTATTCAGATAAAGAAGGTCGAGACAAAAAGGGACCTTAAAGATTTTATAGAATTACATTACGACCTTTATGAAGGTAATCCTTATGATATTCCAAACCTTTTCAGCGATGAGCTGAACACGCTGTCGAAAGACAAGAATGCAGCCTTCGACTTCTGCGAAGCAGAATATTACCTCGCCATCCGCGAAGGAAAGACGGTCGGGCGCGTGGCTGCCATCATCAACCACAAGGCCAACGAGAAGTGGCAGAGAAAGGATGTCCGCTTCGGGTGGATAGACTTCATCGACGATATTGAAGTATCGGGCGCACTGCTCAAGGCTGTCGAAGACTACGGACGGGAGAAAGGAATGGAACAGGCGGTCGGACCGCTCGGCTTTACCGACATGGATCCTGAGGGCATGCTGACATGGGGATTCGACCAGCTCGGCACTATGCCGACCATATACAACTACGAGTATTATCCGAAACACTTGGAACGGCTTGGCGGATGGGAAAAGGACAACGACTATGTGGAGTTCAAACTCATGGTGCCGGACACGGTGCCGGAGAAGTATGCCAAGATAGCCGAAATGGTAGAGAAACGCTATAACCTCCACGTAAAGAAGCTGACGAAGAAGGAAATATTTGAAGGCGGATACGGACGGAGGCTGTTTGAGCTAATCAATGAGACCTACGGAGACATTTACGGCTACTCGGAGCTGACCGACAGACAGATAGACCAGTACGTGAACATGTATTTCCCATTAGCCGACCTCAACCTTATCACGGTCATAGAGGACGGTAACAAGGACAACAAACTGGCAGGCGTGGGCATCACCATCCCTTCCCTGAGCCGCGCCTTGCAGAAATGCCGCCGCGGAAGACTCTTCCCCTTTGGATGGTGGCACCTGCTTCGTGCCATCAAGTTCCACAAGACGGAAGGCGTAGACCTCCTGTTGCTGGGCTTTCTGCCCGAGTATCGTGCCAAGGGAGCCAATGCCCTGCTCTTCGCCGACCTCATCCCACGCTACGTCAACTATGGCTTCAAGTGGGGAGAAACGCAGGTCGAAATGGAGAACAACGGGGGAGTACAAAGCCAATGGGGCGTGCTCGACCCTATCAAACACAAGAAGAGAAGGTGCTTCAAGAAACAATTGTAGCGACAGGTGGAATAGGTGTCAGGCGGTGAAGGCAGATTCGTATCATAATATCTTCCCGGAGCAATCCCTATCCTTTGAGAATCAAACAACCTGCACCGCAAGGCAACAGGCAGGACTGCACAAGTCGCTTTCTGAACCAGCCCCATCCGGATAATAAGTTACCTCCCATCATTCCACCTCTATCCCTTATAGATAATATGGACAAATCATCATCGACCAACAACCAACAACCAACGCCTGTAGAATACACCGACGATAATATCCGGCATCTATCGGATATGGAGCACGTACGTACCCGTCCGGGTATGTATATCGGCCGGCTTGGCGATGGAAACCTGCCCGAAGACGGCATTTACGTGCTGTTGAAAGAGGTCATCGACAACTCTATCGACGAGTTTAAGATGAACGCCGGCAACCGCATCGAAATAGATGTGGAGGACAATCTGCGCGTCTCCGTGCGCGACTATGGCCGTGGTATTCCGCAAGGAAAGCTCGTCGAGGCAGTCTCCGTGCTCAATACGGGTGGTAAATACGACTCAAAGGCATTCAAGAAAAGCGTAGGTCTGAACGGTGTAGGCGTGAAGGCGGTCAATGCCCTCAGCTCCCGCTTCGAGGTAAAGAGCTACCGCGACGGCATGGTACGCGAACTTAAGTTTGAGCGCGGAACCTTGCAGGACGACCAAACCAGCAAGACGCAGGACGAAAACGGGACGTATATCTACTTCGAACCAGACAACACGCTGTTCAAGAACTACACTTTCCACGCCGACATCGTGGAAACGATGCTCCGAAACTATACTTATCTGAATACAGGACTGACCATCATGTACAACGGCCGACGCATTCTCAGCCGCCATGGACTCAAGGACTTGCTGCTGGACAACATGACCGTCGACCCGCTATACCCCATCGTGCATCTCAGCGGTGAGGATATTGAGATTGCATTCACGCACACCAACCAATACGGTGAGGAATACCACTCGTTCGTGAACGGCCAGCACACCACGCAGGGCGGTACGCATCAGTCCGCCTTCAAGGAGCATATAGCCAAGACCATAAAGGAATTTTTTGGCAAATATGAGTATGGCGACATCCGGAACGGACTGGTTGCAGCCATCGCAGTGAACGTTGAAGAACCTGTTTTCGAGTCGCAGACGAAGATAAAGCTCGGTTCCACGCAGATGGCACCCGATGGCGAAACCATCAACAAGTACGTCGGAGACTTTATCAAAACCCATGTCGACAACTTCCTGCACATACATAAGGAAGACTTTACGGACATCTTGGAGAGCAAAATCAAGGAGACCGAGCGCGAGCGCAAGGCTATGGCAGGCGTAACGAAGCTCGCCCGTGAGCGTGCGAAGAAAGCCAACCTACACAACCGAAAGCTCCGCGACTGCCGTGTACACTATTCTGACGCGAAGAACGACCGCAAGGAGGAAAGCTCCATCTTCATCACGGAGGGCGACTCTGCCAGCGGAAGCATCACGAAGAGCCGCGACGTGAACACGCAGGCTGTATTCTCGCTCCGCGGAAAGCCCCTCAACTCGTTCGGGCTGACCAAGAAAGTAGTCTACGAAAACGAGGAATTCAACCTTCTCCAAGCCGCCCTTGACATAGAGGACGGCCTTGACACACTCCGATACAACAAGGTCATTGTCGCCACCGATGCCGACGTGGACGGCATGCACATCCGTTTGCTTATCATTACGTTCTTCCTCCAGTTCTTCCCCGAGCTGATAAAGAAAGGTCATGTCTACGTCCTCCAGACGCCATTGTTCCGTGTCCGCAACCGCCGGACGAAGATTAAGAACAGGCAAATAGTAGAAGAGCAGGATGCAAAGCGCACGAAGGGCGAGAAGAAAAGCGACTTCATCACCCTCTATTGCTACTCAGAGGAGGAGCGGCAGGACGCTATCCGCAATCTCGGCCCAGACCCTGAGATTACCCGGTTCAAAGGATTGGGCGAGATAAGTCCCGACGAGTTTTCCCATTTCATTGGTCCCGACATGCGCTTGGAGCAGGTTACGCTGCACAAGAACGACCAAGTGCAGAAGCTCTTGGAATACTATATGGGCAAGAACTCCATGGAGCGGCAAAACTTTATCATTGACAACCTCGTCATAGAGGAAGACCTTCCCGATGCAAAAGAAGAGTAAAAAAGCAAAAAGGTAAAAGGGAAGAAGAGCCGGCAAGGAAGGGGAAGCAAGACCAAAACGAACAAGTCAAGGTTGCAAAAACATCAATAGAGAAAGGAAGAGCCTATGACCGACAGCTTCATATATACATTATCCAAACGCTTCTCGCCTAAGGCAACAGGTCCATACAAAGTCCTGACAACCGAGAAACGGGAACATAATATGTCCAAACAATTGTTGCGCCCGGCCACAAGCATCGGGGCAAACCATGCAGAAAGCAGACTTGCACAGAGTCTGGCAGGCTACTTAAGCAAAATCCGCATAGCCCTGAAAGAGGCAAATGAAACCTTGTACCGGCCCGAACTGCTTTACGAATCCTGTCATACTGGGCAAAACACATTTGAAACACTATCAAATGACATGCACACTATCATTGGGACATCCGTCAATAACATCAATAAAACAGAAAGAAGACGTTGGTTTTCTGAATAGAAAACTTGAAATTCTTTCATCAAGTATATAAATCAAAGAGAAAGATTCTATTGCAATTATGAGAAAATACACTTGTCTTTTACTTCTTTACCTTTTTACATCCTTAGCTTTATCAGCGCAGAACAGCTCTCCTCTCCGCAAACTCCAGCTCGCTGAACTGGCAATAACAAACTTCTATGTGGACTCCGTCAACGAGCAGAAACTCGTGGAAGACGCCATCAGGGGAATGTTGGAGAAACTCGACCCACACTCCACCTATACCGATGCCAAGGAAACCAAGGCGATGAATGAGCCGCTGCAGGGCGACTTCGAGGGCATAGGCGTGCAGTTCAACATGATAGAAGACACGCTCGTAGTCATTCAGCCCGTCGTCAACGGACCATCAGAGAAAGTGGGAATCCTCGCCGGCGACCGCATCGTGCTTGTCAACGACACTTCCATTGCAGGCGTGAAGATGCCCCGCACCGACATTATGAAGCGGCTGCGCGGAAAGAAAGGCACGAAGGTAAAGCTCGGCATCCTGCGCCGGGGAGTGAATGACATGCTGACGTTCGTCGTTACCCGTGCCAAGATTCCCGTCCATACGCTCAGTGCCTCTTATATGATTCGCCCCTCCATCGGCTACATCCGCTTGGAGAGCTTCGGGGCGAAAACGCACGACGAATTCATGGCGGCCATAGACTCCCTGAGGCGGCAGGGCATGAAATCGCTCATCCTCGACCTTCAGGACAACGGGGGCGGCTATCTTCAGGCCGCTGTCCAAGTATCCAATGAGTTCTTGCAGGACAACGACCTCATCGTCTACACCGAGGGACGGCGCGCACGCCGTCAGACCTTCAAGGCCATCGGGAACGGCCGGCTGAAGGACATGCCCGTCTACGTCCTCGTCAACGAGTTTACCGCCTCGGCTGCCGAAATCGTCTCGGGGGCCATCATGGACAACGACCGCGGCATCATCGTCGGACGGCGTACCTTCGGGAAAGGACTCGTACAGCGGCCGCTCGACCTCCCCGACGGCAGCATGATTCGCCTGACCATCGCCCACTACTACACGCCGAGCGGACGCTGCATACAGAAACCATACAAGAAGGGCGACCTGAAAGACTACGCCATGGACTTGGAAAAGCGTCTCAAGCATGGCGAACTGACCAATCCGGACAGCATCCACTTCGACGACTCGCTCCGATATCATACTCTCCGCCGTCACCGCACGGTCTACGGCGGAGGCGGCATCATGCCCGACTACTTCGTGCCCCTCGACACCATGCGCTACACGCGCCTCCATCGCCAGCTGTCTGCAAAGAACATCATCATCGATGCCTTTATGAAGTACATGGACAGCAACCGCAGGCAGCTAAAGAAATCCTACCAACGTTCGATGCCTTCAACGCTGCCTACGAATTGCCGCAGCCGCTCATAGACGCCATTCTTGCCGAGGGAAGAAAACAAAAGATAGAACCGAAAGATGCAAAAGAACAGGAGGCGACCCTGCCCTACCTCCGCTTCCAGCTGAAATCGCTCGTTGCGCGCGACCTATGGGACATGAACGAATATTTCCGGGTATGGAACGAGCAGAGCGACATTGTGAACAAGGCCATTGAGCTAATCACCGCACAATAGCCTGCCGGCACGATTCATCCTGCAAATCCACCCTGTTCTTGTCGCTTTCCGGCATCCTCCATCCTTCTTGTCAGGTATTCTGACTTGGGAATGACGGAGGATGCGCCTTTTCATCCGCTGCCTCCGTCTGCCCAGACTCCCGACCGGCAACACACGGACGACCGGGGCATTTTCCATCCACAGAAGACGGGACAATCCATACCAGCACGCTGACAAATCAAGACCGGCACAACGACAAAACGAAAACGGCACTTTGACCTTACGAAAACGGCACTTTCGCAATGCGAAAGTGCCGTTTTCGTTTTTCGGGTATTTCGGTTCTGAATACCAAGCCGGCAAGTGCAGGAGTCCAAGTCCTCCAACGCACTAAATCAGGAACGGATTTTCCCTTTCCCGTCATCCCCACACCATGAACAGCCGCACGGCATCCGTTTTCAGGAAACAGACACAGCCGGCAACCTAATTCGCCATCTCCGAGATAAACTTGATGCGGACCAGCCTGATTTCCTCCTCCGGATAGTCGCCGTCCAGTTCCGTCATGGCGGTGTCAAGATCGTCGGTCTCGCTGTTCATGAAGTAATCATAGATGTCGTCCACTTGGTCGTCATCATATACATCTTCTATAAAGTAATCTATATTCAGCTTTGTTCCGCTGTAGACGATGTCTTCTATCTTTGTCAGCAAGTCGTCGAAGTCCAGTCCCTCTGCCGTAGCAAGGTCGTCAAGCGGCAGCTGCCGGTCAATGCCCTGAATGATTTTCACTTTCTGCATCGACTTCTTCACTACTGTGCGGACGCGCAGCTCCTCGGGGCGTACAATGCCCTTCTCCTGACAATAGGTCTTGATGAGCTTGCAGAAATCGCCGCCATACCGCTTTGCCTTGCCTGCACCGACACCCTGAATATTCTGCAACTCTTGCTCGTTGACGGGATACATTATCGCCATCTGCTCAAGCGAGACATCTTGGAAGACCACGTAGGGCGGCACGTCAAGGCGGTGCGCTGTCTTCTTCCGCTGGTCTTTCAGCATTGCAAACAGCTCCGGGTCGAAGACGGCAGAGCCACCAAGGTCCTCCATGTCCTCTTCCTCGTCCTTAAACTCAGTGTCCATCGCTATCATAAACGACGAAGGCGACTTGATGAACCGTTTTCCGGCAGCAGTCAGCCTCAACAGACCGTAGTTCTCCACGTCTTTCTTCAGATAGCCTGCCAACAGGGCATGGCGTATCACGGGACTCCATATCTTCGGGTCTTCGTCCTCACCCAGCCCGAACTCCTCAAGCTGGTCGTGCTTGTGATCTTTTATGTCGTCAGTCCCCCGTCCCTTGATAAAGTCTATCACATACTCCTGCCGGAAATTCTCCTTCAGTGCCTTTACGGCCAAAAGGGTCGTAACGAGCTGCCTTTCAGCCTCTATCTTCGTTTTCGGGTGAAGGCAATTATCACACATTCCACAGTTTTTCTTCGGGTATTCTTCCCCGAAATAGTGCAGCAGAAGCCTGCGCCGGCATACCGACGACTCTGCATAAACCTCTGTCTCCTGCAACAATTGCCTTCCGATATCCTGTTCGGCAACGGGTTTCCCCTCCATGAACTTCTCCAGTTTCTTCAGGTCTTTCTTCGAGTAGAAGACGATGCAGATGCCTTCTTCTCCGTCGCGGCCGGCACGGCCCGTCTCCTGATAGTATCCCTCAAGGCTCTTCGGAATGTCGTAATGGATGACAAAGCGCACATCAGGCTTGTCAATTCCCATTCCGAAAGCAATGGTGGCGACTATCACGTCTATCTTTTCCATCAGGAAATCATCCTGAGTTCTCGACCTCGTTTCCGAATCCAAACCAGCATGATAGGGCGCAGACCTTATCTCGTTGGCCTGCAGAACGGCCGCCAGCTCCTCTACCTTCTTGCGCGACAAGCAGTAAATGATGCCGCTTTTACCCGAATGTTGCTTGATGAACTTGATAATCTGGCGGTTCGTATCATCCTCGCTCTTCTTCGCCCGTACCTCATAGTAAAGGTTGGGACGGTTGAACGAGCTTTTGAACTCCATGCACCCCTCTATCCCCAGACTCTTGATGATGTCCGTGCGGACCTTGTCCGTGGCAGTGGCAGTAAGGGCAATGATGGGTGCCTTCCCTATCTCGTCGATGGCAAAACGTATCTTACGGTATTCGGGACGGAAGTCGTGGCCCCATTCAGAAATGCAATGGGCCTCATCGATAGCATAGAAACTCACCTTGACCGACTTGAGATATTCAACGTTTTCCTCCTTGTTCAGCGACTCCGGAGCCACGTATAGCAGCTTGGTGCGTCCCGACTGTATGTCGGCCTTGACGCGGTCTATCTCCGCTTTCTTCAACGACGAGTTGAGATAGTGCGCCACACCGTCTTCCTCACTGATGCCATTGATGACATCTACCTGATTTTTCATCAGGGCAATCAGCGGTGAAACGACTATCGCCGTCCCATCCATGAGCAGCGACGGCAGCTGGTAGCAGAGACTCTTGCCACCGCCCGTCGGCATCAGCACGAAAGCATCGTTTCCACCGAGGAGGTTCCGGATTATGGATTCCTGCTCGCCTTTGAACTTATCAAAGCCAAAATAATGCTTCAGTTTTTCTGTAAGATTAACCGTTTTTGTCATGTTAATAGTTGGGTGTAATCAGGGTCTGTGAGGTTATGGGTATCTTTCCCGGAATCAGCAAGCTGCCCCGGCGGGCAGCAGCGACTCCGGAAGCATGGCGTGTCAGGCGTTTTCCATCTTTTGAATGTGCGCCTTGTCGAGTTCTTTCATTGCATATTCCAGCGTTACCTCGAAGGAATCAATCTTCTGTGACGGAATGTTGAACATGGCATCCATCATCACCGACTCCACGATGGAACGGAGTCCGCGCGCACCGAGCTTGTATTCAACTGCCTTGTCGACTATATAGTCGAGAGCTTCCTCGGTGAACGACAGCTTGATACCGTCCATCTCGAAGAGCTTCATGTACTGGCGGACGATGGAGTTCTTCGGTTCGACGAGGATTTTACGCAGTGCTGCCCGGTCGAGAGGATTGAGATAGGTGAGCACGGGGAGGCGTCCGATAATCTCGGGAATGAGACCGAACGACTTCAAGTCCTGCGGCAAGACATACTTCATCAGGTCTGCCTTGTCTATCTTGGCCACATTCTGCACCGAATTGTAGCCTACGACATGCGTATTCAGGCGTTGCGCTATCTTGCGCTCAATGCCGTCGAACGCGCCGCCGCAGATAAAGAGGATGTTGCGTGTGTCTACGTGGATGTAATCTTGGTCCGGATGCTTTCGGCCGCCCTTTGGCGGAACGTTGACGGTCGTACCTTCGAGCAGCTTCAGGAGTCCTTGCTGAACGCCTTCACCGCTCACGTCGCGCGTGATGCTGGGATTATCGCTCTTGCGCGCAATCTTGTCAATCTCGTCAATAAAGACTATTCCCCTTTCGGCAGCGGCCACATTGTAGTCGGCCACCTGCAAAAGGCGCGACAGGATACTCTCCACGTCCTCTCCTACATAGCCTGCTTCGGTGAAGACGGTAGCGTCCACAATCGTAAAAGGTACGTCTAGCAACTTGGCGATGGTACGTGCCAGAAGCGTCTTTCCCGTACCCGTAGAGCCAACCATGATGATATTGCTCTTCTCTATCTCCACGCCGTTGTCGTCCTTCGGCTGTTGCAGGCGCTTATAATGGTTGTAGACCGACACGGAGAGGTATCGTTTCGCCTCGTCCTGCCCGATGATATACTCGTCGAGATATTCCTTTATTTGCTTGGGCTTCGGCACTTCCTTCAGCTCGAACGACGGTGCCTGCGCCTCTTCCGCAGCTCCTACGCCCGACTGCTGGACGATGTTGTATGCCTGCTGTGCACAATCCTCGCAGATAAATCCGCTCAGTCCCGTTATCAGCAGGCGCACATCCTTCTCGCCTCTGCCACAAAAACTACATTTCTTCTGCGGCATGGCCTACTTCTTTCTTGTTAACACCTCGTCAATCATACCGTATTCCTTCGCCTCCTCGGCGTTCATCCAGTAATTGCGGTCGCTGTCGTTCCACACTTTCTCGAAAGTCTGGTGAGAGTGATTGCTGATGATGGTGTAGAGTTCCTTCTTGAATTTCTGTATTTCCTTGGCTTCTATCTCTATGTCCGAAGCCTGTCCCTGCACGCCACCGAGCGGCTGGTGTATCATCACACGGCTGTGGGTGAGTGCCGAACGCTTTCCCTCCTGTCCCGAGACGAGCAACACCGCAGCCATCGAGGCGGCCATACCGGTACAGATGGTGGCCACGTCGCTTGAGATAAACTGCATCGTGTCGTAGATGCCGAGGCCTGCGGTAACGCTTCCGCCCGGCGAGTTGATATAGATGGAAATGTCCTTTCCCGGGTCTACAGAGTCGAGATAGAGCAGCTGCGCCTGAAGGGTGTTGGCCGTATAGTCGTCAATCTCCGTACCGAGGAAGATGATTCGGTCCATCATCAGACGCGAGAAGACGTCCATCTGCGTTACGTTCAGTTGTCGTTCTTCGAGGATGTATGGGTTAAGATACTGCGCCTGTGCCTTCGCAACGTCGTCAAGGACAAGTCCGTTCATACCCAAATGTCTGGTAGCATACTTTCTAAAGTCGTTCATTGTTTTCCTTTCTATATAATAATGAGACAAAACAAGAGGCTATCGACCCCTGTTATCATTGCCTTCCATGCAAGGTTCGTACCACGAAAAGGGCCACATTCCTGCATACGTTACACAAAGATAATCAAAAAAGTCGATAACCTCTCTATAAAAAGAAGTTTTTTTCGCAAATTTATTTATTCGCAAACAATTCACCCCAACCCCACGGGCCGACAATCAGCGGATTGTTTTTGTACGGCCTGAATGGATTTTCCGAATCTCCGACTATAGCCCCTGCCGTCGCAAAGCAATCAGGCCAAAGGACGAAACCTCCTGAGACAAACCATACAAGCCGCCCCGCAAAAGACGGATGAGTGCTTTCCGAACAACAGTTTAGTTGCCGCTGACGAGCTTGTTGAACTCGTCGAGGCTGACAGACTTCGTATTCAGCCTGACTACGCTTTTCAGCGCAACGGAGAGCTTGCGGTCGAGGGCAGCCTCAACGAAGGAGTCGATGTTCTCGCGCTTCTTCAGCAGTTCCTCGGCATAGTTCTTCAGATACTCTTCCGGCGCGTTGGTCATGCCGTACTGGGCGAACTGTGCACGTGCGGTCTGAACGGCAGCATCGCGTACATCAGCATCTTCCACCTTTATATTATTGGCCTGTGCCAGCTGCTCCTTGATGAGGTGCCATGTCAGCTCCTTCACGCTCTGTTCGTAGTTCTTCTCTACAAAGTCCTCGCCCTTATCCTGATTGTTGGCCAGCATGATGCGCTTCAGCAGGGCATCGGGATAGGTCAGCTTGCCCACCTTGCCTTCGCAGTAGGTGCGCACATCCTGAATGAACTTGTAGTTGGAGTCGCCTTCGAGCTGCTTCTTCAGTCCTTCGGCAATCGTATTGCGGAAACCGGCCTCGTCCTTGATGTCAGCCTCTGCACCGTAGATGCTGTCCCAGAGTTCCTTGTTGTTCTCCGCCTTGGTGAAGCGTGAGATTTCGGTAATCTGATAAGAGAAGTTTCCGGCGTGCTTGCCAAGGTCGACCTTGTCTATCTTCAACAGAGAGGAAACCTCGGCATCGTTGTCGGGATAGGCGGCACGGGGATTGAAGGTGATGATGTCGCCCAGCTTCGCATCGTCGAAGAGCTTCTTCTGGTCTTCCACCTTGATAAACTGCGGCATCAGCGCAGCCCCCTCGACGGTAATGCCGTCTTCGAGCGTGTTGCCGTTCTCGTCGAGTTCGCGGAGGTCGCCCTTCAGCATGTCGCGCTGCTCAGCGTCGTACTGCTCTGCCTTCTCGTAGTGTCCGGCACGGCTCTGGAACATCTCCACCTGCTGATCGATGAGTTTGTCGTCGACGGCAATCTCGTAGTAGTCTACCGTATCGTCGCCCGTCAGCTCTGCCTTGAACTCCGGCGCAACGGCGATGTCGAACTTGAACTCGTAGGGTGCGGCTGCCTCGAGGTCTACCGCCTCCTGTCCCTCCGACGACATGGGCTGACCCAGCATCTGAATCTTGTTGTCTGCGATATATTTCTGGAGGTTTTCGCCCAGCAGCCTGTTGATGGTATCCATCTTCACTTGGGTGCCGAACTGTCTCTTAATCATGCCCATAGGAGCCTGACCCGGACGGAAACCGGGCACATTGGCACGCTTGCGATAGTCCTTGAGTGCCTTTTCTACGTCGTTCTTGAAATCAGCTTCTTCGACAACGATGGTCATCTGACCATTTACTTTGTCGGGATTTGCAAATGAAATGTTCATTTCTGATATATTATATGTTTATTGTTTATTTATCAAAAGTTTGTGGACAATACCATCGGGACACAATGCTCCCAACGGCTTCGAGGCGCAAAGGTAGTCAAAAAATTGCATAACTACATATATATAAAGGAGAAATTTGTTTTTTTAACCGAAAGACGGAGCTGTGGCTGCCGCTACGAAAACCGTTGCCTGACCCGTTGGCGCAGCCCGATTTGAACGGAGAAGAGTTTTCCCGGCAGGGCCTGCCCAAACGCAGACGCCATGAACGGACGGCAGACCGGCCGGTACGCGCCTGACAAACGCCATCAAAGAAACTGACACAATGTCCTTCATCCTCCTCATAGCAACTGCCCCCACTGCATGCCCATAGTCCGGGATATCGAAAAATATTTACATCTTCAACCTGTTTTTGCCTTTTTCCCGTCTCACTCCTTCTTCACGCTGATACGGCTATATCTTACTGATTATCAATATGTTTTAACGTAAAATTCCCAACACGCCTTTTCCGTATCGTCAAACCGCCCCTCCGGATATGCGAAAGTGCCGTTTTCGTCCAATGAAAGCGGCACTTTCACCACGTGGTTCAGCCCATTTGGCATTTTCCTTGCTTTGCCTCTGCGAATTTATTTTACAACAAGCTGACCGCCACTCCCCCGTCCGGGATAGGAGGACAACCACATCAGATACCTAAAAAACATAAACGGAACGACACCTTTTCGGCTTTGTCGTCGTTGTTTGCGTTTATTTTACTACTTTTGCAGAGCGATAGCCGCCTACAGGGCGAGGGCCGGGGAGGCACGAAAGGCGCAGACTGCCTGCGCAACAGCCGTTCCGCCCCTGCAAGACATCAGAACACGCAACAGAATATATGACCGAAACAGACATGAAGGTTGTCCGCCCTGAAGCGGAGAACAGCAGCGTCCTCAGAACCGAAGGACTCGTGAAGCGATACGGGAAACGCACCGTTGCCAACGGTGTAAGCATCAATGTCAGGCAGGGCGAAATCGTCGGACTGCTCGGGCCTAACGGTGCAGGAAAGACAACGTCGTTCTATATGACGACCGGGCTCGTAGTGCCGAACGGCGGACACGTCTATATCGACGACAAGGAAATCACCAACTACCCTGTCTACAAGCGTGCCCAGTCGGGCATCGGCTACCTGCCGCAGGAGGCAAGTGTATTCCGCAAGATGAGCGTCGAGGACAATATCATGAGCGTACTCGAAATGACGAAGCTGCCACACGAACAGCGCGTGGAGAAGATGGAGAGCCTTATACGCGAGTTCCGCCTCGAAAAGGTGCGCAAGAACCTCGGCGACCGCCTCTCAGGCGGTGAGCGGCGACGCTGCGAGATAGCACGCTGCCTTGCCATCGACCCGAAATTCATCATGCTCGACGAGCCTTTCGCCGGCGTGGACCCTATTGCCGTAGAGGACATTCAGCACATTGTCTGGCGGCTGAAGTTCCGAAACATCGGCATCCTCATCACCGACCACAACGTGCACGAGACCCTGAACATCACTGACCGCGCCTACCTGCTCTTCGAGGGACGCATCCTCTTCAAGGGGACTCCCGAAGAACTCGCCGCCAACCATATAGTCAAGGAGAAGTATCTCGGCACTGACTTCGTACTGCAAAAGAAGGATTTCCAGCTCCTCGACCAACGCAAGCGTGCGCAGGAGGAGGATACGGACGAATAAGACCATAGACTGCCAAGCGCGTCTGCCTGCTTCCTGATATTAAAGCAAGGGGATGCGCTGTCGTGCTACAGGCAACAGCCAGACAGGTTGTTGCCTTCTGATAAAGAAGAGTGAATGAACGGAAAGAGCATAGTCCCTGCACGGCTATGCCATAATACACTACCGGCCTGTCTTCCGCCTTCTCTACACGGAAGGGGGAAGACAGGCCGGACGTCTCAACACAGGCTGAGGCTTTCTCTGAAAATCTTTGATGAAACCGCATGCACGGAGCAGACACCGTTCCGCGCGCGGGCTGTCATTTTACGGACGAGCGTCAGTCGTCGAACAATCCCGGCTGCGCTACGGCCGAATCGTGCATGTTGCGCCCGAGATGCTGGTAGGCAAGGGGCGTAACCATGCGCCCACGGGGAGTCCGCTTGATGAATCCCTCCATGATAAGGTAGGGTTCGTAGACTTCTTCGAGCGTCCCCGGGTCTTCACCGATGGCAGTGGCTATGGTGGAAACGCCCACCGGGCCTCCCCGGAACTTGTCGATGATGGTCAGGAGTATCTTGTTGTCTATCTCGTCAAGCCCGTACTGGTCTATGTTGAGGGCTTGCAGGGAGAACTGGCTATCGCCGGGGTGATGGTGCCGTTGCCCTTCACCTGTGCAAAGTCGCGCACACGGCGCAGCAGCGAATTGCAGATACGCGGCGTACCGCGCGACCGGCGTGCAATCTCTACGGCTGCCTCGTCGTCTATCGGCACTTTCATCAGGCGCGCTGAACGCCTGATGATGCGCTGCAAAGTTTCAGGCCCATAATACTCCAAATGCAGATTGATACCGAAACGGGCACGGAGCGGAGCCGTCAGCAGGCCGCTCCGGGTGGTCGCGCCTACGAGCGTGAAGGGGTTAAGGTCTATCTGAATGGAACGGGCAGACGGGCCTTTGTCTATCATTATGTCGAGACGATAGTCTTCCATGGCCGAATAGAGGAACTCCTCTACTACGGGCGAGAGACGGTGAATCTCGTCAATGAAGAGCACTTCGTTCGGTTCGAGCGAGGTGAGAATACCAGCCAAGTCGCCCGGCTTGTCGAGAATTGGTCCGGAAGTAACCTTGAATCCCACCCCCAACTCGTTGGCTATGATGTTGCTCAACGTGGTTTTTCCCAATCCGGGAGGGCCGTGCAGCAAGGTGTGGTCGAGCGGCTCGCCACGATACTTGGCAGCCTCCACGAAGACGCGGAGATTGTCGACCACCTTCGGCTGACCGCTGAAGTCGTCGAACTTCAACGGTCTGAGGGCGTTCTCAAAGTCTCTTTCCGAAGAGCGTACCTGCTCTTCCCTTATGTCAAAATCCTCATTCATCTGCTAAAACACCGTAACTGGCAATCTGCCTGTCCATACTAAAGAACATGATACCATAGCGTCAGGGCCGCCGGCTCATCTCATCAGCCACACGCGCCTGCGCTTCACCATGGGCACGACCACCTGCTCTACCGTACTGTCGCGAAAGCCAAGGACAAGGAAAGCACTGGCCGTGCTGTCCTTGGCAGAAAACTCCGCCTTGCGGACCTTCACCGTCCGTAGTCCTCCATGAAGGGTATCGTGGCGGAGCCTGAACTTTTCAAAGTTGCTCAACATCTGCCGGCGATAGCTGTCGGGAACAGTATCGGGCAGGTTCATGCCCTTGAAGAATGTCTCGTACTTTCCTGCAAGCAACTGCTCGTAGTAGTGCCGGGCAGCCTGAGCCGCCACTGCACCATGGTCTACGGGCTTCTCCCGGCTACAGGCTACCGACAGGCAGCACAGCAGGACCGGAAAAACAGGATGGAAAAAACGCCTCATCGTCTCTGCCTCCTTACTTCTGCCGGATAAAGACATTGATAGGACAACCGTGCAACTGCCAGTTTTCGCGAATCTTATTCTCCAAGAACCGACGGTACTGCTCCTTGACGTACTGGGGCAGATTGGCGTAGAAGACGAACGAAGGTATCTGTGTGTTGGGCAGCTGAGAGCAGTATTTTATCTTGATGTACTTGCCCTTGACCGATGGTGGAGGCGTTGCTCAATGACAGGAAGCATTACCTCGTTGAGCTTTGTCGTACCGATGTGCATCGTGCGGTTCAGATAGACCTGCTTGGCGGTTTCGAGCACCTTGAAGATTCGCTGCTTCGTAAGGGCTGAACAGAAGATGATAGGGAAGTCAACAAACGGTGCCATGCGGTTGCGGATGGCGTTCTCGAAGGTTTTTATGACTATTTGGGTCTTGTCCTGAACCAAATCCCACTTGTTGACAACTACGACCAGACTCTTGTTATTCTTCTGGATGAGCTGGAAAATGTTCATATCCTGTGCCTCAATGCCTCGCGTAGCGTCTATCATCAGGATACATACGTCGGAGTTCTCTATACTGCGGATAGACCGCATGACCGAGTAGAACTCCAAATCTTCCGTAACCTTGTTCTTGCGGCGGATACCTGCCGTGTCGACAAGGTAGAAGTCGAAGCCGAATTTATTGTATCTCGTATAGATGCTGTCGCGCGTCGTACCTGCAATCTCGGTAACGATGTTGCGGTCTTCTCCTATGAAGGCGTTGATAAGGCTGGACTTTCCTGCATTAGGACGGCCGACAACGGCAAAGCGAGGTATCTCTTCCTCAATGTTCTCATCGGGCGCATCCTTCATCTTTTCGAGCAAAAGGTCGAGCAAATCTCCCGTACCGCCACCCGTAGCAGCACTGATGCAGACTGGTTCGCCCAGTCCGAGCTTATAGAACTCGGCAGCCTCATAATATTGTCCGCTGTTGTCCACCTTGTTGGCAACGAGGATTACAGGGAGCTTCGTGCGGCGGAGAATCATCGCCACATCCTCATCCCAGTCGGTAATTCCCGTTTCCGTGTCGACGAGGAAGAGCACGAGGTCAGCTTCCTCGGTAGCAACGATTACCTGCTTGCGGATAGCATCCTCGAAAATATCGTCCGACTTGACTACCCATCCGCCTGTGTCGACAATGGAAAACTCACGTCCGTTCCACTGGCATTTGCCATATTGGCGGTCGCGTGTCGTACCTGCCGTATCACTGACTATAGCGCGCCGGCTCTGCGTCAATCGGTTAAAGAGTGTAGACTTTCCCACGTTCGGGCGTCCTACAATAGCTACTAAGTTTGCCATATTTAGTTGGTCTTTACCTTCTCCATAGATAGTCATTAACCAATTTCTTCAGGAAGAAGGCTCCGAATGTGGTCAGGCATCCGATGAATATTTGCCGAGGATGACCATTTCCCCAGCCCTCGCCTTGTGCGAGAGTATGCCCTACTAAGCAGTCAGGGCGGTTTCTATTATTGACTTACCCATTCAGGCTTGGAATAATGTGGGTAATATCAACGATAATACCGCACAATGGAACAGCAACAAACACCGCTCACCACAATGCCAAGCCTTCATCGACAGCTTTTCCCTTCCTTCCGGGAAATAGAAAAAGCCCCTCACTCCGGGCTATACCCAAAGTTTCTCAACTCCTTCTGCGAATTGCGCCAGTCCTTGTCTACCTTGACGAAAGTCTCGAGGAATATCTTCTTGTCGAAGAAACGTTCCAAACTCTTGCGTGCCTCGGAGGAGACTTTCTTCAGAGCCTGCCCCTGATGCCCGATGATGATTCCTTTCTGACTGTCGCGCTCTACGTAGATGACAGCATTGATATGTATCTGCCGGTCGCTCTCCTTGAAGCTCTCGACCGCCACCTCGACCGAATAAGGAATCTCCTTGTCGTAATAGCGGAGTATCTTCTCGCGGATAATCTCGGTAACAAAGAACCTTGCCGGCTTGTCGGTCAGCTGATCCTTGTCGAAAAACGCCGGACTCTCGGGCAGAAGCTCCTGAATACGCTTCATCAGGATGTCCGTACCGAACTTGTTCTTGGCAGAGATGGGAAGTATTTCCGCCTTGGGCAACAGCTTGTGCCATCGCTCCACGAGGGAGACAAGGGCTTTTTGGTCGGTCTCGTCAATCTTGTTGATGAGCAGAATGACGGGAATGGTCATCTTGCCGACCTTCTCCAGAAAGTCCATGTTCTTTTCCGGATTCTCTACCACATCGGTAACATAGAGCAGAATATCGGCATCGGCCAATGCCGACTCCGAGAACTGGAGCATCATCTCCTGCATCTTGTAGTTCGGCTTCAGTACTCCCGGCGTATCGGAAAAGACTATCTGCATCTCGTCGGTATTGACAATACCCATGATACGGTGGCGAGTGGTCTGTGCCTTGAACGTTGCGATGCTAATGCGCTCGCCTACGAGCTGATTCATCAGCGTACTTTTTCCGACATTCGGATTACCTACGATGTTTACAAATCCTGCTTTGTGCATAATGAAGACTTATCTATACCTCTGCGCCCCACCTCCGCTCCCTCTCCGAGGAAAGAGAACCGGAAGTGCGGTTCCGCTTGTTCGTTTATATAATAAAGGCGGCCTGTCCATGGCAAGATGGCGATTCTACCTTCCGGGCCACACTCCCGGACACAGCCGGCAGCCCCTCGCCGAAACCTGAAAAACGCACCTATCTTATTGGAAAAGAAAGATGCGTTAATAAGTTGGTATAACTTGAAAAAGTTTTTATTTCTTTACCGCTTCTGCTGCTCCGTCGTAAGCCCACCTGTATAATGACGCTCCGTTGACGAAACCTGCACCGAAACCCGTGAAGACCATGTTGTCGCCCTTCTTCAGCTGCGACTCAAAGTCCCAGAGTACGAGCGGCATGCAGGCTGCACTGGTGTTTCCGTAGCGTTGAATATTGACCAACACCTTCTCCATCGGCACACCGATGCGCTTGGCTACCGCTCGATAATGCGGAGATTGGCCTGATGGCAGACAACGAAGTCGACATCCTCCCGCGTCATTCCGTTGCGTTTCAGTAGTTCCGTGCAGTCGTCGCCCATTGCCGTAACGGCATAGCGGAACACGGTGCGTCCCTCCTGATAGGTATAGTGCAGACGATGGTCTACCGTAAAACGCGAAGACGGGCAGACCGAACCGCCAGCCTTGATGTGCAGGAAGGGAAGCCCCTTTCCGTCCGTCCGATGGTAAGAGTCTATCAGTCCGATATTCTCCTCCCCGGTACCTTCGAGCATGACAGCCCCGGCACCGTCTCCGAACAACGGACAAGTGGCACGGTCGCGGTAGTCGGTGATGGCCGACATCTTATCGGCCCCGATTACGATGATACGTTTGTGGCGTCCGCTCTGAATCATGTTGCATGCCACATCAAGGGCATACATGAATCCACAGCAGGCAGCAGAAAGGTCGAATGCGAATGCGTTCTTCAAGCCGAGCTTACCCAAGACGATGGAAGCCGTAGAAGGGTGCATATAGTCAGGCGTTGACGTTGCCACGACAACAGCATCGATGCTGTCCGGGTCGGCATCCGTCTTCCTCATCAGCAGACGGGCGGCCTTGCGCGCCATATAGGAAGTGCCAAGCCCTTCCTCTGTCAGGATTCGGCGTTCCTTGATACCAGTGCGCGTAGTAATCCATTCGTCGGTGGTATCTACCATGCGCGACAGTTCCTCGTTGTTGAGGACATAGTCTGGCACATACCCGGCGACGCCTGTTATTATCGCATTGATTCTGCTCATTATTCAGCTGTTTCCTTTACGACAGCCACCTTTCCACGATACTGACCGCAAGTCGGGCAAACAGTGTGGTAAACATAATAAGAACCACAGTTAGGGCATACTGCCAATGTAGGAGCTACTGCCTTATCGTGAGTTCTTCTCTTAAGTGTACGAGTCTTTGACTGTCTTCTTTTTGGATGTGCCATAATTGTTTAAATCTTTAATATTTTTATTCTTTCAATTTTAATAGAGCTGCCCAGCGTGAATCCACAGCCGCTTCGCCTTCCTCACCGCTTCGGGCGGCAGAGTGCTCTTCGAGCATTCGTATCATGGCAGGGTTGCATTTCCCAGGTGCATGCACATGCCTGACAGGGATTGCGAGGACTATAAATTCATAGACGAACCACGTAACATCGAGTATTCCTTCGTTCTCGGCCACCGTTACGAGGTCGTCCTCTTCTGAGTATTCGTTCCCAAACTTGGCCTCGAGACGCTGACAGGTCTCAACGGACTGCTCCATGGGGTCGAGACATACGTCGCAGGGTACCATCACCGTGCCTGTCTCGCTGAAGTCGAGGGTAAAGAAATCGTCTCCAGTGCGCACGATTCTGAGAGAAACGTGCACACTTCCCTGACTCACTTCAGGAGCTTCGATAGCCTTAAAGTAAGCATCGTCAAGGTCGAACTCGAAGGTCGTCAGACCTTCCTGTAGACCCTTCAAATCTATTTTAAGGGTTTCCAAGTCCATAATCGGGTTGCAAAGTTACGAATATTTTTCTGATAATCTTCAAGTTAAAGGCAAAAAAGATTCTAAAAAAGGGCAGCACACAGCTCCAGCAGACTTCAGACGCAGCTTTTGCAAGAAGCTGCCGCCATAAAACAGCAGCCACGGCTTGCCTCTATACCTTATATTATAATAAGCGGTCAACATTCCCTGTCAGGCCGGCACCGCTTTGCCCCAGCAGCGACCGTCCGTTTCCGCATGACGGCCTGTCTCATGGTGCCAGCCTGCATGCAGACAGATGGCTGTCCGGGCTATTTGCGCCTGACATGCCTGCCCTCATGACGAGAAGTGCCGGAAACTACTTACGCATGCCGGAGAATGGCATCGCCGCGCCATGACGATGAAGCTGCCACGCTGCAAGCCTCTCCGACCCGCAAAACGAAAGTGCCGCTTTGACCGGACGAAAGTGCCGTTCTGGCCATGCGAAAACGGCACTTTCGTTTTGCCGTCAAGCCTTGCCGGCCTAACGCTTTCTCCTCTTTCGGAAAATTTCACGGAACTTTCTGCAACAAAACAGCCCGTTTTTACGTCTCTATATTATGTAAGCGAAAACAAAACATGAACCCTTTAACAATAAAGACAATGAGAAAACTATTGTTGGCACTGGCCATGTTGGCCGTGAGCATCGCAGGACAGGCTCAGACGCTCGACGAGGTCATCAGCCTGTACAAAGGCAAAAAGTACGCCACCTACAACGACATGTCGAAGGAGGAGATAAAGGCAGCGTTTAAGGAGAAAGACAAGAATAACGGAGCCGACTATGCCAAGCTCATGGACAAGATGGTCATGCTCAAACTGAACGATATGCCCAAAGCCGAAATGAAAAAACTGGCGAAGCTCTTCAAGAACCATTCCATCACCGACTACGAGGAAATGACACGACTGAAAGGGAACGGAGGGGAATTTATCCTGCTGGCTGACACCACGGACGAGAACATCATGCAGATTGCTTTCGTCATCTTGGCGAAAGACAGTGCCTATATTCTGGAGATGAAAGGACACTTCGACGAGAAGATGTCGGACTCCATATTTAAGGATATTATAAATACAGATAATTGACTATGAGAAAATTATTATTAGTGGCAGCCCTTGCCGTTGCCTGTCAGACACTCTGCGCACAGAGCGTTGAGGAGATTTTTGAAAACTACAAGTCGAAGACCGATGCCGAATACGTTTCCGTGCCGAGCGTGCTCTTCAAGTTGGCACACATCGCCAAAACCGAAAACGACGACGAAGGCACGCGCGTGGCCAAGTCTATCAGTTCCGTGCGTGTTCTCAACTTGGAAGACTGCTCCGACAAAGTGAAACAGGAGTTTCGCAAAACGGTCCAAAACTTCCGCCACGAGGACTACGAGACTATCGTCAGTGCCAAGGAGGGGAAGGACCACGCCCTCATCCTGACAAAGGAGAAAGACGGACTGATACGCGAGCTGCTCGTATTCAACAGCGACGAAGAGGACTGCGCGCTCATACAAATCAAGGGAAAGATTCGCCCGGAAGACCTCAACATTGCGGTGGACCAGTACGGGAAGTAGAACGGAAACCATCCGAAAACCCACCCAAAATGAAGATACGGGACATCGCAGACGCGGCCGAACCATGCCCACAAAGCAAGGGACAGATGCCGCGTCTGCCGGAAACATACAGAAAAGAGCGCACAGACGGGTACTGCTGAACGGGCTTCAGCAGTGCCCAACCGTCTCACTGCAATCAACAAACACACCAAGATGGACGCTTCACAATTCAAATCCACCTTCCTGCCCTGCTACCAAAAGCTCTACACCGTGGCATGGAGACTGACGGGAAACGTCCAGTCGGCAGAGGACTTGGTGCAGGAGACCTTCCTGAAACTATGGACACGACGAGGCCAAATTCTCATCAACAAGAACGCCAGGGCCTACGCCATCACCCTGCTGCGGAACGTCTACTACGACACCTTGCGGAGCCGGAAGATAGAGGAGACCGAGGCTGACATAGGGCAAATGAGGCTGACAGCCGGCGAAGACCCCGCAAGGCAGATAGAAGCGCACGACGAGTACGCCAGACTGCGGCGTCTGATAGCCGGGCTGCCCGACCCACAAGGCAGAATCATGGCCATGCGCGACCTTGAAGGCCTCCCCTACAACGAGATTAGCCGGGAAACGGGACTGACGGAGGTCAATATCCGCTCCATTCTCAGCCGGGCAAGAAGACGAATAAGAGAACTCTTAAAAGAAACAAAGACATGACACAGACCGAAAACATCAGGATGCTGCTGGAGAAGTTCTACGACGGACTGACCACCGAAGCCGAGGAAAAGACCCTGCACGACTATTTCCGACAGGGAAACGACATGGCGGAGGAGCTGAAGGAGGAACAGCTGTTCTTCCGCGCGATGCAGCCGGAGGACTGTCCTGTACCCGTTGCTCTCGGAGAGCGGCTCGCACGGCAAATCAACCAGTGGAACACGGTAGAGAAGACGGCACGGCGAAGCAGCCAGCGAGCAAGCCTTCGCTGGATAACGGCCGCAGCGGCCAGCCTGTTGCTCGTCGTCTCGGTCTCGGTCTTCGTCTATCACGGTCAGGGAAAGGCACAGCAGCCGCCTCAGGATACCTATACCAATCAGGAAGATGCCTACGCCCAGACGAGCAAGGCCCTGTTGAAATTCTCCAAATCTCTCAACAAAGGAATAGAAAAGGCACAGGAAATCACCCCCAAACAAATTGATTAGAATATGAAAAGAACAACCATCTCACTGTTGCTGACGCTTGTCTGCATCATGGCGCAGGCGCAGCAGGCTGTCTTCAACAAATACAGCGACTACGACGGAGTCTCGGTCGTCTACATCTCCAAGTATATGCTCCGCGGCATGCAGGGTTCCAAATCGTCCAAGGATGCCATTTCGCGCATAGCCGGACGGCTCGACCACCTGCAAATCTTCTCATGCGACCGGCCGTCGCTGATTCCCCGCATCAAAAAGGATGCCACAGCCTACTACCGGAAGATGCACTACGGCGTGGCGATGCAGATGTCCGACGACGGCGAGCATACCACCATCTATCAGCGAGCGGCAGGCAGCGGCAAGAACGAGTTCGTACTGCTGACGACCGAAAAAGACGAGCTGACCATCATCAACGTCTTGGGCAGCGTGTCGCTGAAGGACATTCAAGGACTGACGGGAGACTAACAATCTCCCGTTTTTATTTGGATATGTTTTGGAAATGGAGTATATTTGCAGGACAATTGAAGTGTCTTGGAACACCTCCATAACACCGTTCAGACACAACTATCCATACTGGAAATAATGAAAACAGCTATCTTTGTCGGCAGCTTCGACCCCTTCACCATCGGACACGACTCCATCGTGCGCCGCACGCTGCCGCTGTTCGACCGTATAGTCGTCGGGGTAGGAGTCAACGAACGCAAGAAATACATGCTCACGGCAGACGAACGGGTGGCGCGCATCGCCCGTCTCTACGCACGGGAGCCGAAGATTGAGGTAAAGGAATACAGCGACCTGACCATCGGCTTTGCACAGCGCGAACGGGCAGACTATATAATAAAAGGTGTGCGGAGCGTCAAGGACTTCGAGTATGAGCGCGAACAGGCCGACATCAACCGCCAGCTGAGCGGAATAGAGACTCTCCTCCTCTTTGCCGAACCACGATACGGGAGTATCAGCTCGAGCGTTGTCCGCGAACTGAAACACTTCGGAAGGGACATCGCAGAGTTTCTCCCCAAGGGCTATTAGGGATAGGGGACTTCTGGCTCAAGCCCTCCAAAAGAATAAAATACACCAAAGAATGATTACATACAACGCAGACGGCGTGAAGATGCCAAAGATAAAGAAGCGCGAAACAAGCCGATGGATTAAGGCGGTAGCTTCTGCCTACGGCAGGAAGATAGGCGAGGTGGGCTATATGTTCGTCTCCGACGAGAAGATACTGGAGGTAAACAACGACTATCTCGGGCACGACTACTATACCGACGTCATTACTTTCGACTACGATGAGGACGATATTGTCAATGGCGACATAGTTATTTCGCTCGACACCGTCCGCACCAATGCCGGACAATTCGGCAAAAACTACGACGAGGAACTGCACCGCGTCATCATCCACGGTATCCTGCATCTCTGCGGCATCAACGATAAGGGACCGGGAGAGCGCGAGATTATGGAGGCCAACGAGAACAAGGCACTGGCTCTGCTAAAAGAAATGCAGACTGCACAGGAACATACCGACTCCCCGGACAGGGCACGGACGGGCTGCGAATAGTACCTCGAAACCATACGAGGACTAAGTATCATGCACCCGAAGAGGCATTTGAACATCCTTCCCTTACAGATTTCGGGAAGGGGATTATTTCCGCAGTTCTATCCTGAACGTCGTACCCTTGCCGACTTCCGAGCCTTTCACCCATATACTGCCGTGGTGATATTCCTCTACAATGCGCTTGGCAAGGCTCAGACCTAAGCCCCATCCCCGTTTCTTCGTGGTAAATCCGGGACGGAAAACGTTCTTGATGTCCTTTTTTCTGATTCCCTTTCCAGTGTCGGATATGTCTATAATGGCACGTGTTTCGCTCTCTTCAAGATGAAGAGTTATGCGACCGGCCTCGCCTCCCATGGCATCGACGGCATTCTTGCAGAGGTTTTCTATCACCCACTCGAAAAGCGATTCGTTCATTTTTACTATAATATCATGCTCCGGGAAATCCTTTATCATCTGGATTCGCTTGGAAGTCCGACGGTCCATATAGTCAACCACATGCTCCAAAACCTCGTTAAGGCTCGCCGGAAGCGGCTCTGGGAGTGAGCCGATTTTCGAGAAACGGTCGGCTATCAGCTGCAACCGCTTCACGTCCTTGTCCATTTCGGGCAGCAACTCATCCTCGGGATAAGTCTCTTTCAGTATCGTCGTCCATGCCATCAGCGACGAGATAGGAGTTCCCAACTGGTGGGCGGTCTCCTTGCTAAGCCCCACCCACACCTTATTCTGTTCGGCACGCTTCGACGTAAGCAGCGCAAAGACAGCCACAACAACAAACAGCATCACTACGCCTAACTGAACGTAAGGATACACGGCCAGCCGGCGAAGCATCAGAGAGTCACCATAGCAAACATCTATATAGTCTTTTTCTGATTCTCCTATGGATATACGGATATTTCTGCCTTCCGTTTTCAGCTTCTTTCCCATCAGGCCGACAAACTTCAGACTATCCTGATAGGTTTTGGCAGAAATACTTACGTTACGGAAATCCGTAACGTTTCCGGCATTGTCAAGGACGACAACGGGAATGGTATTGTTCTCGTTGAGAACCTTCAATACAAGGCTCAGGTCTGTGGTATCATCTGCCTTGTTCAGCGATTTCATAGCTTCGGCCCAGACTTCCATCCGGGTTCGTTCCTGCTGTGCAAGGTCTTGGGTCAGAAAATGGGAAACTATCAATGAAGTAACAGCTATCAATATAGCTGCCACAACAAGAAAAATCTTCACCTGCCGTATTCTGTCCGTCCACTGCATATCATAGTATTAACGACGAAACAGAGAAAATATTACTATACGCCCAACATTCCCGTTCTCCTTCTTCTTCATCCCCACCAATTCCTCTCACTTTTACCTGCTGTTCAAATGACACAGGAAGAAGGGCAACACCTTTCTCCTCGCCATTAGTCTTGATACTTATCCAACTGCTCGCAGAACTCCTCTTTTGTATAGATGTCTCAATTTTATAAATTGTCTATTCCCATTCGTGATGTATCAACTTTTTTCCTATTCTTTTCTTTGTAATTGCTGAACTTGTAAGTCAGCGTTAATGAGAAACCTCTATTATAGCAATCTTGAGTTTCGCTCCATTGGTTCATAAAGTGTGTGCCATAATGTAATGTAGCGGACTCGAATATATCGTTAGCATAGAATCCAATATTCAATTTATCTTTCAGCATACTGAGTTGTAAACCAGCATCAACGAACCAGACTCCATCAGTTTTTAAGATTCCTTGTCTTTGGGCTGTACCTGCAAAAGCCTTTGTTATAAACGTTAAGCGTGGTTCAGAGGACAATACAAGTTGGCTATTGACCGTGATATTAGTTGACCAACCAGAAACTTTAAACGATAAATTATGCCAATTTGCCGTTTTATAGTATTCATGAAAAGCAGAGGGAGTAAATGTCAAGTACCATTTATTGGCAATGGTAAAAGGGACATTCAGATAGATAGTGAAAACCTTTGACAAATCTATATTTGCTATTTGGTTGATAAGTTGAAGATTTTCGGGAGATTGATAGTGCTGGGTAAAGAAAGCATCTTTGACATGATAATAACTTATGCTGAGATAATATTTTTGTTTGAAAATATAATATAAAGACGCTATATTATATTTTGCCACTTTTAAGGTTGGATTACCTACTTTCACTTCGTATCCATCAACCTGCTGTATAAAGTCTTGCCTTAACCAATAGTTGGATAAAGCCGGAAAGTCTGAAATGATGACATCAATTGATGTTGAGGTGCTATATTGTATGTTAATGAAAAACTTGGCATAAAAGACCATTCTTTATACTCTTTTATTTTGTACCAATCGACTGCTAAAGTGCCTCTTAAATATAATTTTCCATTTAAAATATTACCCTCAGCGTCTGCATATATTTTTGCATAATCTTCATTATAAAGTGTACTTTTAAGTGTCGGTTGTCCGCTATTGCTGGAAGTGTGGGTATAATTTGCTCCATATCCAAGTGACCAGCTTTTATTTATTGCAGAATGTCCACTTAAAAAGGCATTATATTTGTTTATTCTTTGATATTGGGAGTATTCTGTATGTTTGTTAATTACATAGCCTGTATAATCTTGCTTTGTGTTGAAATAGAGGTATTCCATTCCTAAACGCCAACCTTTAGGCATCATGTAATCCAAAGAAACATTGTGAAGGTAGGTTTTGTTTTGCGTAGATTGTAAAGTATTTCCCAGTAAGCTGTTATATGATACTATTTCTGATTTGCCTGATGGTGTCAGACTATTGTTGTAAGTCAAACTTAAATATTGGTTACTTGGAAGATTATATTTAAGTCCAACATAAATATTATGGCTATAAGGAGTACTACCTTTTCTTTTCGTATTGCTTGTCAAGTCGATAGTCTCTCCTTGAATATCGTGCTTTATCCAAGTGTTTTTTTCTGTCAAGGATTTTCCATAATCAAGGCTATAGATAAAATCAGCAGAGAATTTTCCTTTAGAAAACATTACCGATGCGTTTTCATTAAAACTATCAGCATGTTTATTTTGCCATTTTGATTGCACTTGCCCCGTCATAAAATCAGACAAACTCTCTGTCAGAACAATATTAATGGCAGTTCCTTTCACATTCCAATTTGCTGGAGGATTGTAGTTCACCTCTATTTCCTTAACACGATTAGAAGGAAGTGACTTTATGTAATTCAAAACATTGGTGGCACTCATCGTTGATGGTTTACCATTGATGAGAATAGTTGGTGTTACACCAGTGCCTACCATAGAAATTGTTTCTTTGTCAAAAGATTGTACACCCGGAGTTTCACAGAGCAAATCAAATGCCGTTGCTAAGAGTCTGGCTTTTGAAAGAGTTTGCGGATTGAAGACCAATCCTCCATTGCGCATTTTCATTATTGGCCGTTCAGCCTTGACAACAACTTCCCCCAAAACTTCTGCTTTATCTTCAAGTACAAGGTTGTTCAAAACGCTATCAGATGAAACAACAGATAAGGTGGTGTAAGAAATATGCTGAACCAATAGCCTGTATGGCTTAATATCGGTTTGCAGTTGAAAGCGTCCTTCATCATCACACACGGCAGTTTCTTTATATACAGAATCTACCGAATAAAGCATAACTGTTGCGTACGATACGGGATGGTTATAAAAATCTTTTACCTGTCCGGAAATTCCTTGCCCCCATATATGTCGGCAAAAAGAAAGCGTATAATCCTATGATAAATTTATATTTCATATTCTAATAGGTCAATGAATTGCTGTTATTTAACGTAAGTTCTATGAATTATAAGTCCTTGTAAATTTGGTGATTAACGAAATCCGTCGTATCTTTATAGTGCTGAAATACAAAGGATTACAATCAAAAATCGCAATGTTCATCAAGGACAAAGTTACGGAAATTTTCTGTATGGCAGACGACTTATGCAAGTTTTTTGATGCGATGATGGCAAAATATACGCCAAACCGGCCAACAAGGGGGAATATCACCGTGAATCCACCATGCCGGAGGCAGAGGTCATGCTGACTATGATACCCTTATGAAAGGAGCATTGGCGAGCGTCTCCGGCAAACTGCCGCTCAGGAAGAGAGCGTCATAGGACGAACG
>NZ_BAKG01000015.1 GCF_000614065.1 Prevotella dentasini JCM 15908 | reverse complement strand
AATTTCTAACCGTATATAAATTTTCCGCTAACCGCTTCCCCGTAAATTTCTAACCGTATATAAATTTTCCGCTAACCGTATATAAATTTTCCGCTAACCGTATATAAATTTTCCGCTAACCGCATACAAATTTTCCGCCCTCCAAACGGCCTTCCGAAACGGACGGAAGCAAGGGCTGTCGCACTTGGACGGTTCAGAATTTCCAGCTGATTCCGAACAGCACTTCGCGCCCCCGCAGGGGCTTGCTGAAGTAGCCGTAGTTGAGTACGCTCACCGATGTGTTGACGTATTCGCGCTGGTCGAGCAGGTTGACGGCACGAAGCGAGAAGCCGAGCCGCCTGCCCGGGGTGTATTCCGCGGAGACGTCGACGAAGGAGTTGTGCCTGTAGACGCTTGGCTGATTTCGGAAAGGTGATAATCCAACGAGGCGGTGAGGGCGAGGTGGGCGACGGGATAGAGCGACAGGCTGAGGTCGGTGTAGAGGCTCTTCATGCGGGTTTCGGGCCGGTGGGCGTACCAGCCGACGTTGCCCGTGGCCGAACAGGAGAGGTTCATCCACGAGAGGGCGGCATAGATGAAGTCTGCCGTCAGCGAGAGGGCGTTGGAGCGGAAGGTCTGCACCGTGCCGTTCTGTGCCGTTAGCAGTTCCATGCTGTTGTAGCTGAGCGACGTCTTGAGGCTGACGCCCTTTGCGAACGCCTTTTGCAGGCTCGTCTGCACGAAGAGCGAACGCTGCCGGTTGTCCTCCCAGACGGGCAGGCGGAGCGTGGCTTCGGGCGTGTAGGAGTAGGCGAAGTAGTGGTCTCTCTTGTCCCACGAGGCGTTGGCAAGGAAGTACCACGTCATCAGGTGCAGGATGCTCTGGTACGACAGCGAGAGGGTCGTGCTCCACCGCTTCGTCCATCCCGTCCGGTCGGCGGTGGTGTGGAGCGTGCGGTAGTTGGAGTAGTAGCTCTCGTTCAGTAGCGGCTCGTCTGCGGCCGTTTCCTTATAGGCTGCTCCCAGTTGCAGTATGAGGAAGGCGTTGGGGCGGTAGTTCCAGCTGACGGAGGGCGAGAGGTAGACGCGGTCGGCGTTGCTGTCGGGTTTCCACGGTATGCGGACGGAGGCGAAGCTGACGGGCAGGGCTATCGACAGGCTGCTGCGGCCCTTGTTGAGCTGATAGTTGGGGCGCAGCGTGTGGATGAAGAGCGAGTTTGCCGTTTCGTTGGCTGAGAGGAAATAGTCTTCGCGCAGGTATTCGTTGGAGTATTCCAGCCCGAGCATGTTGCGGAGAAGGGAGAAGCTCGTCCCTACGCTGTGCTCGGCCAGCAGCTGCCGGTGGCGGAGGTGCCGGACGAAAGGCGCGCGGAGCTGCTCGTGGTCGTCGTAGTAGCGGACGAGGGAATGGAGCGAGACGACCTTGCTGCCGGTGTTGACTATCATTTGCAGATGGTTCTGAATGTAGTCGGGGCGGCGTGTCAGGGCGTTGTCGGCCGGTCTGCCGTTGCTCTGCATGCGGTTGTCGGCAGTGGTCTTGCTGACGGAGGCTTTCAGTTCGTCTTCCAGATAAATCTTGTTGGCGTTCAGCTCATACTTCACGGTGGGCAGCATCGTGTGCGAACGCTTGGTGAGTCGGTTGGTCTCCGAGAGGCGGAAGGTGGTTGTGCCTCCGAACTCGTTGTAGGTGCTGTCCCTGTCGGTCTCCCGGTCGTTAATATAGGAAAGGTTGACGACGAGCGAGGAATATCTTGACAGGGCGAAAAGGTGGTTCGCCCCGATGCTGTAGGAGCGGTTGTCGGTGTGTCGCTTCGCTTTCAGCGGAAGCAGGCGCAGGGTAATGTCGTCGAGCATCCCCATCGGTACGAGGTGCGTGCTGCGGAGGGAGGCCATGTCGAAATGGTCGGGCGAGAAGCCGGACAGCCGCCTGCCCGTGCTGTTGGTCTCGGTGGTTATGAGCGTCTGGTTCTTGGCGGCAATGTTGAGCAGCGTCAGCCTGCCGTCCCACGCGAACGGGCGGAATCCGCCTGCACTGACGGCCGCCTCGCCGAACGGCTTTGTCTTGTAGTCGCGCTTGAGCTTGATGTTGAGCGTAGTCTTGTCGGAAAAGATCTTGTCCTTCAACGCCCGCACGTGCTGGTCGTTCTCCATCACCTGCACCGTGGCGACCGCCTCTACGGGCATGTTCTGCGTTGCCTGATTGTATCTGCCCCCCAAGAGGTTCTGTCCCTCTATCTGAAAGCCGCCGATGGCCTTGCCCTGATAGCGGATGGTACCGTTCTCCAACACCTCAAGGCCGGGCATCTTCTTGATGACATCTTCGAGATGTTTGTCGTTCTTGCCCACGAACGAGGCGACGTTGTAGTCGAGCGTGTCTTTCCGCCTTATGATGGCAGGGGCTTTCACGATGACGTCGGGCAGGGCGTGGGCGGCACGTTCCATTCTTATCTTCATCTTCTCGGTCAGCTGCGCCTTGTCGATGCGCTGGCTCTCGTAGCCCATGCAGGAGAAGATGGCGGCATCTGCCTTGGGCGGCAGGGGCAGGGCGAACGAACCGTCGTTGCCGGCAATGCAGTAGCTTAGCAGCGAGTCGGTTTGCGTAACCAGCTTGCAGGTGGTGCGTGGCAGGGGCTTGCCCGTTTCGGCTACTACTACCTGTCCTGCCATCCTTTGTGCGCAGGCAATGGTGGCGAGGTTCAGCAGCACGGATATGAAGAGAAATCGTTTCGGCATAGCATGCGATTATATATATAATGTATAGGGGCAGAGGCCTCGTCTGCTGCCGGATTTATTCCAACTCTATGGGGTTGTAGGGTTCTGAACTTCTATCCAGTTTTTGCATTGTCCCTGCATCTATTTTCATAATGGGGTCTTGCAACATTATGTCTGTAGGGCGATTATATATTTTTTGAATGGTAGCCCTTATCTTTTCCCGGGTGTCCTTGTAGAATAAAGTTGTTTGTGTGAAATAGATAGGAGCTAAGTAGGGTAGATTGTCTTCCAAGCCGTTTAGCGTAAAGACATAGTTGTCTTTCCTGTCTTTGATAATGGCAATTAGGCCCGGTAGTCCATAGAACAAGTATGGGCCAAAGGGAAGGGAAATGTCCTTCAGATACCAAGCTATATAATCTCTACCCCTGTATTTACAGGTAGCTTTACCGCATTTTAGTCCATTGATAAGTGTATCCTTATTTATAAGATGCCAATCTATGATAGGCAGTTTCTCTTCATATTCGTAATACCGGGCCTCTACTTGTTCGCGCTTGATAACGATATTGTTACGTAAATCGCAGATGTTCCATTGTTTATACTTCTTCTGTCCCCAAAGATTAAAAAGTTTAGATGTCGCTTCTAATTGTCCTTTTTTTTCCTTGTCAACTGCTTGGGCTATTGAGTCGGACATGAACAAATAATAGTCTGTAAACAATGTATACCTATCCCCCAACAACAATATTGTTTGTGCCTCTGTCTTGTCTTCTTGGGTCGAATCTTTTTTGAACTCTAATTTATAATATACTTTAATGAGCGCAGTGTCCAAAGTGGTCATTTGGGGGGCAAAAGGCATGTTCCCTTGATTGGGGTTGTTGAAAGACGGAGATTGTGAATAGGCACGAATGAAATATGCTAATAATATAATCAAGGTAAAAGTTGCTTTTCTCATATAGCTATAAAAATCAGAAAGTTGATGCATATTACTTATCGTTCTTTATCTCCTCCTTTGGCATTTGCTGCATAAGCCACGTTCCGCGGTTGAGGCTGTTCAGTCTGGGCAGTTCTGTCCGTGAGGAAGCAGACGGACGGCGATGGGGCTTCGCACCGGAGGCAATTTCCTTGCGGAGGGCAGAGGCTTCTGCAAAATCGCTCCACCTTTTTAATATATATGACAACTGCTGCTGTGCCTCCTTGAGATTGCCGCTTGCGTAGAGGCAATAGGCGCGGTTGAACCAATACTCCCTGTTGTCGGGATTGATTTCGAGCGCATGCGTATAGGCCACGATGGCGCTGTCGTACTTCTCTTCCCGGATACACGTCATGCCGTAAAGCTCGAATATGTCGGGGATATAAGGCTGCAAGGCGAGGGCTTTGCTGCAATCGGCATCTGCTCCCTTGTAGTCTTCCAAATGGTATTTGGACAGAGCCATCAGGTACCACGCTTCGTAGAGCTGCGGTTTGAGGGCGGTGATGCGCGAGAAAATCTCCATCGCGGCTACATAATAGCCTTGGTCGAGCGACCGCCGTCCCTCCTCCATCAATCTCTTGATGTTGTATTGGGCGGAGGCAGGCATCGTCAGTGCCATCAGCAAAGCTGTCAGGAGGCTGCGCATTTTGTACGGGTGAGAGGGTGGGGAGAGATTGGGAAGTTAAGGAAGTTGGAGGGAGGTGAAGGACTTGTGAGAGATAAAATACAGAATCAATGCTGCTGCAGAACAGAATGTAGAGACAGACGCCCTGTCTGTCCGCTTTGGTGTCTTCGGACGGACGAGGGCGTCTGTCCCTACATCTTGTCAGCTTTATCGCTTTGCAACCTTCACCCTGTAGGCACACTTGAACCGCCCTGTCAGGAGAGCTTTCAGCTTGCCTTTTATCATCTGTTTGCGGAAAGGCGAGAGATGGTCTGTGAACACCTTGCCGTCAATATGGTCGAACTCATGCTGCATGACGCGCGCCAAGTAGCCTTCCACCCATTCGTCGTGCTCCTGCAAGTTCTCGTCGAGATACTTCACGTGGATGCGTGTCGGACGGGTAACGTTCTCGTGAATACCCGGCAGTGAGAGACAGCCTTCTTCGGATGTGTCGGTTTCCGTGTCGTCAAACTCAAGGATATGTGCGTTGATAAAGGCGTGCTTGAAGCCCTTGTATTCCGGCAACTGGTCGGAAATGACATCCAAGTCGATGATGACGACCCGGATGGGCTTGCCTATCTGTGGGGCGGCCAAGCCTATGCCATCGCTGGCGGTGTTGGTCTCGAACATGTCCTGTATCAGTTCCTGCAGGCCGGGATAGTCGGTAGGAATATCCTCGGCCACCTTGCGAAGCACAGGCTGTCCGTAAGTGTATATTGGTAATACCATTCTTTGTTCTTTACTGTTTGTTTTTTGTCGGGGCTAATAGAGCCGGATTGGGTCTAAAGTCCCTTCGACCGCATGTAATCCTGAAGGATGATGGTGGCCGAAATTTCATCGACAAGTCCCTTGTCTTCCCGCCGCATCTTCTTCTTCACGCCTCCTGCCAATATTGCCTGATGGGCTATGACGGAAGTAAACCGTTCGTCGAAATAGTCGATGGGAATCGATGGCACGGTCTTGCGCCATCGGTTGACAAACTGCTCTACCGTGCAAGATTTTCGCTTGGCTGTCCGTTGAGCCGGGTAGGGCGGCCAATGACTATCTGCTCCACTTGCTCACGGGCTATATACTGCTTCAGGTAGTTGTCCAGTTCGGACGTAGGAATAGTTACCAACCCGTTGGCAATAATCTTCAACGGGTCGGTAACTGCCAGTCCTGTTCGTTTCTTTCCGTAGTCTATTGACAGAATCCTGCCCATGCCTACTTTGCGAGCAGCCAAGCGTCAGGATACTGTGAGCGGAGCTGGTTGCGGCTCTGTACGGCAGAAGCCTTGCTGTCGAAGGTTGTGGCTACGACACGATACATGTTGTTGCCAGCGTTGTAGGCTATCTGTGCGTTGTAGCCGGCATTGTTCAGACGCTGCTGCAGGCCCTCTGCATTGGCTTTCACGCCGAAAGAGCCAACAACGACGCTGTAGCTCTGCAAGCCTGCGCCATTCACAACGGATACGTTCTCGCGGCGTACAGCCTCGTTGTCGTAGTTGTCAACGACGCGCGTCTCTGTAACGGGCTGTGTCTCAACAGGTGCCACAACGGGGACATCCGTGCTCTCGTTGCTGGTCGTATTCTCGTTATAGCCCGTGCGTTCCTGTGCCTTTGCTTTCTCGTAAGCCTTTTTGTAAGCACTCTCGCTCGACTTGCAGCTTGTGAAAGACAAAGCAACACATACTGCTGCGCCTAAAACCATCAGTTTCTTCATAATCTTGTTTACAGTTTTATTGATTATACCTAAATTATCGTTTTATCTGCGAAGATACAAAATAAGAAGGAAATGATAAGATATAACGGCTCTAAACTTTGTTAAATAAAAGATTTACAATTAATTTAACACAAAAAAGTATAGTAAACGATTGCCGTACGCGAAACTTTTGCTATATTTGCGAATGATAATACGAATCAGTATCTATAAATATTAATAAATTAGGATTATGAAGACATTAGGTTACATTGGCGCATTCCTTGGCGGTGCTATCGCTGGCGCAGCTCTCGGCCTTCTTATGGCACCGGAGAAGGGAACAGACACACGTACAAAGATTTCTGACGCTGTTGACGATTTCTGCAAGAAGCATGACATCAAACTCAGCCGCAAGGAAACCGACGAGTTTGTAGAAGACATCAAGGACGCAGCTGTTGATACGCTCTAAGCGAAGTAGATGTTCTCTAACGACAACAACGTTGAAACCATAGCACGACTCATAGAAGTGCTGAAACATTACATCGGGCTTCAGAAAGAATACGTGAAGCTCGATGTAATAGAGAAAGTTGTCCGCCTGCTGACAGCCATTGCCGTTGTGGGCGTGTTCGTTGTTCTCCTTTTCATTGCGCTTATCTATCTTTCCTTCGGTGCGGTCTACATTCTGCAAACGCTTGTAGGCTCTTTGGTAGGTGCATTTTTTATCGTGGGATTCTTCTATCTGTTCCTGCTCATTATTTTCATCGTATTCCGCCATCGCCTTGTGGAGCGTCCGCTTGTAAGGTTCTTGGCGCGTCTTTTAATGTCCCGATAGTTTATGGCAAACAATATATCCAATGAGCCGATTTACCATACGCTCAGCGAAATAAGATTGCGCAAGGCACAGCTGTTGAACGATATAACCAAGGACAGCAACAAGATGACCGCATTATGGAATGGGGTGTTCCATAAGCCGAAAGAAAATGCTACGCCCACCCAGCGTTTCTCGGGAATGATGAGTACGGGAGCCGGAGTGCTTGACGGGCTTATCCTCGGATGGAAGCTGTATAGGAAATTTGGTGGGGGCAAGGATTTTAAGCTGTTTGGGAGAAAGAAGAAATAAAAAAGGACTACCGCTGTAGTCCCAACCTTTTGTTAACCTTAAATCTAATACCATGAAAAACACACTGCAAATTTACGATATAAAGTAAGATTTTCCAAATAAGGCTATCTAAACAGGTGGGTTTTATAACTTATCTTCTATAGATTTAAGTTATTTTTGCCACAATGTAATGCTTTTGTGCATAAGCATTAATAACCTCTGCGCCATGTTTTTAGCGATATTTTGCTGTGTTCCGAGAGCCTTTTCGGTCTGATTTCTGTCGGTGTTTTTGAGACTATGGCAGAACGGGAGACGATACTGGCAGCCTTTAGACAGCTGTCCGGGTTGGGTGTAGACTTGTCTATGAATGTGTAGAAAAGAGTCTGCCGTGTGCCGGGTAGGATTGCCGGATGCGATGAAAGTGCCACTTTCGGTCAGCGAAAGGGACTTGCCTGTAAGGTCAAAGTGCCCGTTTCATCCGATGAAACGGGCACTTTCGTTTGTTGTGTCTGTATCTGTTTGTTTTCCAAGTATTTACGGACAGAACTTAAGATGTCATGAAGAACTCCCTACTAATATGTTCTTCGCCTATGATATGCTCGCTCTTCTTGTCTACGGGTGTATTTTCTGTATGGTTTCTGTACTGACAAGAAAATGCTTCCGCACGAAAAGGACATTAGAAAAACTTATTGCAAAGTGTATCGAAGAACTTGATTTCCCAGAAAGGTGCATCGTTGTTGTTTCCCACCCACGTGATGATGACATTCTTTGCCTGATTGATGTAGATAACCTGATGGCCAAGTCCCAGAGCATAGAACGAAGGATTGGCGGCATTGTCGTCGTAGTATTGGTGATACCAATTGTAGTGATAGCCCTTGTTCTCTTTGGTCGGGACGAGCGAGTTGTCAATCCATTGCTCGCTGACTATCCGCCTGCCATTCCACAATCCGCGGTTCAGGTATAGCCGGCCGATTTTGGCAAGGTCGTAGACATTGGTTGCCATTCCTCCGAAGCCGTGGGCGTGGTGGTGCCGGCGGCTGTCGATAGTAATCAGGCATCGTGTTCCATTCCCAAAGGTTGCCATATCTTTTCTGTCATATATTCTGCGTATGTCTTCCCTGTTGCATGCTCAATAATCCAACTGAGCAAGGCAGCAGTCAGACTATTATATTCGTATTTCTCACCGGGCTGATTCTTGAACTTGATGTGGCGGAATAGCTTTGTGAAATCACTGCCGTACTGCAGCCGTGCTATCTTGAAAATCTTGGTGGCATCCTTGAGGGAGAGCGAGTAATGTTCGTCGAAACTAAATCCGGCCTGCATATTGAGCAAGTGGATAATACGCAACTTGCTAAATGTAGGGTTGTATTGTGCCAGTTCGGGCAGATAGTCGGTAACGGAATCGTCCACGCTCCTGATGTAGCCCTCGTCCACGGCAATTCCGCACAGCAGGCTTGTGAGAGACTTGGTAACGGAGAACACCGTGGAGTTTTCACCGGGATAATAAGGTTCAACCCATTGATCGTAGACTATGCTGTCGTTGTGGACGATGAGCAGCTGGCAATCTTTGCCGAACCATTTCGCTATTAGCGAGTCAAGTCTGCCCTCTCCGTGTTTTCCGTACTTCAGATGTTGGCTGCCCTTTATCCACCTGCCGGATGAGGCAGGCGGAAAGTGAAAGGTATCCGTTCCCTTAAATATCGTGTCGCGGTCGAGTTTTTTGTATTCGTACATATCGGGGCCGGATGGGCCGTCGAGCGAAAGACCGCGCAGCACGCTGCAGCTATTAAGCAGTGAGGCGGCCATGAAGACGATGATAAGTGTAACGTTCTTTTTCTTCATATCTCTTTATTTGTACAGGAGAACAATGTCATACGCTTATTCGCAGTCCGTCGTAGGCAAAGTGGACGCCTTCGGGCAGACGTGCCTCAGCTTCGTTGTGCAACCCGATATTGTGGGTCAGGTGGGTTAGGTAAGTTTGTTTTGCTCCAATGCAGCGGCTGAAATCAATAGCGTCCTGAATGAGTTGGTGGGAATGGTGGGGCTTTTGCCATCTGAGAGCATTGACGACTAAGGTTTCCACCCCTTTGAGATAGGGAAGTTCTGAGTCGGCAATGGTTTTCATGTCGGTAATATAAGCGAACCTGCCGAAGCGGAAGCCAAGGATGGGCAACGTATCGTGCATGACTTCAATCGGCAAGACGTCCACACTGCCTACTCGGAACGGATGATGCGGTGTAACCGTGTGGAGATTCAGCTTGGGGACACCGGGATAAAGCTCATCCGTAAAACAATAGGGAAAGTTGTGGCGCAAGCCTCGGCAGGTATGCTCGTTGGAAAATACATCAATGTCGCCGAGCTTGCAATAAGGGCGTACATCGTCTATCCCACCCACATGATCGTAGTGGATGTGTGTCAGTAAGATTGCGTCTATCTTCTTGAATGGAAGTGGAAGTATCTGCTGCCGGAAGTCAGGTCCGCAGTCTATCAGAATACGGGTGTCGGAGGTTTCCAACAAGAGAGAGGTGCGCAAGCGTTTGTCGTGTGGGTCGCTGCTCCGGCATACCTCACAGTCGCAGCCGATGACGGGGACGCCGCTGGACGTGCCTGTACCGAGGAACAAGGCTTCTCCCAACCCCTCTGAAGGGAGGGGAGTCCTGACAGGGTGTTCGCTATTTGTATCTTCGTGTTGGTTCAAAGTTTCTGTTGTTTATTGAATTAAATGCCCCTGTTCGATTATTTCTTTAACCTGATGTTCTGATTATTTTATAACAAGGCTGTTTTATTTCTATCTGTGTATAGCGATGAGCGTTCCGGCAGATGCTTTGCCTTTATTTTTCTGATGGTGGAGCTTTCTTTCAGGCACTTTCTCTTTCTTGGGAGGGGCGGTGGAAAGGTCTTTATTTCAGATTTACTTCCGGGTGTATTTCTATTCCGAACTTCTCCTTCACGTCTCGCTGAATGGTTTCGCAAAGGCGAACAACCTCTGTGCCTGTAGCTCCGCCAAGGTTGACCAACACCAAGGCCTGCTTCTCGTAGACACCTGCACGTCCCAAGGCCTTGCCCTTCCATCCGCACTGGTCTATCATCCATCCGGCAGGAATCTTCTCGTGCCCGGCATCAATGGTATAGTGAGGCATGTTTCCGTATTCTGCCGCCAAGGCTTCATATTTGGCACGGGAGACTATGGGATTCATGAAGAAGCTGCCGGCATTGCCCGTCTCTTTCGGGTCGGGGAGCTTGGCATTGCGTATGTCAATGATGGTCTGGCGGAGCTGGACTGCCGTCGGCTGATCTATGCCCCGTTGTGCCAAGGCTGCACGGATATTGCCATAGTCGAGTTGTGGCTGATAGGTCTTGGAGAGGCGATAGGTAACTGAGGTAATGAGGAACTTGTCGCGCCAGTCGTGCTTGAAGCGGCTTTGGCGATAGCTGTATTGACATTCCTCGTTTGTGAAATGGTGTACTTTGCCCGTGGCTATCTCTACGGCTTCTACGTCCTCTATCAGGTCTTTGGCCTCTGCTCCGTATGCCCCAATGTTCTGTACGGCACTGGCACCGCACTCCCCGGGAATGATGGACAGATTCTCTGCTCCATACAGGTTGTGGCTGATGCAGAAGTCAACGAAGTCGTCCCATACGTAACCTGAACCACAACGCACACGCTCGTCATCGAGTTGTTCAATGTAAGAGATGCCCGAATGAAGCACCGTGCCGTTATAGTCGCCCGTCAGCAGCAGATTGCTTCCGGCTCCGAGAAGCAGCAGTGGACGGTCTTCCTCTGTCAGAGAGCATACCAACTGCTGCGCTTCTTCTACGGATTCATACTCTACAAAACGTCTGCATCGTGCATCAATGCCGAATGTGTTGTGCTTTAACAGGCTATAGTCGTGATATGCTCTCATTTTTTTGTATTGCTGTTTTCTGCTGTTCTGTTTTATTTCCAAGAGGAATATATGACAAAGAAAAAGCAGACCGCGCGTCAGCACGGGTCTGCTTCTCTTTTAGTTTAGTATGCGTTTATCTTCACCAACTGCCAATTTTTGCCATTGCGACGGAAGACGAGTTGCGTTTCCATGCCGTTGGAAAGTCCGCGGAAGGTGAGAATCTTCTTGTTGCTTTCGGTATAAGGCTGCCCGTAGAGAATATTGTAAATCATGTCGCTCGGTATCTCGGGGAGAAATGTCATCCATTCTGATGCAGGAATGGTCGTGTTGATAGTCGTCGTCTCCTCACCGTTGGGATCAGGCCCGGAGTAGGGAAGTGGGTCTTTGATATATCCTCTGCCGTCGCTGGCAAAGAACTTGGGCAGGAACGCATAGAATGACGAGTTATAGCTGTCGTTGAATGATACGTGGCGAATCTGACTCAGCAGCCATTTCCCTTCCTGATGGTCGAACCAATATTGCTCTACAAGTCCTTGCTTCAGGTGAATCTTCTCAACGATAACGCTGTCAATGTCGGTAGATTTTGCGGCTTCAAGCTGTTTTGCATTGTCGAAGATAAGCGTGTAATAGCCCTGTCGGCGGAAGAAATGGTCGGTCTTCCACTGCTCACGCTTCATCTGCAAGGTCTTGTCTCCCATAACCACGGGCAGGGGGAACTTGATACGACTGCGTTGCAGCTTCTTGTTGGCGATGAAATTGAAGAAGAAATCATCAAACAGCTGGTCGGCTGCCTTGGGCATCGGGGTTTCTGCAATGACCTCGGTGGCGGAGTCAACCGTGTCGGCTGTATCAATCATTGCCGTAGAGTCAATACTCGGGCTGTCAGTTGCTTCCGCTTTCTTGTTGGAACACCCCGTGGTAACAGCTACCATTGCCATACAAGCAAACACTACAAGTAAAAATGCTTTTCTCATATTCTTGTTTTATCGTCTCAAATCTGGTGCAAATGTACGATATTTATTTCTAATAAGATAGTAAAACGGTAAATTTATCTTGGGGTAATTTCTCCGTTCCGATTATAAATCGTACCTTTGCAGGAAAATAATCAAGCAGTATGTTATTAGACAAGATAGAAGAACTTCTCAAGGAAGTGAGCACGCTTACGGCAAAGAGTGCCGACGACGTAGAACAGCTTCGTCTGAAATATCTCAGCAAGAAGGGTGAAATAAATGCGCTGATGGGTGAATTCCGCAATGTGGCGGCCGACCAGAAAAAGGCTGTCGGAATGAAAATCAACGAGCTTAAGCAGAGTGCACAGGAGAAAATCAACCAGCTCAAAGAGCAGCTTGGTACGAACGAGGCACAGAGCGACGACATTGACCTGACCCGCACAGCTTATCCCATAGGTCTTGGAACACGCCATCCGCTCACGCTTGTCAAGAACGAAATCATCAATATCTTCGGTCGCATGGGCTTCACGCTCTATCAGGGACCGGAGATTGACGACGACCAGCATGTCTTTACAATGCTGAACTTCGCTGCTGACCATCCTGCACGCGACATGCAAGATACTTTCTTCATTGAACGCAGCAGCACGATGGATGTTACGAAAAACGTGCTTCTTCGCAGCCATACTTCAAACGATGAGGCTCACTATATGTCAACCCATGAGCCGCCTATCCGGGTGCTTTGTCCGGGGCGTGTCTACCGCAATGAGGCTATTTCGGCACGCGCCCACTGCTTCTTCCATCAGGTAGAAGGGCTCTACGTTGACAAGAATGTCAGTTTCACTGACCTTAAGCAGGTTCTGCTCACGTTCGCCCGTGAAATGTTTGGTGCCGACACGAAAATCCGTCTGCGCCCGAGCTATTTCCCGTTCACAGAACCAAGTGCTGAAATGGACATCAGCTGCAATATCTGTGGCGGAGAGGGTTGTGGATTCTGTAAGCATACCGGCTGGGTGGAGATTCTTGGCTGTGGAATGGTAGACCCACACGACCTTGAAGCCTGTGGGATTGACCCTAATGTTTATACGGGTTACGCTTTCGGTATGGGTGTTGAGCGTATTGCCAACCTTAAATATCGTGTGAGCGACCTCCGGCTTTTCTCCGAGAATGATACAAGGTTCCTGAAAGAGTTTGAGGGTGCATAAATGTCTATTTTCCATCCCGGAGTGGGAGGTAAAGTATAGAATACAAGCATAAAAGGTAAGAAATTGTAGAGACAATTTCTTACCTTTTCGTATAAAGGGCAGTATTAATCCTCTTATTTCAGACTGACGCATCTATGGATTTCCATCCAGATATCAATAGATGCTTATCGTCTGTTTGTATGTGTGCTTATACCATCTGTCTTATATACTCCTTTCGTGTTCTTGTTCCCAAACAACCAGATGCCGGGGCAAGGTTATGATTTTCAGACGTTGATACCAGACGCGAGTGGGATTGGAGAGTAATTTCTTACGATGGCTGCTGATGACGTAGTAGCTGGCCGCATACTCATCCATGATGTCGCAGAAGGCTTTCTTGATGCGTGAGCATTTCTCATTGATGGCATTGTCAAGCGGATTGACAAGATGGTCAATGCTCTCTTCTATCTTTTCGTTGTCGGAGAGGCGAGCCGTCTTGTAGTAAAGTTGCAGAAGTTCTTGCCGGTGGTCTGCCAACCGTTTCAGCTCTATCCCCTCCGGATGGTTCAGGAAGAATAGGTAGACAGCCTTGTGGACAGGTGTCAGTTCTACTTCCTTGTTGATGGCTGGAAGCAGAAAACGGTAGTCGGACGTGATGACGAGGGGCGACAGCCTGCCTTTTGCCACTTCTATGCGGAGTTCTTCTATGACGGAAGAGCCGCCGACAGCTTGCAGCAGAAGGTCGTAGCGGCCTAAGCCTATCAGCCGCCGGCTTGCCCTGTGTACAATGTCAGCCAATTGTTCGGGCGTTTGCGTGATGTTCTCTGCCATGGCTTATTCCTCCCCTTCCTGCATCATCTCGTTGGCAAGCTGCCGCATACGGATTTTTAACCGTTCTATGAAAGATGGGCGCATTGACTGCTGTTCTTCATTGCTGTACGAATCGGTCGGAGCGACTTCGACGGCAGGTTCGGGAATAGTCGTCGGTTCAACGATAAACTCCGGTTCCGTGGGGATTGGCTCCGTCTGCATTGGCTCCTCTGTGGGGTGTTTGTTTTGTTCTGGTGATAGGGGCTGTTTTCTGACAGGCCTATATAGCTGCTTGATAATTTCGTTGTAATAATCGGTTGTGTCTTCAGGTGCCTCTCGTTCTAAATTCACCGATTTGTTGTCAAGTCCTGTGGCAAGAATGGTAACTTTGGCATCTTCTCCCAAAGAGTCGTCATTGCTTGTTCCCCATATAACCTCAATGTTTGGGTCGAGCGTATCCATAAAGACATCAATCTCGTTCATTTCCTCCACGAAGAGTGGTTTGTCGTTGCTCGTGTAGATATTGAAGAGGATGCGCTGTGCCTGACTGATGTCGCCGCCGTAGAGCAGGGGAGAGTCAAGTGCATTGACAATGGCATTCTCTACACGCCGTTCGCCCTTGGCACGCCCCATCGCCATGATGGCACCACCTCCACCTCGCAGCGTATTCTCCACGTCGCGGAAGTCAAGGTTGATGTCGCCCTCCACGGTTATCAGCTCGGAGATGCTTTTCGTGGCATTGAGAAGAATATTGTCAGCACGCCTGAAAGCCTCCTTGACAGGAATTTGCGAATCGCTGTACACATCGCAGAGACGTTCGTTGTTGATAATCAGCAAGGCGTCCACATTCTTGCGCATTTGCTCTACGCCCTTGATGGCCTTGATTATTTTCTTTTTCTTCTCGAAGTAAAAAGGAATTGTAACAATACCGATAGTCAGGATGCCCATTGCCTTAGCAACCCCAGCAACGACTGGCCCTGCGCCGGTTCCTGTTCCACCACCCATTCCTGCTGTAACGAAGACCATCTGCGTGCCGTCGCTCAGGAGCTGCTTGATGTCTTCGATATTTTGTTCCGCCTCAGCCTTTCCCGTTTCAGGTACGCCTCCTGCCCCGAGACCCTTGCCAAGGAGAATCTTGACAGGGACAATCGAATGTGCCAACGACTGGCTGTCGGTGTTGCAAACCGCAAAGGTTACGTTGTCGATGCCCTCGCTGTACATGTTGTTGACGGCATTACAGCCACCGCCACCCACCCCGATGACCTTGATGATATGCTGACTCTTGTCCTCGGGCAGGTCGAAGTCCAAGGGGACGAATTCTTTTTCCATTTTATGCTTATTTGTTGTTAGGTTTACAAAATTACGAAGAATATTGTTAAAGAGGAAATTTCTGCAAGGCTTGCAGCCTATAAATCTATCTTGCTTGCTCTCAATGGGTCTTTGCAACCAATGGCGGGCGACGGCGTATGGTCTTCTCTGAACATTTGTGGGTAACTGCCAGTTCTGAAATGCTCTGTTTCTCAGTCAGATATTCATTCGTTTATTCATAAGTTTCCAAATGCTGTAAAGGTAATAAATAAAGGATATTTGAAAGGTTTCAGCCTACCAGATTTTCATCACGCCTGAAATCATTTTTCAGACAAAATAGGGCCTGAAAACTCTTTATTACATCCTGTATATCAAGTTTCGGTGTTATTTTTTTGATGATACAAATATTATTCGTATATTTGCGAACAATATAAGTTATGGAAGAAAGAAAAGATTATACAGTGAAGCAAGAGCAGTTAGCAAGGTTTGCCAAAGCCTTGGGACATCCTGCCCGAATTGCTATTCTTCATTTTTTGGCGAAGCAGAAAACATGTTATTTCGGTAACATTCATGAAGAGCTTCCTATTGCCAAAGCTACGGTTTCTCAACATTTGAAGGAATTGAAAGATGCTGGACTAATACAAGGTGAGGTGGAAACTCCGAAGGTGAAATATTGCATCAATATTAATAATTGGATGTTGGCTTGTGAACTTTTCAGGGAGTTTTTCGGAATTTGTATATCTAAGTATGAATGATATTGCAAATAATTCCCTTTTTTAGGATTTATGTTCGTTGTTTTGCGAATACCGTTTAATGTGAAATTAATGTAATTATGGAAATCAAAGTATTAGGAACTGGCTGTGCAAATTGTAAGGCGTTATATGCCGTTGTTGAGAAAATTGTGAAGGAATATGCGTTGGATGCTGTGGTTATAAAAGAAGAAGATTTGATGAAAATCATGGAATATAATGTACTGACTCTGCCGGCTCTTGTTGTCAATGGTAAGGTCGCTGCGAAAGGCAGGCTTTCTGCCAAAGAAGTGAAAGAAATATTAGTTAAGTAAGTCTGTTATATGAAAAGGTTTCTATTATTTCCCATCGCTTGTTTGCTTTCTCTTTCATTGTTTGCTCAAACGAAATCGGAAACCTATGTAGAGGTGCTGTATTTTCATGGCAAACAGCGTTGTGTAAGCTGTAGAGCTATTGAGAAATATGCGAAAGAAGTTGTTTATAAAGATTTGGCAGGATGGGTCAGAAAAGGTAAGGTTCGCTTTAAGGATATAGATATTTCGACACCTTATGGTGAGAAAATTGCAGATAAATATCATGTAAGTTGGTCTTCTCTCTATGTAAACAGATGGAAAAACGGGAAAGAGGTGCGCAATAATATGACCCGTTTGGGTTTTCAATATGCTCGTAATAGGAAAGATGTATTCAAGAGAGCACTGAAACAGAAAATAATGAATTTGATAAAATAATCTTTGTCATGGAGTTTTTGAATTCATTGTTAGATAATAGCGAGATACCTGTTATCACAGCTTTTTTGCTCGGTTTGCTTACTGCCGTAAGCCCTTGTCCGTTGGCTACAAATATAACAGCCGTCGGATTTATCAGCAAGGATATGGATAGTCGCAGTCAGATATTCAGAAATGGTATCTTATATGCTTTGGGACGCATTTTGGCTTACTCTTCATTGGGAGCAGTTCTTATTGCCATTTTGCGTAAAGGAGCTGACATGTTTGCTATACAGAAAACTATAAACATGTGGGGGGAGTGGCTGCTCGCCCCTGCACTTATAGCAATAGGGCTGTTCATGTTGTTTGGAGACAGGCTGAGATTTATCAGTTTTGGTTTTGTTGCAACTGAAAAGACGGAGAGAATGAGCGGTTCGGTGGGCAGCCTGTTTCTTGGAGTTCTATTTGCCATGGCATTTTGTCCTACAAGCGGATTGTTTTATTTCGGAATGTTGATTCCTATGTCGGCCGCTGAAGGTGAAGGCTATTTGTTGCCGGTAGTATTTGCATTTGCAACGAGTATTCCCGTCATTATTGTTGCTTGGATATTGGCTTATAGTGTAGCAAAGATTGGCAAGTTCTATAACCGCGTGCAAATTTTCCAGAAGTGGCTTAGCACCATTGTCGCCATACTTTTTATTCTCATTGGTGTATATTATCTTTTTCTCAGTTCTGGTATGGTATGAAAGCCATTGTTTTGTTTACATTGGCAGTGAATAAATCGTCAGTAAAGTTTTACAAGTATAAAGATTATAATATATGATACAGAGATTTGCAGACTTCATGGTGTATGAAGTCCTCGGTTTAGGTGCTTCTACTGCTTTCGGGGAATCGGTCAATTTCTTTTTCTATGATACAATAAAGATTTTTATACTGCTATTTTTTATAAGTGCGGTAATGGGTATCATAAATGCCTATTTCCCCATTGAGCGTTTGCGAGAATATCTCACCTCGCGCAAACTATATGGCTTGCAATACTTCTTTGCAGCCTTATTCGGTGCAATAACCCCTTTTTGTTCTTGTTCGTCAATACCGTTGTTTATTGGCTTTGTCAAAGGAGGCATACCATTGGGCGTTACCTTTTCCTATCTTATAACGTCTCCCTTGGTCAACGAGGTTGCCGTTGCCATGTTTCTGGGTACGTTCGGCTTACGCGTTACCGTAATCTATGTCATTAGCGGTATTCTGCTTGGGATGATAGGCGGAATAGTCTTAGGTGGAATGAATTTGGAACCTTATCTGAGCGATTGGGTCAGGCAGATGCAGCTTACTTCCTCATCTGATTCGGCCGTATGGGAGAAGGAGCATACGCCATTCTTCAACCGGTTGCCATTGATATTGAAAGAAGCATGGGCTATTGTCAGAGGAGTTCTCTTTTATATCATTGTAGGTATTGGTATAGGAGCTTTCATGCATGGTTATGTACCCGAAGGATTTTTTGAACAATATATGTCAGAAGACAATTTGCTTGCCGTTCCTTTGTCTGTTGTTTTTGCTGTACCTATGTATTCAAATGCCGCAGGCATAGTACCCATTATCGAGGTTTTTGTAGCCAAAGGTATTCCTGTCGGTACTGCGCTTGCATTTATGATGGCGGTTGTGGGACTGTCTGTTCCAGAAGCCGTTTTGCTAAAGAAAGTCATGAAATGGCGTTTGATATGTATCTTTTTTGGTCTGATTACATCTTTCATAGTGGCATTAGGCTATTTTTATAATGCCGTGCTATGATATGATTCAGACGGATTCATAGTAAAAAGTCGTGTGCCTTATGCCCTTTTTGGCATTGGCGCACGGCTTTATAATTCGTTTGGAATCACGATATTATCCATAGAAGTGTGTAAGTCATCTTTCTATTGTATCTTTTCTCATTTCACTTTTCTTCATTATATCCCAGCATTTGAATTGGTATATTTTTCTTTTGTATACATTCTTCGTTTCCTCCATAGCTTAGATTCCATGTGGAATATGGCGGCCCTTGCCGACGGGATGGCTGTTCTCATGCTGATGGTCCTCCTGTATTTCCTACTCAGCCTTTCAATCCAGTTAGTGGTGTATATGTACCTTTGTATCTCTTTGGGGAAGTTCATATAAGTGAAGCATTCTTTTATTTAGACTTACTTAAGCTATACTCGTAATACTCACCTTATTATCTACTGAGCCGCGAAGTGGCCAAAAAGAAAAGAGCGGTCTCTTTCGAGAACCGCCCTAATGAAAGGAGGAGTGGTACCACCAGGAATCGAACCGGGGACACAAGGATTTTCAGTCCTTTGCTCTACCAACTGAGCTATGGTACCATTCTTTAATGCAATATTTAATTAGCGTTAACGCTATTTCTGAATTGCGAGTGCAAAGGTAGTGTTTTTATTTCGTACTGCAAAATTATCCCCTGTTTTTATTTTTATTTTAACGTCTGTTGGCTTTTTCTTTATCTTTGGGCTGCCATCCCTGCGCAATAAGCTCAAATTCGTTGCCATCACGGGTAATAATGTATTTTCCGAGGGATTCCTTTGTGATGTAGCCTATCTGACGGACGTTTTCCATTTTCTCCAATTTCTCGTGGTCTCCAATGGGTACAGTGAAAAGAAGTTCGTAGTCTTCACCTCCGTTGAGGGCTGCCGTCGTGAGGTTCATGTTAAATTCTTCACATGCCGCAGCTGTCTGATAGTCAATAGGAATTCTGTTCTCGTAGATACGACAACCGCAATTGCTTTCCTTGCAGATATGTTTTAAGTCGCTTGCCAAGCCGTCAGAAATATCTATCATTGCTGTTGGACGTATGCCGGCATTGCGCAGTTGCTGCAACACCTCACCTGCTGCTTCAGGTTTCAGCTGTCGGTCAATGAGATATTCCTTCCCAGAAAAGTCGGGCTGAAAGTCAGCAATGGCTTGGCGTTCATTCTGGAGGGCATCCAGTTTGGCTTTGTCGCCTGTCTGCTGTGCTGCCTTCAATTTTTTGTTAAACTCTTCTACTTGCTGGTAATAAACGACTTTTTCTCTCTCTAAGATTTGAAGGCCCATGTAGGCAGCTCCCAAATCGCCCGAAACACAAATGAGGTCTGTCTCTTTTGCTCCTTTGCGATAGACAATCTCGTTCTTTTCGGCTTCTCCAATGCACGTCAGGTTGATGGCAAGTCCTGTATAGGATGAAGTGGTGTCGCCTCCAACGATATCTATCTGCCATTTGTTACAGGCTGCGCGAAGTCCTTTGTAGAATTGGTCAAGGTCCTCAACCTTAAAGCGCTTGCCCAATCCGATACCCACTAATAGTTGACGGGGAGTCCCGTTCATGGCAAAGATATTGCTGATGGTAGCCATGACGGCCTTGTAAGCCAAGTGTTCCATATCTATATAGGTTAGGTCGAATTGTACGCCTTCCATGAACATTTGCGTAGTAACAAGCGTTTGCTTGCCTTGGCTGTCTATGACGGCTGCATCGTCTCCTACCCCCAAAAAGCTGGAAGTATTGTTGGGAATAATATCTTTGGTGAGCCGGTCTATTAATCCGAACTCTCCGAGGTCTTTAATTTCCATTTTCTGAAAAATGTCATGCCTTTTCAGAGCCACATTTTTTTAAAGGGGCTTTGCAAAGGCATGTTGTTGTTTGTCGGTTGATGCCTGTTAGAATTTGCTGGATGGGGGATGTATGATTACGACCTTCTAATCATCTCGCGCATGATTTCTGTCATAAAGGGTTGGGCATTGTTGGCTGCCTCCTGAACCTCTTCGTGGCTTACCTTGACAGGTACTTCAAAGCCGCCAAGGTCTGTTATGACACTGATACCGAACACCTTGATGCCGCAATGGCGTGCTACGATAACTTCTGGTACGGTGCTCATGCCTACAGCGTCGCCGCCCAACTTGTGATACATACGGTATTCTGCCGGAGTCTCAAAGGTTGGCCCTTGCACACCGACATAAACACCGTGCATAAGTCGGATGTTCTTCTCTTTGGCAATGTTGTCTGCCAGTGCTATAAGCTCGCTGTCGTAGGGTTCGTGCATGTCGGGGAAGCGCGGCCCAGTAGGGAAATTAGGCCCGTTGAGCGGATGTTCCGGGAAGAAATTGATGTGATCGTTAATGACCATGAGATCGCCAATCTTGAAACCGGGGTTCATTCCACCAGAAGCATTGGACACAAATAGTGTCTGAATCCCTAATTCATACATTACGCGGATAGGGAATGTTACTTCTTTCATGGAGTATCCCTCGTAGAAATGAAAGCGTCCTTCCATTGCCATGATGTCCTTGCCGCCCAATTTGCCGAAAATGAGCTTGCCGGCATGTCCTTCTACAGTTGAGACGGGGAAGTTTGGTATATCCTTGTAGCTGAATTCATAACTTTCAGTTATCTCTGAAGCTAATTGTCCGAGGCCTGTTCCCAGAATGATTGCCGTCTTTGGGCTTGTGGTCATTCTTTCTTTTAGCCAAGATGCTGTTTCTTGAATTTTTCCGTACATAAGAGATTATTTTGTCGTTAAACAATTCTTCCTTGTCAAGCATGAATTTTACCTTGATGGGAAGGGCGTAAGTATTGTGTCGTACTGCGTCGTCAAGTCCTTCAAGACCAATGAGACGCGACTGATCCTTTTCTGTTGTAACCACTATCTTGGGTTCTTCCATTTCCGAAAAAGTCTCATTGATGCGTGCAGCGTCCTTCTTTGTGAAGGCATGATGGTCGGGAAAAGACAGGCTGACAATGTTCTTGTTTTCCGCATAGCCTTCCAAGTCAAGCTCTAACTGCTGTGGTGAAGCGATGCCGGTAAGAAGAAGAATGTTCTTCCCCTTTACGGCAGCAAGCGGGATTTGCTGCTTCCCTGTGTCATTGAAAACAGGCTGGAGGTCGCAATATTCCAAAGTCGTGAAGTAAAGCTCTTGGAAAGGATATAGTTCCATGGCCTTGCTAAGTACGCGATAGTCAATAGGCGACAAGTCCTTGGGACACTTCGTAATGATGACAATATCTGCACGGTGCTTACCCGACAATGGTTCGCGAAGACGACCGGCAGGAAGCAATGTGTCATATATGATAAGCCGATGATAGTCTACCAGCAGAATATTGATACCCGGCTTTACATACCGGTGCTGAAAGGCATCGTCAAGAAGAATTATATCGGTATCTTTGGTTGGCTCGTCATTGGTCAGCCGGTCAATTCCATGGCAGCGTTTACGGTCTACAGCCACGTAGGTTTGGGGATACTTCTGCTTCATTTGGAATGGCTCATCACCTATTTCGTGCACAGGAGTATCCTTATCTGCCAATACATATCCATGGCTCTTGCGTTTGTAGCCACGCGAAAGTACTGCTACTTGGGCTATATCTTTCAGCAATTCTACGAGATATTCTACATGGGGGGTCTTTCCCGAACCACCTACCGTGATATTTCCCACAGAGATGACAGGCACATCAAAACTGCGACTCTTTAAGATTCCCAAGTCGAAGAGTTCGTTGCGGAAGCCCACCCCCAGACCGTAAATCCAGCTGAAGGGGAGTAGCCATTTATGTATTTTGATGAAATCGCCTTCCATTCATCCCATGTTTTTATTCCGACATGTTATTTCTTGCCTTAGTTGATGGTAAGGTAATAGGGGAGACGTGCCTGAATGGCAGACTGGCGGTCAATGGATTTGAGGAGCGAGAAAGGTTCATAGAATATTCCCAGTCCTGTACGCAGTTGCTCGTCAAGGTAGCTGTTGTCTGTTGCCTCGTTGAAAATCTGCGTTGTCCAGTCCTCAGGGGCAGGATAATTGGCCGTATGATAATCCTTGATATTAGCCAGACGGGCAGCCTTTTCTATGGCGACGTCAAGTCCGCCAAGCTGGTCTACCAACTTAATCTTCTGTGCATCGGCTCCCGTATAGACATGTCCTTGTGCCAGTTTCTCCACCTGTCCGTCGCTCATCTTTCTTCCCTCTGCTACGCGGTGGCGGAACAACTTGTAGCCACGGTCTATGTAGCGTTCCAGATAGCGCATCTCTCCGGCATTGAAAGGACGGGCCTGTGTGCCGAAAGAGGAATTTCTGTTGGTATTGACTTCGTCGAACTTCACTCCCAGCTTATCGTTCAGCAGTCCGCTAAAATCAGGGAACATACCGAAAATACCGATAGAGCCTGTCAGAGTGGTCGGTTCGGCAACAATCCAGTTGGCTGGCGCAGAGATGTAGTAGCCGCCCGAAGCAGCCATGCCTCCCATGCTGACGACAACAGGCTTCTTTTTTCTCAGTTCTACGACCTGATGCCAGATTTGCTCAGAGGCATAAGCCGAGCCACCCCCGGAATTTATACGGAAGACTACAGCCTTCACATTGTCGTCGTTAGCCAATGCTTCCAAATCCTTGCAGACGGTCTGGGCGTCGATGTTATGGCCTTTGGCAAAGATTCCTCCAGCTGCCCCGTCGACAATATCACCGTAAGCGTAGTAGACGGCAATGGCTTCTCCCTCGCTGATTTTGCCCTCGTCGACTTTTGACAAATCTGCCAGACTTATCTGGCTGATAGCGTCTGATTCATCTAATTTGAGGAGTTTCTTTATCTCCTTCTTCACTTGGTCTGTATAGAGCAGTTTGTCTACTAGTTTCATCTTGATATAGTCGGTAGCTGCCGTGAGTGTTATCAGGCTGTCCGCATACTGGTTCAGCTGTGCCACGGAGACACCACGGCTCTTGCTGACATCCTGTGTGATGCCCGACCATATTCCGTTAAGATATGCCGTAGTCTGCGCACGGTCGGCATCGCTCATTTTGTCGCCGGTGAACTGCTCGGTAGCACTCTTGTAGGTGCCGACTTTGGCAACCTGCATCTTGACACCGAATTTGCCGAGCAGGTCTTTCAAAAACATTCTTTGTGCGCTAAGGCCATGCCAGTCTATCTGTCCCTGTGGGTTGAGATAAACTTTATTGGCAGCGGAGGCAAGATAGTAGGTACCTGCGTGTAGATGTCTCCGTAGGCCACTATCCACTTTCCGCTCTTTCTGAAGTCTGTCAAAGCCCTGCGAACAGCTTGCATGGAAGCGTAGGAGTCGGGGACGAAGGCACCGGCCTCTATATATATACCTTTTATATTATCGTTTTCCTTGGCTTTTCTTATGCCTTCAAGCAGGTTGTCCAGTCCGATGTTGCTGCTGATTTCGCCTTGCAGCTGTTCCATGAAGCTGTTTTCGGCCCTCTCGGAGAGCTGCCCGGAGAGATTCAGCACGAGGACGGAGTTGTCTTCTATCGGGGCTGTGGACTGTGAAGAGGCTATCATGCCGGCTATCGTAATGATTCCGAAGACTACCGTTGCTATGCTGAAGAGGAATATTCCTACGAATGAGGCAAAGACATATTTGAAAAATTGTTTCATAAAAGAGTATATTTCTTGTTTATTTTGCAAAGATAGATATATTAGATGTAAATTCCAAATAATTCAAGAAATCTTAATATCTTTGTCGGATGGAAAGGCTGCCTGTGTCTGCGGACAACTCTGCGTGCATGCAGGCAAACTGCCACTGGGGCACGGGCAGCTTAGTTGAAAAAAGGAAAGGAAGATGAAGAAAGTAGTATTGGCCATAGACAGCCTGAAGGGATGCCTCACTTCAGCCGAGGCAGAGGCGGCTGCCGAAGCTGGTGTCAGGGAGCATTATCCGCAGGCCGAGGTAGTGAAAGTACCTGTCAGCGATGGTGGGGACGGCATGTTAGGTGTCTTTTCGCAGAGTCAGGATTGCCGGCTGATAGAAACGGGCTGCCACAATGCCTTAATGCGCCCTGTACGGGCTGCATACGCCGTTACGCCCGACGGCATGGCTGTGTTGGAATCTGCAGCGGCCTGCGGCATCGGCCTGCTGAAGCCCGGCGAGCTGAATCCGCTGAGGGCTACGACATACGGCGTGGGCGAACTGCTGGCAGACGCGCTCCGTCGCGGCTACCGCCGCTATATCGTCGGTCTTGGAGGCTCGGCCACAAGCGACTGCGGCTTGGGCATGTTGGCAGCATTGAAAGACAATTTTGGGGAGGCATGGCGGGAACGCCTGCCGGACGGCTTGGAGATAACGCTGGCATCAGATGTCGGAAATCCTCTCTATGGCCCCCGGGGGGCGGCTGCCGTGTTCGGTCCGCAGAAGGGAGCTACGCCGGAGATGGTGGACTGCCTCGACCGCCGTGCCCGGACCTTTTCCCGAATGGCAAGCCGGCACATGGGAACAGACCATTCGCACGACCATGGGGCAGGGGCGGCAGGAGGACTGGGCTATGCTTCATCCAGTTCTTGGGAGCAAAGGTGGAGTCGGGGGCCGACCTTATTCTGCGGCAGGCCGGCTTCGGGACTTTGGCAGCTGATGCCGACCTGATAGTAACGGGAGAGGGGAGTGCCGATGCCCAGACGCTGATGGGGAAGATACCTGTCAGGGTACTCGAATACGGCCGGCGGAAGGGTATCCCCGTCGTGCTGATAGCAGGCAGGGTGAGCGGCAGCGACGCGCTTTTGGCTGCCGGATTTGCCCGTGTCTGCTGCATCAATCCGCCGGGACTTCCCCTTGCCGATGCCTTACGTCCCGCGGTGGCAAGGGAGAATATCCGCAGGGCATTGGCCAATATATGATAGGTAGTGCTTGCCGTGGTTGAATTACCAATCGGTGGTAACTCAATTACCAACCGATGGTAATCCGGTTACCAACCGATGGTAATTCGATTACCAGCCGGTGGTAATTCTATTATTCTCGGGTGGTCATAATTTATTAGTCAGGTAGTGCCATTCCCAAAGTTCCCGAAGTGTACAATTAATAGTGGAAATCCGTCTCCGTGTCGGTGCTTGTCGGTGTCGTGCAGACTCCCGGCCGGGAGGGTCTTGCAGGATAGTCTGCCATGGTGAGACTGACAAATCTGTCAGTCGCTGTCAGTATTTCTGTCAGCCATTGTCAGTTGGCACGGTTTTCGTATAATATTGGTCGAATACGCCTTCGGGTGTAGTCAACGGAATCGGAAAGTGAACTTAAAAAATATAATAATTATGACAATTAAACCATTAGCAGACAGAGTGCTCGTGCTTCCGGCACAGGCAGAAGAAAAAGTAGGCGGCATCATTATTCCTGACACAGCGAAGGAAAAGCCGCAGCACGGTAAGATTATCGCCGTGGGCAACGGTACCAAGGATGAGGAGATGGTTCTCAAGGCTGGCGATGAGGTTCTCTATGGCAAGTATGCCGGTACGGAGATTGAGAACGACGGTGAGAAGTATCTGATGATGCGTCAGAGTGACGTGTTGGCAGTGGTGGAATAAATCCTTTTTGGAATTAATATGGGGAAAACAACAGTAAGTCCTGCCAATCCTTTGTCTAAAGAAGGAGGAAGGATGCCTTCAACAACAGGCAACAAAAGTGGTGGAGGCCGTGGCAATAACCCTCCAAAAAAGTAGTATTTTCATATATAGTTATACAAAGATAAAATTAAGAAATCATGGCAAAAGAAATAAAATTCGATACAGATGCACGCGAACTCCTGAAGAGTGGTGTAGACCAGTTGGCAAACGCAGTAAAGGTAACGCTTGGTCCTAAGGGCCGCAATGTCGTTATCGGTAAGAAGTTTGGTGCACCGCAGATTACCAAGGACGGCGTAACCGTTGCAAAGGAAGTGGAACTTGAGGATAACTTCGAGAACGCAGGTGCACAGCTCGTCAAGAGCGTGGCAAGCAAGACTGGCGACGATGCCGGTGATGGCACGACAACCGCAACCATCCTCACGCAGGCTATCGTCAACGAAGGTTTGAAGAATGTGGCTGCCGGTGCCAACCCTATGGACTTGAAGCGCGGTATCGACAAGGCCGTTGACAAGGTGGTAGGCTTCATCAAGGAGAGTGCTGAGGTTGTCGGCGACAACTACGACAAGATTGAGCAGGTGGCTACCGTCAGTGCCAACAACGACCCCGAGATAGGCAAGTTGCTCGCTGATGCCATGCGCAAGGTTTCCAAAGACGGTGTCATCACCATCGAGGAGAGCAAGACCCGTGAGACTAGCATCGGCGTGGTAGAGGGCATGCAGTTCGACCGCGGCTACCTGTCTGGCTATTTCGTTACCGATACCGACAAGATGGAGTGCATAATGGAGAATCCATACATCCTCATTTATGATAAGAAGATTTCAAACGTTAAGGACTTCCTGCCCATCCTTCAGCCGGCAGCCGAGAGTGGCCGCCCGTTGCTCGTCATAGCAGAGGATGTTGACTCTGAGGCTCTGACCACGCTGGTTGTCAACCGTCTGCGTGCAGGTCTGAAGATTTGCGCTGTCAAGGCTCCGGGCTTCGGCGACCGTCGCAAGGCCATGCTTGAAGACATCGCCGTGCTGACTGGCGGTGTTGTCATCAGCGAGGAGAAGGGACTGACACTTGACAAGGCTACGCTCGAAATGCTTGGTACGGCCAAGAAAGTTACCGTTTCCAAGGACAACACGACTATTGTTGACGGTGCAGGCTCCAAGGACGCCATTCAGGAGCGTGTGGCTCAGATTAAGAATGAGATTGCCGCAACCAAAAGCTCTTACGACAAGGAGAAGCTGCAGGAGCGTCTGGCAAAGCTCTCTGGCGGCGTGGCCGTACTCTATGTTGGTGCAAACTCTGAGGTAGAGATGAAGGAGAAGAAAGACCGTGTCGACGATGCACTCTGCGCTACCCGTGCTGCTACGGAGGAGGGAGTAGTCGTTGGCGGCGGTACAACCTACATCCGCGCTCAGGAAGCCTTAAAGGATCTCAAGGGCGAGAATCAGGACGAGCAGACGGGCATCAACATCGTTTGCCGTGCCATTGAGGAGCCGTTGCGCCAGATTATCGCCAATGCAGGCGGTGAGGGTGCTGTTGTCGTAAACAATGTCCGCGAGGGCAAGGGCGACTATGGCTACAATGCCCGTAAGGACGTTTACGAAGACCTGCGTGCTGCCGGTGTCATCGACCCGGCCAAGGTTGCCCGTGTTGCTTTGGAAAATGCAGCCTCCATTGCAGGCATGTTCCTGACCACCGAGTGCCTCATCGTTGACAAGCCGGAAGAGGCACCAGCTATGCCGGCTAACCCGGGCATGGGCGGCATGATGTAATCATCAGATTATAAAGACTTATATATTATAATGTAAAAAGGAAGACGCTGCTCTGATGTGTCCCCCGAAAAGTTGGACATTAAATTAGACATTAATTATTCAACTCTTTATAGTAGTGAGCTCGGTATTGTACCGGGCTCATTCCTTTTAACCTCAATTTAATTCTTTTATTGTTATACCAATCTATATATTTTCTCAAAGCCCTTTCAAAATCCCTGATGGTTTCAAACTTGTTGGCATACAAGAGTCCGTTCTTCATCAGACCAAAGAAATTTTCCATCATTGTATTGTCCAGGCAGTTGCCCTTGCGCGACAAACTCTGAGTGATGTTTATGATCTTTAAGTATTTCCAATATGGGTGACAAGTATAGTTTCCTGTCGTTTATGCATACTTGCGTGACATTCGGGGCCCATTTCTGGTTTAGTTTGTCTGTACAGAAATCGCGCTCTATCACATTGAGGGCAAGCTTGCCTATATCCCCATTATAGGAGTGATAGTGCCGTTTCCTGGCCTTTGCCTTAAGCCCCATCTGATTCATCTGTTTCTGCACTGTCTTGTGATTGATTATTATCCCGAACTCGCGTATTCCTATAAAGCAAGACGAATAACTTGCAAATAGGCAAAGGGAAGACAAATAAAAGCAAACACCAGAATATCAACATGTTAAAAACGGGAAAGCGAAAGTATCGTTTTCGCATTGTGAAAGTGCCACTTTGAGCTTGTCAAAGTGGCACTTTCGTTAGACCGGAAAGCCCATTTCTCATGCTAAACGGCTTATCAACATTTGCAAAGCCTACTTTTGAAATCTCCCGAATTGTCCAATCGTGTCTCCAATAGGTATAAAATTAGCCATCCCCTATGACAAGAGGATGGCTAAATATCATACGATGATTACTGGGTATGACCGCTTAGAAGTTGTAGCTGATACCGAAAGTAATGTTGTTTCCGTCAAGGTCAACTCCCCATGCGTGGCTATCCTTGCTTGCGCCGTCGCGCTTTACAGACTTCCATCCTGCGAAGCCGACATGTGCAACGAAACTGAGCTTCGGGTTAAGGTTTACCGAGATACCCGGCTTGAAGCCTACTTCCCACTGGTTGTAGGAAGCACCGCCTACATGAGCGTGATTATAGTGAGTATAGCCGAAGCCACCATCAACGAATACGTTCACGTACTTGCTGTGCACGAAAGTATAACGGGCGTATGGAGCTACGGTGAAGTAGTTGTTGGTTTCGCCCTCAATGTTTACAGGGTTACCCTTTCCCCAACCGATGGTTGTGCCTACTGCCCAGTCCTTGTCAATGTTGTAGCCAATCTCAGGAAGTACCTTGTAGGTTGTTACATTGTCGCCATTGCCCTGCTTTGAGGAAGCAATTCCAATATTACCACCAACATAAACCTGTGCGCTTGCAGCTACGGCAACAACGGCCATAGCCAATGTCATCAAAAACTTCTTCATTTTGCTTAACTTTTAATTGTTATTTGTTATCTGAAAAACTAATGTTTCCTAAACTTGAACTATTGGGACCGTACTCTTCTGTCCACATGTTATGGTTGCAAATGTAGCGTTTTTTTTGTTATACTACCAAATATTCTTGTCAGAAACTCGCCTTGATACTTAAACAAAAGTTAAATACTTGGCAATTCTCCTTATTATATATAACTTTGTACTATTATTTTTATATTGTAGAAGACAGAACAGAAACAACAAGAAAGGCTAAAAGCGATATGGAATATATGCAAGATAAACCAGTTTTCATAGCAGGACCTTGTGTCATAGAAAGCAAAGAACTACTGAACAAAGTAGCAGAAGAGCTTCAAAGACTGAACAAGAAGTACCATACGGACATCATATTCAAGGCCAGTTTTGACAAGGCCAACCGTACGAGTCTCCACTCTTACCGTGGGCCGGGACTCAATAAGGGACTTGAAATGCTCATGGAGATAAAGGAAAGATACGGCCTCCGGCTGCTGACTGACATACACGAGAGCATGCAGGCCGGCCCCGTGGGCGAAGTGGTAGATGTTATTCAGATTCCGGCTTTCCTTTGTCGGCAAACCGACCTCTTGGTAGCTGCTGCCCGGACAGGCAAGATTGTTAACATAAAAAAAGCTCAGTTCCTGAGCGGGCGCGATATGCGCTATCCCGTAGAAAAATGTCTCGAAAGCGGAGCCGGGGAAGTATGGCTGACGGAGCGTGGCAATTCGTTCGGATATAACAACCTTGTGGTAGACTTCCGGAATATACCTGACATGAAGGAAATTGTCCCCACGGTCATTATGGACTGCACACACAGCGTTCAGCGACCCAGTGCCGGAGAAGGGAAAACCGTTGGCGACCGTAAGTTTGTGCCCTCCATGGCAATGGCAGCCAAGGCGTTCGGAGCCACAGGCTACTTCTTCGAGGTGCATCCTGACCCGGACAAGGGGCTGAGCGACGCTGCCAATATGCTCGAGCTTGACAAATTGGACGCTCTAATCGGAAATCTTTTATAAACCATGAATACAGAAGAAAGACTGAAACAAGTAAGAAGCTATGCCGTAAAGTGCATTGACGAAGAGGCCGACGCTGTGCTCCGGCTGAAAGAACAGCTCGATGAAAACTTCGACAGGGCTGTCAGCCTGATGTACCACTGCAAGGGAAAGGTAATAGTTACGGGTGTGGGAAAGAGCGGCAATATAGGCGCGAAGATTGCAGCGACTCTCGCTTCTACGGGGACACCGGCCTTTTTTGTCAATCCGCTTGACGTTTACCACGGTGATTTGGGCGTAATGACAAAAGACGACGTGGTTCTTGCCCTCTCCAACTCGGGGCAGACCGACGAACTGCTGCGCTTTATCCCTATGGTACTGCACATGGAAATCCCCATCATCGGGATGAGTGCCAATCCCAATTCATTGTTGGCAAAGTATTCTACAGCGCACATCAAGGTGAAGGTGGAGAAAGAGGCATGTCCTCTGAATCTCGCACCGACCAGCTCAACTACTTCCGCTCTTGTCATGGGCGACGCATTGGCCATTGCCCTGATGGAGGTTCGCAATTTCAAGCCCAAGGATTTTGCACAGTTCCATCCCGGGGGCGAACTTGGCAAGCGGTTGCTGACAACGGCACAGGACGTGATGCGGTCTGAAGAGTTGCCCGTTATCCCGAAAGAAATGCACCTCGGAGAAGCCATCATCACGTTAGCAAAGGCAAGCTCGGACTTGGTGTCTCATTGGAGGACGGAAAGGTTGCCGGACTCATTACGGACGGAGATATCCGCCGCGCCATGGAAAAATGGCAATCGGAGTTCTTCGACCATACCGTCAGCGATATTATGACGACTACGCCTAAGACTGTATTGCCCGAGACAAAGATAGTAGAGATACAGCGTATAATGAACCAACACAAGATTCATACCGTGTTGGTATGCAATGAGGATGGGAATTTGGTCGGCATCGTAGACCATTACAGCTGCATGATATAGAAACAGAACGGACAAGAGACAGGATAACTCACCCCGTGCAGCCCTTCCGAAAAAGATTTGAGAGACAGAACAACGTGATATTAAAGGAATATTTTGGGAGAGGCGGTTTTATCGCCTTTTCCCTTCTCATGGCAACAACGGCTATGGCAACACCGTGCCTTGGCCAGATTTTCATATCCGACAGAGAAGCGGACTCGCTGGACTGGACGCGTGCAGACTCCATGATTGTAAGGCAACTGCGCAGCAAAGGCATCCGCTTTTCCCACAACAACTCTGTAACACTGCTGACAAGTGGGCAGGAAAAGTTCGACGACCTCTTCCGGGCCATTGACCAAGCCCGGTCGAGTATTCATCTTGAATACTTCAATTTCCGCAACGACTCTATCAATGAAGAGCTTATCAGGCATCTTGCCGCAAAGGTTAGGGAGGGTGTGGAGGTCCGTGCCGTATTCGACGGATTCGGAAATGCCAGTAACAATCAGCCCATGAAGAGACGCCATCTGAAGGCAATCAGAGAGAAGGGCATTGAGATTTATGAGTTCAAGCCATTGGAATTTCCGTGGTTGCACGATATATTCAACCGTGACCACCGAAAGATAGTCGTCATTGACGGAAAGGTTGCATATACCGGGGGCATGAATGTGGCAGACTATTATATAAAAGGTACGAAGGTGTAGGGGCGTGGCACGACATGCACTGCCGCATTGAGGGAGACGAGGTAAACACGCTTCAACGAATCTTTCTGCGGATGTGGTATCTTGCCTCCGGCAGACAGGTATCGGGGGCCAAATACTATCGTGGCATTTCCAACGCTGACTACATGAGCGGACTCAAGCCGGACACGTGCCAGTCTGCCGGACACAAGATGGTGGGCATCATAAACCGTGAGCCGCAAGTATCGAACGAAATCATCCGTTACTTCTATATCAATGCCATCAACAATGCCAAGGACAGCATCAAAATCATCAATCCCTACTTCACACTCAGCCGAAAGCTGAAGCAGGCACTGAAAAATGCTGCAGGAAGGGGGGTAAAGGTAGAAATCATGCTTAGTGTGAAGAGCGACATTCCCCTTACTCCCGATTGCGGATTCTACAACGCCCACCAGCTGATGAAGGCTGGATGCAGGATTTGGATGTACAAGCCGGGATTCCACCACACGAAAATCATCCTTGTGGACGGGCAGTTCTGCACCATCGGCTCTGCCAATCTAAATGCACGCAGCCTTAGATGGGACAGGGAGGAAAATGCGGTCATCATTGACAGGGAAACTACCCGGGAGCTTGACCAGCTATTTGAACATGAGAAGCAGGACAGTTTCTTGCTGACAGAAGAAAGCTGGGACGCATGGCGCACACCATGGCAGAAGTTCCGGGGATGGATTGCCCACCTGCTGGCACCGCTGCTTTAGGCAGAAATCTCAGCTTGCGGCTGTTGCTAAATCTTATTGATGTCTACATAACCATTCATGATTGCATAGATGGTAAGGGCCGAGACACTCTTCATGCCGAGCTTTTCCGTGATGTTTTTTCGGTGGGTTATGACAGTGGTAAGGCTGATGCAGAGCTTTGCCGCTATCTCCTTGTTGATATATCCCTGCACAAGCAACGCCAAGACTTCAATTTCCCGGTTGGTCAGTATCTTGTTTTTTAGGACCTGAGGCATCTCGGGAAGATTCTTTCCGCCGGAATGTCCATGCTGCTCCAGTCGGAGGATTGTCTTCACTAACTCTTCTTCCGGGACATTGATGCAAAAGCTGTGAAAGCCCGACAACTGCGCACTGGGTCCTTGGTTATGGTCAGCACTATTGTCTTCTGTATATGTTCGGTAAAGTATTGCCTGTTTTCCAATACTATGTTCTGGGCAACGAAATAGTGAAAGAATGTATTTGGACCAGCCTTCTCAAACTCCTCAAAAGTGGAGAAGGTCTCCACCGAAATGATAGGTACTACATTCTGTAGTATCTGCTTCAATCCCAACATTGCCAAGGTGTTCGGGTCAACTATCGCCATGCGCGGGCGGCTATGTCTCATCCTTGCAGTCTCCATATTTTCGCAAAGTTACGAATAAATCGGTAAAACCACAAGTGATGGCTAAATATTTATGTCGGGAACTCTGCCGTTTTGCTGTCATTTAAAGATTGACACTGCTGATATCCACCAGATTGTTGACAATGGCATAGATGGTCAGTCCTGCCGGAGAGTGTATCTGCAATTTCCGTGCAATATTCCGGCGATGAGTGATGACCGTATTGGTGGAAATGCAAAGCTGATTGGCTATTTCCTTGTTGGTCATTCCCTGTACGACGCAAATGACAACGTCTTTCTCCCTGTCGCTGAGTGTCTCGTTCGACTCGGTGTTCTGGCTAATCATACTGGAGATTTTCACGCTGACGTCGTTCTGCTTGCTCTTCTGCTCCAGACGGCGGATGGTCGGGATGAAGATTTCCTCCTCAACGTCGGCATGCTGGTTCAGCCAGTTCTCGCAATTGTAGATGTCATACAGGGTTGCGGTAAGCTGGCTGTTCCTGTGAGCATCGGAGGGCAGGTACTTGATGATGATGTTCTTCAGTTCCCGCAATTTCACATCGGTCTGCGAATGGTGCTTGGAGAAAGTCTCAATGTCATAGTTGTCGTTCCCCTTTCCTTCGAGAAGCCCTTTCACATAGGGGAACACCGTCTTCTCCTCATACTGCATGTGGCGGCGGATGTCGTGGGCGTACTCATCGTAAAGGCGCAGTATCAGTCTTGCCAGATTGTCGTTCTCGTCAAGTCCGTCAACGAGTTTCTTGCGTATGAAGGGCAGTTCATAGTCAAGATAATAGCTATGACTGGCCTTCAGATACTGCATCAGCGTGGGGATGGACAGCCTGTCAGCATCGTCGAACTCCTTGTATCCGTTGATGGAAAAGTTGACTACGGCCAAAAACGTATAGGCGTCGACCCCTTGCTCCTCGCAAACCTCGCGCACGGTCTTGTCGCCAAAGCCAAGGTTTATGCCAAAGCTGCCAAGGCTCTGAAGCAAGTCGTAATTGTCGCCGATGAGCAATATCATCTTGTCATCGGCCTCATACATCTTTTGATTCTTCATCTGGTTCGCTTCATAGAATAAATTTCTCTGTGCAAAATAACAAAAAATATAGGAATCATACAATCACCATTTGTAGGTATTTGAGAGAATACTGATTTTTGAGTATTGCACGACACGATATTGGATATTACCTTTGCACTAGAAAAATGAGTGCAGGGATGATTGCTACTCCCGTACGGCAAATGGATTAATGATTAGGCTATCACTTCAATTCTTAACACTATAAACTCCAATGGCTGACGAGAACGTAATCAGGTAGCTGCACTCTTTTTCTTTTGCAAAAGTACAAAGATTCTGATAAATCCACAATTTAATTGCCATATTTATACTACTTTTTAGGTATTCCTATGCCTTTGGCACAAAACCTCAAACCGTTGTTACCAAGGAGTCTGATATGATAGGCTGTCCTGTTTCCAAAGAAGCCGTATGTTTATGTTAATGTGCAAAGGACATTGGGGCACGCAGATTCGTTTTCCAATTGATGGCAACTAAATTACCGACCGATGGTAACTAAATTACCAACCAATGGTAATTCAATTACCAACCAATGGTAATTCAATTACCAACCAATGGTAATCCGATTACCAACCGATGGTAATTTTGTTACTCTCGGGTGTTTTTTCATCGCTGTAGAGTTGAATTGCGACGGAATGCTTTCAGGGCTTCCCAACGGCCTGACCGGGATTGGAAATACTTTCCGGTGGGGCGTCCGGCAAGGAGAATATTTCAGTTGGGTTTGCTGCGGTCGTAACTTGTCTAACTGCATGAATATCATGCAAATACAATCCATTCTTACAATATCTGTGAGAAATGCGTGTGCCGAACTCGCGTCTTTATAATCATATTTTGTCAGGAAATGATTACCTTTGCAGGGTAAACATAAAGCAATGAAGACTTTTTTAGAGCAAGTAGCCCAAGATATTCTTTCCCGATACGGACACGAACTCAGCCGGATAGCCGTCGTGTTCCCCAACAAGCGTGCCAGCCTTTTCCTCAACCGGGCCCTGGCCTCCCTCGCAGACGGACCGATATGGAGTCCGGCCTATATCACCATATCCGAATTCTTCCGCCAGCACTCGCAGCTCACCGTTGCCGACCCCGTCAAGAGCCTCTGCGACCTCTACAAGAGCTACAACGCGATGACCGGGCGCGGCGAGGAGCTTGACGAGTTTTACGGCTGGGGGCAGCTGCTGCTTGCCGACTTCGACGACATTGACAAGAACATGGCCGACGCCGGGCAGGTGTTCCGCAACGTGCGCGACATTCACGAGCTGGACGATGCCGACTATCTGACACAGCATCAGAAAGAAGAGCTGCAACGCTTTTTTGCCAACTTCACGGGCGACACCACCGTGCTGCGCGAACGCTTCATAACGCTGTGGAGCAAGCTCAGCGACGTGTATGCCGACTTCCGCAGCCGGCTCCGCAGTCAGGGGCTTGCCTATGAAGGCATGCTCTACCGCGAGGTGGCCGAACAGCAGAAGCTGACGACGCAGTACGAACACTATGTTTTCGTCGGCTTCAACGTCCTGCAAAAGGTAGAGCAGCAGCTCTTCGGCCGTCTGCAGAGCGAAGGCAAGGCATCGTTCTATTGGGATTACGACCATTACTACCTCAACGGAACGAACGAGGCGGGAGTCTATATTAGGCAGTGGCTGGAGAAGTTTCCCAACGCGCTGGATGCCGGAAGCAGCCTTTTCGACAGCTTCGCCCAACCGAAGAATGTCCGCTTTGTTTCCGCCCCGACCGAAAATCTTCAGGCGCGCTACATCACCCAGTGGCTGCGCGAGGACGAACGCTACAAGGACGGCAGGCGCACCGCCATCGTGCTCTGCGACGAAAGCCTGCTCCATACGGCCGTTCACTGCATCCCCGACGAGGTGGAGATGCTCAACGTAACGACGGGGTATCCGCTTCAGCAGACGCCCATCGCGTCGATGGTCAGTCAGTTGCTCACGCTCCAGACCGACGGGTATTCCATGCGCGGGCAGGCTTTCCGGCTCCATAACGTGAACCGTGTGCTCCGCCATCCATACGGCAGGTTTCTGACGGACAGAACTGCCGAATTGCTCAGACGCCTTAACGCGGAGAAGCAGTTCTATGTTACCTGTAAGGATGACGCCCTCTTCACCTATCTCCCCCATGGCAAGGCAGACATCCCCCGGCTTGCCGGATGGCTTGCAGCCTGTGTCCGCCGCATAGCTGTCAATGGGGCAGACAACGGTAATCCGCTTTTCGAGGAATCGGTATTCCGCATGTACACCCTTCTCACCCGTCTTTCCGGCCTGATGGAAAAAGGCGACCTTGAGGCCAGCCTGCCCGTTTTCCGGCGGTTGCTCGGCCAGCTCATATCTTCCACGAACATTCCTTTCCACGGTGAGCCTGCGCGCGGCGTACAGCTGATGGGTGTCCTCGAAACGCGCAACCTTGACTTCGACCATGTGCTCATTCTCTCTTGCAACGAGGGGAACATGCCCAAGGGAGTCAGCGACACCTCCTTTATTCCCCATGTTATCCGCAAGGCATACGGGCTGACGACGATAGACAACAAGGTGGCCGTTTACAGCTACTACTTCCACAGCCTCATTCAGCGCGCCAAAGACGTAACTATTCTGTATAACAATTCCACTCAGGGCAGTCAGACAGGCGAGATGAGCCGCTTTATGCTTCAGCTTCTTGTAGAGTTCGGGCAGCCCATCGGCCGTTTTGCCCTTCAGGCCGGGCAAGAACCGATGCAAGGCGAGGCACTGCCCGTTGCGAAGGAAGAGGTGGTCATGGACAGGCTTGCCGACTTTACGACCGTCTCGCCCACAGCCCTCAATACCTATCTGCGCTGCCAGCTGCGCTTCTTCTATAAGTATATAGCCGGGTTGAACGAGTCTGACGATACGGATGAGGACGACATAGACAGCCGCGTCTTCGGAAACATCTTCCACCGCGCAGCCCAGCTGCTCTATGAGCGGTTGCTTCCCCGTGAGGTCATTACGGCAGAGAATATAGAATATGTCCTGAAGACGGGGAAGTCGGCACAGCCGGCTTTCGCAGGCAATGCCACGGCTACGATAGATACCGTCATTGATGAAGCCTTCGCAGTGGAGCTGTTCAAGCTGCCTGAAGGTACAAAGGAGCATCCGAAGCTCAATGGCCTGCAGCTCATCAGCCACGAGGTGATTGCAAAATATCTTCGCCAGCTTCTTCGCACCGACCTGCGTGTTGCACCACTGCGAGTCATTCAGCACGAGTTCGATGTTTTCAAGCAGATAAGCATTGATGTCTGTGGAACGCAGCGGCAGATAACCGTCGGGGGGCGCGTTGACCGTCTTGACGAAGTCAACCTCTCCTTAGCTTCTCCCCGTCTGCGTGTCGTAGACTACAAGACGGGCAACAGCGTTAGCAAGCCATTGAAGACGGTGGAGGAACTGTTTGACAGCAAGAAAATCATAACCTGCAAGGCCGACTATCAGCTTCAGTCCCTGCTCTATAGCCTCCTCGTCTCTACCGAAGACGTTGAACGGAATCCTGATCACCATCCTGTCAGTCCGGCTCTTCTCTTTATTCAGCATGCAGGGGCGGAAGATTATTCTCCCGTTCTTACGCTGAATGGCGACGAGATAGTCTGTGCCACGGACTATGCCGAGGAGTTTTACCGTCTGCTGAGAGATAAATTGTCAGAGCTTTATAATCCGGATATTCCATTTGCCCCTACTGACAATGTGGATGCTTGCACCTATTGCCCGTATCGGCAGATGTGTGGCAGGTAGACGGGATGCTCTTTTCGCAAAAGAATACTAAATAGTTTTTCAAACTACAAAATCGCGAACACGGAATATTGTATGTCAATTTAATATTGTATCTTTGCAATTATGATGCAAAAACGATTATCACTTATCCTTGTATGCTTATCTTTCTTTTTAGGCATCAAGGCACAATATTACATTCAATGTGAAGATACTTGTAACCATATTCATGGGTTGGATATGAGTCACTATCAGGGAAATGTCTGGTGGGAGACCGTAGCGGAAAACAGCAACCACAAGCTCAACTACGTTTATCTCAAGGCTACCGAAGGCGGTTCGAGGATAGATAAGCGGTATCTTGAAAACATTGAAGCTGCACAAAGGTACGGAATGAACGTAGGCTCCTACCATTTTTATCGTCCTGCCCAACCGCAGGCAGACCAAGTGCGCAACTTCCGTATGCAATGTCGCCCACAGGAACAGGATTTAATCCCGATGGTTGACATTGAAACCACTGGTGGTCTCAGTACCGCTGCACTACGCGATAGTCTGCAAAAGTTTCTTGTACTGATGACAAAGGAGTATGGAGTCAAGCCTCTTGTATATACCTATACCAACTTCTATAACCGATATTTGAGCGGTGCTTTGGATGGTTACAAACTCTTTATTGCCCAGTATTCAAGCAAAGAACCTGAACTCAATGATGGCCGGGATATATTCGCATGGCAATATACTGGCAAGGGACATATCAACGGAGTCAATGGCTATGTTGACAAGAGTCGTCTTATGGGGCGGCATAGTATGCGGGAGATACGTTTCCCTAAAAGGCGCTGATGGCTCGCTTTCCTTTATTTGAAATATTTTAATAATTAAAACAAGGTAAACAATGATTATAAAATGTCCAGAGTGTGGGCATCAAGTCAGCGATAAGGCACCTGTCTGTCCCAGTTGTGGGGTGGAGATTGCCGGACATCTTATCAAGTGTTCCCATTGTGGGGAAACATATCTCAAAGAAGAAGGTATTTGTCCCAATTGTCATCATAGCGAAGCCGTTTCTCAAAAAAGTTTTATCGAAAGCCTCCCGAAGGATTCTCGTCAGGAAGATGGGGAAGAACAAGTTGTAGAAGAATCGGAACAGCCCATTAATACGACATCCGAAATTGGTTCTAATCCTGCCATGACAGATTCTTCCAGCTATGAGCCTGTTGTCTCCACGGAGGTTGATATAGACAATGACGAACCTATAGCCATTGCCGAACCTATATTGGCAGAAACAGACATGCCTCTTGATATTCCCGAAGAGGAGAAAAAGAAAAACAATCATGTAGCATTGCTTGTTTCTTTTCTCATTGCTCTTATTATAAGTATAGTTCTTGTCTTCTTCTATAAGCAGGGAACTACCAGTAGGAACAGCGAAAACGACGACTTCATAGCGGCAATAGAAAGCAAAGACCCACAAGTGCTGCAAAAGTTTCTAACCGATTATCCCAATGCCCCTATTGCCCATACAGATTCCGTCAAAGCATGTCTTGTACGCCTGAAGCGAAACAATGAGGACTGGGCGACCGTTCTTGCAATCAATTCGCGCGAGGCTTATGTCTCCTATCTTGCTTCCCATCCTAATTCTCCCCATAAATCTGAAATAGAGAAGCGGCTTGACGAACTGGACTGGGCAGAAGCTACAGCCAAGAATACAGAGGAATCTTATTTAGGATACAAAGAGCGCGAACCGAAAGGAGCACATAATAAGGAAGCTGACGAGCTTCTAAAGAAATTACTCGACCATACAGCGTCTGCCGAAGACCAAGCAACTGCCATAAATGCGATAAGACAGTTGTTGGTTGGAATGAACACCAAGAACAAGCAAAAGATAGCAGGAGCAGTAGCGTCCTCTTTCAGTTTCCTTGGCTCTACTGGTGCTACAGCATCAAATATAGAAGAGTACATGCGCAATCGTCTCTATCAGCCGATGTGAAAACCATCAATTGGCATTTAGGGACGGCTGACGAAGTTACTACTGAGAAGTCGGACGAAAGCGGTGCAGAGCAGCATGTGGCTATTCCTGCAACATTGGAGATACAAAGAGAAGGAGGTACATCAAGAAAGCAATATCAGCTTCATGCCGTGGTCAAGGAAGGTAAAATCATCTCCATCAATTGGACGGCAAAGTAAAAGAATAATCCTTACATGGTTCAAGAGTAAAAATGACATACATGCCTTGCATGTATGTCATTTTTGTATATAAACACCTTATTGTCTGTAACTTATATTTAGCAGGCTGATGCCGGCAATCCGCCAAATAGGCATGGTCTAATTTATTTTATGCCCCTTTCGTTCAGGGCCTTGGCATATTTGGCAGCGTTCTCCTGATGTTCCTCGTAGGTCTTGGCAAAGTTGTGTGTACCGCTGAAATCTTCTTTGGCGCACATATATATATAGTCGTGATGAACGTAGTTGAGGACGGCATCAATGGCTGCTATTGATGGTATCCGGATAGGCCCCGGAGGCAGGCCATGATATTTATAGGTGTTATACGGACTGTCGTAATCGAGCCATTTATGATAGATGCGGTGTGCCTCGAAATTCTTGGTAGCGAATTTCACCGTCGGGTCGGCCTGCAGGGGCATGTCTATATGAAGGCGGTTGATATACATTCCTGCAATCAATGGCATTTCTTTTTCATTGTCGGTCTCTTCGTCTACGATGCTGGCAAGCGTCATAACCTCCACGGGGCTTAGTTTGTCTTCCTTTGCCTTTTGCCTGCGCTCGAAAGTCCAGAACTTCTTACTCTCCTTATCCATTTTCTCAAGAAACTTATCTATGGAAATATCCCAATACACTTCGTAAGTGTTGGGGACGAACATAGCGATAATAGTTTCGGGCGTATATCCGTATTTGGCACATTCCTCCTTGCTGCTAAGCCGGTTGAGAAGCTCAATGCGCGAGAGCATCAGTTGGTCTCCTATGTTGTTGGTCAGGTCGCGCAGTGTACGTACCGACTTGATGGTGAGGTCGGCAGGACTCTGCTGTCCGTGGCTGATATGGCGGAATGTGCGGAGCACTCCGGCCGTTCCTATCGCGTAGCGGCCTGTGCAGATATGGTCTTTGTAGTTGCTGTATGCTGCCATTTGCCTGAACACCCAGTAGCTTGTTTTTGTTGCAAGTGGTTTCACCTTGCTATATACCGAGTCTATATTGTCATTCTCATCTATGACGATATACTTTTTCTCTCCGTCTCTTGACATGGCGGAAAAGAATAGAAAGTAGACGGCTATCGCTCCGATGACGAATAGTGCTGTTAGAATCCGGGGGAGCGTACGCTTGGAGGACTTTACGTTTTGTTTTTCTCATTGCTATAATTCTGTTTTCGGTGTGCAAAGATAATCATTTAGGAGCAAACATGTATGGAATAGTCGGTAAATAGCTCTTTGGTTTTTCTATTTTTTAATAGTCATTGGAGCAGATAATCAGTTTATAATTGTTACTTTTGCATGTCTGGAGAAATTCCGTTCCGATGTCCTGTAGGGTAATGTTAGTCGGAATGTGGCAATGGGAAAGCAGCCCGGGCCTTCTCCTCTCCTAAAGCATATAGACAATGAAGGAATACAACACTTATATTTTTGATTTGGACGGAACACTGCTGAATACCCTGACCGATTTGGCAACAAGCACCAATTATGCCTTGCGTTGGGCAGGAATGTCAGAGCGTAGCGTGGAGGAAGTAAGGATGTTTGTGGGTAATGGTGTAAGGAAACTCATGGAGCGTGCTGTTCCCGGTGGCTTGGATAATCCGCGGTTTGAAGAGACTTACAACAAGTTTAGGGAATATTATATGGCACACAGCCTTGATACGACCAGCCCTTATGACGGAATCATGGAACTGCTGGAAGAGTTAAAGCGAAGAGGAAAGAACATTGCAATCGTGAGCAACAAATTTTATGCTGCTACACAGGAACTTGCACGCTATTTTTTTCCTGATACGGTCAGTGTGGCAATAGGCGAACGGGAAGGAATACGCAAGAAGCCGGCTCCTGATACGGTAATGGAGGCATTGCGCCAATTGGGAGTGTCGGGAAAAGATGCGGTCTATGTAGGCGACAGCGATGTTGACGTAATGACGGCACGCAATAGTGGTCTGCCCTGTATCAGCGTCCTTTGGGGATTTCGCGATAAGGAGTTCCTGACATCACATGGTGCTGATTGCTTTGTAGAGAAGCCATCTGAGATTTTGAACTATTGACTATAACGGTGGAAAGGAATACTAAAAAGACCTTATCTGTTTATTTAGACAAATACTATATATCTCTGATAATCAAACATTTTAGCTTCTTTATAACAACGTGTTGCTATAGGTAGGCTCTAATGTCTTTTTGTGGTAAAATGAAAACGGCACTTTGACGATGTGAAAGTGCCGTTTTGGTTGTGTGAAAGTGCCACTTTCATTTTGTCATCATCAAAGTGTCGTTTATACAAGGTAGTCTGACCTTTGTATTCTCTACTACACTTTGCAGCGGCAATCATGTATGAATTTGCTTGCAGAACTTGGTTTATATTCCGAATGATTTTGCAGTTTGTCTCGCTATTTCTATATGATTATTTAGCAAGCGTATTTAAGCGCGATATATATTTACCAAGAATGTCAAACTCAAGATTGACAACTGAGCCAACCTGAATGTCGGCAAAGTTGGTGTTGGTACGGGTGTAGGGAATAATGGCAACCTTGAAAGTGTTCTCTGTCGGCTCACAAACCGTGAGGGAAACACCATTGACGGTAACCGATCCTTTGTCGACCGTAAAATAGCCGCGTTGGGCCAGCTTCTTGTCGAAAGGGTACTGGAAGGTGAAGTAGGTGCTGCCATCGGCATCTTCCATTGCCACGCATGTGGCAGTTTCGTCGACATGCCCTTGCACAATGTGCCCGTCCAACCTTCCGTTCATCAACATGGAACGCTCAATATTAACCCGGTCGCCTATTCGGAGAAGTCCCAGATTAGAGCGGTCGAGGGTCTCTTTCATTGCCGTTACCGTATAGGTGTCGTCCTTGAAGCGGACAACTGTCAGACAAACACCGTTGTGGGCGATGCTTTGGTCTATTTTCAACTCATTGGTAAACGAGCAGCGAAGGGTGAAGTCGATATTTTCCTTGTCGTGCTCTATGGCCACTACGGTGGCCATTTCTTCTACAATTCCTGAGAACATAGCTGTTTTCTCTGATTAAATGTTATGGGCAGGAACGGAATTATCCGTCCCTGAAACCTTCAATAAAAATAGGGTGGGGCATCCTTACGGAAGCCTCACCCTGTTGTTCCTCTAACGGAGGAAATGGGAAAAGTCGTATCGACGATGTGATGAAAAGTCCGAGTATCAATGATAAGAGAACTCTCCGTCGTTGTAATCCACCGGCCTTGCGGCTTAGTCGCTGAAATGCGGTTTATGTGGCCCGCCATTGGCAAGAGAAGTCTTCCCGGTTTTTCTGATTTATTTGATGACTATCCCGATCGAATCGATACGACTCTAATCTTTATCCTTTCTCTCTGTGAAGATAAAGGCAGACGGGCACTATGAGAATTTATCCCCAATCGTCCCAGTGCGACTTATCTTCTGCAAAGATAATACTTTTTCCCAAATCAGCAATATTTATTTCTAAATAATTGCATCTTGGAAGATTTCTCCAAGTGTCGGGTGGATATGGATAATGTCCTTTGCCTCATCGATGGTCGTATCGCGATTCATCAGTGCAGCAACTTCCTGTACCAAATCGGCTGCGTGCGCACCATATACATGGCAGCCCAAAAGTTTGCCATTGGTGTCTGCCAGCAATTTCAGCATACCTTCGGTCTCCTCCATAGCGATGGCCTTGCCGTTGGAGCGGTAGAACCCTTTCTTGGAGACGAACTTGATGCCTTCTTTCTTGCACGCATCTTCCGTCAGGCCTACACTGGCTGCCTCCGGATAGGTGAAAATAGCGGAAGGCATAATATCGAAACGGATAAAGTCGGTCTTTCCCAAGATATGGTTGATGGCCCGGAAACCTTGGAAAGTCGCTGCGTGTGCGAGCATCTGCCGCCCGTTAACGTCACCAATGGCATATACGCCCGGCACATTGGTCTGCATATTGTCGTCAACCGTGATTCCTTTTCTGTCTGATACGATTCCGGCTGCTTCAAGATGCAGGTTTTCCAAAACTGGCTCACGTCCTGTAGCTACGAGAACGACATCGCCAAAGACCTGCTGCTCTTCTCCTTTCTGGGTGAAGTGCACCATGAGTCCTTCATGCTCGTCCTGCTTGGCAAGCTCTATCTTGTTGACCCCGCTTTGCAGGTGGAAGTTGATGCCGCGCTTCTCAAGAGTCTTGCGGAGACGTTTTGCAAGGTCTGAATCAAGCGTAGGAAGACACTCCTTCATAAACTCAACCACCGTAACATTGGCTCCGAAAGTCTCGAAAGCTGATGCAAACTCCATTCCGATAACTCCTGCACCGATGATTACAAGGTTGGAAGGCACGTAGTCTATGTCAAGCAATTCAGTGGAAGTCATGAGTTTACCCACATAAGGCTTTCCCTCTTCTGACTGAAGATTTGGCAGGAAAGGAAGCATCTTGGGCCGGGAACCTGTCGCAATAATGATGTTCTCGGCTGTCATCTGCTCTCCGTTTACCTCTATGACCTTTTCCGAAACAAACCGGGCTTCCCCCTTGATGTAGGTGATGCCGGGTTGTGCCAGCAGGGATTCTACACCCTGCCGGAGCTGTGCCACTACATTCTGCTTGCGTTCCTGAATATACTTGAACTTTACCTGTCCGCCTCCAATGCACGAAAGGAGAGGATTGCGATAGAGGTCAGCATCGTGTGCAAAGCTCTTAGTGGGGATGCAGCCTTCATTCAGGCAGGTTCCGCCAGCATTGCGCTTCTCGATGATGGTCACTTTCTTGCCTTCATGGGCTGCGTAGGCAGCAGCACGATAGCCACCGGGACCTGCACCAATTATAATAATATCTGTCTTAGTCATAATGAAGAGGGTGTTATTGTGCTTCTTGCAGCATTTGACGGTAGGTTACGACAGGATGCTTTGCAGCAAGTACGTCGTCTACACGTCCAATAGGTGTTGTGCGTGGAGCATCCTTGACAATCTCCGGCGTATCATGGGCCTCTTGGGCTATTGTACGCATGATGCTGATAAAGCTGTCAATGGTCTCCTTGCTTTCGTTTTCGGTAGGCTCTATCATCATGGCTTCATGGAAGAGAAGCGGGAAGTAGATGGTAGGAGCGTGATAGCCGTAGTCGAGCAGACGCTTGGCAACATCCATTGTAGTGATGCCCGTACTCTTGTCCTTCAGTCCGTCAAAGACAAATTCATGTTTGCAAAGCACATCTATCGGAAGTTCGTAAACATCTTTCAGGCACTCCTTGACATAGTTGGCATTGAGAGTAGCAAGTGGGCCAACCATCTTGATGTTTTCCTTTCCGAGCGTGAGAATGTAGACATAGGCACGCAGGCTGACGAGGAAGTTACCCAAAAATGTGCTGACGTGGCTGCTTTCGACATTGTATTCTGTTTCGCAACCTTTTTCTGTAGTGAAACCTTCTGAAGTCTTGACTACATGTGGTTTTGGCAGGAATCTTACGAGGTCTTCCCGAACGCCAACAGGACCAGAGCCGGGACCACCGCCACCGTGAGGAGTAGAGAAGGTCTTGTGCAGGTTAATGTGCATGACATCAAATCCCATGTCGCCCGGACGGGCTACTCCTAAGAGTGGATTAAGGTTGGCACCGTCATAATACATCAGTCCGCCACATTCGTGTACGAGCTTGGCTATTTCGGGAATGTCGGTTTCAAAGAGACCCAATGTGTTGGGGTTGGTCATCATCATTCCTGCGATGTCGTCTCCCAATAGGGGTTTGAGGTCCTCAACGTCTACCAATCCTTCGGAAGTACTCTTTACCTCTACTATCTCAAGCCCACAAACTGCTGCCGAAGCGGGGTTGGTGCCATGTGCAGAATCGGGAACGATAACTTTCTTGCGTTTCTCGTCTCCGCGGCTTTGATGGTAAGAGCGGATAATCATCAGACCTGTCAGCTCTCCATGTGCACCTGCGTATGGATTGAGGGTAAAATCAGCCAAGCCTGTCAGGGCAGAGAGTGCTCTTTGCAGATTGTATTCCGCTTCCAAAGCACCCTGTACGGTATGTTCTGGCTGTAACGGATGAATGTTGCTGAAGGAAGGCATGGCTGCCACCTCCTCATTGATGATAGGGTTATACTTCATGGTACAAGACCCGAGAGGATAGAACCCATTGTCTACACCAAAATTATTTTCGCTATGGTTGGTGTAGTGTCTAACGACTGTCATCTCATCACACTCTGGAAGAGCAGCGTCGGTAGACCTCTTTATATTGGATGGAATCTCATGATGTCCGAATGTATTCTTGGGCAGACTGTAACCTCTGCGTCCGGGATGTGAAAGTTCGAAAATCAGATTGCCGTATAATTTATTGTTCATTGTCTTTCTGCGATTATTTTACACGGACTCTTGATAGAGAAGAGTTCGGGTAGGTTATCATTGTAAGAGACTGTTTTGATATTAAAGAAGTGCTACTAGTGCATCAACTTCTTCCTTACTGCGTTTCTCGGTAACGGCTATGAGTAGTTGGTCTTCGCCTACCTTGACACCAGGAAGTATACCTGCTGCCACTGCCTTGTCGAAAAAGTCATCGCGATGGTCTATGCGGATAAGGAACTCATTGAAGAAGGGACGTTCGTAGACAAGTTGCGCCTTACCCGTCTTGAGCAGTTCCTCGCAGAGATAGTGAGCACCGTCATAGCTGGTCTGTGCAACCTCCTTAACTCCTTCCTTACCCATCACTGACAGGTAGATCGTAACAAAGAGGGCCATCAGACTCTGGTTGGAGCAGATGTTCGATGTTGCTTTTTGCCGGCGGATATGTTGTTCACGGGCTTGGAGGGTGAGGACAAAAGCACGCTGTCCGCGGCTGTCTTTGGTTTCGCCCACGATACGACCCGGCAATTTGCGCATTTGTTTCTCTGTACAGCACATATAGCCTGCGTATGGGCCACCGAAAGCCATAGGCATACCGAGGCTTTGCACGTCGCCGACAGCAACGTCAGCTCCCCATTCTTTCGGGGTCTTCAGTAAGGAAAGGTCGGAAGCTACGCTGTTTATAATAAAAAGGGCTTTGCTCTTATGGCAAGCATCGGCAAAGCCTGTGAAATCTTCCACTATGCCATAGTAGTTAGGCTGCTGGACGATGACACCTGCAACCTTTCCTGTAGCGAGTTGCTCGTTGAGGTCTTGTACAGAGGTCATTCCATTGTCAGCCTTAATGGCTGTCAGATTCACGCCATGGAAGTGAGCGTAAGTCTTGAGAACAGAAATAATTTTTGGGTCAAGAGTCTCCGAATATGCCACGGTGTCAGCCTTATGACTGGCATTGAAGGCCATTAGCATTGCTTCGGCGGTAGCTGTAGAGCCGTCATACATAGACGCATTGGAAATATCCATACCCGTGAGTTCTGCCATCATGCTTTGGAACTCAAAAATATAATGGAGTGTACCTTGGGAAATTTCTGCCTGATAGGGGGTGTATGAAGTCAGGAACTCAGAACGTCCGATGATGTTAGGAACAATGCTTGGTGTGTAATGATCGTAGACACCAGCACCAGCGAAGCAGGTCAGCTGCTTGTTTTTGTTGCCAAGGGCATTAAAGAACGACCTGATTTCCATTTCACTCTTGGCTTCGGGTATGTCCCACTTGTCCCTATAGCGAAGTTCTTCAGGAATTTCGGCAAAGAGGTCTTCCAAGTTTTTTACGCCGATTTTGTCAAGCATCTGCTGGATTTCCTCCTCTGTATGTGGAAAATATTTATAGTTCATCTTTTCCGTAATATAAGATTGGGTTATTCGTCACACCTCTCCATCCACACCATGCTTATGCGGTGTAGATGGAGAGAATTAATATTTGGTGTTGGAAAAATAGGCAGGGAATTACTGGGCACAGAAAGCCTCGTATGCCTTAGCATCCATGAGCTTGTCAAGCTGCGACTTATCTGTCAGCTCTACCTTGATAATCCAGTTCTCAAAAGCGTCCTTGTTGAGCAGTTCTGGTTCATCTTCGAGAGCTTCGTTTACTTCGAGCACCTTGATAGAAACAGGAGAATTGAGATCAGAAGCGGCCTTTACGCTTTCTACTGCACCGAAGCCTTCTTCCTGCTCAAACTCGTCGTCAGCATCTGGCATATCAACATAAACAACGTTACCCAGTGCATGCTGTGCGTAGTCTGTTATACCAATGTAAGCTACTTCGCCTTCTACTCTGACATACTCGTGCGACTCTGAATAATAGAGTCCTTCAATAACTTTTGCCATAATATTCTTATTCTTTTATTGTTTGTGATTTTCTAATATATAGTGTTGTCCTTTGATAGTTTCCTACGTGTCTTTGTGGACTTTGGACTCCTCTATGTGCCTTGATTTATTTTTTGTATTTTGTTTCGTAGAACTTCTTTTTGATGACGGTGCCGGGGAATATTTTTTTGCGGATTTGTACTTCCACCTGATCACCCAACTTTATATCAGCATCAACGAGAGCCACTGCACAGCTTTTATCTACAGAAATAAGGCGATAGCCAGTTGTAACTTCACCAACTTCCTTGCCGTCTTTAAGAATCTTGTAGCCATGTCTTGGAATGGCATTTCCTTCCAGTTCAATACCGCGAAGACGCTGTGCTACACCTTCTGTCTTTTGTTTCAACAAAGCTTCCTTACCGATAAATTCTTCCTTATCGAACTTGGCAAACATAGAAAGACCTGCCATGACAGGGCTAATCTTGTCTGTCAGCTCGTCGCCATAGAGAGGAAGTCCAGCCTCGAAACGGAGTGTGTCGCGGCATCCAAGTCCACAGGGAGTAACGCCTCCTGCTATCAGTTTGTCCCAACAGTCAACGATAAACTTGTGGGTACCGTAAATTTCAAATCCGTCTTCGCCAGTATAGCCAGTACGGGAGATGATAATAGTTTCATCAAATTTCTCTACGGTTTTCACTTCGTAGAATTTCAGGTCATCGCATTTTATGCCTAAAAGTTCTTGAACTTTCTCTTCGGCCTCCGGACCCTGTACAGCGAGCTGGCCATAGTATTCGCTTTTGTGGCAGAGAACAACATCATAACCCTTTGCATTCTCTTCAAACCATGCAACATCCTTATCTATATTGGAGGCGTTGATGGTCATAAGGTAAAGGTTTGTGTCAAGTTTGCTGATACATGTATCGTCAACAACTCCACCATCGGGATAGCAGAACATTCCATAAAGAACTTTCCCAGAAGGAACACCAGTGAAATCGTTGGTGAATATATGGTTAACGTACTTCTCGGCATCATGGCCAGAAACAATGACCTCACCCATGTGGGAAACATCAAATACTCCACAATGGTGGCGGACTGCATTGTGTTCACTTGTGATGTCGGTGTACTGGATAGGCATTTCATATCCAGCGAAGGGAGACATCAATGCTCCCAATTTTACGTGCTTGTCGTAGAGACAGGTTGTTTTGTTTTGCATATTGCTTTAGTTTTTAAGTAGGCGATTCTCAATGCAGTATGTCTTGGTCTCGTATAGCGATGGTGTTGAGTCTATTTGTCGCATAAAGAAATATTCTCTTTCGTTAATATGGGAAGCGGCATGTCTCTCTATGGCCAAATAAAAATTCAGCTTTCCTTGCTTTAGAGTCTGTAGACCGATATATTGCATTTTGTTGTTCAGGACTTATAATTTTTGTGCAAATATAATAAAGATTTCGGAAAGCGCAAAAAAACAGAGGTTTTTTCTTTTGGCTTTCGGAAAGATATTTTTCATTTGAGGAGGTCTGTTAAATAGTCTATTGGTAAATTAACTCTTTTCAATTTACTTTTCTTTCTTTTCCTTTGTTGTTTTGTTTTTTATTTGTAACTTTACCATCGAAATAAAACCAGACCCAAAATGATAGATTATTTCGTTCAGAACCTTTGGTTAGTGTGGCTGCTTGTCAGTCTCTTATGTCTTGTTTTGGAACTGACCAGCGGTGACTTTTTCATTCTGTGTTTTGCTATTGGTGGATTGGCAGGAATCCTTGTCTCGCTTATAGCTGATAGCCTGGCAGCACAGATTATAGCCTTTGCCATTGTCTCGTTGTTGAGTATCTTCTTTGTCCGCCCTGTTGCATTAAAGTATTTCCATCGTAGTGGTGATTGCAGGACGAGCAATGCTGACGCCCTTATCGGACGTGTGGGGAAAGTAACGGAAGCTATTGAGCCAGACGGATATGGACGGGTACAGATAGATGGTGATTCATGGAAAGCGCAGACAGCAGGTCATCATTCTCTATCAGTAGGACAGCAGGTGCGTGTGTGCAGTCTTGACTCCATCATTATCAGTGTAGAAAGTATTGACAATTGACCATGGATATTTGCAATAGAAAGTTAATCATGATTTAAGCGTTGTGTTTTTATACAGCCGCGCAGATATATTTTCCAATAATATTTTGGAAGCGATGGTGCAGGTAGAGGCCTATCAATTCCTTTCACATCTTTAACAATTTTATTATTATGCCAATCACAAGCGTAGTTTTCATAGCAATCGTCGTCTTGGTTATTATCTTTGCCAAGATGGCCCTTGTCATTATTCCGCAGAGCGAGACCAAAATCGTAGAGCGTCTCGGTCGCTATTATGCCACCCTCCAGCCGGGTATCAATCTCATTATCCCTTTTATAGATCGTGCAAAGGAAATTGTGGCCCTAAAGAATGGACGCTACACCTATACGAATGCGATAGACTTGCGTGAACAGGTTTACGATTTCGACCGTCAGAACGTTATCACAAAAGACAATATTCAGATGCAGATTAATGCACTTCTGTACTTTCAGATTGTTGATCCGTTCAAGGCTGTCTATGAAATCAACAATCTTCCTAATGCCATTGAGAAACTGACGCAGACAACCCTACGTAATATCATTGGTGAAATGGAGCTTGACCAAACTCTTACCTCGCGCGACACCATAAACACAAAGCTCCGTGCTGTTCTTGATGATGCCACCAACAAGTGGGGAATCAAGGTAAATCGTGTAGAGCTTCAGGATATTACGCCACCTGAAAGTGTCCTTCAGGCAATGGAAAAGCAAATGCAGGCTGAACGTAACAAGCGTGCGACGATTCTTACAAGTGAAGGAGAGAAACAGGCTGCCATTCTCAAATCTGAAGGTGAAAAAGCTTCTACTATCAACCGTGCCGAAGCCGATAAACAGCAGCAAATACTTATTGCTGAAGGAGAAGCACAAGCACGGATTCGCAAAGCAGAAGCAGAAGCTGTAGCTATCCAAAAAATTACCGACGCAGTAGGAAAGAGCACTAATCCCGCTAACTATCTCATTGCGCAGAAATATATCCAAATGCTCACGGAAATGGCGCATAGTGGCAATCAAAAGACAGTCTATCTGCCTTTTGAGGCTTCCAACCTCTTGGGGTCAATAGGGGGTATAAAGGATATGTTCAAAGGATAAAGATTCTGTTTTCACCCTCCCGGAAAAAGGAGAGTAGAGGTTGAAGAACTAAAGAAGAATATGTTGTCGCCCATCCCGTTAGACATTCTCTTTCTCTTTGGGAATGTCAGGGTGGGCTTTTATTTTACATTCATAAATGACAAAACAAAACTTACATCTCTGTATTTTCTGCGGTGCGCGCCCTAATTTTATCAAGGTGGCACCCATTATCAGGCTATTAACAGCCTTTCGGGGATTGAAAATCACCGTATTGTTTCTTACTCGCTCGTCTATGCAGGCCGTGCAGCAGACCCGACCCTCGAAGACAATCTTTTTGACAACCTCTGTATCCATCGTCCCAATGTCTTTTTGGGTGTAGAATGTCAGAATCTTAATGAATTGACAGGGCAAGTCATGTCCAAGTTCGAGTTGTATCTACAGGAGCATCCCACCGATGTTGTCATTGTGGTGGACGACCTCGCATCAACAATGGCAGCTGCCATTGTTGCAAAAAAGCAGGCCATTACTCTTGCTCATATTGCTGCTGGAACACGATCATTTGACATCACGATGCCGAAAGAAATCAACCGACTCGTCATAGACGGACTTTCCGACATCCTTTTTACTGCCGGATTCAGCAATAACAGCATAGCCAATAAAGAGGGAGCAGAGCTGTCAAAGGTCTATATGGTTGGAAACATCCTTATAGACAATATCCGTTACAATCGTGAACGAATGGAAAAGTTATCGTTTGATGGTATTGAAGCTGTTAAGGATTTACATCTTCGAGATAAAGGCTATATTGTATTTACACTTAATCGCAAGGCTTTGTTGACAAATAAGGACAATCTTGAGCAGATGATACGTTCCCTGTTAAAGGCTGCCGGAGAGATTCCCGTAATAGCTCCGCTTCGAGAGGATGCTGAGTCTACACTGCTTGCGCTCGGCCTTCGTAATGGCTTTGATTTGCACAATCTTTATCTCGTCAAACCATTGGGGTATTTGGAGTTCAGCTATCTGACTTCACATGCTCTCGGAATAGTTACCGATTCGGGAAATGTGGCTGAAGAGGCTACGTTCAATAACGTCCCCTGTATCACTCTCAATAGTTATACGGAGCATATAGAGACTGTCAAGATAGGGACGAATGTCCTTGTCGGGGAAGATGCCGGGCTGCTTGGCTCCTCTGTTGCCGATATGGTGGCAGGAAAATGGAAATCAGCTGCCATACCTGACCGTTGGGATGGTCGTTCCGCAGAGCGTATTGTGCAGACCTTGTTAGAGAGAAGTTAGACAATAGTGTCTTCCCCCAATGTGGGGAGGGCTATCATCCCTGCCTTTCTGAATGCCGATAAATTCCTTCTATAAGGAATTATCGGCTTCTGTATATTAAAAGTTGTTGTGAGCGCTATAAAACGAAGCAGAAACAGAGACTTTTTAAGTACGTAGGACTCTAATTTCTTTAGCTTTATTCTGAGGAAATCTGTTTGTCGGGAATTATTTTGTCCTGATATAGTCCACGAAAGAATAAGCAGGTGTATCTCCGACGGCTGCATGTTCTTCTTTTAGCTCAACACGCCAAGCCTCATCTTCATATTCTGGAAAGAACACGTCGGCATGGGGAGGAACGGCTGCTATTTCGGTGAGATAAAGTCGGTTGGCAATGGGGAGAGCTTCCTTATAGAGCGTTGCTCCACCAATGATGAATGTCTCTTCATCTGTTTCAATGTGTGCAAGCGCTTCTGAGAGAGAAGCATAGACCTCGCAACCGGGAAAGTTTTTTTCGGTTCGGCTAAGGACGATGTTGCGACGGTTGGGTAATGCGCCTTTGGGCAGTGAATGAAAAGTGCGGCGGCCCATAATGACGGTGTGTCCTGTCGTAAGCTGCTTGAATCGTTTTAGGTCTTCACGAATGAAGTAAACCATGTCGTTTTGATAGCCGATAGCGCGGTTAGATGCCACAGCTGCAATGATATTGATATGCATTTTATCTTGTTTGTGGATTTAAAAGAATTAAGGAAGTTAAAAGAGTTTGGGAAGTTAAAGGAAGTTGACCAAGTACTTTGCTGCAATGATGTTTAGAAGACGTCGTGTATAAACCTTTATTCTAACTACATAACTTCCCAACTCCCAGACTTTATACTGAAACTTTACCTGCTATGTGTGGATAAGGATTGTATTCGATTAGCTCAAAGTCTTCGTACTGAAAATCGAAGATGTCTTTTACATCAGAGTTTATGTTCATTTTCGGCAGTGGGCGTGGCTCACGGGTAAGCTGTAGACGAACCTGTTCTATATGGTTGAGATAGAGGTGGGTATCGCCTGTGGTATGGATAAACTCACCAGCCTCAAGCCCCGTTACCTGTGCCATCATCTGAAGTAGAAGCGCGTAGGAGGCAATATTGAAAGGTACGCCAAGAAAGGTATCGGCAGAGCGTTGATATAATTGGAGGGAGAGCCTGCCATCAGCCACATAAAACTGGAAAAGGCAATGACAGGGGGGTAACGCCATTTCGTCTACTTCCGCAGGGTTCCATGCCGTTACAAGCATGCGGCGCGAGTCAGGATTGTATCTTATCTGCTCTACTACGTTTTTTATCTGGTCAATAGTTCCGCCTTTGTAGTCAGGCCACGACCGCCATTGATGTCCGTAGACGGGTCCCAACTCTCCTTTTTCGTCCGCCCATTCATTCCATATTCTCACCCCATGTTCCTGAAGATAGCGTACGTTGGTATCTCCCCTGAGAAACCACAAGAGTTCGTAGATGATACTCTTCAGATGGAGTTTCTTCGTCGTAAGGAGAGGAAATCCATCTGCCATATTAAATCGCATTTGATTGCCGAAGACAGAGAGCGTTCCCGTTCCTGTACGGTCGCATTTTTTTGTTCCTTCGGTGAGGATGCGGTTGAGGAGGTTAAGGTATTGTTGCATGTTTATAATTGAATTTATAGGATTATGGAGCGGTGGGAGAATTTCTAATATATAGTTGTTGTGAAATTTACAGGAGGATTAGTGTTGTGTTAAACGCTTCTTGATTCCCTTATTTCTTTGACATCATCAACTCCTTGATATAATAATTTTATGTTCTTCCGGCACGTGGCTGCTTTTGATGCGCCATTCCTGCGGATAAAGATTGTTGGCACGATTGCCAAGGTTTTTGACGAAACCGAGCGTTTGTCCCTGATAGGCAAGGAGTATTATGCCGCGTGGCGCACTATCGGGAAGCGTAATGGCTTCATGGCGGAGATAACTAACTGCTGTCGCGTAAGAAACGGGAAGGATAGGGTAGGCTGACTTGTCTGCCGTGGTTGAGAGGGCAAAGCTATGGTCAGGAACAATCGTCTTGCCTTTCAGCATCCCCTCCTTTACTCCATGAGAGAGTATGCGTAGTCTTTTCTCTGCCTCGGAGATGTATTTACTGGTCTTAATGTTGTCGTCAGGATAGTTATCCTTATCCTGTTTTCTTATAATAGCCATGAAGAATCCTTCACCACGCGTTCTGCCGGGGATAAATCGATAGACGGAAAAGTCGTTACCATCAGGCAATGGGTTGCTGACAAGTGAACCGGTTATGTTCCAATCTTCTCCTGTCGGTACGGATAACAATTGAGCGTCATATTGGCTAAGTATCCATGCAATATTCTCCTCATTTTCATGCGCGTTGAAAGTGCAGGTGGAATAGACAAGGAGACCACCGGGCTTAAGATTCTCCCAAATGTCTGCAATGATACTACGTTGTAGCTGTCGGCAGTTCTTTACATTCTGAAGGCTCCATTCCTCAACCGCCTGTGCATCCTTGCGAAACATGCCTTCACCAGAGCAAGGCACATCGGCAATGATAATATCGAAAACGAGCTTTGTCTTTTTGTAATCGCGTGGATAATTGTTGGTGACGATTACATCGGGATGTCCAAATTTCTGCACATTCTCTGCAAGGATTTGTGCACGTTTCCCTATAGGTTCGTTGGAGAATAGCAGCGAACCTGTGGGAAGGGCAGCACGGGCGCAGGTGGTCTTGCCTCCCGGAGCAGCACAGAGGTCAAGTGCTACAACCGGATGTTTAACCCAATGACGAAGGACGTGTGAAAGAAACATTGACGATGCTTCCTGTACATAATAGACTCCTGCGTGCAAGAGTGGGTCAAAAGTAAAGTTCGGATGGCTATTGAGCCAAAAGCCTTCCCTGCACCAAGGGACTGGCTGTGGGTGCAAGTCGTCACTGATAGTTGCATGAGCAGGGAACTTGAAAGGATTCAGACGAATACTTACGGGGGCAGGCTCTTCCAAGCCTTTAAGGAAAGACTGGTAGAGGCTGTCTCCGAAGAGTGCCCGGGTATAGGCTTCAAATTCTTGTGGAAGTTGCATTTGCTACTCTATTATAATCTCATCTTCTTCTGTCTCAACCTTTTTCTTTGGTTTCGGCTGCTGTTTCAGGTTGCCCTTTTCGTCGAACATACCGTAAGTAGTACGGAGGACAACAAACTCCGTGCGTCGGTTGAGCTGGTTGGCTATTTCCTGTTTGTCTTTGTCGAGTTTCTTGATGAACTCTTCGGAAAGGGCATCATTCTCTTTCAGCCAAGAATATTTCTCTGTGAGTTTCCTACGGACAGTTTTTGGGCGTTCCTTTCCGTAGCCGACAGGAGTCAGTCGGTCAGCGGCAATACCATGGGCCGTAAGATATGCTACAACGGCATCGGCACGTCGTTGTGAAAGCCTTTTGTTATATTCGGCCGATCCCTTGTAGTCTGTATGAGCGGAGAGTTCTATCGTTACATTTGGATTCTCGTTGAGAAGACTGACAAGTCCGTCAAGAGCTTTTTCCGATTCGGGACGGAGGTTGGCTTTATCGAAGTCGTAGAAGATATTGTCAATCATCACAGGGACACGGATGCTTGCCAATGGGAACTGGATTGTATGTTCTTTTGACTCGCCTACCGGCTCTACACGCAATTCTTCCTTATGGTTGAGGAAACCCTTGCAGGTCGCAAGCATAATATAGCTGACTCCCGGTTGTATCTCCTGCTCGAATGAGCCATCGCCTTTAACGGACAGCTTCTTGTTTGTTCCGTCATCGCCTACCATGAACACCTGCGCTGCGGGAAGTTCGTAGCCATCCATCTCATAAACCCATCCTTTGACCGTCTGTATAATTTCGGGAAGCTCAAAGCTATAAATGTGGTCCCAGCCACGGCCGTCGCCTCGGTTGGACGAGAAGAACCCACGGTTGTGAGGTCCTTCAAAGGTCATGCCGAAATCATCACCTTGAGAGTTGAGCGGATAGCCGGGATGTTCCAAATGGTAGCGTCGGTCGCTGCCAACCTTGGCTATAAAGATGTCAAGGCCTCCCAATCCGCCGTGTCCGTTACTGGAAAAATAAAGGTCTCCATTGGGGCGGAACGTAGGAAAAGTCTCGTCGCCGGGTGTATTGATGGGTTCTCCGAGATTTTCAACACCACCTGTCGTACCGCCGATGAGACGAACGCGCCAAATATCAAGTCCGCCCTTTCCACCGGGCATGTCGCTTGTAAAATAGAGCCAATTGCCGTCGGGCGAAATAGCAGGATGGGCGAAGCTGGAGAGCGTGTCGCGACTGATTTCGAGTTTGGTAGCCTTGCCCCATGCAGCATCCGAGCGATTGCTGACGGCTATCTGTGCATAGCGCGGATAGCTTGGGTCGGTCAGACACTGGGTGATGTACATTTCTCTGCCATCAGCTGAGAACGCAGGCGTCCCTTCATCGGCCACAGTGTTCAGCCAGATTCTATTGTGTGGGGATTGCCCCATTTGCCCTTGTCGTCTTTCTCACTGACAAAGATGTCGCCCGGCTTTACGCCTGTGATACCACTCAATTCATCGCCTTGTGCCTCGTTGCGTGTAGAGGTGAAATAGAGCTGCTCAAAGTGGTCTCCGTACAGCATGGGGGAAAAGTCCTGCCGGCGTGAATTGAAGATATCCATCTTCTTTACAATATATTTCGAGCCTTGCTCCTTGGTAGCTGACGCGGCTGAAGCTGCTTGCAGCTTGCTGATAATACCCGGGTTGTCAGGCATAGAATCAAGAGCTATTCGGTATTCCTTTGCTGCATCGGCATAACTTCCATTCTTCATCAGGTTGTCTGCCAGTCGTTGATGTGTTTCCCCATCATCCTGTTTGTATCGGATAACATTCCTGTAGGCTGCAATTGCCCGTTGAGAAACAGCTATACGGTCGTAGCATAATGCCATTTTTTGAGCCATTTCACCCCTCTGCTGCCTGTCTTTCGGTGGTGTGCGTTGGTAAGCTGTCTTGAATTGTGCAGCTGCATCATAATATTCACCAAGCGAAAGGAACTTTTCTCCTTTCTTGATGTTTCGCTCCACACCACAGCTTCCCAGTGTTACGGCAACACAGGAAAATATCGCAAGCACCAGCAGACGATTATACAATGAGTGAAAATCCATTTGATCATTCATACAATTACTATAACGTCAAAACCATAATATTTATTGTATTGGTGCGAGCATGAGAATATGGAAAAACAAAAGTGGCACTTTTGTTGTGTCAAAGTGCCACTTTCGTTGTGCGAAACGGGCTTGTTCGTTGTGCCAAAGTGCCGTTTTGGAGCAGCCTTACAATCCTCTTGCTTTCAACAGCCCCTTGGCGTCGGGAGCTTGCAGGCCGGTAAAGGAGGAGAAGGCAGACATCAGGTCAAGGGTGTTGCCGCGGCTGAGAACCTTCGCGCGGAAAGCATCGCCTACCGAGCGGTTCAGGGCACCGTGGGCTGCAAAGTAGTCGGCAATGTTTACGGCAAGCACCTCGCTCCACAGATAGCTGTAATAGCCTGCTGCGTAGCCCCCGCCCCAAACATGGTTGAAGTAGGAGGTGGAGTAGCGTGGAGGTATCTGTGTGCTGAGCAGTCCGACTTCTCTCAGGGCTGATGTCTCAAAGTCCTTTGCCTTGTCAGCTGTAGGTATCTGCGAGGAGGAGAGGCAGTGCCATGCCATGTCAAGGCAGGTTGCGGCAAGGTTCTCGCCGAGAGCGTAGGCCGACTGGAAGTTGAGAGAGCCGAGCATCTTGCTTTTCAAGTCTTCGGGCATGGCCTCACCGGTTTTGTAGTGGCGTGCGTAGTTGTTGAACACCTCGGGGATGCTCGCAAACGACTCGTTGAACTGAGACGGCATCTCTACGAAATCGCGGGCTACTGCCGTACCACTGAGCGTATTGTAGTTGCAGTCGGACAGCATGCCGTGGAGTCCGTGTCCGAATTCATGGAACATAGTGGTCGTCTCGTCCCATGTCAGGAGTGTTGGTTGTCCTTCGGGTGCCTTAGCGTAGTTGCATACGTTGTAGATGACGGGCAGCTGGCTGCGGTCGCGGCTCTGCTTGAGGAAGGCACTCATCCATGCTCCGCCGCGTTTGGTGGGGCGGCGGAAGTAGTCGCAATAGAAGAGGGCTACCTGCTTGCCGTTGGCATCGAGCACGTCGAAAACCTTCATGTCGCTGTGATATGTCGGCAGGTCCTTACGCTCATGGAAGTTGAGACCATAGGCACGGTGGGCGGCATAGAAGATTCCGTTGACCAGCACAGAGTCGAGATTGAAGTAGGGCTTCACGTCGTCGTCGCTGAAGCTGTACTGCTCTTTCTTCATTTTTGCAGAATAATAGAAACGGTCGTAGGGCTGCAGGCGGAAGTCGGCTCCCTGCGTCTGCCGGGCATACTGCTCAATGGCCTTAGTCTCTGCCTCTGCTTTGGGCTGATAGGCCGCGATGAGCTGGCGGAGGAAGGTATATACGTTGGCAGTGTTCTTCGCCATAGTCTGGTCGAGAGAGTAGGAGGCATAGTCTTTGAATCCCATCAGCTCAGCCTTTTCGGCACGCAGCCGGGCTATCTTCTCTACAATGGGGAAGGTGCTGAAAGCCCCTGTCCCGTCGGTGCGGTGAATGGATGCGTTGTAGATGCGCTCGCGCAGGCTCCGGTTGTCAAGACTGGCGAGGATGGGCTGCTGGGTGGTATTGGTGATGACGATGCAGTAGGGTGCCTTGCTTCCCCGGTTCTCGGCATCTTTTTTGCACTGGGCTATGTCGGCCTCGCCAAGTCCGGAAAGCTCTTTTGCGTCGTCTACCCATACTGTGGCCTCGCCGGCTGCCTTGGGGAGCATGTTGCCGAATTCCTGCTGGAGCTTTGCCAGTTCGTTGTTTATCTCCTGCATGCGCTGCATCTTGGCTTGTGGGAGGAGGGCACCGGCATGAGTGAAGCCCTTGTAGACTTCTTCCAGAAGTTTGGCATCCTCACCCTTGAGCCGTGTACGTTCGTTGTCGTACACGTACTTGATGCGCTGAAAGAATTTCTGGTTGAACTTCACCTCGTTCTCAAAGTCGGTCAGCAGGGGGATGATGAGCGTCTCGGCTTGTTCTATGTCGGGTGTCTTATGGGCTTCGGCAACGCAGAAGAAGATATTCGACACACGTTCCAGCGTCCGTCCGCTCCGCTCGTAGGCGAGAATGGTGTTGGCGAAGGTTGGTTTCTGCCGGTTGTCAGTGATGGCTTTTATTTCCCGTCGCTGCTCGTCGATGGCAGCCTTGATGGCAGGCAGGTAGTGTTCGCCCTTGATTTTGCTGAAGTCAGGGGCATTAAAGGGTAGTGGACTTGGTTTCATAAGCGGGTTGACAGGCGTTGTGGTCTTCTTGCCTTGTGGCTTTCCCGTTACGGCGTATGCGTGAGTGCGGTGCAGGCTATTCCTGCGGCAAGGAGCATTTGCTTGAGATGAATCTTCATAAGTTTTCGTTTGTTATTGATTTTATTTGCTTTTGACGGCACAAAGATAGGCATAAAATTTCAAAACAGGAAGCGTGTAAGTCAGGATTTTGCCGATCTGTTGTCAGCTTCACGCAGGCTGGATGCCATTAAATCCGCAGAGGCGGCTGCTCCAGACAACCCGGAAATCATCGTCCTTTTCATAGCAAATCATCAATGCCCGAAAAGCTCGTCAGCTTTATAATAAGTCAGCCCTATGGATTTTTCGCGAATTTCTTTGGTGTTTCCCGTCAGTCCTTTCCGGGTCTTTCCCATTCGTATGGGGATAAGGCAAAAAATATGGCTGTCTTCGGCTCAAAATCAACAAATATATACTACCTTTGCACTTGAATTTCAAGTGGACGGGCAGGCCGCAGGATGAAGGAGTTGCAGCCTCTCAGCTCATCAGCTAACAAAAGAATATGAATAACAGATATATGATGCGCGGCGTAAGTGCTGCCAAGGAAGATGTGCATAACGCCATCAAGAACATCGACAAGGGTCTCTATCCGCAGGCTTTCTGCAAGATTATCCCCGACATCCTCGGGGGCGACCCGGAGTATTGCAACATCATGCACGCCGACGGGGCAGGCACGAAATCGTCGCTTGCCTACATGTACTGGAAGGAGACGGGAGACCTCGGAGTCTGGCGGGGCATTGCACAGGACGCGATAGTGATGAACACCGACGACCTGCTCTGCGTAGGCGCGGTGGATAACATTCTCGTCTCGTCCACCATCGGGCGCAACAAGATGCTTGTGCCGGGAGAAGTCATCTCTGCCATCATCAATGGCACGGACGAGCTTCTGGCAGACATACGCAGGATGGGCATCGGCATCTATCCTACGGGAGGTGAGACGGCCGACGTGGGCGACCTTGTGCGCACCATCATCGTAGACTCCACCGTTACCTGCCGCATGCGCCGCAAGGATGTCATAGACAATGCCAATATCCGCCCGGGCGATGTCGTCGTCGGACTTTCCTCTACGGGGCAAGCCAGTTACGAGACGCGCTACAACGGAGGCATGGGCAGCAACGGACTGACCTCTGCGCGCCACGACGTCTTTGCCAAGTATCTGGCAGAGCATTATCCCGAGAGCTACGACCATGCCGTGCCCGAAGAGCTGGTCTACAGCGGCAAGTACCAGCTGACCGACCCTGTTGAGGGCAGTCCTGTTACGGCAGGCGAACTGGTACTCTCTCCCACGCGTACCTATGCCCCGGTCATCAAGCGGCTGCTTGACGAACTGCGTCCCGAGATTCACGGAATGGTTCATTGCACAGGGGGAGCACAGACCAAGGTGCTCCACTTCGTCGGCGAGAACTGCCGCGTCGTGAAGGACAACATGTTCCCCGTTCCGCCTCTCTTCCGTGCCATCAAGGATTGCAGCGGAACAGACTGGAAGGAAATGTATCAGGTCTTCAACATGGGTCATCGCATGGAAATATATGTCCGCCCCGAAGTTGCCGGGCAGGTCATTGCCATCAGCAAGTCGTTCAATATCGATGCGCAGGTGGTAGGATACATAGAGGAAGGCAAGCGCAGCCTGACAATTAAAAGCGAGTTCGGAACATTTGAATATTGATTTTCGAGTTAAAGAAATCAGGGAAGCCTTAAGAAATCAAGGGATAAATGCAAAGCCTGTCTTGCATCACTGCAAGAGTAGTATGAGTCCTTAGCTCCTCGAAGCGTAGCGAGCGATAACCTCCCTAACTCCTTTAACTCCCAATAAACTCCCCAAAAAGAAACATGACAGACAATAACAACATACTCCAAAAACTCGACGGACTTGAAGCCCGGTACGAGGAAGTCTCGACGCTAATCACTGACCCGAGCGTCATTGCCGACCAGTCGCGCTATGTGAAGCTCACGAAAGAATACAAGGATTTGGGCGACATCATGGATGCCCGGCGACGTTACATCAATTGCCTCACAACCATCAAGGAGGCGAAGGACATCATTGCCAACGAGAGCGATGCCGACATGAAGGAGATGGCACGCGAGGAACTCTCCGAGAACGAAGAACTTCAGCCGAAGCTCGAAGAAGAGATAAAGCTCCTGCTTGTGCCGAAAGACCCCGAGGATGCCAAGAACGTACAGATGGAAATACGTGGCGGAGCAGGCGGCGACGAGGCTGCCCTATTTGCAGGCGACCTCTTCAACATGTACAAACGCTACTGCGACAAGAAGGGCTGGAAGCTCTCCATCACTGCCGTATCGGAAGGAGCTGTGGGAGGTTTCAAGGAGATAGACTTTGCCGTTGAGGGCGAGGGCGTGTATGGCATCCTGAAGTACGAGTCGGGGGTTCACCGCGTGCAGCGTGTGCCGGCCACCGAGACGCAGGGCCGCATGCACACCTCTGCTGCAACGGTGGCTGTGCTGCCCGAGGCTGACAAGTTTGAGGTGAACATCAACGAAGGCGACATCAAGTGGGACACCTTCCGTTCGAGCGGTGCAGGTGGTCAGAATGTAAACAAGGTGGAATCGGGTGTGCGCCTGCGCTATCCGTGGAAGAATCCGAATACGGGCGAAGTGGAGGAAATCCTCATAGAGTGTACCGAGACGCGCGATCAGCCGAAGAACAAGGAGCGTGCTCTCAGCCGTCTCTACACCTACATCTACGACCACGAGCATCAGAAATATATTGACGACATTGCCAGCCGGCGCAAGACTCTCGTATCTACCGGCGACCGCAGTGCCAAGATTCGCACCTACAACTTTCCACAGGGCCGCGTTACCGACCATCGCATCGGCTTCACCACCCACGACCTACAAGGTTTTATGAACGGTGATATTCAGGAGATGATCGATGCGCTCACGGTAGCTGAAAATGCCGAGAAGCTGAAAGAGTCGGAATTGTAATTTTTGTAGTTAAAGGGTGTTATGGGATTCAGAAGAAGCTGAAGGACAAATGCAAAAAGGGCTATCTCCATGCCTAAGCAGCATCGTCCCTTAACTTCCCCGGCAAGCGTAACGAGCGACAAATTCCATGACTTCCCTTATCTCTTTCAACATCTCTCCAAGTCTATAACCCCCCTTTAATTCCCAACAACATGAACCGCAGACAACTAATCAACCAAATCTTCACGAAGAAGTCCTTCCTGTGCGTGGGACTGGACACTGACATCAACAAGATTCCCGGGCATCTGCTGAAGGAGGAAGACCCCGTCCTTGCCTTCAACAAGGCCATCATCGACGCTACAGCCCCCTACTGCGTAGCCTACAAGCCTAACCTCGCCTTTTACGAGTGCTACGGACTAAAGGGCATGTCGGCATTTGAGAAGACCATTCAGTATATAAAGGAGAATCATCCCGGGCATTTCATCATTGCCGATGCAAAGCGCGGCGATATAGGCAACACGTCGAAGATGTATGCCCAGACTTTCTTTGAGGAATATAATCTTGACTCTGTTACCGTAGCCCCCTACATGGGTGAGGACAGCGTCAGGCCATTTCTCGAGTACAATGGCAAGTGGGTCATTCTTCTTGCGCTGACGAGCAACAAGGGCAGCCACGACTTCCAGCTGACGGAGGACGCGCAGGGCGAACGGCTATTTGAGAAAGTCCTGAAGAAATCACAGGAATGGGGAACACCCGACAACTTGATGTACGTAGTAGGAGCTACGCAGGGCAAGATGTTTGAGGACATTCGTCGCCTTGCTCCCGACCACTTCCTCCTCGTTCCCGGTGTAGGTGCACAGGGCGGCAGCCTGCAGGAGGTCTGCAAGTATGGAATAACCAAGGACTGCGGTCTGCTCGTCAATTCCTCCCGTGGCATTATCTACGCTAGCAAGGCTGAAAACTTCGCGAGGTAGCTGCGCAAAAGGCAAAGGAACTTCAGGCAGAGATGGAGACTGAATTGGAAAAAATCAGATAGAAGAATCATCAGAATATCAATCAAATTTAGGGAGAATCGGCAGATTCTCCCTAAATTTTATCCATAACAAACCGACGTAACAGTCATATTCTCACAGAAACTTCCTTATGCCTTGCTTCCGGACGGGAATGTGGAGCAGACCGGACATCAGACTCGCAGAGACAATCGCTCTAAGCATCCCGGAAATCATTACCTTTTTAAGGCCAAATTATCAATGTCTGAAAAGTTCGCCAACTTTTTTGAAAAAGTTCGCCAACTCTTTTAAAAAAGTTCGCCAACTTTTTCAAAATAGCTCGCGAGCCTTTTCGGAATTGCTCGCTGGCTTTTTACAGAATGGTCTTGAGCTTTCCGGAAATTGTCCGCGAATTTTCCCGAGAAAGGCATTTTCTGTCAATTCTGAAAGCATGCCCTGTGTCTCCCAGTTTTCCCTTTTGGATTTCGGGCGGACACAGGGTCTATAATATATAATGTGGGATGTGCCCTGTGCCTACCCCCACACTCTGTGAGCCTTTTCAGCGGGCTTCTTATGCCTGACAGACTTCCTCCCGTACCTTAGGCGATGCTATGGAAGGCCGTGAAAATATTCCGGTTATTATTTAGCAGATGGTTATTTTCAAGACCTCGCGGGTATTGTCTGAAATGCGGTAGGGGTGGGCAATACGCTTCCCGACCAGCCAGAGAATCTCTCCACGGCTGTCGGTCAGGATGGTCTGTGTCCGTTTCTCTATGGCATTGGCCTTAATGTCGGTCAGGAAATCGCTGACGAGCTTTGAGCCGTTCATGCCGAAAGGAGTAAAGCGGTCGCCGGCCTGCACCTTTCTTAATATAAGGGGAAAGGAGACTTTGTCCTTGTCGAATACGACAGTATCCTTGCTATGGGGAATGATAAAGTTGTCGGTGAAATCGGATGTTTCTACCTTTACTGCCAAGTCTTCCGAATAGACATACTTGCCTGTCTCGGGGAGTTTCATTATCTTGTCTTCTCTCTTTCTCAATGGGGTAAGAAGAAGACAGGCACGGTCTACAATCAGCTCGTGGGTAGCCGATTGCCATGACTTTCCTGTCTGGGCATGGCCGATGGAACGGGTGATTTCTTCTATCTGAACCGAATTAAACCCATGGGGAGACAATAGATAAAAGAGTAGATAGCCGGGAGAGATATATGAATTTATCTTGTCAGTCTCCCACTGAATGATTTCATTTTTGACGGTTGTAAGGGAGTCGGCTGTTTCCTGTAACGAGGCTTCTGTTATTTTATTGGCTTCCGCCAGTCGCCCCGCCATCCGCACCAACGATGTACGCACCGATGGATTCATGGTTTCCAGAAGCGGAAGAAGGTCAAGCCGTATCTTGTTGCGCATGACATCATTGACAAGGTTGCTGCTGTCGGTAACATAGTCTTGCTGCTGCAAGCGTAGATAATCCATGATTTCATCGTGTGAACAGCAAAGTAACGGCCGTACGACGCAACCATGACGGGGCTTGATGCCAGTCAGTCCGTTCAGTCCTGTTCCGCGGATGAGATTGAGCAGTACTGTCTCGATGGAATCGTCCCGATGGTGAGCAACGCAGATGGCCTCAGCCCCCATGTCCTTTCTTAATTCTTCAAAATAGCGGTAGCGTAAATCGCGTGCAGCCATTTCAATGCTTACTTTGTGCAAGGAGGCGTATGTCCTTGTGTCAAAGTGGATAAGATGAAATGGCACATTTCTTTCTTTACATAGTTTCCTACAGAAGTCTTCGTCCCGGAAGCTCTCTTTTCCACGCAGTTGGAAGTTGCAGTGGGCAGCTTCTACACGATAGCCAAGAGACTTCAAGACGAGCAAGAGGCTGACACTGTCAGCCCCTCCCGAAAGTGCAACAATATAAGGCTTGCTTTTGTCAAGCAAACCATGCCGCGCTATATATTCGCTTACTTTATTCAACATAGAGTACAAGTCCCTTCAGGTATTCGCCTTCAGGATGATAGATGTTGATAGGGTGGTCGGCAGGCTGATGAAGCTGATGCAGGACACGAACCTTTCGTCCTGCCTGTGCCGCTGCGGTAAAGACCGCCTGTCGGAAATGGTCTTTTGTTACTACCTGCGAACAGCTGAAGGTAAACAGAATACCGCCATGCCTGATACGCTCAAATCCCTTCACGTTCAAGCGGGTGTAACCGCGAAGTCCGTTCTTCAGCGCATTGCGGTGCTTGGCAAAGGCCGGAGGGTCGAGCACGATGAGGTCGTATTTGTCATCGTGGTCGTCAAGATACTTGAAGGCATCCTCGCAGAAAGCATCATGGCGTGAATCGTCGGGAAAGTTGAGGGCAATATTCTGGTTGGTCAGCTCAATGGCCTTGGCAGAGCTGTCCACAGAGTGTACGAGCTTTGCACCGCCACGCATGGCGTAGACGGAAAAACCACCCGTATAGCAAAACATATTGAGCACGCTGCGCCCCTTGGCATAATGCTCCAAGAGACTGCGGTTTTCGCGTTGGTCAATGAAGAAGCCTGTTTTTTGTCCACGGAGCCAATCAATATGGAACCTCAGTCCGTTTTCAATGGCAATGTCGTTGTCGGTCTCTCCATAAAGGAAGCCGTTCTCCTGCCCGAGTTCTGCCTTGAAAGGCAGCGTAGTTTCACTTTTATAGTAAATGCTGTCTAAATCATTGCCTAAAACAGCCTTTAGGGCTTGGGCTATCTCATTGCGGCAAACATGTATTCCAACGGAGTGCGCCTGCATGACGCAAGTCTTTCCATATATGTCAATTATCAGGCCGGGAAGGTTGTCTCCCTCACCATGGACAAGCCGGTAGGTCGTGTTGGAATAGCCATGGGCATTGTCGGAGCGGAGGATGTTCAGGGCCTTGCGTACCTCCCATGCGGCAGACAGACGGCTAATCCAAAAGTCTCTGTCAATAGTGATGTCGCGGAAAGACAATACGCGCACAGCAATTGAGCCGATTTGGAATTGTCCGACAGCGATGAAATCGCCTTTTTGAGTCAATATGCGGACGAAGTCGCCCTCGGCAATCTCCTCGTCCATCTTATTGATTGCCCCGGAGAAAATCCATGGATGAAACCGTAGCAGGCTGTCTTCTTTACCTTTCTTTAAGTATATTTGTTTGTACATTTTTTGAGGAAGTTAGAGAAGTTATAAGGGTTGCTGAATAAGGCAACGCCAGTTCTCGTATATATTTGGGTTATCCGACTTTTTGGGGGTCTTCCGTAGTAGCGACCAAATCATAACCATGCGTAGCTTTCAGCTCTTGCAAACGTTCATAAAGGCGGATACACGTCCAAGCATCAGTGGCAGCATACATCTTCTGTTTGTCGTCAAGGATGGGATTCTCCCAATTGGATAGTTGCTGCCGTTTTACGATGCGTTCATGGAAAACGTTGGCATAAAGTTTCTGAAGACTCAGGTCTTCTATACCAAATTCCTTGACCATATCCTGCAAATCAACGAAATATCCTTTATTGAACGGTGCACGCTGATGAAGCATCATCATGTCGTCGGACAGCGAGAGTCCTACCTTGGGTACACGCGTATCTTCCAAAAGGCGGACTATGCACGGGGGCATGCCAATAATGTTCAAACGGAAAAGGAAGCAGATGTCGCGGTCGCTTACTTGAAGCAATGCAACCTTATGGTGCTGTCCCTTCCGGAACATCGGACGTGTTTCAGTATCAATTCCGAGAATATCACGCGAAAGAAGATAGTCGACTGCTTTTTCCGCCTCGGCTTCATTGAGTACGACGACAATTCTGCCGGGAAAAGCTACTCGGGGAAGCTCGCCAATGCGATGTTTGTCGAATTTGTTATATAGAATCGTATTCATACAGCTTGTTTGAAGGTGCAAAATTAGAAAAAAGTTCTGAAATTATACCCGATTATGCATAAGAATTGCTACTTTTGCAGGAAAATACTTAAGGCAAGATGGTAAAGAAAAAACCGGAGCGCAAATCGAAAACATTCAGTGAAGCACTCGGCGTCAACAATATAATCAACGACAAAACAAGTTTCATATTGGGTCTTATCTTGATTTGTCTGGCGATTTTCATTATTATAGCTTTCATCAGCTACTTTTCTACGGGACAGGCAGACCAAAGTCTCGTTATGTCTTTGCGCCCGGGAGAAATTGAAAACAATGGACGGCAGTTTCAGAATGTTTGCAGTTCCATAGGGGCTATTTTATCTCATTTCTTCATTGCAAAATGCTTTGGTTTTTCGGCTTTTCTCATCCCATTCTTCATTGTGCTGTGTGGAGTAAAGATGATGGGTGCATATAAGACGCTCAGCTTATGGAAATGGTTTTTCGGCACAGCACTTGTAATGGTATGGTGTTCGGTAACCTTTGCCAAATTCGTTGCTCCGCTGATGGGCGAACAGATTTTCAATGCCGGTGGTGATCATGGAGCGTTCTGCGTACTCTATATGGAAAATATGGTGGGAGTACCGGGACTTGTTGCGATACTGCTTATCGTGATGGTGTCGTTCCTCACTTACATTACATCCGAGACGATAACGGTCATTCGCAAAATGCTCAACCCCGTGGGATATATAAGAGACAAGGTGAAGTTTACCGTCGTACATGGTCATGGAGAAGAAACCGAGCAGCCTGTTGACGACTACATTGAACCTGTTGAGGAACCGCAAATACCGACTGAAGACCCTCTGCCGAATGTGGTGGAGTTTGAGGCAGACAATCTTCCAACCCCATCCGCGCCCGTTGTTCTAACAGAAAAAGATTCAAAGTTGGAAAGCAACGAACCGGGTTTTGATATAGCAAAGACAGAGAAAACAGAAGAAGCCAAGGGCAAGACTGTAGCAGGTGAGGTAGACCTTTCTATGCCCATCAATCCACGTGAACCATTTACAAGATGGAAGTTCCCGACACTGAACCTGCTTAAGGAATATGATACCGACCGATTGACGAACTATGTGGACAAGGAAGAACTCGAAGCTAACAAGAACCGCATTATCAAAGTTCTGAGTGACTTTGGCGTGCAGATTCGTAGCATCCGTGCCACGGTAGGCCCAACCATTACACTCTATGAAATTACTCCAGCTCAGGGCATACGTATATCCAAAATAAAAAACCTTGAAGACGACATAGCCCTCAGCCTTGCTGCTATTGGTATTCGTATCATAGCTCCAATGCCGGGCAAGGGAACCATCGGCATAGAAGTGCCGAATGCCAAGCCATCTATTGTCTCTATGTTTTCCATCCTCAACTCACGCAAGTTCCAAGACTCAAAGATGGAACTTCCCATTGCTTTAGGAAAGACCATTACCAACGAAGTGTTCATGGTAGATTTGGCGAAGATACCACACATGCTCGTAGCAGGAGCAACGGGGCAGGGTAAGTCAGTCGGACTAAATGCCATCATTACGTCCCTGCTCTACAAAAAGCATCCGAACGAGTTGAAAATCGTACTTGTAGATCCAAAGAAAGTGGAGTTCAGCGTCTATGCACCCATAGCCAAGCCATTTATGGCGGCTGTAGACGAGAACATGGATGAACCGATTATTACTGATGTGCAAAAAGTGGTAAAGACGCTGAAAGGCCTCTGCGTACTGATGGACGAGCGTTACGATCGTCTCAAAGCTGCTGGAGCACGCAACATAAAAGAATACAATGAGAAGTTTCTCAATCATAGGCTCAATATAGAAGAGGGGCATGAATACATGCCTTATATCGTGGTTATTATAGATGAGTTTGGCGACCTCATCCTCACCGCAGGAAAGGAAATAGAGATGCCAATCACCCGTATTGCACAGCTTGCCCGTGCAGTCGGCATACACATGATTATTGCCACACAGCGTCCTACGACTACTATTATCACCGGTAATATTAAGGCTAACTTCCCCGGACGCATTGCCTTCCGCGTGGGTGCCATGATTGACTCCCGAACCATCCTCGACCGTCCGGGCGCACAGCAGCTTGTAGGACGGGGCGACATGCTCTTTTTAAACGGAGGTGAACCGACCCGTGTACAATGTGCTTTCGTCGATACACCCGAGGTAGAAAATATCACAAAGTTTATCTCTTCCCAGCCAGGTCCTGTCGTGCCACTCGAAATACCCGAACCCATAGCAGAAGATAATGGTACGGGAAGCAGCGATCTTGACACTCACAACCTTGATCCACTCTTTGCTGATACTGCACGGGCCATCGTACTCAGTCAGCAAGGGTCAACAAGCATGATTCAGCGTCGTTTCTCCATCGGTTACAATCGTGCTGGCCGTCTGATGGACCAAATGGAAAGGGCTGGTATTGTAGGTACTGCCCAAGGCTCTAAACCGCGCGAGGTACTTATCAGCGACGAGGTGAGTCTTAATAATCTCTTGGCATCGCTGCATGGGATCTAGTTAGGATGAAGGATTTTAAGAGTTACAACGATGAGAGACAAATTATTTATGTTAAAGCCTGCTTCAGGTAGTAGTAAAACTACGATAAATATCTTAAACTCATTGGGCGTAGTTGTTGCCAATTCTTGTAAAGGTAATATCCAAAAACAAATCCTTATCCATGGACTTATTCCAGAAAAGTGTTCACTTTCTCTTTGTTTAGCGAATGGTTGAGAATGAACTAAATGAAATATGGGACTATTAAAAATAACAGAAATTATGAAAGCAAAACTATTCCTTACTGTTGTGGCACTGATGCTCTGCTGTAGCCTTTATGCACAGAACGCGACACAGGCAAAACGGATACTTGACAAGACAGCAGCCATCGTCGGACGCAAAGGTGGAGCTGCAGCCGATTTCACCATATCTGGCGGTTCATACAGACGAACAGGTGGAAGTATAGCTATCAAGGGAAGCAAATTCATGGCAAGCACACCACAGGTGAAGGTTTGGTATGATGGTAGAACTCAATGGTCTTATACAAAGTCTACAGACGAAGTGAATGTCTCACGCCCTACTGAGGCACAGCGTGCAGCAATGAATCCCTATAGTTTTGTTACAATGTATCGCAGCGGCTATAATCTTTCGATGAAAATCATCAATGGTGCTTATCGGATACATTTGCAAGCCACTAACAAATCCCGAAGTGTACAGCAAATGTATATTACCATTGGCAAGAATTATTTGCCAATGACCGTAAAACTCTTGCAAGGTAAACATTGGACGACTATAAACATCCGTAATTTCCACGCTAAGAATCAGTCCGATGCCCTGTTTGTTTTTCCTGCTAAGGCATATCCCAATGCGGAGATTATAGATTTAAGGTAACTGCCGATTTCATATCTTATTGAATTAGGTGCACCCGTGTATCCGACTCAACGACTAATTGTAGTGGGACTGACGGAAGCGTCTGTCCTTACACGCTGTGTCAGCAATTAGTTTAGTTCTCTGCTAACTCTTCAACCTGTTAAACTATGTTCAAGCCCCTCACCGTCTACAAGGCTTCCGCAGGATCTGGCAAGACTTTTACACTTACCGTAGAATATATCTCGCTCGTGGTGGAAGACCCCGACAATTACCGCAAAATACTCGCTGTTACCTTCACGAATAAGGCTACACAGGAAATGAAGACGCGTATCCTCTCACAGCTCTATGGCATCGCGCACCAATTGTCCTCTTCAGATGGCTATTTGCAGCAAGTGAAGGTGAAAACAGGTATGTCAGAAGCAGTCATTCGCTCCAACGCACAGACAGCACTCTCGCTACTTATCCATAGGTACAACGATTTTCGCGTTCAGACCATTGATGCCTTTTTTCAGCATGTGCTTCGCAATTTGGCACACGAGTTGAATCTTACAGCCAATCTTCGCATTGACCTCAACGATACGCAGGTGGAGAACCATGCCGTTGACGAGCTCATTGACAGCTTGAGCAGGGACAAGAAGTACTCGCGTGGATTCGCGATTATATTGACCGCAACATTGAGGACAACCTTGGATGGAATGTTATCAGAAAGATAAAGGACTTTGGAGAAAACATCTTCAAGGACTTCTACAAGGAACATGAACGGGAGCTTGGCAAGTTGTTCAAGGATGAGAAGTTTTTTCGTCAATATACCCGTCAGTTACGAGAGATGCGCGACAAAGCTAAGGCTCGGCTCAACAAGACCGGACAGGACTTGCTTCGTGTAATCCGTGATGCTAACGTAGACGATTCAAGTTATTTCACTGCTAATCTCTATAAATGGATTACAGACCAAGCCAAAGGCAAGCCCACGCCTGGTGATACGAGAAATTACGTCCTTAAATGTATGGACTCTGCCGAGAAGTGGACTTCGGGGAAATGTCCTAATCCGGAGAAAACCATCATTCGTGACTTTGCTGCAACCACGCTGCAAGAGCAGCTGAAAGCGTTGGAAGCTCTTCGACTGGAAGTATGGAAACCCTACCAGTCTGCGGTCCTCACCCTTGCACATCTTTCACAACTCCGCTTGTTGCAAGCCATTGCCGAGACGGTAGACGAGATGAATCGCGATTCCAACCGCTTCATGCTTAGCAACACGCAGACGTTGCTAAAGGAACTGATGCGCGACACTGATACGCCTTTTGTTTTCGAGAAGATAGGTGCAAGACTGAAGCATATTATGATAGACGAGTTTCAGGATACGAGTACCATCCAATGGAGCAATTTCCGTATACTTTTGGATAACTGCTTGGCACAGGCAGAATCACATAATCTTATTGTAGGAGACGTCAAGCAGAGCATTTACAGATGGCGACAAGGCGACTGGGAATTGCTTAATAACATCGGCTCAGCTTCCCGGAACATCAGATAGATATTCAAACGCTGACACACAATTATCGTTCGGAGGAGAATATCATCATGTTCAATAATGTCTTCTTTGAGGAAGTTATCAAGACAACGACTGCTGAACTCGAAGCCGACAACATTCCTCAGAAAGTTCTCTTTGAAACAGCCTATGCGGATGCAGTACAGATACCTCACTGCACGGGGCAACAGGGCTGTGTGCGCATAGACCTCCTACCCAACAAGGATTACAAACAGAGCGTGCTTGATTATCTGACTACTGCGGTGGCGGAGCTGCTTGCCAAGGGCTACCAACAGAAAGACATTGCTATCCTCGTCCGCTCAAAGGGAGTCATACAGGACATTGCCGATACCTTTGTTCGTCGTTTCGGCAATGATGTAAGCATTGTTTCCGATGAGGCGTTTCGTCTTGACGCCTCGCTTGCCGTCAACGTGCTTATAGATGCACTTCACCTCCTCACTCATCCTGATGACAATTGTGCCCGTGGCAGGCTCATCATCAACTACCAACAGAAAGTTCTTGGAAAAACTATTACCGACAGCCAGTTGCTCGTAGTTGCATCTGTGAAAGAAAAGGGTAATCAGGCCAAGGAAGAGTTGCAGCGGCTCCGCAACGAGGCGCAGTTGCATCACCTCAACAGCCTGCTACCGGCAGAGTACGTCAGTCAGCGCGAGTATCTCATACAGATGCCTGTCATGGACTTGGTAGACAAACTCTTCAGTCTTTTCCAACTAAATCGCCTTGATGGACAGAGTGCCTACCTCTGTACATTCTACGATACGCTCAGTGAGTATCTGAACGACCACCCTGCCGATATTGACGACTTTCTAAAAGAGTGGTCGGACAATCTTTCAGGCAAAACTATACAGAGCGACGAGATAGAAGGCATTCGTCTCATTACCATCCATAAGAGCAAGGGATTGGAGTTTGACAATGTGCTCATTCCATTCTGCGACTGGGAATTGGAGAAGACGACGACCATCTGGTGTGAAACCAAAGACAAGGAAGAACCATTTAATGCTATCCCTGTCGTTCCCGTCGATTTCTCAAAAACTTCCATGACAGGCACCGTCTACGAGTCAGACTATCGGCAGGAGCATTTTCAGAACACGGTGGACAACATGAACTTACTTTATGTCGCCTTCACCCGTGCCGCCAAGAATCTTTTCATTACAGGCAAACGCATGTCTGCCAGTACGCTAAAGAAGCGTATGGATAACGAAACGACCGTCAACCGTTCGCAGGCCATCGAACTCTCACTTGAGAACATCGCCGCCCGACTTTCTGGCAGCATCTACACAGCCGACAATGCCGACGAGCCTATACACTTTGAATATGGTTCGCTCTCGCCTGTCGAAACCGCAGGCATGAGTAAAGAAACGGACGGAAATCCCTTTACCTCGCCCATCCATACGCTTCCCATCCGCATAGAGACATTCCCTCACGTTGTCAGTTTCCGGCAGAGCAACAAGAGCCGCGATTTTGTCAAAGGTTACGAGGATAACCTTGGTGAGCGAAACAGATATATACAAATGGGAAACATTCTTCACCAACTTTTCTCCACTATCTATACAGAAGCCGACATTGAGTCTAAACTTAACGAACTGGAGCAAGAAGGCATCGTCTATAATGACGAGATAACCTCTTCCGAACTCCGTCATCGCATCGAAGTAGCCATGCAATCCGTACAGGTGAAGGACTGGTTTTCTCCCAAGTGGCAGCTTTTTAACGAGTGTACCATCCTGCAATATGACAAAGAAACCGATGAAACTACTGAACACCGTCCTGACCGAGTGATGACTGACGGCAATGAGATGATTATCGTAGACTTTAAGTTTGGCAAGCCACGCGAGGAATACAAGGAGCAGGTACGCCGCTATATTTCCCTCCTTATTTGTATGGGATACCAAAATGTCAGTGGCTACCTGTGGTACGTAATGCAAAATGAAATCGTAAAAGTTAATCAGTAGGTAGGTGATGGAACAGCAGTTAGCTTTGTAGGCTATCAGATGTAATAGATTACCCCAACTTTATAAGATGGCCATCCGACAGCCGAAGACTCCGGCCGCCTGTTTCGTATGCTCAGACCGAAGTCGCAGCACCACCTCGTCAATGCCGTGCGTCTGTGCCTGCGCAGCCATCTGGCGGACGACAGCGACCTGACGCGCCTCTTCCCGATGCTGACTAAGTCGGAGGTGGATGTGTGCAACCTCATTCTGCAGGGCAAGACAATGAGTGAGATAGGGCAGCTGCTCGAGAAGTCGGAGAAGAACGTCGGTGTGGTGCGCGCCCATATCCGCCGGAAGCTGGACGTGCCGGCCAATACAAATCTCAGGAAACACCTCATGGAGCTGTTGCTGGAAAGGCAGCAACTGCCCATGGACGGAAAGATGGAGGATTGAGGGCAACCCGTCTACGACAAAGGCTGTTCTCCCTTGGCTGAAGTCTTTCCGACCATGTATCCGGTTGTCCACGCTGCCTGAAGATTGAAGCCGCCCGTAATGGCATCTACATCAAGAACTTCGCCTGCAAAGAACAAGTTGGGGCAGGCTTTGCTTTCAAGGGCAGGGGTGAGACAGGAGAGGCTCACGCCACCACAGGTAACGAACTCGTCGCGGAAAGTGCCTTTGCCGTTAACGGTGTATTGGTCGTTGGTCAGGGTCTCCGTCAGCTTGTTGAAGCCTTTCCTGCCCAGTTCGCTCCAGCGTTTGGTGTTGTTGATGCCGTTTTTTTGCAAGAGGTAAAGCCAAAGTCGGGTAGGGAGGTCGAAGGGACGGATGCTTCCCAGCTGTTTCTGAGGGTGGGCGGCGATGATGACTTGCAGGTGTTCTGCCACAGCTTGGGCATTGCTGTTTCCCACCCAGTTGACGGCGAGGGGAAAACGATAGTCCTGTTCGCTGATGTATCGTGCTGCCAATGATGATAGTTTCAGCGTGGCAGGGCCGCTTATTCCCCAGTGGGTGATGAGCAGTGGCCCGGAGCTGTGGAACTTGGTAGAGGGGATGGAGAGGATGGCGTTTTCGGCTACCGTCCCCATCAAATCGCAGAATAACGGCTCTTTGATGGTGAAGGTAAAGAGCGACGGCACAGGGGCTATAGTCTGGATACCCAATTTTTTCAGATAGCTTAGTCCGTCGGCTTTTGGCGAGCCGCCTGTCGTGATGATGACTTTATCGAAGGATAACGGCTCCCTGCCTTGAAGTGCACAAGTAGCTTGCCGTCCGTTTCTTTTTCGACACTCTGTATGGAATGATGGAGAAGCACCCTGACGCCACGCTTATGGGCTTCGCGCGTCAGGCAGTCTATAACCGATTGTGAATCTTGGGAAACGGGAAAGACACACTGATCGTCTTGGGTGGTCAGTGCTACGCCGTGTGTCTCAAACCACCTGTAAGTGTCGCGATGGTCGAATGATTTGAATAGCCGCTTGATGAGTTTATGTCCACGGGGATAGGCGTTCTTCAAATCCTTTATTTCTTCAAACGAATTTGTCAGGTTGCAGCGTCCACCCCCCGATATGCCGACTTTGGCAAGTACTTTTCCTGCTTTTTCGTAGATGGCAACGCGGGCTTGGGGATTGACGGTCTTGGCCGTGATGGCTGCGAAGAATCCGGCAGCCCCTCCGCCTATGACGGCTATATGGGGAGAATGGGACATATAGGAGATTTCGTTATGTAGGGCTTATTATATGAAAAGGAGGAAAGACCTATAGCCCTTCCTCCTTTTGGTGTTTTTTCCGGAACAGCCGTTAGCGGAGGCCGCGTCCGTGGCAGTTCTTGAACTTCTTGCCACTACCGCACGGGCAGGGATCGTTCGGGCGAGGCATCCTCTCTGCACGGTAAGGCACGCGGTTAGGTTCCTTTGCCGTCTCACGGGTGTCCTGTCGGGCAGCAGCCACCTGATTCGGGTCGACCAGTTCTTCCTTTTGCTCGCTGTAACGCTGGCTACGCTCCTCGGGAGCTGCTTCCTGTACCTGCTCGGCAGGTTGCATCTCTGGAATCTGACCGCGCATCAGTACGCTTGTCGTCCGGTTGTTGAGGTCGTCAATCATGTTGTCCCACAGCTTCACGCTTTCGAGCTTGAAGATGAGCAGCGGGTCTTTTTGCTCGTAGGAAGCATTCTGCACAGAATGGCGCAGGTCGTCGAGCTGACGCAGATTCTCCTTCCAGTCGTCGTCAATGATATGGAGGAGAATAACCTTTTCAAACTGCTTGACAACCGACTTAGCCTCACTCTCGTATGCTTCCTTCAGGTCGCAGGGAATGTTGTAGACGCGCTTGCCGTCGGTGATGGGCACCATGATGCGCTCGTACATCGCTCCCTGATTTTCGTACACCTCCTTTATGATAGGGTAGGCTACGCTTTGGATGCGTTCCGTCTTGCGCTTGAAGGTTGCCATGGCTGACTGGAAGCTGCGCTCCGCCAGTTCTTCCTTATTGCCATTGATAAATTCGCCTTCCGAGAAGGGACACTCCATGGCGAGTACTTTCAGGAACTCTTCCTTGCAGCCTTCGTAGTCGTTGCGTTCGATGATGCTGAGGCAGCGGTCCCAGATGGCATTGGAAATATCCATTCCGATACGCTCACCCATCAGGGCATGACGACGCTTCTCGTAGATAACGGTACGCTGCTTGTTCATCACGTCGTCGTATTCGAGCAGACGTTTGCGGATGCCGAAGTTGTTTTCTTCTACTTTCTTCTGCGCCCGTTCGATGCTGTTGGAAATCATGGAACTTTCAATGCGGTCTCCTTCCTCGAATCCGAGTCTGTCCATAACTTTGGCAATACGCTCCGAGCCGAAGAGACGCATCAGTTTGTCTTCCAAGGAAACGTAGAACACGGAAGAGCCCGGGTCGCCCTGACGTCCGGCGCGACCACGAAGCTGACGGTCTACGCGGCGGCTTTCATGTCGTTCTGTACCGATGATGGCAAGACCTCCTGCCTCCTTTACCTCCTTGCTCAGCTTGATGTCGGTACCACGCCGGCCATGTTGGTGGCGATGGTAACTGCACCGAGTCCGTTGACGGAGCGACCTGCCTCTGCCACAATCTGCGCCTCCTTCAGGTGCTGCTTGGCATTGAGAACCTGATGTGGAATCTTGCGCATGTCGAGCATCTTGCTCAGCAGTTCGCTGATTTCCACAGAGGTAGTACCTACCAGACAAGGACGGCCGCTGTTGCGCATCTCTACGATTTCCTCAATTACGGCAGCATACTTCTGACGGGTAGTCTTGTATACGCGGTCTTCCAAGTCGTGGCGGAGGATAGGGCGGTTTGTCGGAATCTCTACTACATCGAGCTTATAGATGTCCCAAAACTCACCGGCTTCAGTAGAGGCCGTACCTGTCATGCCTGCGAGCTTGTGATACATGCGGAAGTAATTCTGCAATGTGATGGTGGCAAAGGTCTGCGTAGCAGCCTCCACCTTTACGTGTTCCTTGGCTTCCACGGCCTGATGGAGACCGTCGCTCCAACGGCGTCCCTCCATGATACGGCCCGTCTGTTCGTCGACAATCTTTACTTCGCCATTGAGAACAACGTATTCGTCGTCCTTATTAAACATAGTGTACGCTTTCAGCAACTGCTGAAGCGTGTGAACGCGTTCACTCTGCACGCCATAGTGGCTCATCAGCTCGTCCTTGCGGTCAATGTATGTCTGATCGTCGAGTTTCTTTTCTTCTTTTTCTTTCTCCAAGAGCGAGAGTTCTGTCGTGATGTCAGGCAATACAAAGAGTGTGTCGTCGTTCACTTGCTTTGCAAGCCATGCTGCTCCCTTGTCTGTCAGGTCGCTGGAATTCATCTTCTCATCCGTAACGAAATACAAAGGTTCGATGGCTTTTGGCATTTCGCGGTTGTTGTTGGCCATATAGTATTCCTCGGTCTTGAGCATACCAGTCTTGATTCCTTCTTCGGAGAGATATTTTATGAGTGCCTTGTTTTTTGGCAGAGCCTTGAACGAGCGATAGAGGGCAAGGAATCCTTCTTCCTGCAACTGGTTGCGTGTCTTGTCGTCGGCAGCCTTCTGCGCCTCTGTAATCTTATGGCGTGCTTCGGAAAGCAGCTCTGTAGCCTGCTTGCGCTGCACTTCATACAGACTCTGAACCAATGGCTGATACTCCTCAAACATCTGGTCGTCGCCCTTGGGTACGGGGCCGCTAATAATAAGAGGAGTACGGGCATCGTCAATCAATACGGAGTCCACCTCGTCGACGATGGCGTAGTTGTGCTGACGCTGCACAAGGTCGGCGGGAGATACTGCCATGTTGTCGCGCAGATAGTCGAAACCGAACTCGTTGTTGGTACCGAAGGTAATATCTGCCTGATATGCCTTGCGACGTGCAGGGGAATTAGGCTGATGCTTGTCGATGCAGTCTACCGATAGCCCGTTGAACTCGTAGAGCGGTCCCATCCACTCGGAGTCGCGTTTGGCAAGATAGTCATTGACCGTAACAACGTGTACGCCGTTGCCGGTAAGGGCGTTGAGAAACACCGGGAGTGTAGCCACGAGGGTCTTACCTTCACCCGTTGCCATTTCGGCAATCTTTCCCTGATGCAACACCGTACCACCGAAAAGCTGCACGTCGTAGTGTACCATTTCCCATTTGAGGTCGTTTCCGCCGGCCGTCCAGTGATTATGGTAGATGGCCTTGTCGCCGTCAATGGTAATGAAGTCCTTGGCAGGGTCGGCAGCCAGTTCACGGTCGAAGTCTGTCGCGGTAACGATGGTCTCCTCGTTCTCGGCAAAACGGCGGGCGGTATCCTTTACGATAGAGAAGGCCACGGCATAACCTCGTTGAGAGCCTTCTCATAGTTGTCGAGAGCTTCCTTGTCGAGCTTGTCTATCTTGTCGAATATTTCCTCACGCTCGTCAATGGCCGTATCGTCAATGGTTTTGCGCAGTTCGTCAATAGCGTCGCGCTGTTCTTTGCCTGCATCTTGTACGTATTGCTGTATCTCTTTGGTCTTGGCACGCAGTTCGTCGTTGGTGAGTTTCTTGATTTCCGGATAAGTCTCCTTCACCTTGTCCACAAAAGGCTGGATGAGTTTCATATCGCGTGCGGACTTATCTCCGAAGAGGGATTTTAAGAATTTATTGAAGTTCATTTTATCTTGTAATTTGCTGATGAATGATATTGGATGTCGGTACATCCTCTTGATGATGAAAACCTGACGAGGCAGTCTGCTCCCTGCAAGTTTCCGCCTTACCTTACTATAATGGCCTTATTCCTGATGAAATGAACTGGGTGCCCTTATGGTTATGGACGAACACACAGAGGCGTTCGGGAGTATTGTGTGATCGGAATAATTCGGGTCGGTGGAGAGAGGGTAGGGAAGTAGAGCCGGGTGCAGTTCTGTATAAACAGTCGCATGCACCTTTGCCGGTTCGGTCTCTTTCTCCTTTCGGATGCTCTTGTAGGCTTCAATAATGGAGCGCAGTTCTGTCTCCAAGCCTGTGAACTCCGGCTGATGGCATATCTCTTCGAAGGTGAAATCACCCAATGCGACCTTGAGCGCAGACTGATAACTCTGTGCTTCTACGCCTGTTGCTGCCAATACTACGAGCAGCGCGGTGATGTATTTGTTCATTCTTCGTCGTTTGTCTGTTTTGTCCTTGCGGAGCGGATATGCGAGACGTGTGCTCTACATTGTGGGAATGTTTGTCGTGTGATGACGGTCTATCCATTGGTGCATCACGCAATTAAGCAGCAAGAACAATGCCACAATGAGTACGGGAAGGGGAATGTGTTGGAAAAATCCCCCGATGAAGCCTATAAACAGGCTGATTTCCCAAAGAAGCCACCAATGTCCTTTCTCTCTCCTGCACTCGCTTCGGATAGTCCGACGGACAAATACCAGTGCGAGCGGATTGAAGATGAAGATAATCATATTCAGACTGACGCAGGGATGCTGCGAGAAAATCATAGTGAAGAGTACCACTCCGATGGTCCCACTGGCGAGCATCAGCAGCAAGTCCCATCCCCAAAGGAGTTTACGGGTCTTGTATTCAACAAGAAGTATTGTCGTGGCTATGATGGCAAACAGAATGGCAGCTTCCATTGGAGTAAGCGGAAAACCCCTTTCGTCTTCCACCATCGGGGACTTGATGTTGAGTGTCTTTGTTGTACTGACCAACGGGCGTCCATTATAGACAGCCCGTTCAAAGTCCTTGCGCAGATTGTCCGGCAGGAACTGCTGTTCTGCCTTGGTGGTCTTTCGGTCGGCATTGATGCCCAAGAGAATGTCTTCGCCCAGCTGTGTCCAGCTTCCATTACCGTTCCACTCGTGAATCATGGAGCGGAAAGTGGCTTTATTGTCGGCAGGAGGGAATGTTACCTTGCCGTGCAGATGACCGAGAATAATGTCCCGGGCGCGACTGGTGCAATTATCGTAGAAGAAGTTATAGCGATAAACCACATTCTCGGGTTTCATGTTCTCCTGCAAAGCCTTGCAGATTGCCAATTTGTCAGCGGCTGTCAGGTTCAGTTTCTGTTCCGTTACCAGACGGTTTTCGTAACTGTATTGTTCTATGAACAGGTCGGTAGGGACGATGCCCATGCTGTAGTCGGTCAGCCCAAACACAAAGCGAGGAATAAAATAAGGCTGTGATTCAGAGAATACGCCATAGTTGACCGTATAGTCCTGATGATTGTGCAGGTCGTTGTATCGGATGGCTGTGTGTCCGTATTCCGCCCATATCTCCCTGCCGGGTGAGCATGTCAGCAGCGATATTTCCACAGAGTCGGAGTAGGTGAACGGCTGTGCCGTCATTGTCTGTGCGAATACCGACAACAAAACCGTCAGGACGATATGAACGAACCTTTTTCTCATTTAGTGGGCAAAGTTACGGAAAAAGGATGGAAAAAGCAAAGAAAAGAAGGAGATTGTGCTGACAGGCTTGCCGGAGTGCTTTGTTCGCAGCCGTCAATTGTCGTCTTCGGGCTGATGACTTTTGCGACAAAGGTGTGGCTTGTCCCTGTGGTCATGGTCTTGTTTTGTAATATTATTTACAAGAGAAAGTCTTTTTGAAAAGTTGTGGAATAGATCCGAGATGCGAGATAATTTGCTTTGATGTGTGGTGAACGAAGGTCTTTGAAGGTGGCAGACCTCCGGAGACTATGCGAAAACGGCACTTTGATAATCCGAGAACGGCACTTCCGACTTGTAGAAGTGCTTGTTTTATCGTGTGATAATGGCCGTTTCGCTGATGAAAAGTATACAAATGAGAAAGAAAAAACATAAGAGCTTCGTTTTCTTCTTCTTAACATCTTGGCTTCCAGAGAGTTGTGGCGGGCGGTCGTTTGGTCCATTTTTGCTGCATGTGGGGCGTTGGTGGATTCTGCGCAAGTCTCAGAGTGAATATTGTCATATAAATTCTGAATTGTTTTCTTCTCCTTTCAGTTGTTGTTGTCAGTGAAATGGCTTGCCGTAAGTCAAGGTGTTGAGGGTAGTCTGCATAGCTTTTGACAGGCCATGAATAGTAGCCGGACAAGTGTTTAACATTTAATTATTGTATAGTTTTTCCGAGGTATCGTTTTTTTTTAATAACTTTGCGCTCGTCTTAACATTTAGGACTACAGATAAAGTAAAGAAATTACGAATGAGAAAGATACTGACCGGCTGTCTGCTGATAGCACTATCGTCCGTTGCATACGCACAAAGTGGCACCAATTCTCCTTATAGCCAGTTTGGGTTAGGAACGCTGTCGCCCCAGTCTACGGGCTTCAACCGTGGTATGAACGGGCTGGCATACGGATTCCACGAGCATAATCAGGTGAACTATCAGAACCCTGCCTCCTATTCGGCTGTTGATTCGCTCTCGTTTATATTCGATGCCGGAGTAAGTCTGCAACTTACCAATTTCGAGGAGAATGGACGTAAGAAAAATGCTAAAAATGCAGATATAGAGTATGTAGTGGCTGCTTTCCGTGCCTTCAGGCATGTTGGTGTCAGTTTCGGACTGCTGCCCTACACAACCGTAGGATATAACTACAGCAATACAATCAACGTCAATGCCTTCCAGAATCCTTCCTCCGCCAGTACGACCTACTCCAATACGTTCAGCGGCAACGGGGGTGTCCGTCAGGTTTATCTTGGCGTAGGATGGGAGCCTTTCAGGGGATTGGCCTTCGGTGCCAATGTTGCCTACCTCTGGGGAACCGTCAACCGTTCCGTCGTCAACACGTACAGCGATGCCTATGTCAACACGCTGTCGAAGAAATATACCACAGACGTTGCAAGCTATAAGGTGGATTTCGGATTGCAGTATACACGGCGGATGTCCAAGACAGACGAGCTGACTTTGGGCCTTTCTTACTCTTTGGGACATAAGTTGGGTTCTGACCCCGAGTGTGATGTCATTTCGACCAATACGCAGACTTCGGTTACAGACACGACGCATTATAGCATCAGCAACGCCTTGGAGCTTCCGCATACTTTCGGTGCCGGATTGATGTGGAATCACGATAACCGTCTCAAGCTGGGATTCGACTATGAGTTGCAGAAATGGGGCAAGATAGACATGCCGCAGTTTAGTGTTGCCAATGGTGTCTCGGCATACGCGCTGGCTCCGGGGCAGCTGAAAGACCGTCAGAAGTTCACTTTCGGTGGTGAATATTGCAAGGGCGAGCGTTCGCAGAACTTCTTTAGCCGCATACACTACCGTGCAGGCGTCAGCTATACTTCTCCTTATCTGAAGATAAACGGACAGGACGGTCCCCGTGAGATTTCCGCAAGCCTTGGTGTGGGCATACCTATTATTAATAGCTATAATAACAGAAGCATCCTCAACATCAGTGGCGAATGGGTAAACCGTCAGGCAACGGGACTGATAAAGGAAAATATGTTCCGTATCAATGTCGGCCTGACGTTCAACGAGCGTTGGTTTGCCAAGTTCAAAGTTGATTAGACAAGAAACGGTGTCTGTCATGATGAGCATAAACCAAGGCCTTCCAAGGCTAAGGACAGGAGTATTTCCGGTCTTTGCTGCATTGTTGTTGCTTACAGCATGTGGCAGCGAACATGAGCATACCGCGCCTGCCATCCGCGAGCAGGATTCTGTCCCGACGATGACGACATACGGTGTCAACACGCTCGTGTCGGATTCAGGTGTCATCAAGTACCGTATTATTGCCGAAGAATGGGAGGTGAATACCAACAAAAAGCCTTCCCGGTGGACATTTAATAAAGGTGTGCTACTGACTCAGTTCGACTTAAAAAAACATGTGGTGGGCTATATACAATGCGATACGGCCGTTTATTTCGACCAAGAAAGAAGGTGGGAGCTCCGTGGCAGGGTGCGTATCCTGACAGCGCAGGGGTTGAGCTTTCGGAGCAGTGAGCTGTTTTGGGACGAGCGGAATCACGAAATATGGTCGCACTCTTATTCACATCTGAAGACTCCCGACAAGGAACTTGAAGGCAACTGGTTCCGGAGCGACGAGCAGATGACGAATTATGAAATTAGGCAGACAAAGGGATGGAGTATCTTTGCCAAGGAAGATATGGCACCAGAAAGCAGCATGCCTCCGATGCCGGTAGACTCCCTGCATAGAGATAGTCTGAGAAGTCCTGTTACTAAACGTTAGTCAAGTTGGATATAAGTTTAATAATCGGTATCGTTATCACATTGGTTCTTTCTGCATTCTTTTCGGGAATGGAGATTGGATTTGTTGCCAGCAACAGGCTGTTGGCGGAGATGGACAAGGAGAAGAACGGCATTTCCCAACGCTGTCTGGCTGTATTCTACCGCAATCCCAACGGATTCGTGTCTACGATGCTCGTAGGCAATAACATCGTACTTGTTCTTTATGGTATTCTTTTTGCCAGCGTGCTTAATCAGACCCTGTTCCAAAACCTTGACCCTGCCACACAGGTGATTCTCAATACTGCCTGCTCTACCATTATAGTGGTGTTTACAGGAGAGTTCCTTCCCAAAACTTTTTTCAAAAGCAATCCTAACCGCCTGCTGACTGCTTTCGCTCCGCTGGCATATATATTCTTTATCATCCTTTGGCCCATTAGCCGCTTTTCTACTTTTATATCAAGAATATTCTTGGGAATAGTCGGGGTGCGCATTAGCAAGGAAGAGAATGACGGTACCTTTACCAAGGTGGACTTGGACTATTTGGTTCAGAGCTCTATTGATAATGCCAAGGATGACAAGGACATAGAGGACGAGGTGAAAATCTTCCAGAACGCTCTCGAATTTACCGATACGAAGGTCAGGGACTGCATGGTTCCGCGAACGGAAATCAATGCTGTCGAGGAAAATTGCAGCGTGGAGGAGCTTCAGCAGATGTTTATAGAAAGCGGAAACTCCAAGATTGTAGTCTATAAGGGAGACATTGACCATATCAGGGGCTATATACACTCTTCGGAGATGTTCCGAAATCCCAGACAATGGCATGAGCACATCCGGCAGATACTCTTTGTGCCCGAAACGATGGCAGCACAGAAGATGATGCAGATATTCTTGCAGCAGAAGCGGAGTCTGGGCGTTGTCGTGGACGAATTTGGAGGGACGAGCGGCATTATTTCACTCGAAGATATTGTGGAAGAGATTTTTGGAGATATAGAAGACGAGCACGATAATGCGAAGTATGTAGCCAAGCGGACGGAGGAGGGAGAATACGTGCTCTCTGCCCGCTTAGAGATAGATAAGGTGAACGAAATGTTCGATTTGGACTTGCCCGAAAGCGATGAATACATGACTATCAGCGGACTCATTCTGCACGAATATCAGAGTTTCCCGAAGCTGAATGAGGTTGTGAAGATAGGCAGGTTTGAGTTCAAGATAATCAAGAATACGATGACGAAGATAGAACTCGTCAAACTGAAAGTCGGGGAGTAACTACATTTTCTTAGTAAAAGATTATGTTAATTGCCTTTTTCTTTGTATTTTTGTGGGCAATTTGTCAAGAAGAATAATTAAAAACAAATAAATAAAATGGCAGCATTAGGAAAAATCAGACGCAGAGGCATCACGCTGATAATTATTATCGGCTTGGGTCTTTTCGCATTTATTGCCGAAGAAGCCTTCCGTTCCTGCAATGGAATCAAGGGTGAGGCAAGACAGCAGGTAGGTGAAATTATGGGCGAGAAAGTCAACGTTCAGGATTTCCAGAAACTTGTTGAAGAGTATCAGGACGCTATCAAGTTCACGATGCGACGCGACAACCTCAACGAAGAGGAAATGAATCAAGTGAAGGATCAGGTTTGGCAGCAGCTTGTCAGCAGCAAGGTGTTGGAGGCCGATGCCGAGAAGGTTGGACTTACCGTTACAGAAAAGGAACTTCAGAATGTTCTGGTAGACGGTACGAATCCGATGTTGGCACAGACTCCGTTTGTCAATCAGCAGACTGGGCGTTTCGATGTAAATGCCCTGAAGCAGTTCCTCGATGGCTACAACAAGGCAAAGACAGCCAGTCCTGATCAGGCTGAGCAGATGCGGCCGGTCTATAACTACTGGCTGTTCCTTGAAAAGAACCTGCGCTCACAGCTGTTGGCACAGAAGTATCAGGCTTTGTTGGCGAGCTGCGTTCTTTCCAACAAGGCTGAGCCAAGATGGCTTTCAAGGACGAGAACGAGGAGGCACAGGTTCAGTTGGCTTCCCTCGCCTACAGCTCTGTTAAGGATGCTGATGTAAAGGTTACCGACGAAGACCTCAAGGCAAAGTATGAGGAACTGAAATCAGCATTCCGGCAGTCTTCCGAGACCCGCGACATCAAGTATGTTGACTTCCATATTGAAGCAAGCAAGGCCGACCGCAACGAACTTGTGAAGGAAATGAACACTTTGCAGAAGCAGTTGGCCACCGCTGCCGACCCTACACAGGTTATCAGCAAGAGCGGCAGCTTCATCTCCTACCTCGGCGTACCTGTCAGCAGCAAGGCCTATCAGGCTTATCCTGACATTGCAGGAAAGATTGATTCACTGGCAGTCGGCACGACCGGCGTGCAGGAGAACAAGCAGGACAATACCTTTAATATCATTCGCGTACTCTCCAAGGCACAGTTGCCAGACTCCGTACAGTTCCGTCAGATTCAGGTAGTGGCAAATACTCCTGACGAGGCAAGGGCAAAGGCTGACTCTATCCAAAAGGCGTTGGCAGGCGGTGCCGAGTTTGAGGCTATTGCCAAGCGTTATGGCCAGACGGGCGAGAAAACATGGTTCACGGGACAGCAGTACGAGCAGTCTCCTTCTATGACACAGGACAACCGTGAGTATATCAATGCACTTTTGAATGGCGAAGTGAATGGCGTGCAGAATCTTGCGCTCACACAGGGTAATGTTATCCTTCAGGTGCTTGATAAGAAGGCCATGACTACCAAGACAACAGCGGCTGTCATCAAGAAGACCATCGATTTCTCCAAGAATACGCGCAGTGTTGCCTACAACAAGTTTGCTGAGTTCGTTGCCAAGAGTCCGACACTGGCAGATGTAGAGAAGAACGCTGTGAAGTATGGCTATAAGGTTCAGGAACTGAAGAACGTTTCTACTGCCGAGCATTATATTGCCGGTATCCATGCTACTCGTGAGACTCTTAAATGGCTCTTTGATGCCAAGCAGGGCGACGTTTCTCCTCTCTATGAGTGTGGCGACAACGATCACCTGTTGGTCGTAGCCCTTACCAGCGTTCATCCGCAGGGTTTCCGTAATTGGGATGATGCCGAGGTGAAGGAAATTCTGAAACGTGAGGTCATCAAGGACAAGAAGGCCGAGCAGCTGATGGCTAAGCTGAAGGGTGTCGCCAGTATTTCTGCCGCTCAGGCAAAGGGTGCAAAGGTCAGCACGGTAAATCAGATTACCTTCGCGGCTCCTGCCTTCGTTCAGGCTACAGGTGCAGCAGAACCAGCCCTATCAGGTGCTGTTGCAGCTACTGCAGCAGGCAAGTTCTCCAAGGCTCCTGTGAAGGGCAATGCCGGTGTATATGTGTTCCAAGTTGTAAGAAAGGGCATGCGTGCAGGTTCTAAGTTCAACGAGGCACAGCAGATGCAGCAGTGCGCACAGCAGGGCATGCAGTACATTGGCAACTTTATGCAGGACTTGGTTCTTAAGGCAAATGTTGTTGACAACCGCTACCTGTTCTTCTAAACAGACTTTTCATTTGTAACTATAGAGGGATGTTCCTGTAGGAGCATCCCTTTTTTGTTTGCTTTGTTCCCTTCTTTATTTATCCCCAATCAGTCATTAGAACATTATTATTATAAAATTCTAATGACGCCATCAGGAAAAGGGATTAGTATATGGGTACGGTATTGTCCATAAAAGTGTGTAAGCTCTCTTTCTTTTTTCTTCAAATACAAAGATAATAAAAATGGGCTTACACACTTTTATAGGGTAGTACTCATTATCTGCAATACGGGCAAAGCCACGGGAAGGCATCCCAAGGAGTACCGAAGCCCCGTCCGGCAGCCCGGTTTCAGGACTATTCCCAGTGGAACGAGACGACCGTAGGGCCACAGCAGGGCGTCTTGTCCGCACGGCAAAAAGGCCGAAAGGAGATTCGGCGAAAGGGCATCCGCATTGTGGAGGGACGGATACGCGTCTGTGGAATACTGCCCACGGCCGGAAAAGCGGTGGTTTCGGGCAAGCGGAAAATTTATATACGGCAAGCAGAAAATTTATATACGGCAAGCGGAAAATTTATATACGGCAAGCAGAAAAATTATATACGGTTAGCGAAAAATTTATATACGATTAGCGAAAAATTTATATATGGTAAGCGGAAAATTTATATACGGTTAGCGAAAAATTTATATACGGTTAGCGAAAAATTTATATATGGTAAGCGGAAAATTTATATACGGTTAGCGAAAAATTTATATACGGTTAGCGGAAATTTATATACGGTTAGAAATTTAACGGGGAAGA